>JAJFKJ010000029.1 GCA_021773275.1 Gammaproteobacteria bacterium
TGGTGACCTCGATGGTCACCTCCTCGCCTTCCTTGAAGCGGAGCGTGGGCCCCGGCGAGGACCCGTTGAAGCCGACCCCGGTCTTGACGAAATCGCCGGTGTCGATCTCGACCGGGTCGACGGTCAGCTCGTAACGGCCCGCCAGGGAAGGAGACGCGCCGAGCAGGGCCCAGGCGAAACCGGCGATGGC
This sequence comes from Gammaproteobacteria bacterium, assembly GCA_021773275.1. Classification (GTDB taxonomy): domain Bacteria; phylum Pseudomonadota; class Gammaproteobacteria; order JABCZS01; family JABCZS01; genus JAJFKJ01. The sequence continues at coordinate 191 of JAJFKJ010000029.1, forward strand.
GGCGGATTTGAGGACGGTCTGTCCTAGGTGCTTGGCGTGTTGGGTGTCCATGGCGCTCTCCTTCCGAGGGCCTGATCAGCTACCGCTGGCGGTCTGGTTGATCTTGTCGAAGGCGATCTCGCCCATCATCCCGGAGTCGTAGTGGCCGGGCACGTTGCAGGCGAACTCCAGATCGTCGGTCTTGGCGAAGCGCCAGACGAGCTCCTGAGTGGCGCCCGGCTCCACCAGAATGCTGTTGGGATCGTCGTGGACGTGGCCCGACATGCCCGATCCCGAGTGATCCATTTTCATCATATCGTGGTTCATACCGGTCGGTGTGAGCATGCCGTGTTCCATCATGGTCATCATTTCTTTCTGATGCTCGACGTGCATGTCTGCCGTGCCGATGTTGAACTCGTGCAAAAACTCACCCTGGTTCTTCACCACGAAGCGCACCGTTTCGCCGGCCTCGATGTCGAGCTTCTCGGGCTCGAAGTAGTTGTCGACCATGACGACCTCGATCGTCCGGCTAACTTCTGATGCCTCGCCGGGGCCGCCGAAGGCCACGATGTCGGCATGCCCATGTCCTTGCTCGTCGGCTTGGCCGTTGCCGTGTGTGCCACCGGCCAATACCGAGCCGGAGGCGGTGAGCGCGACAATTGTCGTGAAGGCGAGAAGCGTCTTGGAGATGTTGATGGGCATAAAAATTTCCTCTTTCTTATGGTAAGGCACGCGGCCTACATGGTTCCGGCGTCACACTGCATTCGGCGCAGGGAAAGTCCGGGGAAAGACCGTCCTCATGAAGCCCCTGACAGGGCTCGTCGAGGTCGGAATGAGTACACAAGGTCGTGAGTTGTACCGGCTAGCGGGATTGGGCCGGCTGGCTGTGGGATCGGATGCTCGCTCGCCGAAACTGGCGGCGAATTCTATCCCCTCCTGTCGTCGTCCCAGTTTTCAACGGTCGAATTCAGGCTCTCGGTCCACGAGAACTCGACGCGCTCGGAAACGCTTCAGGAGATCAGGAGGGGACTCGGGGCGGGGGAGGATCGAAGGTGTGGATCTGCTGTCGAGCAGGCCCGAAATGTGGCGGCGATTCCTCGACGGAGGCATCGCGCGAGGGCTGCTCTGCTGGCGACTGAACCAAGGGATCGAAATGATGGATGCAGTCTCCGTGGGGACTTGGCGTCCCACCTTCAGAGTCCGACGATGACTGATCGGTGTCCAGCGCACTGCAAAGGAATCCGAAATGACTGTGACCGTCAGTTTGGTCGGATAGCGCATGAAGCGATTGCGGATTGAAGGCCAGGAACAGAACGGCGAGGACGGCCAAAATCTGGCCCGTCCGTGCCAATCGTCTCTTTATGCCTTCGGTCAGATCCATCGCAATTCAATCTCACGCTTTGATGTACTCGACCCGGGAGGTGGGGGTTCCCCCTGGTGGAAGGTCAAGTGATAGTTTTTCGATTCACGCCTTCGTCGCCATTTTTGTCGCACTCGTACGTTGGCGCGATGATCCGGCACTTGTCTGAGCCGTCGCGGCGATCCTGGCAGCGTCCGGTTAAGACCCTGTGAACGTCCGGGGCAATGAGCACTCTCGATGCTGCGCCAGGAGGCGAAACCCCGCCACATTCCGCTTCATACCAACGAGCGGTGGTCATGAGAAATTGGCGAGCCACAATCTTGACGCAATTCGCACGTTGACTGGAATAATCCAGTGGAGACAGCTATCAGTGGGTTGGCGAACTCGACGATCTATCCAATCGGAATCCAGGAGCCACAAGTTAGGCAGCGGGCCAAGACTGTTCGCAATGGTTGTCTGGACAATTGCGTTGCTTGCGGCGTGGGCCATTGATGCGTCTGCCTTTGTCGAGGGCGAGTGGTCGGGGCAGATAGGGATCGCAACGGTTGGGACAAATAATGCCGAACACGGCGGTACGGGGCACGCTTCTCATCTAACCTGCGCAGCCCAGGCGAGCTGTTCCTTGGCGCTGGATCTGTCAGCTTCCCAAATTGGATACCCGAACCGGCAATCCCTGGGCATCGAGTCCGCGTCGAAGCATGTTCTCGACCGCTCAATCGCGCCGCCCTGCCCACCTCCCATGGTCTTTCTAAAAACCTAGAACCGCGTCCTCGATTTCGATGCCAGGTAGCGAAGCGCAGCGTTCTCAGACCTGCCAACGGCCCCGCCGTGCGGTGAGGCGGAGCGCCTGGATTCGCAGTCGAAGGGACAGAACTCGCATAGTCGAGCGCTCGGTCGCGGCAACGCCTGCAACCTCTCCGAGGTGGAGTTGAGCAAATGGGATTGGATGGCACCCGTGCTGAAAATTGATCGAAGCCACATCCCCAGGAAGGCGGCACTCGCGGAAAGGTGCCGTGGACCGTTTCTCGATCATCGTGGTGCGCGACAGAGGGACTATCCGTGGGGTGTTCCATGCAAGGCCACATCCTGATGCGCCTCGGGTGGCGTCAGAAACGTCGATTTGCGCCCAAGCGGACCGTGTCATTTGAGCCGCGATCGTCAAGGTGGGCGAAGTACCTGGGCATACCATTGCTAGGGGCAGCGTGCGCGTCTGCGTTACCGCCGGTTTACGCGCTCCCAATGCTGCTCGTCGGCTTTTCCGGCCTTCTGCTTTTACTGCGAGGAGATCGCGGTCTGTGGGAAGCGGGCAGAACAGGCTGGCTCTTCGGTCTGGGATACTTTCTGGCGGGACTCTATTGGATCGGCGACAGCTTCCTCGTCGATGCCGACCGCATGGGTTGGCTCGGGTTTCCGGCCGTCTTGGCCCTGTCCGCCTTCCTGGCTGCCTTCCCAGCGCTGGCGGCCGTCGCATCTCGCGTTCTGGTCCGACTCGGCTGCGGTGAAGCGGCGTCTCTGGCCGTAGCCTGGACAGCGTCTGAATGGCTCCGCGGGACCGTTCTCACGGGATTCCCCTGGAACCTCATCGGCCACGTCTGGTCATTTGCTGATTCTACGCTTCAAGGCGCTGCATTGGTCGGTCCTTACGGCCTAGGTCTTTTGACAGTGCTTGCTGCGGCCATGCCGGGCACCGTTTGGCGGTCCGGCAAAGGGGTCACGAATCCTGCCGTTTGGGTTCCTTTGGGTTTGAGCTTCGTTTTTCCCGCGGTGCTCGCCGTAGCCGGTGAGGTCCGCCTTCAAAACGCCGTCTTCGCAGAGGATCCAGAGATCCGGCTTCGTGTGGTTCAGGGCAACGTCCCCCGATCGTTGCAATGGCAACCGGCCGAGAAAGACCGCATCATCCAGCGTTATGAAGCCTTCTCAGGCCTCGCGGGCCCATCGGATATCAAGCTCCTGATATGGCCGGAAACAGCAGTCCCCTTGGCGTTAGGGAGCGACGTCGAACAGCGAAGAGCGATTGCTTCGATCCTGCCATCCGGGGCCATACTGCTGACGGGAGCGGTGCGATATTCAAATGGATCGAGTGGACCCGGCCGGGTTCATAATAGCCTGCTGGCCATTTCGGCCGACGCGGAGGTTCTTGCCAGCTATGACAAGGTTCTTTTGCTTCCGTTTGATGAGTACCTACCTCTGGGATCGTATTTGCCGTTCAAAAAATCGACGGACGGGCGCATGGACTTTGCGCCTGGAGCCGAGCCTGGGATCATCAACTTGCCGAATGTCCCGCCGTTCCAACCCCTCATTTGCTATGAGGCGATGTTCCCAGACTGGAAGCCCGAATCTGGGACCGGAGCCGCGAGGTGGCTCTTGAATGTGACGGACGATGCCTGGCTTGGCATCTCCACAGGCCCCTATCAGCATTTTCAAATGGCGCGTATGCGCGCAGTGGAGAGGGGGTTGCCTCTCGTTCGCGCGGCCAACTCGGGGATTTCGGCCATTGTCGATCCGCTGGGCCGAGTCACTGGCCGTCTCGATCTGGGCGAGACAGGAACATTGGACTCGGCACTTCCAGCGCCTCTGGTGGCAACTCCGCTCTACGGCCGCAGCGGCGATCTTATCGTCTTGGCAATGGGGCTGATCGCTTTGGTGGTATCCTTCGTGATGCGGCGTCTCACCCACGCTTCATACAAGTTCAGAAATTGATGGTCCCGGATCACCCACTGCTCGGTGGTATAGATGTGGAGTTTTGGCTGCGGATCGCTTGGAAGGACAATAGCACGCATGACGGTCTTCCGATCTCAATCGCCTGTTCTGGGTGGGGTTATCTTCTTCTTCTATCCACTAGGTATCGGTAGAGTGCGCTCTTGTTTTAGGCCCATCATGTGCGTTCTTCTTGGAACTCTCGTGGTGATGTCCTCGCCGGCAATCGCCTTCGAGCGCCAAACGATGGATTCGGTCGTCAGGGTTCTTCCACTTTGGCCGGGTCACCAACGTGGAGGCGAGCCAGGAACACCGCCCGGTAGTGCCCCGGAGGGTACGGCGATCGCCGTCATGCCTGGGGGCCTTTTGGCGACCGCACTGCATGTGGTCGAACGCGCTACGCGAGTAACTATCGAACTGAATGACGGTCGCCGGATTCCGGCTGAACTTGTCGCTGGCGATGCCGCAACAGACATCGCCTTGCTTCGAATAGGGGAAGACATGCCAGTCCTTGAAGCAGCTCCCGAGCCCGCATTGGGCGAGCCGGTCTGCGCCGTTGGCAATCAGTTCGGTCTGGGCCCATCGGTCACCTGCGGTGTCGTCTCGGCCACACGCCGGAGCGGCGTCGGCTTCAACCCCGTGGAAGATTTCGTGCAAACAGATGCGGTGGTGAACCCTGGCTCCTCCGGCGGGGCCTTGGTCGACACCAAGGGGCGGCTTGTCGGCATGCTCTCGGCAATCTTCAGTAAGGAGTCGGATGCAAATATCGGCGTCAACTTTGCGGTCTCCTCCGCGCTGCTCTTTCGAGTTGTCGAAGATCTTGCATCCCAAGGACGATTCGTCCGGCCCAAGGCCGGCATCCGCGTGACCAACCTTTCAGGCGATGACCTCGACACCGCAACAGGTGTCAGAGTGACCGAGGTCCTTTCGGGGCTACCGGCTGAAAAGGCAGGTGTTCTGACAGGTGATCTTGTCTTGTCCGTTGACGGCCGGGCCACACACAAGTCGAGCGCCCTGATTGCGGCCATAGCCTTGCGTCGGCCGGGTGACAATTTGGCGCTGGAACTGCGCCGGAATGGGACCGCGCTGTCCGTGACGCTCGAACTGTCTCGCTAGAAAATTGCAAGATTGGTGGTCTGCGGATTCTGAGGCG
>JAJFKJ010000030.1 GCA_021773275.1 Gammaproteobacteria bacterium
ATTACCTGAAGGTGTTGAGATGGTTATGCCTGGAGATAACATCAAGATGGTAGTAGAATTAGTTGCACCGATTGCGATGGAAGATGGATTACGTTTTGCGATTCGCGAAGGTGGCCGTACTGTTGGCGCCGGTGTTGTAGCTAAAGTAATAGAGTGATGATTTATAACCTGTTGTAGCTTTAGCAGCAGCAGGTAACGTTTTTTAACAATTGAGATAATGAAATGCAAAAGCAGAGTATTCGTATTGTATTGAAAGCATTTGACCATGCGCTGATTGACTCAGCAACGGCCAAAATTGTTGACGTTGCAAAGCGTACAGGTGCAGGCCTACGTGGTCCCGTACCCCTACCGACTAGAAAGCGCAAGTTTAACTTGTTAATTTCACCGCATGTTAACAAAGATGCGCAAGAGCAATTTGAATTAAAATTTCACAAACGACTTGTGGATATTATTGGTCCTACAGATAAAACAGTTGATGCTTTAATGAAGCTTGACTTATCTGAGGGCGTTGACGTACAAATCAAAGTTGATAGCGTCGAAGATTAGTGAGGAGTGGATCATGGCAATTGGCCTAGTTGGAAAAAAATGTGGTATGACTCGCATCTTTAAAGAAGATGGGACATCAACGCCTGTAACAGTGATTCAGGTGTTACCGAATATTATTACGCAAATCAAAAACCTAAAAACAGATGGTTATGCTGCAGTGCAAGTTACTACGGGCAAAAAGAAAAAGAGCCGTGTATCAAAGCCACTTGCAGGGCATTTTGCGAAAGCAAGTGTAGAGCCAGGTTTGGGTCTTTGGGAATTCCGCATAGCGGACGATAAAGTTGCTGAATATAAATTAGGCGACGAAATCAAAATCGATGCAGTAGTTGCTGAAGGCCAAAAAGTAGATGTTACTTCAACTTCTAAAGGTAAAGGTTTTCAAGGTGGCGTAAAGCGTCACAACTTCAGCACACAAGATGCAACGCATGGTAACTCTTTATCTCATCGCGCACCCGGTTCAATTGGCCAAAACCAATCGCCCGGTCGTGTATTCAAAGGCAAAAAAATGGCTGGGCAGATGGGTAACGTCCGCACGACAGTTGCTTCTTTGAAGGTTACGGCGATTGATGTTGAAAAACAACTTATTATGGTAAATGGTTCTGTTCCCGGCGCAGTAGGCGCAAGGGTTTCTATTAAACTTGCAGAAAGGGTTAAAGGGTAGCATCATGGAACTAAAAGTAATAAAAGGTACAAAGATTGAAGTTTCTGAAGCTGTTTTTGCCGCAGAATTTAATGAATCGGTAGTGCATCAAGTTGTTACAGCTCACAAAGCTGGCGCCCGTCAAGGTACTAAAAAGCAAAAAACGCGTTCTGATGTTAGTGGTTCAACCGCTAAACCATGGAAGCAAAAAGGTACTGGCCGCGCACGTGCAGGTACCCGCACAGGTCCTATCTGGCGTGGTGGTGGTGTAACGTTTGCTGCTAAACCTCGGGATTACACGCAGAAAGTTAACCGCAAAATGTATAAAAACGCTATGCGTAGCATCTTGTCTGAATTGGTTCGACAAGAGCGCTTGATTGTTATTAAAGAAGTCAGTCTTGCTGACCACAAAACAAAAACTTGCAAAGCATGGTTGGCTGATCTTGGTGTTGATTACGCAATGATCATTACCCACGATGTAGATAAAAATTTATTATTGGGTGCGGGTAACTTACCGCATGTTGCGATTACTGAGCCGCGACACATTGACCCAGTTTCATTAGTGCACTTTGATAAAGTTGTTGTCACTAAAGATGCACTTAAAATAATTGAGGAGGCTTACGCATGAGCAAAGAAGCATTATATAGCCTGATTAAGTCACCTGTTGTTTCAGAAAAAAGCATGATGGCAATGGAAACTCATAATCAATATGTTTTTTTGGTGGATAAGCGCGCTGACAAAATTAAAGTCAAGCAAGCTATTGAAGCCATGTTTAATGTAAAAGTAAAAAGTGTGAACATTCTGAACCAAATTGGTAAACAGAAACGTACACGTTTTAAGCCCGGCAAACGCGCTGATGTAAAGAAAGCTTACGTCTCGCTTGCCGATGGGCATTCGATTGAAATGGTAGCCGCTGAGTAAGCTGGGGAAGCAAGATGGCAGTAAGTGTTAGAAAATTACGTCCGATGACTAATGGTGCTCGTTTCACCGTTGTAGTTAAGGAAGAAGACTTATATACGGGTCGACCACATCCAGGTTTAGTGAAAGCTAAGCCAAAGAAAACAAGTGGTCGTAATAACCAAGGTCGCATGACAGTTGAGCGTCGTGGTGGTGGTCATAAGCGTTTATTACGTAAGATTGATTTCAAGCGTGATAAAGACGGTATACCAGCACGGGTTGAACGTCTTGAATATGATCCGAATCGCACGGCTCACATCGCTCTAGTGGTGTACAAAGACGGCGAAAGACGGTATATTATAGCCCCTCGTGGTGTAAAAGCTGGCACAAATTTGATGTCAGGCCCTGAGGCTGCGATTGAAGTGGGTAACACCCTGCCAATGAGTAAAATACCTGATGGCACGGTAATCCACTGTATTGAGATGAAGCCAGGTAAAGGCGCTCAAATGATTCGTAGTGCTGGTGGTTCAGCAGTACTGATGGCCAAAGATGAAGATGGTCGTTACGTGCAAATTAAGCTGAGATCTGGTGAGCGTCGTAAGATTTTAGCGACCTGTCGTGCCACAATCGGTGAAGTAGGTTTTGCTGAGCATGGTTTGAAGACTTTAGGTAAGGCGGGTGTTTCTCGTCATCTGGGTCGCCGCCCACGTGTTCGTGGTGTAGCGAAAAACCCAGTTGATCATCCACATGGTGGTGGTGAAGGTCGTACTTCGGGTGGTCGTCATCCTGTAACCAAGAAAGGTACGCCTACGAAGGGTTATAAGACACGCCGGAAGAAGAAAGATTCGGGTAAATATATTGTACGTGATAGACGTCAAAAGTAATTTAAAGAGAGGTTAGAGTGCCACGTTCGACTAAAAAAGGACCATTTGTCCATAACAGCTTGCTACAAAAAATTATTGTGGCTGCAAAAACACAGGCGAAAAAGCCAATTAAGACTTGGTCACGCGCTTCTACTGTTATTCCTGACATGATCGGTTTAACGATAGCAGTACATAATGGCCGTTTGCATGTACCAGTTTTTGTTACTGAGAACATGGTTGGTCATAAATTAGGTGAGTTTTCGCCAACACGTACCTTTAAAGGGCATACGGGCGACAAGAAGGGTAAGGAGTAGAATATGCAAGTATCAGCACATTTACGTGACATTCGTCTGTCTGCTCAAAAAGCGCGCTTGATCGTTGATAAAGTACGCGGCCAGCGCGTAGAAGTAGCGCTAGACACGTTGAAGTTTTTGCCACAAAAGGCAGCTTTGATTGTCAGTAAAGTTTTAAACTCTGCGATTGCTAATGCTGAAAACAATTTAGGCGCAGATATTGATGAACTTTACATTAAAGAGATTTTTGTAAACAGCGGCTCGAACTTCAAACGTGTTAGACCACGTGCCAAAGGTCGTGCTGACAGAATTACGCGGCCGACTAGCCATATTACGGTAACAGTGGCCGACAACGAAACAGAAGAGAGAGATTAACTTATGGGTCAGAAAGTACATCCAAATAGTATTCGCCTAGGCATCGTTAAAGAGCATGCTTCGCGTTGGTTTGCAAATATTAAAGACTACCCGGAATTGTTGCAAAGCGACATGATGGTGCGTGATTTCTTGAACAAAAAATTAGCGCAAGCTCAGATTAGTGAGATTCGTATTTCAAGACCTGCAAAGAACGCAGTGATTACAGTTAAGTCTGCGCGTCCTGGTTTAGTCATTGGTAAAAAAGGTGAAGATATTGAGCCGTTGCGCCAAGAGCTAATGAAAATTGTTGGGATGCCTGTACAGATTACTGTTGAAGAGGTCAGAAAGCCTGATCTAGATGCAAAGTTGGTTGCGCAGACTGTTGCTCAGCAATTAGAAAAACGTATTATGTTCCGTCGTGCTATTAAGCGGGCAGTAAGCAACGCAATGCGTGCCGGGGCACAGGGTGTGAAGGTCGCGGTTGCTGGTCGTTTAGGTGGTGCTGAGATTGCACGTACTGAATGGCATCGTGAAGGTCGCGTACCATTGCATACGTTCCGTGCTGATATCGATTACGGGGTTTTTGAAGCAAAAACAACTTACGGCATCATCGGCATTAAGGTTTGGATTTTCAAAGGCGAAATCTTTGAGAAAGAAGAAGAGAAGGGCGAGTAGTCATGTTATCTCCAAAACGTACAAAATACAGAAAGCAAATGAAAGGCCGCAACCGCGGTTTGGCACACAGCGGCAACAAGGTTAGTTTTGGCCAGTACGGTCTAAGGGCAACCGGTCGCGGTCGTATTACTGCACGCCAGATTGAAGCTGCGCGTCGCGCAATGACACGCCACATTAAACGTGGTGGTAAAATTTGGATTCGCATTTTTCCAGATAAACCTATTACCAAAAAGCCACTTGAAGTGCGCCAAGGTAAGGGTAAAGGTAGCGTTGAATATTGGGTTGCCCAAATCAAGCCTGGCAAAATGCTGTATGAAATGGATGGTGTAACTGAAGTGATTGCACGTGAAGCCTTCGCTTTAGCAGCTGCAAAGCTGCCAATGAAGACTAGCTTTGTAACTAGGGAAATTATGTGATGAATATTGCCGACTTAAGAAAATTAGATGCAAGTGGCTTAGACGCAGAAATGTTAAAACTGCGTGAAGAGCAGCTTAAGTTCAACATCAAAAAGGCAACGGTGCCAAATACACCGTTACATCGCTTAGCTGAGATCAGAAAGTCGATCGCACGGATTAAAACCTTGCAAACACAAATGCAAGCAAAAGAGGGTGGTAAGTAATGACTGCAGAAACGGTTAGCAAAACAGAACGCTTTGTAATTGGTAAAGTCGTTAGTAATAAAATGGACAAAACTGTTGTCGTATTGTTGGTTGGTAAAAAACGTCATCCGCTGTACGGTAAATATGTAAAGTACAGAACCAAATTTTATGCTCATGACGCAGATAATACTTGTGGCATCGGTGATACAGTAAAGCTGCTTATGTCACGTCCTATTTCTAAAAAGAAATGCTGGACTGTGGCGGAAGTGATAGAAAAAGCGAGTGGAGTTTAAGACATGATTCAAATGGGTACAAGACTCGAAGTGGCCGATAATAGCGGTGCCCGCGCAGTTGAATGCATCAAAGTGCTTGGCGGCTCAAAGAGACGCTATGCGCATATTGGTAACGTAGTTGTGGTTACTGTGAAAGAAGCAATTCCTCGCGGTAAAGTAAAATCAGGTGAAATTTACTTTGCTGTGGTTGTACGTACACGTAAAGGCGTGCGTCGTGCTGATGGCTCATTAATCCGTTTTGATAAAAATGCGGTTGTGTTGCTGAACAAGCAAAAGCAGCCTGTTGGCACACGTATCTTTGGCCCTGTAACTCGTGAGTTGCGTGGCGAAGCGTTTATGAAGATTATTTCACTAGCACCTGAAGTGCTGTAGGGTTTTACGATGGCAAAGAAAGTTAGAAAAGTTAAACCAAAGAAGCTTATTAAGCTCAAAATCAAAAGCGGCGATGAAGTTGTTGTTATCGCTGGCAAAGATAAAGGCAAGCGTGGGCAAATTACAAAAGTATTACCTGAGATTAATAAAGTATTAGTCGAAGGTGTGAATATGGTCACAAAAAGCGTTCGACCTAATCCACAGAAGAACATTCAAGGTGGGTTGGTTAAGCAAGAAAGTGTTATTCATATTTCAAATATTGCGATCTTAAATGCTGAAACAGACAAGGCAGATCGTGTAGGTTACAAAGCGTTGAAAGACGGAAGCAAAGTAAGAATTTTTCGCTCTAACGGCGAACAGATTGATACGAAATGAGGTTGAGTTATGGCCGCTAGGTTACAAGAACAGTACAACACAAAGATTGTCCCCAGCTTGCAAAAGCTATTGGGCTGCAATCGCATGGAAGTGCCAAAATTAAAATCCATTACCCTTAACATGGGTGTGGGTGAAGCAGCACTAGACAAAAAGGTAATGGAATTTGCTTTGGGTGATATGACTAAGATTGCAGGCCAAAAACCTGTAACAACAAAAGCAAAAAAATCCGTTGCAGGGTTTAAGATTCGTGAAGACTGGCCTATTGGCTGCAAGGTTACATTGCGTCGTGAGCAGATGTACGAATTTTTAGACCGTTTGGTTAGCATCTATATGCCACGTGTGCGAGATTTTCGTGGCGTGTCCAAAAAATCATTCGATGGTCGTGGTAATTTTTCGATGGGCATTAAAGAGCAAATCGTATGCCCTGAAATTGATTTTGATAAAGTTGATAAGCTGCGTGGTTTTGATATTTGCATCAGCACTACAGCAAAAACCGACGAAGAAGGTTTTGCCTTGCTGTCAGCATTTAACTTTCCGTTTAAAGAGTCTAGGGAGTCTAAAAGCTAATGGCTAGAACGAGTAATATAGAACGTAATTTAAAGCGAATTCGCTGCGTAGAAGGTAGCAAAGCAACGCGCGAAAAGTTACAAGAAGAAGCGCGCGTGTTATATGCAAGCGGTGAAGCATCTTTTGATGAACTTATGGAAATGTCGCGTAAGAAACAAAAATTAAAGCGTGATGCGAGCCCAACACGTATTCGCAAACGCTGTAAAGCAACCGGTCGACCAAGGGGTAATAATTTTACCGGTTTTAGTCGTATTGTTTTGCGTAAAATGATTGCTGAAGGCTTAGTCCCCGGCGTTACAAAGTCGAGCTGGTAGAGGAAGGTAGAAAGAAATGAGTATGCAAGACCCAATTTCAGACATGTTTACCCGGATACGTAACGCTGGTCAGCGTTGTCACCCGGAAGTATTAGTACCTGCTTCTAAGCACAAGAAAGCAATACTTCAAGTATTGCTAGAAGAAGGTTATATCGGAAACGTCAAAGACGAAGAGCATGAGGAAAAACCTTTTGTTCGTGTTCAGTTAAAGTATTTTAATGGGAAACCAGTAATTGCTAAGCTCAAGCGTGAATCTAGACCAGCACTACGTCGTTATGCTGGTAAAGATGGTATGCCGCGTGTTTTAGGTGGTTTAGGCTGCCTTATTGTGTCAACATCAAAAGGTGTAATGACCGATAAAAAAGCGCGTGAGTTAGGTGTTGGTGGTGAAGTTATCGGTTCAGTAGAGTAGCGAGTAAGTTATGGCATCACGTATTGCAAAAAATCCTTTACAACTACCCGAAGCGGTTAATGCGGAATTTAAAGATAACGTAGTTACTGTTAAAGGGCCTAAAGGTACGCAAACATTGGATTTTCATCCAAATGTTATTTTTAAAATGGAAGAGAACATCATCCATATAGCGCCTGCAAACGATAGTGATATTGCTATGGCTGGTACGATGCGCTCTTTGCTAGGTAATCTGGTTATTGGTGTTACTGAAGGTTTCCAGAAAAAATTATTATTAGTGGGTGTGGGTTACCGTGCACAATTGCAGGGTGACGTTTTAAATTTGAGCTTGGGTTTTTCACATCCAGTAAAATTTGATGTCCCTGAAGGTGTTAAGATTCAAACGCCCTCACAAACAGAGATTGTTATTGAAGGTATGGATAAACAACAGGTTGGCCAAGTGGCTGCAGACATCCGTTCATTCCGTCCGCCTGAGCCTTATAAGGGCAAAGGTGTTCGTTATGCCGATGAGCAGATTATCTTGAAAGAAACCAAGAAAAAATAGGTCTTAGCTATGAGAAAGAAAGTTAAAAATGTAAAATTGCACGCAAGAAAACGCAGAATTGGTAAGTATCGTGCCAAAGCACGTAATCTTAACGCGGTACGTTTATGCATTCATAAAACGTCTAAGCATATTTATGCGCAAATTATTGTAGCGGACGCTTCGGACAAAGTGGTTGCCAGTGCTTCGACTTTGAGCCCAGCTATTAGAAAGAAATTGCAAGCAACAGGTAATGTTGACGCCGCTAAATTGGTTGGCGAAGAGATTGCTAAAGCAGCCGTTAAAGCCGGCATTAAAAAAGTATCGTTTGATCGAGCAGGTTTCCCTTATCATGGCCGTGTAAAAGCATTAGCTGAGCAGGCCAGAGAAGGCGGACTGGAATTCTAATTGATAGAGGAATGAAATAGATGTCAGGTTTTGATACATCAACTAAAAGCGATGGTTTACAAGAGAAGTTGGTAGCGGTACGCAGAACAGCGCAAGTTGTGAAAGGTGGCCGTATATTTAGCTTCAGCGCCATTGTGGTAGTGGGCGATGGAAAAGGTCGCGTAGGTATTGGTAAAGGTAAATCACGAGAAGTACCTTTGGCCATTCAAAAAGCTTTGGAATGTGCGCGACGCAGCATGGTAAAAGTTGAGCTTAACCGCGGTACTTTGTTTCATGAAATTAAGTCAGCTCATGGTGCCTCTAAAATCGTGATGTTACCTGCCTCTGAAGGTACAGGTATTATTGCTGGTGGTGCGATGCGCGCGGTATTGGAAGTTGCGGGTGTACATAACGTATTAGGTAAATGTATTGGTTCTACGAACCCAGTGAATGTTGTAAAAGCTACCCTGAAAGGTTTGCGAGATATGACAACACCACAAACAGTTGCTGCGAAACGTGGTATAGCAGTTGATAAATTAGATTTGATTGAACATTAGGGTAGAGAGATATGCGATTAAATGAATTAGCACCGCCGGCTGGTGCAAAAACGCCGAGAAAACGCGTGGGTCGTGGAATGGGCTCTGGTACAGGTAAAACCTGTGGTCGTGGTCATAAAGGCCAAAAATCACGTGGTAAAGGTAAAGTAAAACCTGGTTTCGAAGGTGGACAAATGCCGTTGATTCGCCGTATTCCTAAGAGTGGTTTTAATTCTTATCTTTCACGTGTTACTGCACAAATCACCTTAAGTGAATTGAATAAGGTTGAGGCGGAAATAGTTGATCTCAATGCGCTACGTGCGGCTAATCTTATTAGCCATGACATTAAGCATGCCAAAATTTTTGCTTCAGGTGAGATTTCTCGTCCAGTAACAGTACGCGGTATCCGTGTTACTAAAGGTGCGACAGAAGCAATTATTGCTGCAGGTGGGAAGATAGAGCCAGTTGAAGAGCAAGCTTCTTAAGCTTAAGTAGGGAGCTGTCTTCATGTCCAGTCAATCGACGTCTTTAACCGCGTTAAGAAACAAAATCTTATTCGTGATTGCTGCTTTGATCGTTTATCGTATTGGTGCGCATGTACCTGTGCCAGGCGTTGACCCAATTAAACTTAAAGACTTCTTTAGTACACAAAGCAATACCATTCTTGATTTGTTTAATATGTTTTCCGGTGGTGCACTGACACGCTTCACAGTATTTGCTTTGGGTATTATGCCTTACATCTCAGCATCGATTATTATGCAGATGCTTGTTGCCGTATCTCCAACATTAGGTGAGCTTAAAAAGCAAGGCGAGACTGGCCGACAAAAAATTACTCAATATACTCGCTACGGCACAGTTGGTTTGGCGGCATTTCAATCTATCGGCATGGCGAAATTTTTACAAGGCGCAGGCGTTGCCTTATTTGGCGGCTTACCATTCTATTTTGTAGTGTGTGTCACTCTGGTCACAGGGACTATGTTCTTGATGTGGCTGGGAGAGCAGATCACCGAGCGTGGCATTGGTAACGGTATTTCACTGATTATCTTTGCTTCCATCGTTTCTGGTTTACCAGGTGCGGCAGGCAGAATATTCGAACAGGCGCGTGAAGGGCAGATGCACTTACTGAGCTTGGTATTTCTTATTATCGGTATTGTCGCGATTACGGCATTTGTGGTATTTGTGGAGCGTGGGCAGCGTCGTATTACAGTGAACTATGCCAAACGGCAGCATGGCCGCAAGATGTATGCGGCACAAACGAGCCATTTGCCGCTAAAAGTAAATATGGCGGGGGTCATTCCACCCATTTTTGCCTCCAGTATCTTGTTGTTCCCAGCGACTGTCAGCGAGTTTTTTGCTGCTAGCCCTACAGGCTTCCTGAGTGAGCTCAGCTTAATGCTATCGCCAGGCCAGCCTTTGTACCTTATTTTATTCTCGGTAGCGATTATCTTTTTTGCTTTCTTTTATACAGCCTTGGTCTATAACCCCAGGGAAACAGCTGATACCCTGAAGAAATCAGGGGCTTTTATCCCAGGCATGCGTCCGGGTGAGCAAACAGCTAATTACGTTGATGGCGTGATGACTCGTCTGACCCTCACAGGAGCCCTGTACCTGGCCTTTGTCTGCCTATTACCTGAGTTCTTGATTGTAGGTTGGCAGGTGCCATTCGTCTTTGGAGGCACCTCATTATTGATTATCGTGGTAGTGATTATGGATCTGATGCAGCAAATTCAGACCCATATGATGTCATTTCAGTATGATTCTTTGATGAAGAAGGTGCAGCCTAGATAATGGCAGAAAACACTAGGTTTGGGCCCTATTTAAGGGTATAATATGGCAATTTTAGGAGTATAGGACATGAAGGTTAGGGCTTCAGTCAAAAAGCAGTGTGAGCACTGCGAGATTATCCGCCGCAAGGGTCGCGTATGGGTTGTCTGTAAGCGTGATCCCAAGCACAAAACAGTGCAGGGCACAAAGACTCGAGGGTAAAGGCGCTTGATTTTAGAGCGACTTATGGTTATTATGCATTCTCTTTTCAAAATAAGTAGGGTTTAGCAAGTGAGTATAGGAATACGAATTGCTGGGGTAACAATCCCTGGTCAGAAACACATAGAAATAGGCTTGACGTCTATTTTCGGTATTGGGCGCAAAACGGCCCGTAAAATTTGTGCTGAGGCGGGCGTTAAGTCTTCCGCTAAAGGCGTGGAGATCTCGAATGAAGATGAGACTGCGCTCCGTTCAGAGGTAGAAAAGTACATGACAGAGGGTGATCTGCGTCGCAAAATAGCAGGGGACAAAATGCGCTTGAAAGGCATTCAATGCTACCGTGCGCTACGCCATCTTAAAGGTTTACCTTGTCGCGGTCAGAATACCCGCAACAATTCTGCGACATCAGGTCGAGTGAAGTAAAAGGATAGATTATGGCAATTGCAAAAAACGCAAAAAGTACAAAGAAGAAAGAGAAAAGAAAAGTTTTAGATGGCATTGTGCATATCTTAGCTTCTTTCAATAATACAATTATTACCATCACAGACCGTGCGGGTAACACTTTGTCTTGGTGTACTTCAGGTTCGTGTGGCTTTCGTGGTTCACGTAAGAGCACGCCTTATGCGGCGCAAGTAGCAGCAAAGCGTGCTGCGCAAACAGCGGCGCAAGTATATGGTTTGAAGAACGTCAGTGTTATTATCAAAGGCCCGGGTTCTGGTCGTGAGCCATCAATTCGCGCTTTAGGTGAGTTCTTTACAGTAACAGAATTATTGGATAAAACGCCGGTACCACACAATGGTTGCCGTGAGCCTGGCGAACGAAGAGTTTAAATTGGAGTGAGAAAGTAATGTCAAATCCACGTGGAGCCAAGTGTAGGCAGTGTCGCCGGGAAGGCCAAAAGTTATTTTTAAAAGGTACTAAATGCTTTAGCGCTAAGTGCGCTATCGAAAACCGTAATTCACCTCCGGGGCAGCATGGTCAACGCCGAAGCCGCTTGAGTGATTATGGTGTGATGTTACGTGAAAAACAAAAAGTACGTCGCACGTATGGCATTCTTGAAGAGCAGTTTCGTTTATATTACCAAGAAGCTGATCGTCGTAGAGGTCCTACAGGTCACAACTTGTTAACACTACTTGAGTCACGTCTTGATACAGTCGTCTACCGTATGGGTTTCGGCATATCACGTAGTGAAGCTAGGCAATTGGTTGGCCACAAAGCTGTGACCGTCAATGGCAATGTAGTCAACATTCCTTCTTACATCGTGAAGCCAAACGATGTTATTGCTGTTCGTGAAAAAGCAGCTAAGCAATTACGCATTAAAGCTGCGCTAGATTTCAGTGAGCAATATGATTATGATTGGGTTAAAGTAGATGCTAATAAACTTGAGGGTACATTTTTACGTACACCTGAGCGTAGCGATTTACCAGCCGACATTAATGAACAGCTCATCGTAGAGTTCTACTCGAAATAGTAGTCAGTAGCAAGCCGGAGATATCAGAATGGAAAATTTAGCCACAGAGTTTTTAAAACCGCGAATCGTTGATATCCAAGAGTTGGGTCGTCACCAAGCTCGCGTAACGCTAGAGCCTTTGGAAAGGGGTTTTGGCCATACATTAGGTAACTCTCTACGCCGTATTTTATTGTCGTCTATGCCAGGCAGTGCGATCGTTGAAGTGCAAATCGACAACGTGTTGCATGAGTACACAACAATTGAAGGTATTCAAGAAGATATGGTTGAACTGCTTCTTAATCTAAAAGAAGTTGCGATCATTCACAACAGTGATAAAGAAACTATTATTACTTTAAAGAAATCTGGTAAAGGTCCTGTTACTGCAGGTGATATCCAGACTGACCAAGATATTGATATCGTTAACCCAGAGCTCGTGATTTGTAACATTACAAGCGATAGTGGCGAAATCAGCATGAGCATGAAAGTGCGTAAGGGCCGTGGTTACGAGCCTGCAAACCAAATTGAAACAGATGAAGAGCACAAAATTGGTCAATTGACCTTAGATGCTAGCTTCTCACCTGTTAGCAAAATTAACTACTCTGTTGAGAATGCACGTGTTAAACAACGTACTGATCTTGATAAATTAATTATTGATATCACGACTAATGGTACGATTGACCCTGAAGAAGCTATTCGCCGTGCAGCTACTATTATGCGTGAACAGCTTGCCGTATTTGTTGACCTTGAAGCAGAAAAGACATCTGAGCCATCGCGTGAAGAAGTTGCGGTTGACCCTATGTTATTACGTTCTGTTGATGACCTTGAGTTAACAGTGCGCTCTGCAAACTGCTTGAAAGCAGAAAACATTTTCTATATCGGTGATTTGATTCAACGCTCTGAAGCAGAGTTGTTGAAAACACCTAACCTAGGCAAGAAATCATTGAATGAAATCAAAGATATTCTAGTAACTCGTGGGCTTTCTTTGGGCATGCGCCTTGAGAACTGGCCGCCAGAAACTTTAAAAGATTTATAAGAGGATAGACGCATGCGCCATCGCAAATCAGGACGGAAACTCAATCGTAACAGCAGCCATCGTAAAGCCATGTTTCGCAACATGATGGCATCTTTGATTGATCACGAAACTATTCGTACAACATTGCCAAAAGCAAAAGAACTGCGTCGTTTCATTGAGCCAATGATTACTTTGGCCAAAGAAGACACACTAGCGCACCGTCGTTTAGCGTTTGATCGTCTGCGTGACCGCAAAGCTGTCACAAAACTTTTTGAAGTAGTTGGCCCTGCCAATGCTAAGCGCCCTGGTGGTTACACTCGCGTTCTTAAATGCGGCCACCGTGTTGGCGACAGCGCCCCTATGGCCTATGTTCAATTGGTTGAACAATCCGCCACTGAAGCTTAATATATTGCTCGGGTGGAGCAAATCCACCCTTCGCCTCGTAGGGCGTGCACCCTGCTCGACCCATGTAGAAAGGGGAGCTTCTATGAACAAAACGGCTTCAGTACTACTAATTGCCTGCCTTTCATTTTCTGTTTATGCAAAACCAAGCGTTGGTATTTTTTCAGCCACAGCATCTGAGTTTACGGTCTTAAAAGACCACTTTGCCGGCAATCTTGGTGAAGCGCAAAAAATTTCAAACTTTACTTATTATCAAACCACTTTCTCCTCGAGCGATATACAATATCTTATAGTCCGTTGTGGCATAGGGAAAGTTAATGCTGCATTGTGTGTTAATACAGCAATAGAAAACTTCGCTTTAGATGAAGTGATTTTTGTTGGTCTAGCCGGATCATTGCAAGAATATTTAAAGTATGAGGATGTTTTGATAGTAGAAAAATCTTGTCAGTATGATTTCGACCTAAGCTCTTTTGATGGCAAAAAAGCAAAAATTCCAAACTGGGACAGTGAGTTTTTTTACTCTTCATCAAAACTGATCAAAAAATATAAGCAAAGACTAGAAGATCAAGGTATTAACAATTTGCACGTAGGCACGATAGCTACGGGAGATACGGTTACTCAAAATGATCTACAGCGACAAGAAAAGCGTGATATTTGTAGTGCTGATGCCGCAGATATGGAGACAGCCGGTGCGGCGCAAGCAGCAAATTATGCCGATGTTGATTTCATAGGCATACGTGTTATTTCTAATAGAGCAGGCGATGGCGGCCATAGCGAATACGCAGATATGACGAAAAACAATATGAAACACCTTGCAGCAGTGATCGCAGCAATCACCCCATAAATCTTACGATAAGCTGCTACAACATCACTGCACTGCGATCGCCCCCTTTGTGAAGGGGGCAGGCGGCCAACGGCCGGCGGGGGATTTTATACTTGCAACAATCTTGAGTCAGAACTGTGTGCGTGAGGTGGGATTGAGTAATTTGTAGGGCGTATATGTTAGGAATCTTGAGAAGATCTGCTATCAGAGCCCCGACCGTAAGGGAGGGGTGATCAGCATGGATCACATCGCACCCATCGCTAACGCTCTGGGCTCTGATAACAGATTAGGAAAAATTTGTGCAACAAAGTACTTTGTAAATAGGGCAGGCACACCGCAAGTATTCACTTGCAGCAATTTACCAACCAGGGTTTTGCCCGGGTTGCCAATCTTCGCGCTGACCGCTTTCTTTATGTTGAACCGTTGCCTTCCACATATCACATACAAGCTTTGCAGTGTTCCCATAATGCTCGTCATTTTCAAGCCCCGCTATTCTTTTGTACATAAAACCACAATTTTCTGATTTCATGGCTTCATGCATAGCAGAGGTTGCAATGTTGATAGACGTGTTCTTATAGCTGGCAATTATACTTGTTTGTCTTTTTCTTAATCCGTGCGAAATAATATTGTTATCAAAAACTTCATCTATCCACTCGGCAAATAAGCTCCGGAAATCAGCTTGTGCTTGTCGTAGATTCGCATGGTTTTTTTCTACACCTAGGTATGGGTCGGGGCAGCGTGGGTCAACTTCTTGCCTTATGCAAACTATGTTCATGGCTTCAAGCCACAAATCTAGACTACTGTGTCCTTTGGCATTCAGTTTATTTGCGGCAGCAAGACTTTGCTGTGTTCTTTCATCGCCAGAAAAACGCATGCTCATTAAGGTTCTCATCCCGAGGGCCAATGAGTTCAAGCTGCGCAATGCATATTGTTCTTTTTTATTTGTCTGCAGGGATGCGGAATGTACTAAAATCTTATGTTCTCTTAGCGCTAAGTAGCTTTCTAAAAATGCAGAACTGCGGCTTAAAGAGGGATTGTCAGTGGCAAAAAGGTATATATAAAGTTCTGCGATAACTGATTTCAAATTTTCTTGTGCATTCTTGTTGCTTGCAATAGTTCTTGCTCTAGTTACGGCATTTTTATGTAGCCGCGCTTCATCTAATCTGATTTCTAAGCTTGTTTCTAGAGTGTATTCCCGTGAACCCGGCTGTATATTAGATTTTGTTAGCTTAGCTGTAGAGGCAGGCTGTGTTCCTTGAGTTGCTGTAGCTACCCAGGCATTACAAACTAAGTCTTTTGCACTTCCAAGGCCCACACCAATATAAGCTTGTGGTTTTTGCCACCAAGGACACGGTTTTTCCTGCATTGACTTTGACATGCGGTCCCTAGCAGACACGATGCTAGACTGTTTTGCACCTTGCTGATATGCAGTTGTTAGCGTGTTTGCATCAAGATTTTCTGGCCACACATAATCAATTTTATTATGGTCTAATAGGTCTAACCATCGCTTTAATATACAGAACTTATCTTCCTGCATATTCTCATGAATTGCTTCTGCTTCGAATGTAAGTTGTTCCAAGCCATAAAGAAGCTTTTCTGGATGTATATGCTGCCCGGCATCAATGGTGAAATAACTAGGCAAACGGCTTTTTACAACAGCTTCAAGTCCAGCGCGCAATGCTTCTATTGCGCGTAGGTGAAGTTGTTGCTCATTGCTAAAATAAAATCTTCCTCCAAGGGTTGAGGCTAAACCTGTTTGGCGCCCATGCTCTGCTAAAAATGCCCAGATATAGCTATAGGCTTGCATAAAGTTCACATCTTGCTCAGAAAGAAGCTCTGCAATTTCTGCCGTGGCGAGACGCAAGCTGGTGTCAAAATTATCAAATTGTGCATGCATTTTACCAAGATCGATTGTTGGAACAATCTGGAACAGTGCAGGGTGATTGCTATAGTCGATACGGTAGTCAGCAAAAGGAGAGACCACGCCCTCAAAGCTATGCAGGCCTCCGCGAGTTGCTAAATGCCGAAATAACAAAGAGTCTGCGTGCCCTAATTCTGTTATACCGCTTGGCCAAAAAGGACGCGAGCCTGGCATTTGAATGTCCCTTGATCTGGGAGCGGCACGTGTATTATTGTCAAGGTATGCATAAGTAAAAAAGCCTGCAAGAATTAAACCCCCAGCCAGCAATATAGAAAAAGAAGTAATATCTTGCCTAGGTAATTCAATCCTTTCGTCATAATTATTGTTTTGCCTAGGTAAATCAATGCCTTCGTCATAGGTAGCGTTTAAAAAATCTCGCTCGGAAAATAACAAAAAGGTCGTCATAAAATCCAACAATTTTAAGCGTTGCTTCAAGGCGATTCTTCGGCGGTCATTTGGCGCGTTTTCATATAATTTAGTCATGCTCTGTAGCGCATGAACAGGTTGTTTTAAGATGCCATGCACAGGCTGATTTTTTTCTAGACCATTTTCAGCAGTCTTTAAAGCGTCATCCAGTGTTGGAGTATGTGGCTTTTGCTTTCTTGCACGTGCTTGTACAGCAATGCTATCAGGCCTTAAGACTTGCTTCACTAATGTGTCAACGCTCTTCGTTGCTGCAGGGGGCTTCAAGAATTTGTCATCATGTAAATAGTAGGCCGTGCTAGCAAGAAGTTCTTGGAATATTATTTGTACAGCAGCTTTGTATTTCTGTTCGACGAAAAAAATACTAGGTATGTTTTCAGTATGATATTTTTCCGCAGTAAGTCGCAGAAAGCCTTTTATAGCAACGGGCAGCCCAGCAGGAATATTTGCTATGGCTTGCGATAAATTTTCGCTTTCACACAATATTGCAAGGTAATTTCTTATGCTCGTGCGGTGCTCAGCAGGGCACTCCGCGCGGAGACTGTAATACACTATCGATGACAGATCATTACAGATGATTTCATTTATATAATCATGTTGTAGAGGGGTTAACATCATTTACCTCAATGTACTGCTTTTATTAAACAACCTTAAATTTTACCGTAGGGGTTCTCTCGATCTTTACAACATCTTCGCTAAAAACTCACCGGTAAATGAACCTTTAACTTTTGCCACCTCTTCAGGGGTGCCTTGTGCAATAATTTTACCGCCTTTGTAACCACCTTCAGGCCCTAAATCAACAACCCAGTCAGCGGTTTTAATAATATCTAAATTATGTTCGATCACGACGATTGTATTGCCATGGTCGCGCAGCGTTTGCAAAACTTTTAGTAACATAGCCACATCGTTGAAGTGCAAGCCAGTTGTTGGCTCGTCGAGAATATATAAAGTATTCCCTGTGTCGCGTTTTGATAATTCTTTAGCAAGCTTCACACGCTGTGCTTCACCGCCGGACAGAGTCGTGGCATTTTGGCCAAGCGTAATATACGACAGACCCACCTGTTCCAGCGTAACGAGTTTGCGCTTGATGCTAGGTACGGGCTCAAAAAATTCTATCGCTTCTTCTACGGTCATATTCAGTACATCTAAAATTGATTTACCTTTGTATTTAACTTCTAAGGTTTCACGGTTATAACGTCTTCCTTTGCAAGTATCGCAAGGCACGTAAATATCTGGCAAGAAATGCATTTCTACGCGTAGCACGCCATCACCTTGGCAGGCCTCGCAACGGCCACCTTTTACGTTAAAGCTAAAGCGTCCGACTTTGTAACCGCGCGCCCGGGCTTCTTGTGTGCCGGCAAACATATCACGGATTAACGTAAACAAGCCCGTGTAAGTAGCTGGATTAGAACGTGGCGTGCGACCGATCGGCGACTGATCAATATCAACGACCTTATCAAGTTGATGCAAGCCTTTCATTTCTTTGTGTGGCTCAACAGATAAAGTGGTGGCACGGTTTAATTCAGTTGCCGCGAGAGGGTATAGAGTCTCATTAATCAAAGTGGATTTACCTGAGCCAGAAACACCGGTAACACAAGTCATGAGACCTAAAGGAATATGTAAATCGACTTTTTGCAGGTTGTGGCCAGCGGCACCCATTAAACTGATCTCACGCATTTTATTATAAGCCACACGTTTTTTCGGAATCGGAATGGCTTTGCGACCAGACAAATAATCACCTGTTAAAGAACCTTTATGGTCCATGATTTGTTTCGGTGTGCCAAAAGCAACCACTTCGCCACCGTGCACGCCAGCGCCTGGGCCGATATCTAAAATGTGATCGGCACTGAGCATGGTTTCTTCGTCATGTTCTACAACAATGACTGTGTTGCCGAGTTTTTTCAAGTCTTGCAGGGTTTTTAAAAGTCGTGAATTATCACGTTGATGCAAACCAATAGTGGGTTCATCCAGCACATACATTACGCCCACTAATCCTGAGCCGATTTGGCTCGCCAAGCGGATACGTTGCGCCTCACCACCGGATAAAGTCTCGGCGCTGCGATCAAGCGTTAAATATTCCAGGCCAACGTTTTCTAAAAAAGCAAGGCGAGCGATGATTTCTAGCAGAACTTTTTCAGCAATCTTGCCGCGTGCGCCTGGGAGCTTTAATTGTTTGAAAAACCGAACTGTTTCATCGATAGGTAATTCGGTAATCGATGGTAAAGTTTTGCCATCCATAAATACATAGCGCGCTGTCTCGCATAAGCGTGAACCTTCACAAGTGGTGCAATCTTGGGTATTTAAATATTTTGAAAGCTCAGTGCGAATGTATTCTGATGATGTTTCGTTATAGCGGTGTTCCATGTTGTTCATGATGCCTTCAAAAGGGTGCTTTCGCTTAAACTTGCGGCCCTGCTCATTCATGTATTCAAAAACGATGTCTTCTTCGTCTGAGCCATGCAAAATAGTGTTATGTATTTCTTCGCTGAGTTCTTCGTAGGGCTCATCAACCGAGAACTTATAATGTTTCGCAAGGCAAATTAACAGCTGATGATAATAGCTATGACGCTTGTCCCAGCCACGAATAGCGCCTTGGCTTAAACTTAGCGATGGGTCTGCCATCACGCGGCTTTCATCAAAATAACTTTCGACACCTAAACCTTCGCAGCTTGGGCAGGCACCGATAGGGTTATTAAAAGAAAACAAACGTGGTTCTAATTCAGGAATACTGTAGCCGCAATGTGGGCAAGCATATTTTGATGAAAATATCAGTTCAGGTTTATCTTCATCGATATAAGCCACACGTGCAAGGCCATCGGTCAGTGCTAGCGCTGTTTCAAAAGATTCAGCGAGACGTTGTTGCAAATCATCGCGCACTTTAAAGCGGTCAACCACCACTTCAATGGTATGTTTTTGACGTAAGTTTAGTTTCGGTGCATCGTCGAGCTCGTAAATTTCGCCATTGATGCGTGCACGGATAAAACCTTGCTGTTTAAGCTCGCCGAGCAGTTGCACATGTTCGCCTTTACGGTTCATCACTACAGGTGCCAATAACATCATTTTCGAGTCTTTAGGCAAGGCCAATACTTGGTCAACCATTTCGCTGACCATTTGTGCGCTGAGCGTATCACCATGTTTAGGGCACTCAGGCTGGCCGGCACGGGCGAATAGCAATCGTAGATAATCGTAGATCTCGGTAACGGTACCCACCGTCGAACGGGGGTTATGCGAAGTCGATTTTTGCTCAATCGAGATGGCAGGTGATAAGCCCTCGATATGATCGACATCCGGCTTTTCCATCTTCGCCAAAAACTGCCGGGCATAGGCTGAGAGTGATTCAACGTAACGGCGTTGCCCCTCGGCATAGAGGGTATCAAATGCCAGTGATGACTTGCCTGAGCCAGAAGGCCCGGTAATCACAATCAGCTTCTCCCGAGGCAGGGTAACGTCGATATCTTTGAGATTATGGGTGCGTGCACCCTTGATGGTAATGTTTTGCATAGCAGCGTATTTTACCGGTAAATCAGCCAAAATACTAGCTTAGCTGGTATAATGCGCAGTTTATAGGCAGCATTAGTTTTAAAGGAGTAGTAATGACTGGCGCAGATGTACACTATAAGCAAATGATGGCTTATATCGATGGATTTGATAGCAAACCCCAAGCAAATGAAATATTCAAGGCACTAGCAACCCCCTTAAATGCTGCAGAGCAGGCTTATTATAAGTTTAGGTTGATGATGCCGGGGTTAATAACTGGCGCTAAGCCTAATGACTGGAAAGCCGCTTTTAAGCAAGTACTCTGCTTGATCAGAAGCGCGGACAGGCCTTTTTTAAATGTTGAGAATGTTCATCTTATAGTGGATGCTTTAAAAGGTGTGCCGCAGGGTTTATCAGACTATATTATCGCCATGGGTCTGGACGCATTGCCATTGCAATACAGGGATTATTCCGAGCAGAGCGCCTTTGAATATTATTTATCGGCTTACAGGCAAACACAGTCGCCATTCGCTCTACAAAAAGCCATCGACTTTTATGCGAGGTTTCTTGCGCCCATGACTTATATGCAGGAAATATCAAATCCTGTAGACCGCACCTGCATGAAATTTTTCGTATTAGCCGCTGATAAAGCACGCATGAGCCCAGACGATTATCTGACATTTTTGCGCACCTTTGTGCGAAGGAACACAGATTTGAGCATCAGGGTATTAAGTGAGCGCGCAAAAAATATGATTAAGCATATTTATGAAGTCAACAAGAACTCAGAATATTTTATCGGTTTTGAAAAAAAAGCGCGCCAGGTCATTGCTGCAGAACAATTAAAAAGACTTTGTTTTGACGATACGTTAATATTTTCGAGTAACGAACAACAGTACGGTGGTGTTAGGCATTTGGGTGAAGGCACATATGCACATGTTTTTGAGGCTAGCATTGGAACACTTAGGGTTGCAGTAAAACAGCTCAAGAACGAAAGTGAGGCACTGTTGCTTTTAGAAGAGGCGCGCATACTTGGGGCATGCCAACACCCTCACATTGTGCGCTTTTTAGGTGTTGCTCACGATGGGAAAACCATGCGTATGAGCCTGGCGCCGAAAGGTAATGTAATGGCAGCACTCAGAGCAGATAAGTTGCCAGAGAAAAGAAAGTTGCCTATCGCTAGTGGCATATCGGCAGGCATGTCTTACCTGCACCAGCAGGGTATAGTGTGGCGCGATGTTAAACTGGAGAATGTTGTATTAGATGAAAATTATCAACCTCAGCTTGCTGATTTTGGTGCGGCTGTTTATTTGAAAGACCTTCCAAAAGAACCGGTTGATGCAAACACTTATACGTTATACGTCAGGCCACTTGAAGCTTTTGCAGCTGAGAATAAACAAGCAGCTCACGAAAGATTTCAAAACTATTTAAGCAATACAAGCAATGGTAATGCCCCGAAAAACATACCTAGCGAAGCAGAATATGGGGTAGGTCTGCATTCAGATGTATACAGCTATGCTATTATGTTGTGGCATTTGTTTGCACATGAAAAAATGTATCCATTTTTCCACGCAACAAGAACCCTTCCTGTTGCTACGCAGTTTTTGCTGTATGAAAACGGTGCTTTGCTGGATTTTTTTGTGCGGGAAAATGGCGGTTTAAACCCAGAGCTTATGCAATCCCCTGAACCGGTGAAAGCGATGTTTCGGATCGCGTCTAGCCATAACCCGGTTGAGCGCCCGAGCATGGAAGACATTTGTTCGCAGCTTACAACCTTGAAGCTTAGCCAAAGCAAGTAGGGTATAATGCTCTACTATGATAAAACTTGGCTTTACATCGGGTGAGCGTCAGGCAGTGGCCGGCATTAGCTCACTGTACTTTCTGCGCATTATTGGCTTGTTCTTGCTATATCCGGTGCTCTCCGTGTACGCATCAAAGTTACCCAACTCAACCCCGCTATTAATCGGTCTGGCCTTAGGTATTTATGGTTTGGCTCAAGCGCTGTTGCAAATTCCCTTTGGCATTCTTTCTGACAAGTTTGGGCGCAAGCCGCTGATAGCTTTTGGCTTGGTGTTATTCGCGCTTGGTAGCTTGCTGGCAGCTAGTTTCGAGCATATGGCGGCATTGATACTCGGTCGTCTATTGCAGGGGGCAGGGGCTATTTCAGCGGTTTGTATCGCGATGATGGGTGATCTGGTCGCAGCCGAGCGTCGCAGCAAGGCGATGGCTTGCATCGGCATCACCATTGGTTTGGCATTTAGTGTCAGTTTGGTGCTTGGGCCTTTGTTGGCAGTGAAGCTGGGTTTGTCTGGTTTATTCTTGATATTGGCGGCACTATCGGGCCTAGCCTTGCCGGTGCTGCGCTATGCAATACCCAGCCCAGGGAGCCCCTCTGCTAGTAACCAAGCTACTAGCCTGCAAGCTATCTGGCAGGTGTTCCAACATTGGCCAATCCGCAGTGTGGCCATCAGCATTGGTCTGCTGCATATGGTCCTCGCCGCGATGTTTATGGTGGTGCCGCTGCAGATTATTGCACTGACAGGTCAGCCACTTGAGCAACATGTGTTTTATTATTTGGCGGGTATCTTACTTACTTTTGTTATTGTGTTTCCCTTGCTGGGTTTGGTCGAGCGGCGGCGTTGGCACAAATCAGGTATAATAATAGCGATAACAGCGTTGGCTTTGGCAAACCTGTTGTTGTGGCAGTTTGCTAGTGAAGTTATCGTGTTTTTTATAGCTTTGGCCCTGTTCTTTTTGGCCTTTAACTTTCTAGAAGCAAGCTTCCCAGCGCTGATGACGCGAGTGGCCCCAACGCAAAACCGAGGGGCAGCGATGGGCTTCTACAGTACCTGCCAATTCTTTGGAATTTTTTTGGGTGGTATTGTGGCCGGAATCGTTTTAAACTACTGCTCAGCAACCACACTGTACTTCATATTGCTATGTGTTACGCTGTGTTGGTTAGTAATGTATAACTACAAATCTACAACGGAATAAGGAGGTCAAGATGGCCAGTCGAGGAATAAATAAAGTCATTATTGTGGGAAATTTAGGGCAAGACCCAGACGTGCGTTATATGCCAAGCGGCGGCGCAGTCACTAATATCAGTGTTGCAACCAGTGAGTCTTGGAAAGACAAAGACACCGGGCAGCAGCAAGAGCGCACAGAGTGGCACAAGATTGCATTTTTCAATCGCTTAGCAGAAATTGCTGGCGAATATTTACGTAAGGGCTCAAAGGTTTACATCGAAGGCAGTTTGCGCACTCGCAAATGGCAAGATAAAAATGGCCAAGATCGTTACACAACCGAAGTTGTTGCTAGCACCATGCAAATGCTAGACAGTAAAGGCGGTGGTGCACCTGCAGGCGGCATGGATCATGCCAGCGCTCCGCAAGCATCATCATATAACAACCAAGGCAGTGCGCCACAGCAAGAAGCAACTGCTGACTTTGATGATGATATCCCGTTTTAATGGTTAGAAGATTTTTAAAGCCGTACCTAGCCCATTACGTCATGTTTGGTGTCGTGATGGGCTTTATCACGGGTGTTGTTTCTTATAACTACAGCCATATTTCGTGGGTGCAAGATATCTTAATTGACGATGTTTTGCGTGTCGGCGGCAACATTTTCCTAACCATCATGAAGTTTTTTGTGGTGCCAACCATTGTAACTTCTTTGGTAGTGGCTTTGTATCGCCTGAGCTCACACCACACAGCCGCGCGCGTCGGCTTTAAAACCATCGGCATGTATATTTTAACGACCTTGCTAGCGGTGACATTGGCAATGACCGTTGCGAGCCTATATAACATCGGTGCTGATGTACAAACCGACTTGGGTGTAGATATTGGGTCTGCACAGATGCCAATACCGACAGTTAAAGATGTTTTACATAATTTTGTTTTTATTGATTTTAGTGATGTGCTTGCCGGCCGAAATGTATTGATTTTGGTGATTGCAGCGATGATTCTTGGATTTATTTTGAGCCTCTGCGGCAAAGCCGGTGAAAAAGTTTATAAAGGTTTTGAGTTTTTGCAGACCTTTGTTTTATCTTGCGTGATGGGGGTGATTTACATTTCACCTATCGGCGTATTTTTATTGGTAGGCCATGCCTTTTCGCAAAGTGGTCTAACCTTGCTGCCCATACTGGCCGAATATATCGGCCTCAGCTTACTGGTGATGGCATTGCATATTTCTATTGTGACCTGGGTACTACTGAAAAAGTTTTGCAAGTTACCGGTAGGCATATTCTTCAGAAAGATGCGGGTAGCCATGATTTTAGCGTTTAGTAGTGATAGCAGCCATGTCGCGATGCCGGTCACGCTACAAACCACACGTGAAAAGCTGGGTGCTTCGCACACACTTTCATCGCTGACCATCCCGCTAGGCTCAACCATCAACATGGATGGCGGCGCGATATTACAGGGCATGGCAACGGTGTTTATTGCTAACTATTTTGGTGTTGATTTAACCTTCTCGCACTATGTGCTGATTGCCTTTACAACGATCCTTGCCACCATTGGCACGGCAGCATTGCCAGGTGTCGGGATGTTTACCCTCATATTGGTCTTGCAGACGGTAGGCCTACCCATAGAAGGGGTAGCGCTCATTATCGGCGTAGACCGCATTCTAGGCATGTTCCGCACCACTGTGAATGTGGTCGGTGACGCAGTTATTACCTGCTTCATTGCCAGCACTGAAGGTGAGCTTGATCGGGAGATATATTTCTCCGAGAGCACCCAGGACAGTTGACAGGACTTCCGCAAAACACCTCTCGGCTTTGTTAAAAGGCTCTTCAAAATGCTCACATACGTCTGTATGCTGTGCTTTTTCATCGCCTTTTGCCTCGCGAGTGATGTTTTACGATTGTCCATCTTTAGGCGTGCTGGGGTTTTCCTGTTGACATCATCCCTCAACACGGTAGAATAAGCCTTGCTTTTACGACCTTGGGTCTGTAGCTCAGTTGGTTAGAGCGCACCCCTGATAAGGGTGAGGTCGGTGGTTCGAGTCCACCCTGACCCACCATAAAGTAAAACCCATCCAATGGGGCCATAGCTCAGCTGGGAGAGCGCCTGCTTTGCACGCAGGAGGTCGGCGGTTCGATCCCGCCTGGCTCCACCATTCGTTACAGTGCATAAACGTTCGTTTACATACAAAAAGTCAAAAACTATCATGACGTTATGCCAAAATACCAGGCGCTCACAGCATTTTATTGCTCTTTATTCGTTCGCGTAAGTTCGTATGGGTTCGCCCCAAGCCGGCGCGTTCTGCTGCCCCAGGTGAGGGGTGAAGGGTAGGTGCCTCAAGGATACGCATGCCTGTAAGGAAAGGTGTGTCACTAGCAAATTATTTTTCGCTATTCCAAGTATGCTTAGCAATCCTCGTACAGTATATCTCTACCAACTCATTCTGCTTCTTGGATTTTAGTTCAGGATAATCATGTTGGTCTTTCAGAAGATTAAGAAGCTTTGATTTTGTTGAGTTTTTATAGCAATTATATAAAAACTCATAATATTCATACCAGGATTTACATTTTTTCCCTTGCGAATAATATTCGCCAAAAAAAGTGTCTGGTGACGCTTTGTAAGCACGAAGCTCAGCATCTGACAGTGGAACGGTATAGATGGCTTGGCGCCCAGTTTTGTCTTGACAAATCACCCAAGCTAGCTTTTCTTTCTCTTGTACCGTGCCATTTATCAGCTTTACTTGTATCCCATCAAATTCATAAATCTCACCAATAATCAACCTATTTTCGGTTTCTCCAAACTCAAACTCAGGTAAGTTTCCATCAAATGTTGCTGGTATAACATGGTGTTTTTCTATAGACTCGAGCAGCTTATAAATTGGAACATGTTGTTTTTGCGATTCTACTCGCTTTTCAGCAGATCGAATCAATCTCCCATAGTTTTGAATCTTATATCCAGCGGGAAAATACGCGGGTGGTTCATTTTTTTCGAGTCCGTGCGCATATGGGTGATTTGTTAGGAATATATATGCAGGATCAGATTTCTTGCCATTTATAAGTAAGCTCTCATGCCTTTCTATTTTTTTGGCTAGCATCATACCGGTCTCATCAGTACATGGGAACATTTCTGTTGGTAGGTTTAATTCTATAAAAATTATTCGACGATATATTGCCCTCTTTTTTAGGGCGGCGCTAAGTTTTGGTATAAAGTTCAGCCTAAGTTTTTCCTCGCCTGCTGGATTGATTTTTGATTTCCAATTCTTAGATTTTGCTTCAACAGAGTATTTCTCTGAGGTGGGCTTATAAGTTGCTGTAAATTCACAGTGAGAAGTGGTTCTGTCAGTTTCGTCTTCAAACTCGAGGTCAAACCCTGCCTTTACAAAAAACGCCGCCACATATGTTTCATAATTTGCACCAATAAATTGTTTTGCTATCTTCAGGTCCGAGATTAATTTACTTTGGATTTTGAAATTGTGTGTTATAAGATATAGATTATAAGCCAAGCACAAAAGCAGGCTCATTGCTCCTGTCATTTGAGAATTACAAATATTTTTATGATTAGGCTGGATAGCTTGACGTTGACTCTGAACCTCTTTCAAAATCAAATTAAGCGGGTGATCATTTTTGTCAACCTTTGTGAACTTGTTGGAAGCACTGTCATACCCAAAAATATCATAGATATAAAACACTAAAAAATCATGAAAGGTTACCCAGGACCCCTCGTAAACCTTGTTGCCGACTTTGACCTCTCTCTTTTGCTTTTTTGTCCTGGACTCTATAGGCTTTCCCAGCCCTTGCTGCAGCTTCCTCTGTATTTCGTTTGCATCTGGGCTAGGGTTATGAGGGTTTAGGTGGCAGCGCTTATATTTTTTCCCGCTTCCACAAAAACACTTATCATTTCTCCCGGGCTTTTTCTTCTCGTTCATCTTCTTGATTACCTCGCCACATCTGATTTTTACATTTTCTATACATCTTAGGTGAATTGTAGACATTGGCATATATTAATAGCGCTACCATAAGGCTCTGCTGAATTGTATTATAAGCGAGGTAGCATGGGTAGAATTATTATTTAATTAAACAACTTTTTGGTGCCCAAGCTTATCCGATGTTAAAAATAATTACAGAGCTGTTACAATCAGAAGAACAATAATCAGATTATTGATGTGTTGGAGCATATGAAATAGGACCGTCAGCTGGGTTTATAATGGTTATTCAATAATAAGGTGAGCAATATGACAAAAAAGGACGTACAAAAACAGATAGCGCTATACCAGTCGGCAAACGGCGAGATCCGGCTTAAAATGGATGGTAAGGGGCATACCCTGTGGGCAAGTCTATCACAAATCGCTGAGCTTTTTGGGGTCGAAAAGCCAGGAATATCTAAGCATATCAATAAGATATATGCCTCAAAGGAGCTGCCCCGCAAGGGAACTGTTTCCAAAATGGAAACGGTTCAAACCGAGGGTGGCCGTAAGGTTTCCCGGCAAATTGACTATTACAACCTGGACCTTATTTTGTCCGTTGGCTATAGGGTAAATAGCTTGAAGGCCACACGTTTTCGTCAGTGGGCCACAAAAATCCTTAGGCAGCATATTGAAAAAGGCTACACGCTTAACCGTCAGCAGATTAAGAGCAACTATGAGGAGTTTCTCGATGCCGTAGATAAAGTAAAAAGCCTATTGCCATCAGGTGAATCTGTAACACATGATACGGTCTTAGAGCTGATAAAACTATTTGCTGATACCTGGTTTTCTCTTGATGCATATGATAGAGATCAATTGGAGCCAAAAGGAGCGACAAAAAAGAAAGCGCTGTTAACAGGTGAAAAACTCTCTTCTGCTTTAGATGCCCTTAAGGATGATCTAATAGCAAAAAATGAGGCGAGCGAGCTCTTTGGTGCGGAGAAGCACAAAGATAGCATATCTGGGATTGTTGGGAATGTTATGCAATCCTTTGATGGACATGATGTTTATCCAACGATCGAAGAAAAAGC
The DNA here is from genome assembly GCA_021773275.1 of Gammaproteobacteria bacterium. Taxonomy (GTDB): domain Bacteria; phylum Pseudomonadota; class Gammaproteobacteria; order JABCZS01; family JABCZS01; genus JAJFKJ01. Next base: position 28,080 of record JAJFKJ010000030.1, read on the forward strand.
TGCAAACCTACTTTATTTTATCGTCAAAAATCACCCCTTTGTTGATGGAAACAAGCGGAGCGGGGCATACGCATTTATCTGGTTTTTAAATCGCTCAAAGATACTTGATACCTCAAAAATAACCCCCCCAGCATTAACGGCATTGACATTATTGATTGCTGAAAGTGACCCGAAACATAAGGAAAAGATGGTTGGTCTTGTATGCGTACTTTTGAAATAACCCAGCCACAGCTACCCCAGAGCAAACAAAAACTGCTGCCCCAGTGCTGCCCCAGAAAGTTTTGATGCATTTTTTGAACGTGAAAAATCAGTAAATGTATAGGAATAGCTTAGAGATCGCCAAAACAAGGTGCATTAGCAAATATTTCCTGTACTAAAAATTAGAGGGGATACGCAGTAGATATTGACCAATTTTTTAATAAAAGCGATAATAAACGTTATTGAATCGAGAGCGATAGAGCTTTACGGTTCGGACTTAAAAAGGCATAACGAATCTATTCTTTGCACGCAGGAGGTCGGCGGTTCGATCCCGCCTGGCTCCACCATTTATTCTTACTGAATTTTTGCTTCCTACAATCTAATGTAGGGGTCGCATTGCATGCGACCCGACATTGTGTAGCAATGTAATTACCACGAGCTTTCACTCGTGCGGGCAGCATACAATGCTGCCCCTACATTTGGCTTATTTCATATTCGCGGAGCGAATGTGGCGGGGGTTTTTATTCTGCTATTTGCAGCCGGGTCAAAATAGAGGCGAATATTTGTTCAGTAAGTTCGCATTAGTTCGCCCCAAGCCGGCGCATTCTGCTGCCCCAGCGCTGCCCCAAAACGAGTAGAATATTTTAAAATAGCATCTAAATATACAGTAAATATGTATATTTCAAGAGAAATATAAAATTATTAGCTTGAGATTTTTTAAAAAATCGTCTATAAATATAGTATGACTGTAGAAAAAAAGGAAAAATTAAAAAACCTGATGCATCACTGGCCTTCTGGTGGTGTGGCTACGTCAGTCTGGCTGCATAGCCAGGGAGTATCTGACAACCTCGCAAAATACTATGTGAGCAGTGGCTGGCTTGAATCTGTGGGGCATGGGGCGTATCAGCGTGCTGGCGACAAAATAAGCTGGTACGGCGCGCTGGCTAGCTTGCAAGTGCAAACTGGGATGATGGCGCATATAGGCGGTCCAACAGCACTTGAATTAAAAGGCCGCGCCCATTACGTGCGAAAAAATGCAGGAGTTTTTTTATTTTCACAGCCTAAAGTACAGCTACCCAAATGGTATCGGGATTATGGTTGGGACACCAAGCTCCATTTAGCAAGTACAGCATTTTTAGAAGCAGATCTGGGTATCACAACTTTTGAATATCAGGGTGTGGAGCTACAAATAGCTTCACCGGAGCGTGCGGTTCTTGAGTGCTTGTACCTAAGCCCAAAACATATAGATTTGGTCGAAAGTTATCAGTTACTTTCTAGCTTGCATGACTTAAGACCTGACATACTCCAATCCCTTTTAGAAGCATGTACTTCAATAAAAGTAAAACGACTGTTTTTATGTTTAGCTGAAAAAGCAAAACTACCTGTGCTAAAACATTTAAAGCTTGGTAAAATAGATTTAGGCAAGGGTCCACGCAGCATTATTACTGGTGGCGTGTTTGACTCAAAATATAATATCAATTTGCCTAAGGAGTTAGAGGGTTATGCTGGATGAATATCAAGCACAAGTTGCGCTACTATTGCGTGTTATTCCATTTGTCGCACAAGAGTCTTGTTTTGCCTTAAAAGGCGGTACAGCGATTAACTTATTTGTGCAAGATATGCCGCGTTTATCAATCGATATTGACTTATGTTATTTTCCTTTTGACGAAAGGACAATTGCACTTAAAAACATTAAATCAGCATTGAAACGAATTAAGAATACCATAGAGTCAAAAAATTCTGACCTTAGAGCTAAAAGTATAACGCAGCAAGATGGCAATGAAGCAACGATGCAAGTGAGCGCAAGTGATGGAACCCTTATTAAGATTGAAGTGAATACCATTATGCGAGGTCATGTTTTTACGCCGCAGTTTCTGGCTTGTACTCAAAAAGTAAGCGATGCATTTGAAACCTTTGTAGAAATCAATACAATTTCAACCGGCGAGCTTTATGGTGGTAAGATTTGTGCAGCGCTCGATAGGCAGCATCCCAGGGACTTATTTGACATTCACTGGCTATTAAAAAATGGCGACATAAATGACGAAATAAAACAGGGATTCATGGCTGCACTATTGAGCCACCCAAGACCTATACATGAGGTGCTAAACCCTAAACCTTTAGATCAGCGCGACACGTTCACTAAAAAATTTGCCGGCATGGCATTTACCTCATTCTCTTATGAGGATTATGAAGTAACACGTGAACAATTAGCTGACCTAACCAAAAGTATTTTCAACTCAGAAGATAAACAGTTTTTGCTCAGCTTTAAGAAAGGGGAGCCTGATTGGAATTTGGCAAACAGCACGTTTCAAAGCTTACCTGCAATAAAATGGAAACTACTTAATTTGCACAAGCTCAGAAAGAATAATCCCCAAAAACATCAACTAGCATATGAGAAGCTTAAAACCGCTTTGGGCTCCTTTTAGCCGCTCCAGCTATTTCTATTGTAGGGTCTCAATAATAATACGCGTTGCTAAGGCAGCAACATCTTTGCGTCTTGGATCGTCTTTATCATCTGATACAAAGAAAATCGCAAGCACAATGGGTTCTGATTCTGGGGGCCATATGACGCCGATGCCACTAACACCATCACCTGTTTTCTCGGCAACAGCCCAGCCTTCAGGCACGCTGGCACGGATAAGCCTATCGCCCGTGGTATTGCCTAACATCCATTCTTGCAAAAGCTCGCGTTGCTCATCAGCCAACACTTCTCCCAGCAAAAGCTTTTGCACACTTAACGCCATAGCCTTGGGTGTTGACGTGTCTTCTTCATGGTTTGGGTTTGTATTCAGTAGGGGCTCCCAGTTATCTAGGCGAAACGTTGTGTCACCCATTGAGCGTGCAAATGCCGTCAGCCCATTGGGTCCATTGATTTCTTTAAGCAATAAATTAGCAGCTGTATTATCGCTGTACATGACGGTAGCCGTGCAAAGCTCTGCAATGGTCATCCCCGTGTCTACGCGGTTTTCTGTGATGGGTGACCACGTAACAAGGTCTGTATTTGAATAATGAATTTCTTTTTGCAGCAGATCAGCGTTCGCTTCGCTTAAGTACAAAATTGCTGCGGCTAGCATGGCCTTCATGGTGCTTTGTGTCGGAAAGCGTTCGTCACTGCGATACTGTATGGTGCTGCCATCCTGTGTATTGAGGGCGTAAACACCTAGTTTTCCGCCGGATCTACGTTCAAGCGCTTCAAGTTTCTCTGCGACACCTGCATAACCTGTTGGCAAGACCAGAAGAAGAATAATGCATGGTATCAGTTTGTATTTCAAAGTCGTCTCCTTCCAAAAGGGCTACTTGCCATTGCAAATGCACTTATTTCAGCTCCGTCATTAGCGTCGCGCTGGAGAAATGATAAAAGTTTTTTTAAGGGGAATCTTAGGTGTAAGCGCTCAGCACCGTATTTTTCATCAGTTTTATCTCGGATAAAACCTGAATGAAGTAGCATCTTTGCTGATGCTGGATTATCAGTCCTTGCTGTTGCTACTACGGTGTCGAATGTTTTACCGTTTACTTGATGGTTTGCAGCGGTAAGCTCTGGAACAAGTGATCCCATGATCGCTTTGATGATTTCAGTGCCAAAACCTTGGCCTTGAAAACGAGGATGAATAATGTAGGCTATTTCAGCAGTACCCGCTGGGCCTGGCTGCCCTAGGCAAATATAGCCTATATAGTGATTTTCTTTATCTAAAATGCTGTAGGCAGTAAAGGGGTCACCTTTTTTCCAGCGACTCAAAAATAAATTAAAGCGAAAATCAATTTTTTCATTATTCAAAGCCTCGCCCTCTTCAACCTTTTGCATGATATTTGGGTCTTTCCACAGGGCTGCTAGCGCAGATTTATCTTTAGCTTGCAGAGAGCGAATAATGCAGCGCGGGGTTTCCACCTCAATGGTTAAGGTGGCACGCGATCTTTTAATTGTTACAGAACTGCTCATCCTGCATATTCTCTTTGATAAGGAGGTGCTTGTCAAAGAGAATATGCAGGATGAAAATGCTGCCCCAGCGCTGCCCCAGAGGATTTTGATGCATTTTTTGAGCGTCGCAGGTTAGCAAATACATAGGGATAGCGGCGAGCCTCGTGTAGCAGGGTGCATTAGCAGATATATTCTGTACTCAAAATTAGAAGGGGTACACAGCAGATATTGATCAATTTTTTAAGAAAGGGGATAATGGGCATTACTGAGTCGAGAGCGATAGAGCTTTAGAATTCAGGCTTAAAATGACATGTCGAATTTATGTTTTGCACGCAGGAGGTCGGCGGTTCGATCCCGCCTGGCTCCACCATTTCAAATAACAAGCTTCTACTTTCTACGATTTAATTGTAGGGGTCGCATTGCATGCGACCCGACATTGCGCAGCAATGTAATTACCACGAGCTGTCGCTCGTGCGGGCAGCATACAATGCTGCCCCTACATGTGCCTTATCGTATATCGCGCCAAGCGAATATGGCGGGGGGCTTCTGATCATCCAATTGGCTCTGCGCCTTCCTCGAGAAGATGCAGGTATTTTTTATAGAGATAAACCTTGTCGCGTTGTTTGCCTGTGATCTCAATAATAATCCCTAGTTCAAGCAAATGGTTTAATGCGCTTCTGGCGGTTGGGGCAGTGATATTTAATGCTTCAGCAAGCAAAGGAACGGAAACCTGTGGTAATTGTTTTAAATATTCGAAAACTTTTTCACAAGAGTAGCGTGCACGGCCTAATTTATTTATTTTTGCAATATCATCGGCAAATAATTGATTAATGCGCTCAGCTGTTTTTATAGCCTGTTGGCTAGAGGCAATAACTCCCGTTAAGAAAAACTCTAACCATGTTTCCCAGGTGCCTTCAGTCCGAACTTCTTGCAGCAAGTCATAGTATATATGACGATTTTGCTTTAGATATAGACTTAAATATAAAACAGCTTGGTCTAGCAAGCCACCCTCAGTTAGTAATAATGTTATTAATAAGCGGCCTAATCTTCCATTTCCATCTAAAAAAGGATGTATGGTTTCAAATTGTACATGGGCTATACCTGCTTTAATTAATACAGGTAGCGTATTATCATGCAAAAAGTGTTCTAAGTTTCCTAGGCAATCAGTCAAGTTTTCTACTGGCGGGGGCACAAACAACGCATTTCCAGGGCGCGTGCCACCAATCCAATTTTGGGATTTCCTAAATTCGCCTGGCTGATGATGTTTACCGCGACCACCTGATAATAATACGGCATGGATTTCCTTAAGTAGTCGCAGTGAAAGCGGGAAGCCTTCATCTAGCCGTTTTAGACCGTGATGGATTGCTTTGACATAATTGGAGACTTCTTCAACATCTCCAAGCGAGACAGCAGGTTTTTGGTGGTGCTCAAATAACATCAGATCAGAAAAAGAGCTTTGAGTGCCTTCAATCTGACTAGATAATAGGGCTTCTTTGCGAACGTACATGTAAATGAATAAAGAGGTGTTAGGAATAGATGTTGCCATAGTATTAAGCTGCGCTAGTGCTTGAGCCGCCTTTTCAAGAGGTCTTGCCAATTGGTCCAAATCTATTGCAGGGTTAGGTGGCAAAAAAGGGGGTATATAAGCCCGAAAAGACTCACCTGAGACTTTTTTAGCGATAAATTTGCCTACTCTTGTGTGCAAGGTATATCCTTTTTTAGCGCTGCTAGTTAAGAAAGAATAGCCTGTTATCTTTTCTTAGTCAAGCCCGCTAAGAAAAGATAAGGCTCTCAGAGGCCAATAAAATCCAAAAAATCTGGGGGCCAATTTGGGGGCTTATTCCTAAGCTATGGGAAATGATTTGCAATAAATCAACAAGTTAGCTTAACCATTCGATCCCGCCTAGCTCCACCATCTACATCACGCCATAATGAGTTTTGTCACGATTCTATAATCACGACATAATTCTGTCGCGATGGTTGAAATCGCGACAAAAATAAGCTATTCTGTCACTATGAGCTATACAGACAAAGAAGCCAAGCAGTTTGCTGCCATTACAGAGGCCCTGGAGGCTTATCCTAGCGGTGCCTTGACCGAGGAACTTTTGACCTCACTTGAACCAACTTTAGAGCGACGTACACTGCAGCGTCGGCTTTTAAAATTGATGGAGCAGGGAGAGCTTGAAAAAATAGGAAAGGGGCGGGCAACACGCTACCTTTTAAGTCAAGCTGAGGACGAGGCAGAGCAGTTTGGTGGTGAAGTGCCGCTGAGCACTCACGCACAGAAAATCAAACAGATACTCGCTAAGCCATTCAGTAAGCGTAAAAAAGCCACTTATAACCCTGCATTTTTAGAAAACTATATACCAAATAAAACCAAGTATTTGTCAGAAGTTGAGCGCAACAAATTATTTGAAATTGGCAAGGCGGCTCCTTTTAATCACGAGAGCGGTACCTATTCAAAAAATATCATGAGTCGCTTGATGGTAGATCTTTCATGGAATTCTTCGCGGCTTGAAGGTAACACTTATTCTTTGCTTGATACGCAGCGGTTAATCGATTTAGGTAAAGCAGCAGAAGGCAAACCGCTTATTGATGCGCAAATGGTTTTAAACCATAAAGACGCAATAGAATTTATTACGGAACCTTCACAGGAGATTGGTTTTAATCGCTATACCATTTTAAACTTACACGCATTACTGTCGAACAACTTATTGGCAGACCCCAGAGCAGAAGGACGCTTGCGTGTAATTCCAGTAGGTATTGGTGGTTCAGCCTATGAACCGCTAGGCGTTCCACAAAAAATAGCAGATTACTTTGAGTTATTGCTGAAGAAAGCAGCCGAAATAAAAGACCCTTATGAGCAATCATTTTTTATACTGGTTCAGTTGCCCTATTTGCAATCTTTTGATGATGTAAATAAGCGTGTTTCACGGCTTGCAGCCAATATATCATTCATTAAAAATCAATTATCACCATTGTCATTTATTGATGTGTCAGATAAAGCTTATATTGATGGACTCCTAGGTATATACGAGTTCAATGATGTGCACTTATTAAAAGACTTGTATATCTGGGCCTATGAACGTTCTGCGCATCGGTATGCGGCCTTACAAAAAACCCTGATGCAGCCCGATCCGTTCCGCCTAAAATATAGAGAAGCAATAAAAGAAGCGGTTTCTTTTATTGTGTTAAGTAATATTAATATTGACAACGTAGGAAAAGAACTCAAAGTGTTTTCAGAAAAAGTACAGCAAACTGATAGGGAAAAATTTGTTGAAGCTGTTGATACAGAACTTTTGGATTTGCATGAAGGTAATATTTCTCGCTACCGGATCAAACCATCAGACTTTGAGAAATGGAAAAAGAGTTGGGGAAGGTGATGCAATACAAAAACATCAGGCTAAGAAAAATAAAACTAAAGGACATATCGTATATCTGTGATTATTGGTACCGTGCAGATGAGTCCTATTGGGAGGAGAGGTCAATTGATAGCACAAAATTTTCTTCAGAGGAAAATTTCAAGCTTTCTTTACATGGCCACATATCAGATTCAATCGAAGAAAAGAAATTGTTAATTCTTTGCTATAAAAAACTAGCGATCGGTTTTTTTGTATTAACGGATATATTTCCTGGAGCCACAGGAATTTTGCATGCACATATATGGGAGGAAAAGCTTCGAGGGAAAGGTATTATGACAGTAGCTTACCCGATGGCTTGCTTAGAGTTTTGTAAACAGCTAGAACTTCATAAAATATTATTTGAAACACCGGTAGCGAATATCCCAGCAAACAGGATTAAAGAAAAACTAGGTATTAAGCCAATTAAACAAGTTGTAGCTCGAAATAAACTATTAAAACCAAACACCATTGCCAGTTATTACGAGCTAGAAAGAACCTCAGCTGAAAAAATGATTGTCAACCACGTTAATTATTTCAACAAAGTCCAATAAAATTCAAAAAAATCTGGGGGCCAGTTTGGAGGCTTGTCTCTAAGCCTTGAAAAATAAAGTACAATATATGAACAGACTAACCAGCCAAGACGATTCCATTTAGCCGTCCACTAAATACCAGGAGAAAAACTTATGGAGACAGGTGCACCATCGACAACAGCAAAGTGCGCCAGGCTGGTGGCATGTGGGCATAAAGCCAAGAGACTGCCCCCATCTGTGTTAAGTGGGGAAATAGAATCGCTTAAATGTACCGTGTTCATCAGATAAAATCCAAACGTTGTATTGCATCTTAGGGTTTTTTATATAATGAAATTGTGCCTGACAGGTGGATTTTGAGTTCTTTCTTGCTTTTGCCAGCTTTACATTTTCAGGGCTTGTTTCCGTTTCATCAGGGCTAATACCCAGTGGGATATTTCTTATTTCAGTAAGCCTCGCAGGCGTGGCCTTGGCTTTTTTTCGTGAATCTACTTGATATGCAACTGCTATCGGCCCTGTTACTGGTGCAGATGCTACACCAATAGGTAATGCCACAGCCAACATAGGTGCACTAAGTAGAAAATGAAGGTTATTTTCGTTTAAATAGGATTCCTGCTCATCAGATTTTTCATTAATCAACGCAATGATTTCTTCCTCAGAAAGGTTTAGTGTATTTTTTCCAAGCGGCACTTTTTTATTATTAAATTCCATAATGAGTTTCCGGAAAAATTCATCTGAGCTGTAGAGATCGCATGACTGTCCTCTAGTATTAAGGTATATAGTTTGGCTGCAATAGAAGGAGTGGAAATTAGGGTGCATGTTTATTGCCCTATAAGGAGCAATCGCTACAAGAATTTTGTTTTTATATAAAGCTAAAAAATCTTGGGTACCTACTTGTGAGAAATACACCCTGAATTCATCTACAAAATAAGTATTATCATCTATTTTAAAGTCCATGACAGGAATATATTCGTCAAGTAAAAGCTGGTGTACTTCATCTATCGTCTGGCCATATGCCAGCGCATCCTGCCCTTCGCGCAGCGTCTTAGTTTTCGATACTGTATTCATCGCAGACTCTCGGGGCGATGGTGTGGAGCAGCCAAGCAAGAGTACCAGGAGGAAAATTATTAAAGCTCTGTGTAACATAATATGAACATCTCTTATGTAACTTAGCTTGTTAGCATACAGGAAAGGACTAGCCAGCGCAACCAAAACTAGTTGGCAAGCTTGCAAATGCCCTCAAAGTCTATCACAGCCTCTTTGCGCAGTAAATATGGCAGGATTTTTGTGTGATAAAATGGTGCAAACCGGGATGATAGGTAACACTTTATGGAAGGGAATTACCTATGGTTTGGGATAGTAAGAGCGAACAAGATGAGCGGCTTAGATTTATCGGCGAGTGGTTGAGGGATGATTATTGTTTCTCATGGTTTTGTGAGCGATACGGCGTAAGTCGCAAGACGGGTTATAAGTGGGTTAACCGTTATCAGGATGAAGGTATAGCTGGGCTTGAGTGCAGGAGTCATGCGCGCCTAGCGAATATGGCGGGGGTTTTAGCGCTTCAAAAAAATCAGCTTGGACTTGGGGCGGTCATCTTGCTGTTTGCAGGCGTTCCGGTAGCTTCATCTTTATTTGCTTCTTGTAAAGACTGAATTAAGCGAGTATACCTCTCATCAAGCTCTTGTGATTGATAGGCGTATGGGCCTAAGTTATTACTTGTGTTCTCTAGTTGCATTTTTACTTTTAGATTAGTCAACTTGTCGGCGATGAATGTTCTTCTTGCGCTGGAAGTTTTGGTTAAGGCGTCTAAAAAATCCGTGTCAAAACTGGGGTGTTCTAGAAATAAGGGTAGTATTTGTTTAAGATTTTCTTCGCTTTGGAGTATAGCCGTGTACACAAAGGCACAATTTCCAGATTTGTCTATTGTATTAATATCAACTTTTTTCTCTCTTATGAGCTTTATGATACAGCTGATCCGGTGAGGGTTATTATCAAGATTCTTGCACATTACTGAAAGTAGAGAAATTGCACTATCGTCGTTGATATGATTCCAATCATACGGGAGCCCGTAATTAGGGGCCTCAGTAAGCGCAGCTAGTAGACCAGGGAAGTTTGAACCTTTGATTAGGGCTTTTAGGCCTTCTTCTGCAATGCTGAACCTCTTTTGTTCGTTATTTTGGCGAAGCATCGCTGAGGCTTTTTTATGTGTGATCGTAGATTTTTCTTGATTTATAGCCGTGCCGACACCATGCTGGTAACAGTGTGCAAGTGCAAACAATGCATCGATATTGCCATTGTCAGCGGATGTGCTATACCATTGAAAAGCTTTTTTGTGGTCGCGTTTTACGCCAATTGCATACTCATAACATCCTGCCACTTCTAGCTGAGACAGGCTTTTGGCGATACCAGGGGCGTTGGCCATGCTTAAGAGCCCCCTGAATCTGTTTGTAAAATATAAATCATCCTCATTAGGGGTATCGGGCGCCGCTGGTAGGCCTGCAGAAAAAAATACGGCAGCATCTTCGTCAACGCTTATGTCATGGAGAGAAATCTGGCGGTTAATATTTCTGACTTGGTTTTTATCGATATCAGTGCCGATACCGTATCGAAAACAACGGCTAAGGGCATGCATGGCCGCGTCTAAGCTGTCTCCCTCTATAGCTTTTCGGTAGTAGGCATATGCAGTCTTGCGGTCTATTTCAGTGCCAATACCGTACTCATAGCACTGGCCGACAAAATACAACGCAACGCGGGAGCCTTGCTTTGCTGCACAGTTATAGAACATAAAGGCACCTAAATCGGCTTTATCAGTACCAATGCCGTTTCTCATGCAGCGGCCCCTGTGTTCAATACCAGCAGGGTAGTGTTGGTCGGCAGCTTTTTGGTAGTAATAATACGCTTTAACTTTATCCATTTTGGTACCAAAACCCGTTTCGCAACATACCCCGGCTTGTATGCAGGCTTCTGGGTCATTACCTATTTTTACAGCATCTGCATATAAATTAAAAATTCTTGTTGCTTCTGGTTTTGCTAGAGCGCGGTCTTCATCGCTACCGTGATAGTAAATATCACGAAGCGTGTTGGCGAGCTCAGTCATGGCTGGGTAGTAGCTTTTTGCAGCCAACACTTCTAGCATATTGGCGTAAAAATAACGATCAGGGTGTTGTAAAAAATCCATTTTAGCCAAGACCAATAAGGCAAGGCCTGATCCGGAAGCGGCAAGCATCTTTCTCAGCTTGGCCTCACTAACAGTCACTTTGATGTGATCTCTTTTGATTAGAAAGTGATGCACATAAAGGAAAATCTCGATATATCTAGATTTAATTGCAATGTCAGTAGTTGTTCCCACTTTGTGGTGCAACGTCTTATAAACTTCATGGGCATGTTTCCCTGACAATATTCTGCTAAAAACCAAGCGTTCCATCACATCCAAAGCCTGCATGGGTTTTTTCTCTTGTTCGCAGGCATACATAAAATAGAAATAACTTCGCGGAAAAAACCTTATAGAATTACTGATTATTTTTTCTCGCACATAATCATCGTCTGATCGCGAATAAATTTCCGCCATGGATTCAGTGATGGTTTTTTTTTTCAGAATCACTAGAGTCCGTAATAATGTCGAAATAATCTTCTAGATCAAACCGTTTGGCCGAAAGGAATATTGTTACAGTATTATTTTTTTTCAATAATAGCGCAGATTTAAAAGCAAATATTTTCTGTTTTCTTAGTGGCCCGACAGCCACATCTGTGTGATTTATTAAGTAATCAACAATTTTTTGAGCTTTTCCTTGGGGTTTTTTAGATGTGTTTGTACAAGCGATACTCAAGGCCGTTTTTTTGTCAGGGGAAACATGGTTCCAGTCAATGTTTTTAATTTGGTTTCCGTCTGGGTCCATGGCTTTCCAAATCGCGGCAATATCGTTTGTTTTATATATCGCGTTGTGAGTATCCGGTGTTAATACAGCATCTGCGTTTGTATTGCTAGGTGCCGCCACGCTCTTAGTAGGCACCTCCTCTGGGTTCCACAGCAAAAATTGGGTGCTGATCTGTAATTGACTCAAGCCACAATTGTCCTGCAAAACAGACGTCGCATGCTCAATATTGCCATTCCTATAAAGTTTTTCTGCGGCATGCAGCCAGTCATCTACACTTGTTTCCTTTATTTGCGCAGGCTTGGCTTCTGTGCTCATGGCGCAAGCGCCTCGCAATAGTTTTACAAGATTTTTTGATCTGTGGGTATTGTGGTGCCAGATATGAAGGTGTTCTCTTGCACGCGTTATGCCTACAAAGAGCTTGCTTAGCGGGGCGGCGAATTCCAGTCTTGTTTTGTTGGGGTCAATGTTGCCATTATCAGAAATAGCCTTGCTAATGTTCGCAAAACCATCTTGTTCTGTGATGCGGTATAGAATAACCCTTTTGAATTGTAGCCCTTTTATTTCTTCAGGCGTAAACACTTGTGAAAACTTTTTGGCTCTAAACCTGGCTTTGTTTTCTTCATCGGTAATGACGCAGCTATCGTGGTTTTTTCCATAGGTTTGTGTAATTTTATCAATGCTGTTTTCGTCAACCTCTTGCCAAGTAATTTCACCGTAATTTCCTTCAGGAATCGTGGTTTTTGAGGTGCTTTTTTCTTTTTCTTGCGCGACTGACTTTCTGATGTTACTCACCGCCACAGCAAATTTCATAATATTGGGCGCGCAGCGGTAGCTGGTTTCCAGTGAAATATCTTGGCCATCTTTACCTAAAATCTTTTTTAGGTAAATCACTTTTGGCTTATTGTCGTGTAAGCTTTGCACAGAGTCTATAAAAAATATTACATCTCCATTGTCTGTGAGCCTATAGATTTCTAGCAATTGTTTGTGTGAAAAATCTTGTGCTTCATCTACTAAGATCCGCGCATATTTTTTGCCTTCATCGCCGTGCTCAATCGAGTGGAATTCTGCAAAACGTAAATTATTCTGATCACAGAATCGCATCCATTCCTGATAGGCGTCGTCAATCCAGGTTCGATCTTCACCATAAAAAGTTGTTTGTTTTTTGCCTGTTTCCGTCTCATCTAGATACGCTATTGGTGTGTATCCGGATCGTATTCGAAACTCTTGATAAACAGCCTCTTCATTAAATTTTTCCGGTGTTTTCTTTTTTTTCGCTAGATAATCTGAAAACCAAGTATTGAATGGCTCTCTGGCATGGCTGATAATCTGATTGTTGCCATTTCGCTTCTGAATTAGCTGATCATACGTAAGCAGTTCTATTTTTTCATTTTCACTATCAAACGCAGGGCTTTCTTGCCAAGATGTCCGCATGTTTGCAACAAGCGTAGATGACTGGGTGATATAGAGCACGTTTTCGTCGTTGTGCGCGCCTAGCTCCAAGTAGTGCTCGGCTAAACTGCTTTTCCCCGTGCCTGGCCCGCCTTGAACAACCATGCGGCTGCTCACTCTGCATTGCGTGTCATCTAATTGGAAAATCTCACCATCGAAAAGCTGCATGGGGGTAAAATCATATTTTTTCTTGTGACTTTTTTTTGATGCGTTACCGACATTATCTTCATGCGCTGTTTTTAAGAGTTCAACTTCTTGGTTCAGTGCTTCTTTGTTGCTGCGTATAAAATTTTTAAAAAAACCTTTATCTAAGAATGATGAATCATATTTGTGGTTTTTGTCGATGTCTAAAACCAAAATATGCTGCTCACCGCAATAGACGTAGTAGGCATAAATGATGCGCTGTTTGCCACCGACCCTGATGCTGTAAATGCGGTGATCAGTTTTAAGCTTTTCTGGTTTGGCCCCGGGTAGAAGCTCGCCACGCGCCAATGCTTCAATATACCCCTCATAGGCCTCTATATCAGCCTTGGGGATGGCATTAAGGTATAAAACAGCTGGCATGTACCTCTCCGGCGCAAATAGTCAATCGGCTAGGTTACCAGGGCTACAGATAATGGTCAAGCGTGGTTTATGTTTGAAGCTCACGCTTCCCCAAAAGCTTTTTTGCGGATTGTGTCTCAGCAGGGTTGAGGGCGTATTTGAGGCATTTTGCCAAAATCGTTACATTGGGCTTTTGAAATATGCTTTCGTGGTCACCAGGGATCATGTAACGCTCTATAGGGTGTGGGCTGCGAGTCTCCCAATGATTGTAAGCAGCTTCCATGGGTTCATATACTTCGACCGTTTCCATGGCTTTAAACAATGTAATCTTATTATTAATATAGGGTACTTTGTAGGCGGCATTCATGCGAGAACGTATCCACTGCAATTGCAATAGTTCGTCAGCTTCGCTTATGCCTTGTTTTGCAAAGTCTTGCTTCATGTATTCAAATTGGCGATGCATATTGCGCTCGAAGCATTCTCTGTCTTTAAGCTTTTGCGGGAAGGGCACCCAGCCATCAAACAGGCCTATAAAATCAACCTGCTCGCCATGCGACATAAGTTGATGTGCCATAGCGATACTTGTTGTTGCGCCAGCGGAGGCGCCACCTAAATAGTACGGGCCAGTTGGTGCAACGGTTTTAATTAGTTTTACATAGGCATCAGCCATTGCTTCGATTGTTTTAAAGTGAATGTCATGTGGTGCCTGCAAGCCGGGGTCTTGAATGGCATATAGCGGTCTGTCGTCATCAAAATGTTCGGCCAGGTTCATGAACCAAAAAACAGTTCCTCCTACCGGGTGAATTAAAAATAGTGGTGGCTTGCTGCCTGACTCTTTGAGACAGATCAGAGAGGTGCTTAAGGCATCTTGCTTTTTGGTGATTACCTTTTGTGATTTTTCAGTTAATAATGCTTCGATTTTTTTTGCTTGCATACCCAGTGTGGGGTGATCAAAAACAAACTTTAAGGGTAATTGCAAAGAGAACTCGTCATTTATATTACCCATTAATCTAAGCGATGAAAAAGAGCTGCCACCTAGGTCAAAAAAGTTGTCATTATAGTTAATGTCAAGTTGTTGCAGTATGTGTTGCCAAATGTCGAGCAGCTTTTCATTTTGGACCATGCTTGTAAGGTTGGCTTCTGCCTGGGCCTGCTGATATTGTGTGCTGGTTTCTGCATTATTTTCATGCTTAAGCTCAAGGCTAAGAACATTTTTATTTTGAGTAACAGCGGATTCAATCAAACTGATAATATTTTTACTTAATAAGCTTATTGTCTCAACATTAAAAATGTTAGCGTTGAAACCTAGTATGTATTTTAAAGAGCTTTCGGGGTAAACGCTGAACGTTAAGGGATAGTGCGTCGCGTCTCTAATATCTGTTTTTTGTGAAAAACCTTCATCAATTGGGTAATTTTCAAAAGCAAAAACGGTGTCAAATAATGCTTCATTAATTTTCAAGCCAAGTGACTGCTTAATAAAATGCAAAGAGTTATGTTGTTGCAGTATTAAATTGGAAACTTCAGATTGAATTTGTTTGACCAAGCTTAAGAAGCTGTTGTCGCCAACATTATCAATAGAAAATGGCAACACATTCGACAGCATGCCTACAATTTTATTTGAGTGAGGGTAGTTTTCGGAGCGGCCCGAAAATGTGAGACCATAACTGCAACTTTTTTGTTTTGTATGTTGAGATAAAAAAGTAGCCCATATAGCTTGGAAAAAGGAGCTTAAGGTTACGCGATTCTCTTTGCAAAAATCATGGACTGCGCAATGCAGGTTTTCAGGCAGTGTTTGAATAATGCGTTTGGCATGTGTTTTATCTTGTTGCCCAGCATTATTGCGTGTGCCTGGGAAAGGATTTAGGTTTAGACCTTTCAGGCGATTTCTCCAAAAAACGACATCAGCTGGTTTTTGGCTGCTTCTGAGCCATGTGACATAGTCAAAAAAGCGTGGGGGTTTGCAGTCCGAAGTCGCAACACTGCCGTATTCATAAATATGCTGCAACTGTTGCAGTATATTGAATAAAGACCAGCCATCTAAAATGGTGTGCGAAAAGCTTATTACCTCTTTGTAATGATCTTCGTCAAATTTGACAATATTGACTCTAAACAAGGGGGCTTGTTCGAAATCAAACAAGATGCTTTTGTCTTCGCCTAAAAATTTATCGAACAAAACTAATTTTTTCTGCTCGGAATACCCGTTAAAATCTTTTATATAAACGGGTGCCGAACAGGATTTTTCTACAAAGAATCGTGGAGTGGGGGCCTTAGCCAGCCCGATCCCTGCGCGTAATATTTCATGCAGATTGCTCAACTCTTGCCAAGCATGCTTTCTTTTTTCAAAGTCAAGCGGGGTGTCGTGGCTAATAATGCACTGAACGTTATAGATGTCTGAATTTTCATAAAGACTGTGATGTAAAATTCCGCGCTGAATATCAAGCATGGGCTCGGTCTGTGTTATCTCAGAGCTTGTTCTTGATAGGACGAGCAGGGAGAGCACTCCGTCGTAACAGAATTCTAAAAACTGCCCGATATTCAATGAGCTTGCAAGAGAAGGCGCACAGTTGATGGTTAATTCAAACTGCTTGTTTTTAACCCAGGCATTGATGTCGCCTAGGGCTAGCATGGGGTTTTCACGTGAGTTAATAAACGAAAGATCTGCGCATTTTAACAGTTCATTTTCTTTTAGCAAATTATCGAGATTTCCCCAGTAGTTGATGCTTAGCTCGGCCTCTTGAAGTTTATTTGCTTGTCTTGGGCTATCTTTCGCAACAGCGATACATGCATCAATTTCACGGATAATTTTCAAGATTTCACTTGATTGCCAAGAAATATTGACCGGCAGGATATGGGTGAGCCAGCCAACGGTTCCGCTTACATCTAAAGTGGCTCCATGCGTTTCTCTGCCGTGTGTCTCAAGATTTAATGCAAATGTACTCTTCTTGGTGCAGGCATTAAAGGCGTAGGCTACTATAGCCAGCACGATAATATGTATCGGCACGTTACAGAAAGTTTTTACCTCAGATAAAAGTTGTTTGGTTTTTTCTTCATCGAGCTTGAAGCTCGCATGAAAAGGAGATGCAGATTTTGTGAGCTCTTCGGTGCAAGCTGAAAATGGCTTTTTGTAAGGCAGCAACAACTGCTGTTCGACCCAGGTTCGATACGGTGTGACATAGCCTTGAGGCACTATAGATTTTTCATTCAGCAGATCAGACAGATCGTTAAGCAGTACATGCCAAGAAACAATGTCAACGAGCAGGTGATGAATAACTATTAGCAAGTGATTGGCTTCGCTAGCCGCATCTTTAAGCAGAACAACGCCCATAAGAGGTCCGCTTTCCAGGTTAAATTGGTTTTGTATAGCATCAGGGTAGAAGCCTGCGAAATTGCTTGTCTCTTGGAAAATGCAAAAATCTTCTAGTTTTGCCCCGTCTGATGACGCGTAATGTTGTTTTATTGGGTGTGATTTTGCAAATCGTAGGCGCAAGCTATCGTGTCTTTGTATGAGGTTAAGCAGTGCGGCTACAAGTTTTCCTTTTGTTATAGATTTGCTGATATTCAAAGTGCAGGATTGGCTGAAATGAGTGGGCTTAGATAAAGGTAAGTTGAAAAACCACTGTTGCGTTGGCGCAAGCAGGAACGGCGCTTCATTAACCGGCGTTTCAGGGCCTGTGGATTTATTGCTTGCAAGTGCCTGTGTATTTAGGTGTTGCTCTAAGTCACGGAATCGTGGGTACTTAAAGATATCAGAAATTCTTAGCGGTATATCATTTTTTCTTGCTTCCGCAGCTAATTGCATGGCTGTGATTGAATCACCACCCAATTCAAAAAAATCATCGCTTGGCTTGATGCAAGAAATTCTCATTAGTTTTTGGGCAATATGGTAAAGCGGTTTGTTTGCACAGTAGCCTGCATCCTGTAGGCTCGAGCTTGCGAGCTGGGTAAGCTTTGCCGTGTCAACCTTGCCATTTCCAGTCAGTGGGATGGTGTTAATTTGGATTAGCTTATTGGGAATCATGTACCACGGCAATTGATTTTCTAGCATTTTTTTAATAGTTTTATCATCAATGTTGTCGGCTGCTTCTGCTGTGGTGCAATATGCAACAATGTCTTTCTCGCCGGATGACCCATCAACGTGGACCACGCATTGCTTGATGGTTGGCAACTGCATCATTACCTGTTCAATTTCGTTTAGTTCAATTCGGAAGCCATTTTTTTTAATTTGCTTATCAAGCCTGCCAATGTATGTGATATAGCCATCGGCGTCATAGTAGCTTAGGTCGCCGGTTTTGTAGGCCCGTACCGTGTTGCCAGATGGTGCTTTAAAAGAAATAAATTTCTCATCATTGAGAGTCGGGTTGTTCAAATAGCCAGCAGCCAAACCTTGGCCGCTTAGTAATAGCTCCCCCGGAAAATAGGGGGGTAATAACTCGTTATGTGAGTTTACCACGTAAGCTTGTGTGCGGTTTATCGGTTTACCGATAGGTACTTCGCACTGCTCAGATTGTGTTCGCGAGATTTGATGGCAAACTGAAAATGTTGTGTTTTCAGTGGGGCCATAACCGTTGATGAGCTTTGTTGTATTATTATTCGTAGCATTTAGCATTGAATGGAGTTGCGCTATGTGGTGTGGGTTGAGGCGTTCGCCGCCTATGACGATCTGTTGCAATTTGCCTAGGCAGTCCGCGTAGTGTGCAGACATAATATTGAAAAGCGAGGCTGTCAAGAATACTAAGTTGATAGGTTCTTTCTTTATAAATTGGGCAAAGTCCTCAATATTAAAATGCTCGGGTGTTGGGTAGGCGTAAAGTGTACCTGCATTTAGTAGTGCGCCCCAAATTTCAAATGTGCTGGCATCAAAAGCGGGGTTGGCAAGGTGCGCTACATTGATGCCAGGATAAAAGTCTACGTAGTTGGTATCTTTAACGAGCCGCAAAACGGCCTGATGCGTAACTTTAATACCCTTGGGCTTTCCCGTGGTGCCCGAGCTGTACATTATATAGCAGCAACTGTTTGCCGTGATGTCACACTCAATTTCTTTTGCTGCAGTGTCAGCCAAGTCTGCTTTGATATCTGTAATCATTAAGGTATTGATACTTTGGTGCGCATGAGCTTTGCTATCTACGATTAATAGTCTTGCTTGCGCATCTTCCAGAATCATTTGCCTACGTTTGCTTGGGCTGTCGTACTCCAATGGCAAGTAACTAGCACCCACTTTTAATATTGCCAGCGTTGAAACAATCTCTGTTATGCCGCGTTTTAACTGTAAGGCTACGATGTCATCCTGCGCGACACCTTTAGCCTGTAATTGATGCGCCAG
Source organism: Gammaproteobacteria bacterium (assembly GCA_021773275.1). Lineage (GTDB taxonomy): Bacteria > Pseudomonadota > Gammaproteobacteria > JABCZS01 > JABCZS01 > JAJFKJ01. Next base: position 47,309 of record JAJFKJ010000030.1, read on the forward strand.
CTGTGTTGATAGTGCATCTAGTGTTTGGTAGCTTATAGATTCTTGCTCATCCCGAACAGCTATTTGGTTTGGAGATTGCGTAAGACTTTCTTGAAAAGCTTCTATTACGTTTTCGTAAGGCAGGCTAGACGTTTTTGCATCGCTGTTTATAAGGTGCATATAGCCTCGCTCTTCTTGGCTTGGCATATAGGGTGCCTGTAGCACAGGGAGATTATTATCTTGGAGGCTTTGTGATAGTTGTTCAATATGTCGCGCGAATAAATCTAAGGTTTTTGCGCTTAGCGGAAAACCTTGGTTGATAATTTTAATATCATCACTATTAATAAACACTATTGCTAAATGTGGGTGTGCTTCTAAACAAAAACCTTTATTTTTACTAGCATCATAAAATATGAGCTCAAATTTGTTTTCTTTAATAGGGCGGGGCAGGGAGTTCAAGCAGGGGTAGCGTGTAAATATGTCAGAGGCGGGGTCATCTAGCGATGCTATTATCCCTGCTGTTTTTGTTATTTGAGAACACAAGTCTGGCAAGCTTGCATTTGTGAGTAAGTTAACGTTTAATGGGCGTATCTTTCCGTTTGTTGTGCTGTAAGCGATGGTCCAGCATTCATCTTCATTCATGCTTAGTTTTTTGAAGTAAGCGCAGGTCAAGGCAATTGCTTCAGTTTTATCAAGCGTAGAGAAAAACGGTGCTTCATTGCGCTCTGAACTTGTCGATGTGTCAGCGTGATAGGCAAGCCAATTTTGCATATCAAAAAAACTTGCTTGCCTATATATTTTTACCCACTGCAGTTCATTTTTCAGTGTCTTAACAAAGAGATTGCTAGCATTAAGTAGTGCTTTATTGGTGGGTGAGCGCAAAATTTTATTTTGGCTTAGTTGGTGTTTATCTATATATGTTTGTAAGTTCACAGCTTCGCCGTGCAGGCTTACTAGTTCTTCAATATTAATAATGCCATCTAAACAGGCAACACGGATGGATTGATTGTCGCGGTGCAGGAGTGTTCCTGGTGACGCATGCCGCTCTTGTCTCTCAATAGAGAGCTTCTTGACAACAAAAATATCGCTATTCAGTGAGATTTTCAGGGTGCCAAAGCGATTGGCTGCTTCGCCAAAACTGCACGCACGGTAGCGTTTTTCAATTTCGTGGGTAGGTAGCGTCCAACTAATTAAGCCGCCATCAGGAACACATGCATTGTAGCCATAATATGAACGCATAGCTTCATCTTGTGGTTGCGGTATGCAGGTGTATTCGCACAAAGAATCTAACAGCTTTGGAAAGGTTGTGATTGCTGCTTCGTAGCACTTAGCATTTAATGATGCCGTGGTGTCATCGGCAGCGATAGCAAAAGACTGTTGTAATAAAGTATCACCGGCATCAAATTTTTCAGTCATTTCGTGCCAGCTTATTCCGTGCTCTTTTTCGTCATTCAAAATAGCATGTGCAGTAGCATGTACACCTGCATAACGAGGCAATGGTGCATCGTGGTAATTGATGGCATATAAGCGAGGTGCTTGTATGCAAGCCGGAGACAGTTTATGCCGGTTAATAACGCTGAATAATAAATCATGCGCTGTAGTAGTGACCGCGCGTTCAAAATCATTTAAGCTTGAGAGCAATGGAACATCGTTAGATTTGGCCCAGGCGACTACGCTTGGGTGTTGGGTAAATACGCCAAGCAATTCGTGGCCAGCATTAATTAATGTTTCACCACATTTTAGCGTGAGTGAATCTTCACCTATAAGAAAGCATTTATAGCATGGCTTAATATCTGTCATTGCCGATCCCCACGAAAGTCCTATACATCTGCTGCTTTTCTTCTGTGCAGTTTGCAGATGGTTTCCTTGGTCTTGCATCCTATTTATACCATGTTTTGCTAGCAAAACTCAACTAGTTGCACAGTATCAACATCGCTATTAGTTGTTGCTACGCATGCGATAAGATTGGCTTTGGGTTGGGTGCGATATAAGTAAAAATTTTGGAAAAGCGTAGGTGTTGAGAGCTCGGGTAGTTCAGATGGCAGATTGCTATGCACAGGTAAGTCGATAGCTTGAGGGGATTGTTGCAATCCTGTGCCGATGGCTTTTAAATAAGCTTCTTTTTGCACCCAGCTACTGTAAAAAGCAATAGTTTGCTGTGCTGGCGGTAGTGTTTGGATGGTTTTCTGTTCCTGTTCAGATAGCGCTTCGCTGGATATGAGTGCAGTTACGGTATCAGTATTGACTGCTTCAATATCGACACCACAGGGCCCGTGCTCGCATAAAGCATAAAGCAGGTGATTGTGGCTGTGCGAAACGCTAAAATGAAGGCGGGTATGACTTTCAATAAATGGTTTGTGGTGTTCCGTGTATTGCAGTTTTATTTTGTTTGGCTGAATTTTAAGCTCATGCGCCAGCAGGGTATATAAAATACCTTGGCGAACAATATAAAGTTCACGCAGTTCGGCATAACGAAATGCCGCTGCACGGGCAAGCTGCTGTTTAGATAACAGCGGCGTGAACTGTTGTTGCAGTTCGTCTACTGCCAGCGCATTGCAGTCAATATAGGCAAGCTTCATCCTTGGCTTGAGCAGAGCCCACCTGTAGAGCGTGTTCTGCGTTTTGCAGGCGGCGTATTTATGCCATTTGAGTCATCAGTGACTGGGTCGCGCTTTACACCCGCGATTATTGCTGACGGCCCAGCAACTGCTTTTAGCAGGTGTGCATCAAAATTTCGGCCTTCCAGCTGAGGGAAGTGCCCGGCCCTGCTAAATATTTTTGATTTGATGTGCGCGTATTTTTCTAAACTATCTTTGCTTGGTGGCGGCGTAATGCCATCTTGGGCTCCCCAGAACAGCGTCACATTGCGACCACCTAATTGCTCCAGAGTATCGAGCTGCTTGCTTGTGTCAATGTCACTCTGTAGATTGCCAAAAAAGTGCAAACGCATCGCAGGGTTTATAACGCGTGATGGCTGGCCTTGGACGTTGCGCCACATGGTTAATACGCTATTAACGTGGCTAAGATTAGCTAGTGTTAAGGTGTTAAAGCTGCGACACTGCTCAACAAACACTGAGTTCGGTGTTAAAGACCCATCTTTAACATTTGAGTCTTGAAGTCGCTCATTTAAGCGCTTGCCCTTCATTAGGGCGTCATACAGTTCCTGGTCTTGCTCCAGCTTTGATTTTTCTTTAGGTACTGATCCCGAAGTCGAACCGGTTTTCGAGTCACTGAATTCCGCATCAATTTTTTCTACTGGGGTGCCAATGCAAATAGTGCTATGTAAAGCAGGTATTTTTTCCGCACAAATTAAGGCAAGTTTTGTCAGCACAGAATTTGCTAGAAGGTTGATTTTTTTATCAGGGTATTTTTTGTGCACGGCATCAACGGCAGCAGCAATTTGTGCAACCATATCATTAATGGTGATTTTAGCGATAGCGTCTTCATCGACTGCAGCGTCTTTATCATGAATCCAGTCACCATCAAAAGCAATAAAAAATGCTTTATCTTTGAGTCTGTCTGAATAAATGGGAAAGTACAAAGAGCCTGGCCCTATGGTAAGGAAAATTTGATCGCTATCAGGGTTGCCAGTGATGGGGCAACGGTATGAGGTACCCTCTACTTTAAGTGTGGTTTCTTTAACAAACATATTAACACCTCTACTCTTTCAATTTGAATCTAATCTTGCTTTTGCAGCCATTGCTTAAGCGATATTCGTGTTTCATCAATAACGCTTAATAGCTGCTGATATAAAGCTTCCAAGTGTTTTTCTAGCCCGGCGCGGGCATAGCGCTCAGTATACTGGCAAGCCATTTTCATGCGTATTGCACCGCAATATAGAGCACTACTTTTGAGTTTATGCGCTATGTCTTGAACTTTTACCCAATCACCTTGCTCATGTGCTTTTTTCAAATTTGCCCAGTCTTCTTCTAGGCCTTCGTTTAAAAAGATTTGTACAACTTCGATAAACAGTGCTTGATTATTATCACAAGTTTGCATCGCAGCATCGAGGTCAAATAATGCGTATTCATCCAGTTTAAATAGTTCAGCTTCTGTTAATGGTAAGTCACTGCCTAAACAGGCTTCTTTTGTGGCTTCCGAGATGGCGCCTGATTGCGAACCTGAGCGCTCCGGTATGAATGCATTCAAAATGTCTTCTGCTTTTTCCGGGCTGAGTGGTTTTGATAAAGCAGCATTCATGCCGGCATCTTTGCAAGCTTGTTTTGCCTCATCTTCAACATGTGCTGTTAAAGCCACAATGGGGATATCTTGGTCAGTTTTTTCTTGCAGTTCACGAATTTGCTGGGTTGCCTCTATCCCTGAAATACCTGGCAAACCCACATCCATAAAAATAAAATCGTAGGTTTTATTTTGTACCATTTTAACAGCATCTTCACCAGATGTGGCCACATCAATTTTACAGTTTAGGTTTTTCAATATACCTTTGGTCACTAGCGCGGCGCTGGGGCTGTCTTCAACAAGCAATACATTCGTTAACCCGGCTTCATTACGGGTAAGCTTGATATGGTTTTGTTGTGCATCGATTTGCTGTTGCTTGGACGTACCAGAAGCTTTATTCAAGTCGGGCGCCCAGTGTGCATGCAAAGCATCTTGTGTCGTTGCGATTTTAAGGGGGAAGGTGCATGTCATTGTGGTGCCGTTGTCTACCTGGCTAGTGACGGCAATATCAGCACCAAGCTTGTCCAAGTAACCTTTAACGCGGAATAATCCGGCGCCCAGCCCGCTATACCGACCCTCATGTGCGGGCGTGAGCCTTTGGAAATAATTGAAGATGTTTTCTTGCTGTTCTTTTTGAATGCCCATACCTGTATCATTAACAATGACTTGCACGGTGGCAGTTTTATGGTGTATGCGAAGCAGTTGCGCATGAATAGAGACATCACCTTGTTCCGTAAATTTAATAGCATTGACCGCAAGCTCTTGAATAACGCGACGTATGATGCTGTCGTCGCCCACTAAATATTTTGGAATTGCATCATCAAACTCTAGAGAGAGCTTAAGATTTTTCTGTTCAGCGGCAGGGCTGTTAAACTTCATGATATGTTGCAGCTGATCATGCAGGGAAAATTTCCGATGTAAAATACGGAGCTTTCCATCATAGACGCGCACGGTTTCAATAATTTCATCGAACATTGCACTCAGCGCGCTACCCGCATTTATAATATTATGTGCGTAGTGGCCCATCTCTTGAAGATCAGCTGCCTGGCCGTCACGCAGGGTGTTTATTTGTTGCAATAACAGGTTAGCAGAGCCGGTGATGCCATACATGGGTGTGCGTGTATCATGACGGATATTATTTAAAAACTCAGTTTTAGCTTGGTTAGCAGATTCAGCCAGTTCTTTTGCTTTTTTCAAGTCTTCTTCCATTTTTTTACGCTCGGTGATATCAATCGATATACCGACAATGCCTGCAACATTATGGTTTTCGTCGCGGTAAGGAATTTTGTGCGTTAACATCTGTCTATATTCGCCTTTGGGCGTAATATATCCTTCTTCTAGGAGCTGCCCTTGGCCGCTTTTCATGATGCGTAAATCGTTGTCGCGCAACTTTTCAGCTACACCGGGTTCCCAGTCAAGCATTTTTGCTAAATCAAAAATATTTTTACCAATAACTTGGTCTGCCGAGTCAAGCCCGAAAATGCGAGCCTCTGCCTCATTACAACCTAAAATAACACTGTCTTCATCAATCCAGTAAATGGCTTCAGGCAGATTATCTAGAATGGTTTTTAAACGATGGTTTGTGCCAAGCTGCTCTTTTGTGACGGCATGGTTTGCATCCTCCAGGTTTTTTTCACGCTTTTTAATTGCTGTGATATCTATGGAAATACCCATAATGCCAATAATTTTGCTTTCTTCACGGTAAGGTATTTTATGTGTTAAAAATGTTTTTGATTCGCCACTAGGAGACATCGTTTCTTCTTCAAAAGAAATGCTTTTGCCTACTTTTAAAACAAGCAGATCATTTTCATGTATTTTTTCAGCAATACCCGGTTTCCAGTTTAGAAATTTGGCAAGGTCAAAAATATCTTTGCCGAGCATCTCTTCTGCGCTTAACCCAAAAATTTGTGCTTCCGCATCATTGGCGGCTAAAACTCGACCATTGTCATCAAGTAAATAGATAGCCTCTGGAATATTCGCAAACATGTTTTGTAAAAATGTACGCTCATCTAGCGTGGCAGGTGTTTGGCTGTGCTCAGCCGTAATGGTTGTAATTTTGCCGAGATAGCGCTCAGCTTTATCTAATAGTTTTTCAGGCAGTTCTATTTTGCCTGCATAATGTGCAGAAAGGTGTTGCGTTATTTCTGTGCCAATTTTTTGTAGTGCGTCTACATCAGCTTGCTTTTCAGCAATAAAAACGCGATAGAACTTGTCGAACTGCTTACAAGCAGCTTCAAGTTTAGCTACCGACAGCTGTTGGTTGCATACATCCTTCATGCTAATATCCATTACGCCTGCTCAAGCTATTTAAATAGCAATATAACAAGTATAGGGTCAATCTCTCAAAACCACATAAGCAATCTACCCTATTTTTGCTATTTTAGCTATTGCTGTGTACGTGCATTAATTTTGACTTGAGCGTATTTCCTTCTGTCAACTTAAATAGAATTGATTAGGGGTGATATTTGTAAGCAATATCGCACAAGCATTTCAGAGATGGCTTATTAGCTTCGTGGCTTTCTTATTTTCAAGGATGTTTTTTTTCCTGCATATAATCGAACTGCTTACAAGTCTTAAGAAGAGCTCCATTATGCTTCTTTGAGTGTAGTGCATGTTAGTGGTTGTGGTAACCTGTATTTAGACTGGTGGCTTAGTTATTGCTTGATCTGAAAGATCCGTAGTTGCGGGCTTTACCGCCTTCACATTCAGCCATGGGAAGGGGGTTTCCAGCTGTAGCGGGGGCTGATGTTTGCTTGGGACTCCAAAACCTGGAAAAAGATATTCTGCATTCCGCGGCAGTTTGTTGAAATTTTGTTGCGAAATTTTCTGCTATTCTCGCCATTTTGTCTGTATTATTGTGAGACTGTCGAGCGATTGGCGCAGCATGTAAGCTCGTGTTATAAGTGGCGGTGGGCTTCCTGAATACAGGGGTGCCATCGGCCGGTGTGGTAATTGCGGAGGTCCTGGTGCTAGAGCTACTGCTAGAAACATTCAAGCTGCCGAACTTGCTTGGAGGCCAATTAGCGATACTCCTATCATGTTCTTCCTCAAGGGATGGAACGGGTGAATTCGGTCTTGCTGGAGGCGGTGTCCCGGGGATCTCCTGCAGTTTTGAGAAAAGCTCATCTACATCAAAGTGCATTGGTCTTTCCTCAGGGTTTGAGGAGCGGCGTGTGCCAGAGGCGCTAACGGATTTATGCAGGTCTTGTACTTCCCTTGTTGCGTTAGTCGTTTTCTGTGCTGTTGCCATTACCCCAGCGAGCAGCTTCATTCCTTCAGCAAGGGTCAGCATGGCATTTTGCATAGTGTTACTATCGTTGCTGGCTTGGCTGCCGGTTTCATGGCTTAGATCGCGAGCCATTGGTAGAGACTGGTGAGATAGTATTGGGCTTGCAGGTTGAGATCTTGGTTTAAGCCCATCTCTGTAAGCCGCGACAGGGCCGTTAACGTGCGTAGCACGTACCCACTTTATTCCCAAATCCTCGGCCCCGTTAAGGTAGGTAAAGCTATGCAGTGGCTTGTTGTAGTAAACAATATTCTTTATGCCCTGCTGCTTGGCAGCAAGCATAAAATAAGGTAACTCTCTGAGCAGATAGGGCAGAAAGGCTGTGAGGGGAATGTTGCCTCTTCCTTCTTCTCGGCACCGTACCTGGTAAGCCTGAGCATCTTTATGTACAGCTGTTTTAAAACTTCCATCAGTTGCAAAAAGTTTCGCTACATCTGCGCGAAAATTATTGAATAGAGTTTTCAGCTCAGCGTCTTCGGGTTGGTTGCCTTCAGGTCTCGTATTGCCTTTAATCGCATCAAACTTATCCCAAGTGATTATTTCAAAATCAAGCTCGCCTTGTGCATACACACCTTCTTTTTTAAGTTGTTCTATGGCGAGTGCTTTGCATGCAGAGAATTGCGCTTGCCATAGTTTGCTGTAGCGCGTGGCTTGCTCCAGCGCACTAGCATGTTCTGCGCCTTGCGCTTCATAATTCATAGCAGCTAAGAGATCCGTAAGCACAATTTGGCAACCGTTTGCACCCACCTTGTAGAGCTTCATCAGCGTAGAGACAAGCTCTAAACCTATTTGCTTGTGTGTGTTTGCAATGGGAAGGCCATCAACGGTTTGCGTATCGTATTCAGCTGTGTATTGAGAAACACTAATGAAAAGTACGGTATTTTCTGCCGAGTAGGTGGTGGCAGATTTATCATGGATCGCGAGCTTTGCATCAAAACCGGCTGGGCCGGTTTTTGCAGGTCTCTCTTCTGTAGACTGTGTATTACCCATGGTTAATCTCTCACAACAATCAGCGAAGCAGCTGACGCGATCCTCTCTAGAGTCAAACTAACATCTGCTGAGGGAAAAATCAAGCGTTTTTCTCAAGGTTTCTAGTCGATTAATGGTATGCTCGGGAGCCATTAATTTGTTTTTTAGCCGCCATTTATTAAGGTTTTCTTATCTTTGACTTGGGCTGAGAAAGGGGGTAGAATCAGCCCCCTGTAGGATATGGCTTACACCTTTTTGCGCTGTACAGGGCTTGAGGCTATGCTCTAAGAGTGATAGAATTCAAATTTGTTACAAAACTAACGTAGGCGGTTATGGTCAAAAAGGTACTCCCTGAGCAAAGCGCTGAGCCTTCTGATGAGCTAGATGAACTGCGCCTAGAAAATAATTTTTTAAAGAAAATCATTGCGCAGCTACCTATCCACATTTATTGGAAAAGCAAAGATGGCCATTATCTCGGGTGTAATGAATTGCAGGCTAAATCTTTAGGTTTATCTTCTCCCGAAGACATTATTGGCAGAACCAGCTATGAGCTGGGCTATGGCGATATGGCAGAACAAATTATCGAAAATGATACAAAAGTCATGGCCGGCAATAAAACGCTTATAGCAGAAGAGGTCGTGCCTGAGAGAGACGCAGGCAATCAAACCTACATCTCGAGAAAAATTCCTTTATTAGGTAGCAATGGCGAAACATTAGGTCTGTTGGGTGCTTCGGTTAATATTAGCAAGCAGAAAGAACTCGAGGTAGAGCTGCGAGAAGCCAACCAAAAACTTGAGGCCAGTAAACAAAAAAGCTATGAACACGTTGCCAAGCTACATCGCTTGGTTACTGGGCAGGATGGGCCTGAAGGTGCTTCGATAGCGCTTTTAATAGATAGCGTATCTGATTTTCTTGAAAACATTATCGCCAAAGTGCCAGGGCATATCTATTGGTATGACAAAAATAATGTTTACCTGGGTTGTAATGATGAGCAAGCCGTTTCAGCAGGCTTGAAGTCCCGCAAAGACATAGCCGGTAAAACAAATTTCGATATGCCTTGGCACGCGCAAGCCAAGGCGCATGAAGAATACAATAATAAAGTGATGGAAAGCGGTAAGGCGCATATTGAAGAGGAGTTGGCGGGTACACCTGACAACCCTAAAGTTTATTTGTCTAAAAAAGTGCCCTTGAAAAACAACAGGGGAGAAGTGATTGGTGTTTTAGGTTCCTCAATTGATATCACTAGGCAAAAAGAACTAGAAAATAAATTGCAGGCAGCTAAAGAAGAAGCGGAAGCTGCTAACAAAGCAAAAACCATGTTTATCGAAGATGCCAGCCACAATGCGCGTACACCTTTGGCTAGTATCTATGGCGCAAAAGAGTTATTCAAGGTGCAACGCGATAATTTTAATGCTGAGCAGCAGGAATGGATAGATATCTTAGATGAAAGTGTTAATCGCTTCCAAGATATGATCGAACGTATTCTAGATTTTTCTCGGATTGAGGGTGGCCATTTTAAAATAAAGCACGCGCCCATAGATTTTTATGTTTATGTGCATCATATGGCTGATACTTTGCAGGGGCAAGCCAACGAGAAAGGTCTTAAGTTAACAGTTGATTATGCTGCTGATATGCCGCACCGTATTGTTAGCGATGAATATTGCATTAACAGTATTTTATTAAATTTGTTGAGCAACGCGCTTAAGTTTACTGAAAAGGGCGTGATTTCGATAAATGTTTCGCGAGAAAAAGACCGCTTGTTGTTAGTTGTGTCTGATACAGGTTGTGGTATTAGGAAGGAAGATCTCGAGCAGATATTTGAACGTTTTAACAAAGTTGTGCCATCGTCCCGTTTAGACAACCAAGGCTATGGTTTAGGTTTATCGACGGTGAGGTATATGGCAGCCTTCCTTGAGGGCGATGTGAGCCTTAAGAGCGAGCCTGGCAAAGGCAGTACCTTTACCTTAAATATTCCACTAGAGGTTCCTGAAAGTGAATGAGCCAGCAAAAAAAATGCATGTGCTATTGGTTGAAGACACGCCAGCAGCACGCAAAATTGCTGAGACATTTTTAAAAGTCTGGGGCTGCGAGGTCGCAACAGCAGAAGACGGTACCTCAGCACTTGAGTTAAGCAAACACACAGCGTTTGACTTAATTTACATGGATTTAGGCTTGCCAGATATTGATGGCATAGAGATTGTAAAAAGAATCAAGGAAGATTCTGAAAACAGCAATAGCAAAACCCCTATTATCGGCCTTACGGCAGATGCTAGCCAAGAAAAAATCGATACCTGCATACAAGTAGGCTTTAAAGAAATTCTAAAAAAACCTCTCACGCAAGACATGCATGAACAAATTTTGCAGCGGTATTTACCGTAGTTTCAAGCCAAATGTAACAAAACTTTTCTAAACCCCCCTGTGTTCACAATTTGACACACCTCTTCAGGTATTGTTCAGCCGTACCCCCGTATTCTTGTAATTAACAAGAGGGGGAAACATTATGTCACTAGCAGCACAACAACAAGCAGCAACCAACACACCCATGCGGTTTCGTGTTTCAGGTTACTCGCAATATGATAACTTCGTGCAACGGCCTGGTGTTAACCCCCATATTGCTAGAGCTTACCGTTTTTTGTCAGAACGCGGTCGGCTAGATAAAGTGTCAGTGGAGCGGTTGTCTGGTGTTGATTACATGTCGCTAGAAGCCTTACAGCAAGCATTGATGAAGCACTTCTTCCCCTATAGTGCTTTAAGCTTGAAAAAGGTTGAGAGCGTGATCAACACCGATACACCCCTGAATAAATATGAGGCTAGAGTGTTGCTAAGCTTGTTCCAGCGTGGCGTTGTTTACAATATGTTGTTTGAGCAAGAACAAGCTTATTTGTCAGTCGGTAAAAACTGCGTTGTTCTAGAGAGCAAGCATAAGCAGCCATTAAAAGACAAGTTAACGAAAATTTTGGCTGATGAAAATACCATGAAATTGTTAGCTGCTGACCAGACACTGGACAATGTTTTAGTAAACAACAAGACGGCAGCTCAGCTACTACGTGACCTTGACGCTGTGCTTGGTAGAGGCACGGAAGATGATGTCGTCAAGGAGCTCACTGGTTTCACTACAGGTAAAAGGGTAGATAAGGTTTTTAACGGTGTTGGGAATAAGCCTACTATAAGTTTCGGCATATAGTCGCAAATATGGTGGCTATGGGTGGACTCGAGCAGAGGAATAACTAGTTGTTTTATATGAAAATATAAAACAGCCGTCTAAAACAAGCCCCCAAGCAGGCCCCCTCCTTGTATCCTTTTTTGCGCTGGGCCATTAATCTTCCGCAATGGTAACAATATTTTCAAAGAAAATCCATATACCGAAATAGTGTCGTCACAAAATCACGTTAGTCGAGCCTCTCTTGGCAGCACGAACCATAACTCCTGGTTTTAGGAGTTTTTTTTGTTCAAGTGCGAGTCAGGTGTACCATGAAGGCATGCCGACTCCTGTTATCGCCAATATTTTTTTATTGTGTAATCCCTTAGTATTTCTGCTTTAGTGTTGCGGGAGCGGGTTATGAAAGATAATGAAATATTGCTTAATATATCTACATTTTTGGCAGATAATGAAAATAAGAAAATCACGCACGCCAAACTAAGAGAGTTTGTAGCAAATATCTTGACTAAGAAGTCGGAGGGAAGCTATTACTTGCCTTCTACAGGATTTTTACGGCTAAAAGATATTATTGGCGATCGCAACGCAAGCCCACCCATCCCTGCGATTCTTCCTATAAGCCGTACTACTTGGTGGGAGGGGGTAGAGGAAGGTAAATATCCTGCCCCTCTGTTTATTGGGTATCGCACCGCAGTGTGGCCTATAGAAGAAATTTTTGCCTTAATTCAGAAGATTAAAGAGGAAGCACCAAGAGGGAGGGCCCGTGATGGCACCCTCTGAGATACCGCTATTCTCTGTAGGCCGGCTTTCCCAAATAGACCTAGAACATCCAGAAGAGTTTTGGCAGGGACGGGTTTTGTCGGCTGGCTCATGTGTGCTGATTGCTGGTGCTCGCAAATCACATAAATCCGATTTCTTTTTAGAGCTTGCTGTAAGGGCAGCAAGCGGCGGGATATTTTTAGGAAGGCGATTTTCCCGCCCATTAAAAGTAATGTACGTTCAAGCCGAGATTCGTAAAGCCTATCTGAAAGAGCGAATCGAGACCTTTACAAGGCATTGTGATGAAAAGAGCTTGTCGTTAATCCATGAGAACCTCTATGTGACCGATAAGTTTAAATCTAGTTTAAATAAAAAAAGCGACCTCAAGCACCTGTCCGACACTGTCAATAAAATAAAGCCTGATATCCTCGCGCTGGACCCTATCATCAGCTATGCAGATATTGATGAAAACTCAGCCCAACAAGTTTCCGCGTTGCTTTATGAGCAAATTGGTGAGTTGCAGACTGTGAAGCCCTCCCTAAGTATTGTCCTTGTTCACCATTTCAAAAAGACAGCGGCGGGTGCGGATAGTGGCGATGTGTTTTTGGATGTTCGGGGAAGTTCAGTGTGGCTTGGTTGGTATGACACAGGTATTGTGCTTAGGAAAAATGATGACATTGTGACCCTTCACTATGAGACACGTGATTGTCGCCCGCCAATGCCTGAAACTATAAAGCTAAATCGTGAAAAAGGTTGGTGGGAAGTGATTAGCGCCCCGGCAAGCGATCTCCAAGGCAAAATAGATCTGGGTATAAATATTATACGCGGCAATACCAAGCCCATTATGTCAGGAAGCTTAAAATCGTTGCTGATGCAACGATTAGATATACAAGAAAGGCACGCATACCATGTTATCGGTGAGCTGAAAAACCACCCCAATATCGTCACGCATCGCGAGGGCAGGTATCTGTTTTTTTCATACGATTTGAAAGGGTGTTAATCATGATTTTGGCAGAGCAACTTCAGGGTGTTAATAACTGTACCAGAATCTGTGCAGTTGTCATTGCAGTAATGGCTAAAAATTTAATTGTAAAAATTTCAAAAACTTATCAAAAAACAATAACTGCACTACTGCATCACTTTCAAAAATATTGCAGCAATCGTTTTATTTTTATTTTCAATCAGTTACAAATAACTGCACTACTGCACCCTACTATGTAGGGGGAAGCCCAGCTTCCCCTTACAGTAGTGGTTGTAAGCTCGCAGTAACATAGGGAGTACAAAAAAGATGAGCCGTTTACATCTACTGACAAAGCTAGGCCCCGGACGGGCTGGCGAAATGTGTTTTGGTAACCCAGGGCAGCAGGGGATAACAGGGGCTGAGGTTGCAGCGGCATTAATTGGGTTGGAAGATGGCCCTTTAGCTTTTGCCTATTGGCATGGAACACAAGACGAGGTAAGCAAATCCCAACTTCGGGATTGTTTGGCTACGGATTTACAGCGTGTAGCTACAGTGCAAGGCTGGAAACGGAAAAATGATATGGAATTGTTTGTCCGAATGAGTAGGGCCGCCATCGCAGAAGCATTTTTAAGCAAGGAAATATGCAAATCATGTTGTGGGTTTGGAATGCAAAAAGGAAAAATATGCTGCAAGTGCCAAGGCCTAGGTAGGAGCGCTTTAACCCGTAAAAAAATATCAGAGTTATGTGGGGTGGCATCATCTATGTGGAGGTCAAGGTATGAGGCAAAATATAATGAGCTGAAATATCTCATATCTGAATATCAATGGAGTGTTGAAAGAAAATTACATGCTGCGTTTTCTAATAAAAAACAAGAAGATGAAAAAAATTAATATTTATTTGTTTTTGGGCTTGCACAAGTGATGATGATTTGATAGTATAAATCCCATGTTGATAACTACGCCTATATTTCAAAGCCCTGCCCCCGCAGGGCTTTTTGTTTTGAGCAACTAAAAATCCTATCAGCACAATAATTAAATATTTCGCACATATAAACTAAACACCAATGACTAAATCACTGACAAAGCGCCAGCGGACAGCTTATGTCAGTCGTGCGGTGAGAATGATTGCCAAGCAATACGATTTAGACACTGGCGGTCAAGTCAGTGGTGAGGTTCGGCTGTTTTCTAATATCATCAGGCGTGGGCTAGATGATTTGTTTCCAAGTAAGGGCATGCTCAAAGGTAATGAAGATGCCGCCACAGTGGCTGCTTGTGCAAAACATTATTTAACTAGCGGTTTGCTTGATGAGCATGCCGATTATTGCGGTATTGAAGCTGATTGGATTCGAAGAAAATTAAACGAGTTAGAAATCCTCTAACTTATTAACTTTTAAATTAAACAAGATATCAACATAGCTTGAGGTAGTACTATGCGTGAAACACAAATCTTAGCCAAATTAAGTGGCTGGGATACAGGCGGCCCAAATGGGCCATTATCAAAATGGGTTGATGCCTTGCTGGATGGTGAAGATGCGCAAGCATCACCAGGTGATTTTACTGATAAAGTAGCATTGCAAAAAACAATGCTTCACGCTTTTTTCAAGGTTATTAGCGAGCATGACCACTCATCTAAAGAAGACCTATTGCGAGCAGCTTATGCTTTATTGATATTTCCGCAGCTGAAAATACCTTTTGTTGATGATGTGGAGCGTCTGCGCGAAATAGCGCAGATGCTTTCACCTAAAGTTCGACACTTTGTGGCACATGAGAAGCTATCAGAATTTCTAGAGGGGCATCATGCTTTTATCTGGGGGTTGAGCATTGATGCAAACGCTGCCAAAAAGCAAGGCGCTAGTCGAGAGTTTTGGGTTTATGCATTTTATTCAATGTCTGTTTCTGTGCCGCTTGCTTTGATATCTCGTGAGCATCAGAGCCAGCAACAAAAATGCATGGTCATTACAAGTGAAGAGGGCCAGCAGGCCCAGTCTGCATTGATGATAGGGCAGGTGCTGCGTGATATTGCATCGTTTTTAAATGCAAAGCCAAGCGTTTCACACGAGGACATGGGCTGTGAGCTTGGCTGGCTAACCGCTTTGTTTGACGAGAATTGCGATGAACGATTGCTCGATAAAATTGGCTTTTATAAAGCACCATGGCCTAGCTCTTGGGGAGATGCGTCTCGTGGAGCTCGAGATGAAATTACAACACAGTTACGCGCTATGGGGATACGTATTGCCACGATGGTGCCGCATTACTGGCTATTCTCAAGAGGTTATTCATTGCCCCGTGAAACTGTTATCGCGCTGCATGCCTACCGCAATAATTTGTTAAGCGGCCCAAGTACCTGGGATTCTTTCCGCAATACTGGGCGTTGGATGCTTGGTATGCCCTTGCGTGATATTGGCGTCTTAAAACAAGAGTATCAACTGATTGACGGGATACTGCGCTGCGACCGCATGGGATTTTTAAATCTTCGGGTATTGCAGCAGTTTTCTAATAATCTGTCTGATGCTATTAAGTACGGGGACAGCAAGACAGGCTTATTACACAAGCAAGCACAAATGGCTGTGCGTCGTGAGCTTTATAAAAAGGCGCAGCACTTGCCAGGCCCGGGCATTCAGATTCCAAGTAATGATGTCTTGAAAAAAATACGTCAAGCACTTGCTAGTAAAACTGCGCAGATACCTAGTCCTATCCGGGGCAGCGGCGGGCCAACTAGACATATGCTTATTTATGGTGTGTCTGAGCAAGATAAAGACAAACATGTGCATAGCAAAGAATGTGGCAGGGCGCAAAAAGCCGAAGTCTATCGATTTATTGATGAGCAAAACAATCTTGCTGCGTTAACCCTAAAAGGTTTGCTCGATTTGCTCACGCAAATGTGCTGCTTTGAGTGGAAATTAGGATGTCAAAAATCACCCATTGCAAGCGCCTTGCCTGCCCAGGCAAGCCTGTTCAAAGATGAGGTCATTTATTGGGTGGTTGTGCAGCTTTGCACTATTGCTGGGGGGTATGGTGAAGATAAAGCAGCGGCGCTACGTGAAACCACAAGGCTTGCGCAACGTGATGGTGTAATGCGTTACATTAGAGATAAAAAAACCGAGGCCACACTTAACATTGAGCAACTGCAACTATTGATTGACACAATGAGCTGGTACACCTGGGAGGATTTTTGCGCTGAACAGTTTGTGACATGGATGCCAAGCAGTGGTTGCGACAAGCTTATTGAGCAGGTTAAAAACCAGCAAACAAGGCAAGCTGAGTTTATACGTGAGTATATTGTTGAACAAATGATCGCAGGCACACTAAGCCTGGCAGGCCTGCATGAAAAAATAGACAGCTCCTCTTGGTATACCCCGGACATGCTGCAAAAAGAAGAAGCGATATCCACTGTTTCGGGCTTTGCTGGAAACACGCTCACTGAGCAGGTATTCGCGCAAATTCAGCTACAGCTAGAGCCCTTGTACACATACATCAAAGAACAAAAAAACGCAGGAACTTTATCGTTGATTGAATTAGAAAAACAAGTAGAAAATCTTGGGTGGTGTAGCTGGCATGAATTCAAAAAACTGCCAGCTGTAGATTGGCTGGATAAAGATGATGCGCAAACATTTTGGGAGCAGGTAGGGCGCATCCTTAAACAGCAAGAGGGAAAATCTAGCCCTAAAAAATGGTTTAGGTAGCACGAGGAGAAACAAAACGTGAGTAAAGATGTAATACAAGGCAAGACATTAGCACTGCTTAAATCAAGCGGGGCTTTCTATGAGCAGGCAATACAAACAACACGCAGCCTTGATGCGCAATATTTAAGTATGACACCAGTGGACGTGCAGAAATTTGAAGTGCAGCCCGTATTGTTCTATAGGGTCAATGGCGATCTTAATGAGCAATATGATATTCTTGCAAGTGATTTCAATAGGATAAAAAATGAGCTGTTGTCACAAATCCAGCTTGTATTTGATGAGCATGAGATTGCACCTGATGACGTGGAGTACTTGCTTGATATCACGGATGCATTTAATACTCACAAAACCGATATAGAAGATGTATGTATAAACGACAGACAAGATAATGTTAATCGCGCCGGCGTCAACGATGGTGCAATATTGCGCAGCCCGGGCAGCAGAAACAAGCGCAAAAGCTTTGCGGGCGATCCATTTTATGCACTAGACCAGCGATTAGTGGCAATGATTGGCGCTATCCGTGCCATTGAGATATCGGGACGCATCAAATCGCCCTCACTTGCCAAAAAGCTTGAGCAAGCGCTAACCCTAAAGCGCAGGCAGGGGCTGCTTCCAAGAGATTACCTTCGTGATGTGGCGCCTGTGTTAAGTGGTTATATAGAGCAGTCATTGCAGCATGCCGATGTCACCGTAACACAGATGCAAGCAGCGCCCTGGCTATCGGATTTGATTAATGCATTGATAGAGCAAACCAAAGCGCCAAACCATAACTTGCAATATGACAGCAAGGAGCAGCTGGAAATATTCCTTGATTTTATCCGAAGCCTGCTGCAAGAAGCGCAAAAAACCCAAGGCAGTACGTGGCTACCCATTTCTTCTTGGATGGGCATTACAAAGCAAGCTCAAGATTTACTTAAAGATAAACTTGCAGGTTTGCCAGTAGGCGAAAAGGTGCGAGCAGATTTAGAAAAGGCTATTGATAAACTTGCCTTTGGTCGCAGCAGGCTTGTTGAAGATATGATAAAGCAAGCCCTGGATGATTTTATTGCAAGAGCCAAATTAGAGGGTTGGTTTGTTATGCCGTATTGCGCAGCATGGAGCGCTGCAAGGAAGCAGTATCGAGAAATTGAAGGCTTTATTGAAAACAGTATCGCCAAGCGCTACAACCTAAGCGAAGCGTTGCTTATCAGTATATCAACGGCGCATGAGTCTGTGTTTGCTAAACATATTTTAAGCCTAAAAACTAGTGGCAAGCCTGGGGTGTGGATTGGAGAGCAACGACAAAAACTAAAGTCTATTTTATCTCAAGCCCAAACAAATAACACGCTTAGCGAGGATACCGTCACACATTGGGAGTCACAGTACAGGTGTTTTTGGCAGGAGTACACCACCCAGGCTGAGCAGCATTATGTTAGTGCAGCAAGTAGTGTGATGGGCAAACCGCATACTTGGCAAAAAATCCGAGCGGGTGGCGCAATGGCAAGAGAAGATTTAACGCAAAGCGGGAATATGTTGTTTAGTTTTGAAGTCACCGCTAAACAGTCTATTTTAGCTATCTTTGATAGGCTTACGGGCAAGGCTTATGATTACACAATAGGCTCAAAGGGAGCAGATAGAAAAGGTCAGCTGCAAACCATAAGAGCAAATATTGAGCAGTCTCAAAGTGGCGCTGAAGTATCGTACCATTTGAACGAAGCCATTGTCAGCATCGAAGCCGATCATGCCAGTACCTCGCTTGCCTACAACATTAACCCTCTGCGGAAAAATTCACGCGCTGTGACTGCTTTAAAGCTTATAAAGCTTGAATGCGAAGATGCCTCACTGATGCCAAGAGGACATCATGGCGAGCTTGCGCCGGTGCTAAATCGTGCCCAATTGTTGTTCCAAGGCTATTTTGGACAGTTCATTGTGGCATCCTTGTTTGAGCGCCACTGCGCAAAACGACTGCTGGATATCATCTTGCAACAGCAGGACAGGGTGCGTCGTTCAAGCAAGCAAACCCCATATACTCTGGCTGATGCTTGCTATGCCATCAGCGAGGGGGTTGATTCCATTTATGAGCAGGCCAGCGCACAGAATAGCAACAGCATTTGGGCGCGATTGCTCAGAGCCTTGGGATGCAAAAATGACAGCGGTTTTCAAAAATTCCTGTCAAGTTTTTGCAATTCATTGAACTGCGTGCAGCGCCAAAATGGCCAGCGTAGCGACAACGGTTACTATAAGTTTGATTTCTTTGCTGTCAAAAGCAGGCCCGTTATTTTGGAGCAGTTGCGCAAATGCGCAAGACGAATTGAGCAAATTGAACCCAGCATGTTGAGTAGGGTATTTCAAGATAATGAAGGTAAAGGTAAGGCTGTCAAAGAGGTCCGTGCTTGCGTTAACGTGATAGAACGTTACCGGGGTGATGCAAAGCGCATATCGCTGACCCTTCATGGCCTGCATGATTATTTGGAGCAACTAGGCGAAGGATACGCTCAAATCTTGAAAAAAGATTTGGATTGGCTTGTTGATAACCAGCACCTAAAGTCTCGGGCTCAAATTATAGGTATAAGCGATGAACAGGCAAATAATGAAACCCTACTTAGCGAGTACGACAAAGAGCTGCGACAAAAGATGGTTGAACAAGAGCAGGCGGCAATAGCTGTGCTTAAGAAAATTCGGCCTTAGAAAACAAAACTAAACAACACGGTAAAGGTGCCATATGGATATTGATATACAACTGATGCAAAAAATTATTCAATCAATGCAAGAATCTTTGATAAAAGAAATTCAACGAGGCGATGTAAGCTTTGAGGGTTTGGCGAACAAAACTGGTGTTCATATAGATGATATCAAGACAATCATTAAGCGGCGCGCCAACCCTGTCCGCATTCAAAGTTTATTAAGGCTGGTCATTTATTATGCAGGCCCTTGGAATAAGTTTTCCTGTGAGCTTTTATCTTGGCAGGAATATACGGGAAGAAAAAATATAGTGGTAGTGAATTATCTCGAAGGTGGCCTTTTAAGTCTATGCCAGTAGAGTTTTTGATAAATGAGGTTAAGAAAATCAAGGAAAAACGCGAACTATCATATCGAAAAATGGCCAGTGAAAGCTTTATTCCTCTCCCCACGCTGCATAGGTACCTTCAAAGCAGGCCAGCACTTATATCTGAAAAGAACATAGATAGATTAAATAAATTTTATCAAAAATGGAGGCATATAATCAATGAAGATACGGACGGTTAATGGTTGTGTATTGGCTATGGTTGCCAGCATAATTTTACTCGCAAGTCCTGATGCAATAGCTAGCACGGGTGGCGGGGGGTTGTCAGGGCTGGTAGATGACTTAAAGGAAATTTTAAATACCTGGTTTGCCCAAGCAGTCGTTTTATTTGCCTTAGCTGTTGCCGCTTATCGGCTTGTTGCTAAGTTTGACTTGGCAACTGCGGGCAGCGCAATTATGGTGGCGCTTATTTTGAAGTACGGGCCTGATTTCCTCATTTCACTGACTGGAGCGGTGATATGAACGCAATTTATATACCCAAACACTTGGATGAACCACCGCGCATTTTAATTTGGACGCACAGCGAAGCCGCGCTACTGTTATCGCCATTTTTATTAGGCATTATTATGGGGTTTGTTCTTTGGGGCCTTGTCGGCTCAGTTATTATAGGGTTATCCCTCAAAAAGTTAAAAAAGGTATTTGAAGATAGCTGTATGCTAAGCGCCGCATATTGGTATTTACCCCAAAACAAACTCAAAACATTGCCGCCAACTCATATAAGGGAGTATCTTGGATGAAAGTCGAACATCAAAGCAAAATAACAAACCAGCTTGCTAGGTCGCGCCATAGGCTTTTGGTGGTGCTGAGCGTCGTGAGCCTGACACTTTTTCTTTTGTTCATGGTAGCAATTAAGCAGTCAGGCCAGCGCACGCAGATTATTGTTTTACCAGACGTGGTGACCGAGCCATTTACTATTAGCTCTAAAAAAGTCTCCGAAAGCTATATACGCCAGATGGCTGATTATTATGCAAGACTTACATTTAGCACAACACCGCAATCGGTAGATAGCCAAGTTGATACATTGTTATCGCATGTTCCCGCGCATTATATGAATGACGTAAAGTTAAATCTTGTTCGGTATTCAGACTCTATCAAGCAAAAAAACATCATGAGTACTTTTTACCCGACAGATTTTGATTATAACCCTGTATCTAAAAGCATGGAAATCAAAGGTGATTTCATTGTATTTTTAGGGCGCGAATCAATACGGTCTAAAAAAAAGATCAAGATAGACTTTGAGCTTGAAAACACTCGGCTATGGATCAAAAAAATTGAGGAGTTAACATGATTAAACGCAAAACCATCACGATTGCAGCTCTGGTGCTGTGCACGCAAGCTGTGGCAGGCCAGAATTTTAAATTAATGGACGGCGATAGCATCGAGGCTGCTATCTCACCCAGTCACCTAAACCGCATTTATTTGAAAAATGACCGAATCGAAGGTGTTAAATCTCTTGATGGGCAGTTTCACGGTGAGCATGATGAACGCTCTGGTGAACTTTATATTAAACCCACACTTACTCACATAGATAAGCCTATGCATTTATATTTGAGTAGTGAGCAGGGGTTTTCCTACAGTGTGACACTTCTTCCCAATGTCGATACACCGCAGACCTTGATGCTTGATAACAGGCAAGCCCAGAAACCAGATGCGGGTACTCAAGACGACCAGGATGAAGTTCACCAGCTTTTGGCGGCTATGCATTCAGGTAAAGGCAACGATGATTTCGTGCGCCAGAATTTATCGCGTGAGGTCTTGCAAACAGTTCGCAATGAGCTTGCTGTATCACATATCGCTAATTTTTGGGGTAATGATTATTTTGGGGAGGTTTTGGTTGTAACTAACGATTCACGTAGAGCCAAAATCTTGCATGAATCTGACTTATCAGACGAGAACACAGTTGCACTTGTGCTGCTCACGCGCACGCTAGATCGCGCTCAATATACATTTGCCTATAGGATAAAACGCAATGCTTAAATTCACGAAAAAAGAGGATGTCAAAAAACAGGTAAAAATTACCTGGAATGCGTTGCCAGCGCAAAAAAAGAGGGCGTTTGCCGGTGGTGGTGCGCTACTGCTGTGCGCCATGGTTTTTTTGTGGCCTGGGGGTAAGAGCGTAACCGCTGTAGGTGAGGAGCAAGATGAGCGCATTAGCACGCCTGATAAGCTTGTTGATATTCAGGATATTTGGCTTTACCGTTCACAAGAAAAACTAGATACCAATACCCAAGCGCTTGAGCAATTACGCGGCGAAATAAATGCAATGCAACTTATTGAGCCTGCTGATGACAGTGAAGCTATAGCGGCACTGCAAGGGCAAATTGACAGCCTGGCTAGTTTAATTGAAGAAGGGCAGCTCCAAGGGCTCGCCCCATTTAACAATGATACAAGCGCTGATATCAATGTAGATCGCAGTTTGCCCATCTATGAGCCAAAAATTGTAAGCCAGTCTTTTGCGCTCACCGCTGCCTTAGCCACTAGGACTGCCCAAGACTATATCCCACTTGGCAGTTTTGCACAGGCTATTTTACTAAATGGTTTGGATGCCAGTACAGCGACTACAGCATCAAGCAATCCACTGCCTGTTTTAATGCGCCTTACCAGTGATGCGGTATTGCCGCGCCAATTTCGCGGTCAGATGAAAACTTGCCATGTGATAGCAGGCGCCTATGGTGAGCTCTCCACCACGCGAGTAATGATGAGGCTAGAAACTATTACCTGCACAGATTTAGATGGCAATATCTTTGAATCTGAAATTGAAGGATACGTTACAGGAGATGACGGAAGTGTAGGAGTGTTAGGCACCATGCGTGATGATACAGGCCCGCTTCTTGCTAAAAGTTTTGTCGCGGGCCTGTTCGGCGGTATTGGCCAAGGCATTGCGGACTCTACAGGCACGACATCAACCTCTGCACTTGGTACTGTGCAAACCTTCGACACCAATGAGATTATGAAAATGGGCCTGGGCGATGGGGCGAGCAATGCACTTGATAGACTGGCGCAGTACTACATTGACAGGGCTGAACAAATCTATCCGGTTATTCAAATAGCCCCCGGGCGCAAAATCACATTAATCATAAGCGGCTCCAAGGGGCTTGAATTAACACAACCTATAGAATCTTGAGGTGAATTATGAATAAACGTTATGCACTATTAATCGCAACCGCTGTTTTTATATCAGCCTGTGCCAGCTCCAAGCCTGCTTGCGCAGTTGGCCAAGGGCTAAATTGCACATCGGTCATGGATGTGAATCAAGCAATCAATCAAGGTTATGGTAGTGATGCTAAAAAACTTTCATCATCACCGAAAGCTAAAAAATTAAAGCTTGCGCAGATTGATGGTTATGAGAAATCCATACCAGGGCGCTCAAATGAAACATGGGTCAAGGTATGGGTGCCTGCTCAAATAGATGAAGCTGATAATTATCACCCGCAAACAAGCTACTACACCGTGATTAAGCAGCCACAATGGCAAATTGATAATGAATAAACTGCAAGCACATATAAAGTTAGCACAAAGCTTCTTGCGTGAGGTCTTTGATGACAATATCCCCGTGGATGTGTTAAGTCAGTCTCTGGCAATTGAAAAACAAAAAGCATATTTTAAAGAGCATGCCTTAAGCACATTACTGCCCTATGAGGCTTATGATGACGAAGCAGGTATTTATCATAATCGTGAATCTTTAGGGTTTGTGATAAGCGCTATTCCCATGCTGGGTTTGGATGAGGAAAGCCTCGCTAATATCACCAGTTTTCTGCAAGATAAATTGGTTGATGGAGCTGTATTGCAAGTTTTGCTTTTTGCCAGCCCTGATATTGAAAATGCATTGAATCAGATGCAAGCAAATCGAGGTAAGCGCGGGGGTATATTTGCTGAGCTTGCGAAAAAGCGGGCTGATTTTTTGCGAAAGGGTGTTAGAAGCTCACTTTTAAAATCAGAGGATTATTTAATACGGGACTTTAAATTGTATTTCAGTCTAACCATACCCAAAGAAACAAATATAGATGTTGTCATAAAGCTCAAAGACAGCCTGCTACTCACACTCAAGTCAATTAACATGGCACATGAATCATTAAATCCCAGCGGCCTGATTCGTCTCACTCAGCAGCTCATCAATCCATGGATAGATTTAAATAGCATTCCTGAATATGAAGGCAGTGAACATTTAAGTGTTCAAGCAGCGCCAACGGATACCAGTCTCACGCTAGACGCGCAAACCATCAGCATCAATGAAGGGCAAACCTGCGCTAAAAGCTATAGGCTCACGCAATACCCGCAACACTGGTTTGCCAGCACACTATCAGACTTGATAGGAGACTCACAAAAGGCAAGCCTGCGTATTGGCAATCCTTTTTTACTCTCTATGCTTATTTATGCGGGCAGCCATGAATCCGATAAAATCCGGCTGCAAGCAATGAATCTTCGCTCAACGCAAAAAGCTAATAGCAAGCTTGCCAATATGATTCCAAATCTTGCCAGCATCGACCAAGATTTAAAATACACGGTTAAAGCAGTGGATGATGGCGATAAGTTGTTAAAGACCTGCTTTAATCTTACTGTCTACGGCACAAAGCAAACGCTTGATAAAGGCGCGACACAAGTAGAGAGCCTATTAACAGCTAAGAAGTTTAAATTTGCAAGATTAAAATACATGCAATTGCCAGCTTTTTTATCAAATCTACCAATGAAAACGCATGAGATAAGTTATCGCGAGCTAAAAGCTTTTGGCTGGTTTAAAACAATGCTTGCAAGCAGTGCTTCACACTTCATGCCCCTTCTCGCTGAGAACAAAGGGATGCCATTTCCGCTGCTGCCTATCTTGGGGTCCAAAGGCCAGCTCGGGTTATATAATGCCTTTGCAAACCAGCAAGGCGGAAACTATAACGCTGTTACTGTTGGGGTGTCAGGCAGCGGTAAATCAAATTTCAATCAAGAGAAAATACTCTCGCGCATAGGGGCGGGTGGGCGTGCCTTTATCATTGATGCAGGCGGCTCTTATGAGAAAAATGTAATGCTGTTAAGTGAGATTGGAGCCCAATATATTGAGTTTACACCCAAAAACAAAATCAGCCTAAACCCATTTAGCACCATTAACGCTGATGAGATGAACGGCGACCCCAGTGAAACCATGGCGTTGCTTAAGCCTATGCTTGCACAAATGATTTCGCCAAACGCCAACCTAAATGCATTGCAGCTCTCTTATATTGAAAATGCCATTATGGATAGCTGGCGAGAGCATCAAGGCAAAAGCAGTATCACCGATATTGGGAACTATCTAAAAAACCATACAGATAAACTTGCAAAAGATTTAGGGCAAATGCTATCGCCCTATATGCAAGGCGGGTCCTACGGGAGCTACTTTGAAGGTGAGTGCAGTATTAATTTCGACAGCCCTCTGGTTTGTTTTGAGCTTGACGGCCTAAAAAATAAAAAAGATTTGCAGTCGGTGGTTTTAATGTTGCTAATTTATCAAATTACCCAGGCAATGTACCAGGGTGATAGGAAAACACAGATCACCTGTTTGATTGATGAAGCATGGGACATTATTAATCAGGTTCAAGGCAGCAGCTTTATGAATGACGCCTGTCGACGTGCAAGAAAATACAATGGCAGTATGAATATCTGCTCGCAAAATATCACGGACATATTTGAAAACAAACTGATTGCTAGTGCACAAGAAAGCATTGATTTTATTGAAGTGCTAAGGCAAAAACCAGCATCTGTGAAAAGGGCTGTCGCAAGCGGGCAGCTCGATGTCACGCCGCAGCAGGCAGATATATTAACTAAGCTCACCGCTAAAGCGGGCGAGTATTCCGAAATAGCTATTATTGGCCCAAGCCTATTTTTACACGGTAGGCTCATCTGGGACCCCTATAGCGCAGAGCTTTACTCATCCACGCCAGCAGATTTAGTCAGGTTCAAAGAGTATATGGAAAACGGTTTTTCAGTTACGCAAGCCCTAAGACACATGATGGAGAGTAAGAATGAAAATAAGTGAGGTGAGAGAGGGTGCAATTTCATTTTGTGAAAAGCATAGGGCATGTTTTATTTTTCTATACCTGCTGGCGTTTCCGCTGCTTGTTTTTATCTTGATCTTGGCGTTACAGGCCAGCAAAGATTTTGGCATGGTGGATGTATATGAAATCAATCAGTCTTTTGTGGCCTATGTGGCGCAGGCCGATCTTTCCGATGAGCAAAAATCACAAATGCTTGCAGTTTACAGTGATGCTTTAAGCGACGAGCTTGAGCGTATCGGCGAAAGAGTCATTCTTTTTTCATCAAACCAGGTTGTCACGCCCCTGGAAGATTATACTCGACAGGTTAAAGTGGCAATATCTGACGCACTGCTCGATGCCAACAAGACGCATAAGCTTCCGTGATAAACCTAAGTAAAGCACTATGTTTGGGTGCTTTGCTTTGGCTAATGATTATACTTCCTTGGGTTTTCAAGCATTATGGCCTAGGCTTCAATAACACAGATAGCATGCCACACAGGGCGTACTTAATACATAAAAGGAAATCGCCAGAACTGGGGAGTTATGTTGTTTTCTCAAAAGAAACGCGAGGCATTCTGCTAAACGATGCTCAATTTGTTAAGCAAGTGGCAGGGACTGCTGGGGGTATGGTGCGTATAGGAAACACCAAGCTTTATATTAATAGTAAATTCAGGGGCGAGCTAAAAGCTAAGACAAAAAATGGAAAGAAATTATCGCCAGGTTATCAAGGCGAAATACCCGAAGGTTTCTATTTTGTTTGGACACCACATCCGGATAGTTTTGATTCACGTTACGCACAAATGGGGTTGGTTCATGAAGATGAAATTATTGGTGTTGCTTACCCTTTGTGGTAGTGCGGCCATTGCAAAAGATTTAGGGCAATACGGGCCAGTATACCCTGTCATTGAGGATAGCCTAAAACAAACGCTTATTGAAAAAGCATTTCAAATGGAACAGTCAGGAGAGTTGGAGATGATGCAAGACAATATGAAAAAACAAACCCAAAATTATTTAGAAAATCCAACACCCGTTAAGCGCATCACTAAAACTCAAAAAGAGCGCACATTCTACGTTGACCCCAGCGTGATACTGGATGATCCTATTGTGGATGAAACGGGCAAAGTATTAGTTGCAAAAGGCAGCAAAATTAACCCGCTTGATACGATTGATTTTGATCATGCCCTGTATTTTATCGATGGAACGGATGAAGCACAGATTGAATGGGTGTTAGATGATGCCAACCCCAGTGACACCATTGTGCTAGTCAAGGGCAGTGTGAGACAGCTCATGGACGAATATAAGCTCATGGTGTATTTCGACCAAGGCGGCAGCCTCACGCAAAGTCTCAATATCAACCAAGTGCCAGCTAGGGTCACAAGCGAGAAGGGTTGGTTAAAAGTGGATGAGGAGAAGTTATGATTTTTTTAAATAACCTGAGGAGAAAATAATGGTACATATACATCGGAGCAAAGAAAAGCCCTATCACGCACTGCTAAGCACAGTGTCACAAAATAGCTGGCACAGCTACGAACCACAAGCCGACGCACCCGATGATGACAATGGTGCGCCAAGATTTGAATTTGTGCCTTTGAGTGAATACCGATCTATGCCCATCCACTTCTTTAAGCTTGCGCATGATTTACACGCTGAAACGGGTGAGCTCATCATGAAGGCGGGCTGGAATGTGCCTTGGTCTGTGATTTTAAAATATGGTAAAGCCATCTATATTCTTGACTCTGGCCGTAGCATTCTGTTTGACAAAATCATGATGGAGTACGGGCCTGGCTCGATCATAATCTTCACAGGTGAGGATGTCGACCTTGAGGAAATGACGGATGCGTATGACGCAAGCTTTCACCTTGATACGGATGGTTATTATCAGGAAATGTTTAATACCCGTGGTATGCCAGTCAAGATTATGAAGACCTTTCAAGGCAAGCCACCACTTGTAGTGCGGATTTAAAGTGATCTGATCACAAACGTGTGGTTGTTTTGATGTGTAGACTTATTGCAGCACTGTTGGTTTTCATGCTGTCAATGGCTGGTGTTGCGAATGCAGGGTGTTATGGGCGTGTGGTAAACCCTGTGACAGAAGTCTGCTGGTCATGCATCTTCCCCATCACCATAGGCGATACCAGTATCAGTGGCAGTGGTGATGATTTAGATACAGGCAACCCTGGTAAAGCGGGGTGTAAATGTCCTGATAAACCTTTCCCCCGCCTTGGCATCCATTTGGGGTTTTGGGAGCCTGCAAGGCTTGTTGATGTAACACGTACCCCGTATTGTTTTGTCAGTCTCGGCGGCTTGCAGCTAACCCCCGGTGCGCAGCAGGGTACACAAAAGACAACCCCAGGACAAGCTAGGCGAAGCGAATATCATGTGCATGTATACCGTTACCCAATTTTGCGATTACTGGGTATGAGCTTTGGTGGTTGTACTGAGGATGGCCGTTTTGCATTGCTGTACGCAAGTGAGCTAGACCCTACCTGGCTTAATGATGAGCTGTCTTTTATCTTTAACCCAGAAGCAGCGCTTGTCGGTAATCTTGTATCACAATCGGCGTGCGCCGCAGATTGCACATCAGCTACCGCAGGATTTGCGCAAGATTCTCTTTACTGGTGCGCAGGGTGTCAAGGTTCAATGTTTCCTGTGACAGGGCATATCTCTAATCATGTGAGTAATGTGCAGGCAAGTTTATTAATAGCCCAGCGTGCAGCATTCAGATTACACCGTGAATTTGGTTCCACCATGCCAGGCACTATTGGTAAAGATGCGATGTGCGGGTATTACCGAATGCGAACGATGAAGAAATCTCAATATAAAACACAAATGACATACCCCGCAACACCGAGTGATGGCAGCAGTTTTGCTTGTAATCCTATGGGTCGAAGCTCTGTCTTATGGGAATCTATGAAGTCTTACCCGATGGGCGGTGAGGATTTTTCTTACATACTTTGGCGAAAAAGGAACTGTTGTGCAAGTTAAAATATTATTCCTACTGCTATTAAGTTTAAATGCTTTTGCAGTTGATGAGGCTAAATTACAAGCTCATGCACAAAACATCATGCAGCGGCAAATGAGCGAGCTTGAGACCCATAGTGGCAACATGAACCCAACACAGCTTGAACTGTTAGGGCAAAGTATTAACGAAACCCGTCTTTTCGTAGCCGTTAGCTTTTCGATGCCTGAAAAACTTATCTTAGATTACATCCATCAAGCAAAACAATATCAAGCTTATATTGTTTTCCAAGGCTTTAAAGAAAATGACCTTGCTAGCATGATGCGCCAATTATCTTATTGGGATGAAAAGTTTGATATATCACGTGTTCTTATTGACCCCAACGTCTTTGAGTCTTTTGAGGTAATTAGTGCCCCTAGTATTATTTTGAGCCAGGATAGTTACCCATGCAGCACTGCACTATGTGAGGGGAAAGTCTTTGACAAACTGACGGGGAGTGTGAGCATAGAATACGCACTAAAACAATTTGCAAGCAAAGGAGATTTAAATAGTGAGGCGCAAGCATGGATAGGTCGTTGAAAGAATCAAAAAATATAACGTTTTATATATTAGCTTTGATTGTTTTATTATTGCTAAGCCATAATTTAGAAGCAAGGCCCTTTTATGATGACAGAGCGAAAGGTTGGCACTGGTATGAAATAAAGCAACTGCCTGAGACCCAGGTTTTAGATAACAACAAAGACACGCCTGTTACGCCCGAGCAAGCAAAATTTGAGCTTGAACAACTGCAACTTGAACTAGAAGGCGCAAAGGCACTTGCAGTGATGTACCCTACCTCTGAACATGTCAGTAATTATATCGAGCTGCACAACGCTGTCATACAAAGAGCCAGCTTGTTTTCCAGTATCTGGCAACAGGTGGTCTGGCAAACGCCATCACTTGATTTCTCCATTAATAACCCAACCGATAACTCAGCCAGGCATGTGCATTACGATGTGAAAACGGTGAGTGATGCGCAAATGGTGGAGTCACTCAGCAATGAATACGGCCTATTCTTCTTTTTTAAGGAGTCTTGCCAATACTGCCATGCTTTTGCACCCGTCTTAAAAAACTTTGAGAACAAACACAATCTAACGGTGATGGCGGTATCTCTGGATGGAGGTTCATTGCCTGAATACCCTAATGCGCAGCTCGATAATGGTATGGCAGCTGAGCTGGGTGTTGAGGTCGTGCCCGCTGTCTATGCTGTGCACCCTAGAAAAAACCACGTTATCCCGATATCCCATGGCTTTGTTAGCGAAGCAGAGCTATTGCGCCGCATGAGCACACTGGCCAACAAGCAAGGAGAGTTGCAATGAGAATCATGACAGTATTAAAAAAACTATCGTGCAGCCTGCTTTTAATTAGCACACAAGCTATTGCTGATATCAGTAGTGATATGACAAGCTTTTTTAACTCACTCGGTTTTCAAAGTAATATGACAGGTGCGGGCGCATACCAAGGCCAGACGGCAGGTCTTTATACTGGCGGGCAGCTCTTCGCACGTCAAGAAGTGCGGCAGATGAATTTAGGCCATCTTGAATTTCCTTCGTATCGCGGTGGGTGTGGCGGTATTGATATGTATATGGGTGGCTTTAGCTTCATTAATGCTGATGAGCTTGTGAACATGTTTGAAGCTATTGGAAATAACGCCTTGGGCTTTACCTGGCTTTTAGCCATGGACACCATTTCACCTGCCATAAATGGCGCTACTCAAAATATGCAAAATCTTGCTAGTCAAATTAACTCATTCAACATTAACTCTTGTGAAACTGCTGCCAGTTTGGTGGGCGGCATGTGGCCCAAAACAGACGAGGCACAAAAACAAGTTTGTGCAAACATTGGCGCAAGCCAGGGTATCTTTTCAGATTATGCAGCGGCAAAGCAAGGTTGCGGTGCTGAAGGCCAGCGGGCCAAGATATTGCGTGATAACAAAGAAGGTGAGTTTAAAGAATATATTCAGGATGACACCAATATTGCTTGGAAAGCTATAGAGAAAAATGATTTTCTAAAGAACGACTACCAACTAGCAGAACTTTTCATGTCATTAACAGGAACAGTGGTAATTAATGTGCCAGGGGATGACAAAACCCAGCCAAGATACGCTTACCATCATCCGCTTGTAGAGCGCAGTGGCATTATTTCAGCACTAATGTACGGCGGTGAAGCGAACATTTATCATTGCAGTGAATATGGTAAGTGTTTAGATGTGACGCAGAGCGTTGTAAGGGTTAACGAGGAGAGCGGCTTTGTTTATCAAGTACAAGAAATACTGCAAGCTATCACGATAAAGACCGCAAGGGACGATGTTGCCCTATCTGAGGAGGAGATTGCTTTTTTGGGGGCCACCAGCTTGCCTATTTACAAGATTCTGAATGTTGAGGCGGCTTATTCAACCAGCGGTAGCTTATTAAACTTGCACAGTTACGCCGAGATGATTGCTCTTGATATCCTCTATCAGTACTTGACTGAGACAATAGACGTTATGCTGGCAAGCTCACAAATGCTTCATATAAACGAAGAGTTAATGAGGCCCTACAAAGAAGGGCTTAAAGACGCCAAACAGAGCATTTATCGGCTGCAATCAGCCACTAAAAACGATTTAACTAAAAATATTGATTTAATACAACGCACAAAGGCGCTTGAGCAAGAGCTTTCCGGTAAGCTTTCATCGCACTTGGTCCATGTGCTGGGTTGGGGGCATGGAGTACGCTAATGTATGAATTAATCACGTATGGAGCAGGCGATAAGTTCTGGGAATTTTTTAATGGTATTTCTGCAGTTGTTGGTGATAGTAGCTATATCACCATTGTGCAAATCGCAGCTTTTTTTGCATTTGCCATGGCCATCTTTCAGGTAGCCTTTAAGGTTGAAATCAAGCCCATCATGCATTGGTTTTTCGCTTTTTTCTTAACTTTTAATATTATGTTGGTGCCCAAGGTAGACCTGCTAATTACCGACCGTGCCATGGGTGATAGACAATACGTGGTATCTAATACCCCGTTTGGCCTGACAATTTTTGTGAGTACTTTTAGTCAAATCGGCGACAAACTAACACGCCTTACGGAAACTGTTTTTACCACGCCAGATGATTTAAAATATCATCAGTCTGGCACATTGATGGCAGCCAGTCTTATTGAAACGGCCAGTCGTTACCAGGTCACCAGCCCACAAATGGCAAAAAACTTGGACAGTTTTATGCGACAGTGTGTGCAATACGATATCCTCATGAATAAGTACACGCTTGATGATGTGTTTAATGAAGGTGACTTATGGCAATTTTTCAAAGATACCGCAAGCCCAGCAAGAGCTTTTTTATATAATGATGACATAACTACTTGTAGCGCAGGTTCGGACAAGCTTTCAGATGATTGGGCCATCGAGTTAGAGCAGGCAAAGCTTATCTATGGCCAGCGGTTTTTTTCTGAAACGCTTGATCCCAAAGCATCGCTTATCAAATATCTGCCCATTAGCTACCAATACATGGGCAATCTATCAGGCAGTGCTACCGACATCATGCAACAGAATATGATAATTAATGCATTTCACGATTCAGTGCTTAATCAGGGCGCACAAGCTGGGGCCGCAGCAGCTGTTGAAAGCTATGGCACGGCAAGAGCGTTACAGCAGCAACGCGCGGCCTATGGTATTAGCGGTAGGCTTGCTACACATGCCCTGCCGCTACTAAAGAGTGTGATTGAAATACTTATTTATGGCTGCTTCTTATTAGTATTCCCTATTATGCTATTACCCAATAGCTGGCCCATCATTAAAAACTATCTGCTGAGTTTGTTCTGGGTGCAATCGTGGGGGCCGTTGTATGCGGTGCTAAACCTGTTTACAAATCTTGATGCACGAAAAGCGTTGACTGGGCTTATCGAGTCACCGCATTTGGAGCTTTCGGCTATTACTATTGCAAGCCTACCTGGTATCGAGCAGGTGGCAAGCGATCGTGCGCTCATGGCAGCCTACCTTTCGATGTTTGTGCCAGTGATATCGTTCTCACTTATTATGACGGGCCGCGCTTATTTCCCACTTCTTGCGACACAAATTGCAGGTGCCACACAATCCGCTGCCAACACAGGGGCCGAGGAAGCCACTACTGGCAATTACAATTTGGGCAATGTGTCACTGGATAACACCAATGCTTATAACACATCAGGATTTCACACCAATACTAATATGACCTACGCATCTGATATGCTTACCATGCAAACGCAACAAGGCGGTCAGCAAATATTGGCACCTGATGGTGAGATGATGATTAATAATCAAGGCGCTATATCATCATTAAATACTAGTGTTAATCTTGGTAGCCGTGTTAGCGAATCACTCGCCCAAAGTCATGAAGAAACATTGACTCATGGACAAAATCAGATGATAAGCTCCTATAATGCGATGAGCCAAACAGCCAGCGAAGTATATGAAAAAGGCGATGCGATTGCCAGTATTCAACAAAATGATGCGACATGGAGCAACACACAGCTCACAGCAGAACAGCAATCAGCCTTAGACTTTAAAAATCAAACAGATACCCTGATGGCCGATAATGGCTGGAATTTAAGTGAAGCCACAAATGCGCAAGCAGGATTTTCACTTGGAATTGGTAATCGCGCAGCTAATGCTGGCATTAGTTTAAATAGAGCGTTTTCAGATGCTGAGCAACAGTCTTGGGGGGTTGCGAGCCAAGCCGTTGATCAACAAACCCTGCAAAGTCATCTTGAGCTGGGTTCACGTAGTGAGCATGCAGGCAGCGAACGACAAACAGGCGAGGAATCAGCGCGTGTGAGTGAAACAGATCGCACCAGCTTTGATGAAGCAATGGGCCTTCGAGATGAGGCGAGTGAAACGCTATCTAAGGCGCAAAGCATTCGTGAGGCGATGAGCAAAGTCGAAGAGCAATCTGCATCGCTTAACACAAGAGCCGATCAGCTTGTAATCAATGCCCTGCAAGACGAGGTCAACCCCGACACCGGCAAGGGCTATACAACCGCAGAGCTAGCTGAGATCGATAGTCGTAAACCGGAGCTTATGAAAGGTTTGGCACAAAAGGCCGTTGATAAAATAGCCGAGAAATTCATTAAATCGCCTAATACCGACCAGGCAGCAATAACAGAAAGGTTTGAGCAAAGCCGTAATAAAATGAAGCAAGCCACGGAAAGCAACGTAAAAAGCCAGCATGATAAGAAAAAAGAGGGGTTAAAAGAAGAGGTAGCGCTTGAAAATATTGGTAAGAATCCGTTAAACTATGAGCCAAGGGATGTCGTTGAAGCCCAGAGAGAGAAGGCAAGAGACGGCATGAATGCTCGAGAAGCTGAGCTTGCTGGTAGACATGATACGCAAGCACAGAAGGTTAAGAAGCGGCACCGCTATAAAGAAGATAGCAAGCCACCAAATGATGCGGGAGACAAATCATGAGCTATGACAACTTTGATGATAGAGAATCAGACGAAGAATCCGGCAAAAGCTTGATTGATACGATAGTCGCTGTTGTCCATAAAAAGGCATTTCCTATTGCAATTATCGTTATTTTTGCAATCATATTTTTCTCGATGACCCTTTCCGGCCCTGGCAGAGCATGGGTGAAGGTTTTGTTTGTTGTAGGCTCGCTTCCTGCATTTTTTATAGGTGCAGTTCAGCTAGGCATAATATCTGATGCAGCTCCAAGCCTGCGCGAGGCATATAAGCGGCTTAAGAAGGAATTTCCGGCTGATAAAAATGGTTAACTTGAGGTCGAACATGTGTCTACTGTAAACGCTTTTATATTTGAATTTATAAAACATGCTCTTTCTAGTAGGTTGCGCTATTGCGTTTTCTCCTTCCTGATAGGCCTGGCCATTATTGCCAACAGGATATTTGAGTTTAGCGAGCAATTAAATCTTTTAATTCAACCCGTAGAAGGGCTGGTTCATCTGATGGTGTTAGTTTCTTTTGTACTGCTATTGATGAATGGGTGTTTCTCATTTGAAGCATGGTCTGCGAAAAGATTAAACGATCGAAAAATAAATCAGGCCAAAGAAAAAGATATAAAAATATTAAGAGGGCTCCCAGGTGTAGCAAGAGATGTTTTGTATAACTCTGTAGAGTATACAAGAGTGCCCGATATTGTATATCACAAGATTTACTCATCTTCTGAAGAAGATATGAGGCGGCATAATGAGGGGGTTGACGCTCTTTACAAGGCAAACATTGTAGATTATATTGGTCCAGGGAAATGGGGCGCGTTTTCATCCGGGTCTCAAGGTCGTTATAGAATTAAAAGCTCTGTTTGGGAGATTATCGCGCGGAATAGCTCCATATTTTCCTCGGATTAAAAAATTAACATAAAATCATTTTGAGGTGCCTATTGAAACCTTTATCAATCATATTTTTAAATATAACCATTTCTTTAATGCTTATCTCATTTTATGTGGGGGCATTTGTTGCTGAGAATCCTGTCTTCAGCAGTATAATCCAGACACTGACGTTATTCGCGATAACAGCGACATTAATTTTTTATTATTATCAATATAAAAGGAATTCATGTTGGAACCATTCAACAGAATCCCACAAGCTTGCAAATGATCTTTTTGCTAAATTCAGTCATAGGTGGCATCCTAATAAACCACACGAAAATATAGCGTATACCTATGCCTATATGGATGGATTAATATATTCATCTAACATGCTGCTTGTTGCTCAAATTATAAAGAATGAGCCATTCAAATTTCTTGTGAAGGATTTAATAAAAAGTGTAAAAGCTAGAGTGAAGGATATATTTCCATTCGCAGAGGTTGACTGGAAAGAATGGCTGAAATATATTAATAAAAATTTTGAAAAAAATGAGGTGAGAATTATTTTACATGTGCTTGCTTGGTCCGCTAGAGATAAAATTAGTCTTTATAAACCCAGTGAAAAAATTACCGAAAATGATATTCACTTAATGATTGGCTCCCAACACTATGAAGATGGCATGCGTAAAGATGAAATCGTTTCACGTATTCAGAATATTTGTAACGAAACTTAATAATGAAGAAAAACCATGTTAAAACATCAAATTAATGCGCCCAGCTAGAGCAAGCTTCTTTGTGACGTTAGGCCAAAGCTTTCCGAACGAGCGCGGTGGCTTACAAGTGCTTTTAGTCATAAAAGACTAGTATCTTTACGCGTGAATGGATGCGGTGGGGTAAATATGGAGACTTTACAGGTGGATTTAACTGTTTCAGTTTTTACGGTTTGCAACATAACTTTTAGTGCGACCAATTATAGCGCCATTTTTAGAAATGGTGGTTCCTTTATTTTCGACGATCTCGTATATTTTTAACCCATGTCTCTAGCGCTTGAATATCAGCCTTAAGGGCATCAGGTTCCGGCATTTCCGCTCTTGCTGCGGGTGCTCTATCATGTCCTGGCAACCATTTTGAGCACTTTGTCATAGCATTATCTAACTTATTGCAGTCGTCGTCAGTGATGTCTGCAATCTGTTTAATCTGCTGCGTCTGAATTTCGAGTCGGTATCTTTCTACTACGCCGCCTAAAAGGACTTCTTCAAGTGCTCTTTCCCAAGCTTCTCGAAGCAAACCGTAAATATGCTCGGCTTCCTTCTCGTAAGCTGACTGCTTGCCATCACGATGTAATTTCTCAGCGAGCTGATGTTGATTTTTCAGGAAGCCGATCCTCTTTTTTACCGGTAACGCTATCCATGGCAACTCTTCATCACAAACACCCGCGCCTTTAGAAGTCTTCTTTATATGCTGATCCAATTGAGCGACATTTTGCTTTTTAGAGGATTGTTTCAGGAGGAGCAAAAATACGACATCATGCGTGAAGACGATAACTTGTCTTTTCTGTGCCTCCTGAACAAGGCGTTTTGCAATGTGTTCGCGCCACTTATAATCAAGTGATGAAACAGGATCATCAAATACGATACCTGAAGGATCATCGGCAGTGCTAAGTTCTGCAAAAAATGCTGCTATGGATAAGCACCTTTGCTCACCTTCGCTGACTATACATGGCAATTCCACGCCAGGTGCCCGCGTCAAAACAAGCTTATGATAAGGGGTGCCTTCCGCACCGCCTGCTTCATTTAATTCCACTTCAAAGTGGCGAAAGGATAGTTTCTCGAGTTCATCACTAAAACTTTTCTTGAGCTTACTGGTAACGGCTGCTTTTGTAACGGACGTGCTCTTTTGTGTGATAGATTTCGTCTTAGTATCATTGAGGCATAGCTCATACGCAGCCACTTTTTTTTTCCGCTCAATCTCATTGAGGACGAGCTGTTCATGCTCTGCTAGTACTTTTCGGGCGCGCAACCCTTGTGCTTCCAGCGTCATTCCCTTCCGCTTTTCATTTTTGGCACTGTTACTCAAAGTCTCTAGTCGTTCCTCAAGCTGCGCAGCCACCGCCTCAATTTGGGCTGAAACCGAGATCAATTCAGGGCAACCTGAAGAAATATCATGATTTTCTGATAAAGCATTAACGACTTTTTGGCGGCGGCTTTCACTTTTGTCCAGGAAAATAGAAACAACATCCGCGATAGCTTCATCCTCGATATGGATTTCCTTGATCGTCTCCACCACCACCTCATTTCTTGTCTGAAACTCATCGAACCCTTTCTTTAATCTGCTGTATTTTTCGCGCAACTCCCGAAGCTCATGCTCAGTCGTAGATGAAATAAACTTCTGGAATTGATTAAGTCGATTGGCAGCTGCATGATCTATGTCTTGCTGACACAATACACATTGCGCGCCATCTTTTACAAATGGGAATTCCTGCTCCTGATAGGCAGACTTCTCAGAGAATTTCTGCGCAGCCTCCCATAGTTGCACCCAAATTTCTGAGCCTGTGCCTTCGAGCACGCTATCAGGAAATGTCGCTTCCCGAAGCCGTTTGGCATCTTCAGCTTTGCGGCGAACATCGTCCCTCGCATTAAATACGGCAGAGACAGCATCATCTGACAAGGTAGTCTCTACAGATTGAAGGTGCTTAACAAGAGTTCGAATGCGCCCTGCACGGAGCCTCATTTGGCGAGACAGCTTTTCTGGATCGTTGGCTTGCAAGTCCAGCATGGATTTTTCCAGTAAAGTAAGACGTGATTCTTCTTCCGGTGATAGCCGTGAAAGTGATAGCACACTCTCTGGTTTTGTCAGCGAGGTAATGCCTGCCAATAATTGCGCAACAGCAGTTCCTTCCGGTACTTGGTTTTGTAGTGTGTAGAGATCACTTGTGCTAAGGGCAAGCTTTTCATTTTCCAAGAGCGAACGAACAACCCTGCATGCCTTTACCAGCTTGTTGAAGAGATCAAGGCCGAAAGGCCGAAATGCAATATCGGTTTTTTCTGTCAAATAAACAGCGGCAGCTCGAGCATCAAATACATTCACATGAGAAATGGAGTCTTCTTCTTCTCCAGCCCATTCATGCAGTTTTGTTTCATCTCCTATTTTATATTTAATTGAAACGCTTGGAGTGTAAGGTGTACTACCAGATACAACATTTCCCAGTATTTTTTCTTCACCTCTAGTCCGACAGGCGCTCTTCAGAATTCTGGTATATCCAGTTTTGCCTGCTGCATTATCCCCGTAGACAATTGTAAGATTGTGAGAAAATTTTAAAGTCTGATTTTCTGCTAGAGCATTGACCCCGCGATGATGAATAATTGAGTCGAGAGTAATCTTAGTTGATGTCGTATCGGTTGTGGGTATATGATCCTTGGTAAGAGGCCGAGTTTCCTGCTGTTCACTGAGTCCATGAGCGCTTTTGCAAATCTTCCCTAATTCATCAAAATCTTCTTCGGAAAGCCGATCATTAATAACCAAACGACGTAAAGCGTCTTGCTGCCAAGGCGGGCGACCTTGCGACCATTCAAGTATTTCTTTCAGGACAAACACTATTCTATTGCCCCCTGTGTTGAGTTACGCACAGTTGTCTGTAGTCATTTTGCCTCTTAGAGGCCGTTATTAAGCACGGAGTCACTAGGGTAAATATTACCGCACTAAGCATTGATATTGCAAAGAATATTTTTGAATTACGCGGAGTTGGGGGCTTGAGCGGTACAACTTAATAGAAACGAGTGGCTCGGGGCAAACTATACGGCTATATCATAAAAGTTGGTGTCCTGTCTAATTGGAATGGAGGTCTGTTGAGGTTCGTATTTTGTAGAAGGGGTTGGGTTCATCGGGTTTTTGTTGACAGTAAATTACACTAAAATCAAACAAATAACCATTAGGACTGACTTTAGACTCTCGCATTTAAGGCTCAGCTACGCGCCGATGGGTGGCATGGTGTAATTTTTCGATATTTTAACGTGACAGCTCGATACTGCGCTTTAAATCATTATCAATTAATTTATTGAGCTTTCCTTTCGCAGACTCATGTTCAGGTTTTAAAACAATCTCTCTATCAAGATTATCCCGCACTTCGCCATTAAAATCTTTTTGCTCAAACGCCATACTGCTATTGGCAAGTTTCTCAAATTCATTTTTCGCTGACTCAAGATCTTTGAGCTTTAGCAGGTCATTAAAATCTGTTTTTTTGCTATTAATGAGTTCTGGCAAAATAAGATTTGCGTTCCAATGCTTTTCTGTCAGTTTATTTAGCATGTTAAGCAGTGGTTTTTGTTTTTCTTCGCCATTAATCACAAGCTTGTCGTTGTCACCACAGACAATGATGTCTGGTGGGGCTAGCTCAAGTGGTACGTTTGCCATATTACTGAGGCTACAACTGATATGAACTTTGGCATTTGGGTTCATGGCAAGCACACTTAAACCTGTTTCAGGCCCTTCTGCGATGTGGGGGATGCCGTAAGGGTTACCTATTTGAATACTAGCTCCGCGCATTGGGCCAATGGTTTGTTTCGAGAGTTCTTTCTTATTGTCGCCTTTTCCTATTATAGCTACTGTCTTGTTGGACGTTTTAGCATCCAGGTAAACTAACTGAACGGCTTGTATGTTCTTGTTTTTATCACGAAGCGGCATGAGCAGGGCGTGATGGCCGTTGTGAACGATGTGGCGAATATCACGCGGATGTTCTTTTATGATGTGTTGAGGAATGTGTCTATGTTGCACCAAGTACTTCTCAGCTGGCGTGTTAGTCGCGGGCTGTGATTTACTGTAGAGTGATTGCGCAAAGCGGATGCTTTTAGCCCTGCCGATTTTTTCTTGCTGTATTGCCTTTTCACGTCTTAAATTCAATGCTGTCATACGCTCATCTTCTTTTTGTAGCTCGGCACGTTGCGTTTGTTTTTCTGCAACCTCTCTATCAGTGAGCTTGTAATAATCCTCTATGGGATTACCCATCATTTTTTCGGTAGCATATTTTAGAGCCTGATTTCTTGAAATATCATATTTGGTTTCAATCAGCGCTACAAAATCAAACTGAATGCCGCCAAAAAGGCAATCACCGCGTTTTATCCCATCCTTATCATTTGTCATAACGACTATCCCGCGTTTTGGGTCATCACTTCCAAAAATCAGCGCGTCTTTAGTCTCAAGCTTTGCTTCACCAAAGATGGTCGTGGCATGACGTTCAATCTTCTCGTTCAAATGGCTCAAAAGTTTGCCTTCATCAATGGCGCGAGATGGTCCGTTTCGCAGGATTTGCTCATTATTGGCCTGTTTATCAAGCGCCTTATAGTTAATATGCCCGTGATGTGATTTTTCAGTGAGCCTTAGATATGCATCTTTATCTTGGGTGAAGATGCGCAGGTATTCTTTTACCCGTGTTGCCCCCACATAATTAGCCGAGTGATCGAGCATATGCCGATTTTCATTATCTGCTAGCATCAGAACGCATCTCGCATCCAGGCTTTGCGCGTTGTAGTAAGTTCTGGCATAAGCTAGGCCCATATGGGCGTGCTGCATATGGTTTCGCTGAAAGCTCACAACTTCACCTTTTCCAAAGTCAACACTAAAGTGGGTATCGTTAAAGCTTTTCACGATGCCTTGTTTTGATGTGTTCAGCGCAATATCGGACGTGTGCCTGATGTTATTGGTCAGCATCACTTTCTCACCCATCGCAAAAGATTGCTCTTTAGCTTCAAAATACTCAAGGGTATTATGACGGTGGAAAATACGCTGATTGGGGTCTATTTCGATAATCTGCTCACGTTTCAGCTCGCCATCTTTGTTGATTTGACATTCTGCCAATGTCAGGGTGTTTTTGTGTGCATCTATGCCCACCACCTGCCAATACGATTGGGCGGTAATGCCATGGCTTTTAATTTCTTTATTAAATCGAATGATGTTATCTTCTTTGTAGTAGGCTGCATAGTAACGCTGCTCACTGCCTAAATCAGCATTTTGCAGCATCACTTGGTTAAAGCGCTCCCCTCCCTGAATACACAGTCGCTCATTAATTGCTTGACGCTCAGCGTTGGTAAGCGTAAGCACCAAGCAATCATCTTTTAGAAATTGTGGCAACTTGTGGTAAATGTCGCATAGGGTATCCATCAAGCTTTTGTTTTCATCGCTGTGGCGCAGATATGGCGTGAGGCTTGTTGCTTGCTGGCCTGGTTCAAGGCGGGTTAGCTCAGTAATAGCCTTATGCAACTCGGGTCTTTTTATTTTGCACTGGCGCAATATTTCTTTGAGCTTGCCCACCTGCACGCCTTCTTCTTGTTGTAAGTGCAAAAAGGGCTGTGCAGAGCGGGGCGAGTCAAGCTGCTGCGCATCACCTGCAAATATCATGCGAGCCGAAAATCGATTCGCAATAAAGGTTAAATCCAGCATGTCTTTGTAGGAGAGCATGGATGATTCATCCACTAGAATCACGCTTTTTTCTTTTACAAGCAGGTCATCAAGTTTGTAAGACTTATCAAGCTGCAAGAATTTTTGAATAGTCATTGTATCTATACCTGCTTTTCTAGCTAGCTCATCTTTTTGACTATGCTGGGGTGCAATGCCGATGACTTTACATTTTTGAGCCTGAAAGAGGCTTGCTACATGTTTTAAAACCAACGATGTTTTAGCACTGCCTGCTGGACCTTGTAGTAACGCTAGTCCTCGCTCACCCGAAACCAAATCTATGATGGCTTGGGTAGGGTCTTTGCCAAGCTTAATCCCATTTTTTTTGAGATACTCTTTGACGCCAGAATCAGTGAGAGTAGGTGGCATGGGCCTCGCACTTGGTTCATCCTCTTTTTTTGGACCTGCTTCATCTGCTAAACCTTTAAACGCATCAATTAGTGCGTCACGGTTTTGCGTGACCCAGTTCGCGGTAAAGTATTTTCCATCTTTAACAAGCTCGCCTGATTCAAGTAATTGCTTAAAGCCTTGACGCATGTTGTGTGCATCGACCTCGCTGACGCAGAGCGATAAAGCATCACGGGTAATGTCGCCTTGAGTCAGTTTGGTTTTACCATCAGCGGTTAGTTGGTGTAACGATTGCTTCAAGGCCGTGGTGGCAAGGTTAAGCTTAAGTTCACGATTAGGTAAATGCATTTTTGTAAGCTTATCAAAGGTTGCCTTGTCTTGCGTGTTTGCTTGCGATGTAAGGGTAGGCTCAAATTCAGTTTTGATGGATTCTAAGGCTCGCAGCACGCCTTGTGGGCTATCGGTATAAAGCGTGACATTTTTGTCAATTA
Organism: Gammaproteobacteria bacterium; assembly: GCA_021773275.1. GTDB lineage: Bacteria > Pseudomonadota > Gammaproteobacteria > JABCZS01 > JABCZS01 > JAJFKJ01. The sequence continues at coordinate 89,877 of JAJFKJ010000030.1, forward strand.
AAGCTGGCATCCCTTTGAGTACATTGATAGCGTGCATGGCCCTGCAATCAAGTTTTACATTTTCAATGTCTTTAGCTTGTCTCGCAGGGTGCTGACAATAGCCATGGTCAGCATAAATAGGACGGCTGCCCTCATGCTTATCTTTTAAGTGCAGCACAAAAGACTTGTCTTGGCCTGTTAGCTTTAAAGTAATCGCATGTTCGTCCATACTAACCACGCGACCATTTTTGCCCTGATACTGCTTGCCGTAGATATCAAAGCTCGCTAAAATTAACCTGTCACCCGCACTGACTTTTATCGAACGTTCGTTAAATAGAGCGAGGTCTTTAAAGTGGGTGACATTATCAAGGTCGAGTTTATGCACTGAATGTTGTTTGCTATGGCTCAATAAAAGCGTATTACCCTCAATGCCTGTTACTTTGAAATGGTCGCTGGCTTTAATTTTGGCATCATCTTGGTCTTTTTCATGAATACCAATTAGACCAAGATTATTCAGCCGTATCATGTCGCTCACTTTATACGTGCTAACACGGCTTAACTCAGTACCACTTACATAACGATGTACATAATTTGTAATTGGCATTCCATCGGAAAGTTTGCCATCTTTGACCAGTTGCTCACGCACAAGCTTATTTACGGTATCTGCCTGATAGGATAGAAGCAGGGTGTTATCTTTGTTGGAGTATTGCTTGGCAAACTGTTCAATAAAGTTGCCATCGCCCAGGCTTTGCATCCTTGGCACGTAGCTTGGAGCTAGGCGATTATCTAGTCCAACTTCAAAACTTGCGCGTGGCACATGCGGCGCAATCTGCTCAATAGGTGAGAGCCGCCTATCAATCACATGGACATCTTTATCGTTGGCCCAAATAATTTTTGAACCGCTTTGATTTGCAGCACTCACAATGTCGCGCATTTGATGATTCAGCAGCTTCTCTGCACCATGCACGACAAATACACTGCCAGGCTTAATAAAGGCTTTCGCGATATAGTTTAACCCCCAAGTCTTAAGCCCTGCTTGCTCACAAATTTTTCTATCAATGCTGGATGCAGTGATGTGAAAGATTTTAATGCCCAGGGTGTTTGCAAAGCCAGTGGCACGCGATATAAAAACTTTATCTGCTTTTGGGCAAAGGTTATCTACAATCATCTGGCTAGCGCTTGAGGCTGTTGCAAAATCAATAATATATTTGTAGACATGACTGTCTTCAAGGTTTTTCATCTCCTTGGTAATAACCCACTTAGCTGCGGCATAGCTAATAATGCCAAAGTCCAAGTTAAAGCCGCGCTTTTGTGCGTTAACTTGAAGAGCATGACCAATCACAGCATTCTGCGCCGACATATAATATTCTTGGCGCTTACTTGCCTCATGCGCATTTAAGCGTACATCGCGAATCAATCCTGACACCTTGACCTCAAGAAAGGCTGCCTCAATATGCTTAGGCAGCACTTTCTTGCCAACGGCAAGGTTGGTGGCTTTGTGGATAATTTCGCGCTGCGCGTACATGCGCTTGCCTTCATCAAGATTCATAACAGCGGCTTGTACCGCTTCAAACGCAATGCTGCCGGTATGCCGCATCCGAAAGCCTGGCCCGGTTCTAAATTGCTCAAAACCCTTACCCAAATCAAAGCCTAAGCTTTGTGCAAGTAGTGCTACCTCGGCTCGCCATTTGACTTGTTGAATATCAAGGGGTGAGGCTTCCTTGTTCTTGCGAGTTGTCAGATTGACTCTATCCATAGTTTTTGCGTCAAACTGACCTGCCTCAAATGCCTTTTCCATCATTTGCTCACGGCGTTTAGAGAAAAGTTTAATGATTTCTTTAGGTACGCCATTAATCTCGAAGGTGCCTTTCTCGCACGTTATTTCAACTTCATAGCCCAGCTTTTGCAATTCAATGGCAAGAAAAGATCGGTAAATGACGCCCGCCAGCATGGATGCATCATAAACGGCGTCATAATGAAGGCAGCGAAACTTTTCATCCAGTTTTTGGCAAAGATTAAGCAATACGCAATGAGTATGAATTTGCGGGTCAAGCTCACGCGATAACATCTCAAGGAATTTTGCGAAAGCTACCCTGTCGGCGGGCGCAGGCTCACCCTTGACACGGGTTTGCAGAATATTTTTTTCAATGTATGTGAGTGCTTGCACCACAGCGCGGTTATGTGCCTCAACAATCTGCTTATCGCCGTAAATAAGTGCTAGAATTGAAGCAGACTTAGGCGCAGAAAAGGTCAAATCAATGCCGGGGCGGTGATTGATGTTGTCACCTTCTCTGCGCCCAAGTACTTCGCCATTGGGCAGCTTGCCCTCTAAAAGACTTTTAAAGTCTTCCATGGTTGGTTTTTTGTTGGCATAGAGCTTACCCAAAACCTTGCCTTGCCACTCAATATTTACTTTAAACTCACCGCCATTACCACCAGCATAGTAATCAAGCACGCCTTGGTAGTAGCCGACGGCGTCTTTGGCACTACTGAGATTTTTAAGTGATAGCATTAGTGCCCCTGCTCGTTATTTGACTCTAGTGGCGCGATACGTGGCGCGGTTTTTTTCCGGTTGTTCTTGGCTGGCTTATTATTTTGCTTGTTGGTATCTTCCCCATGCATTTGTTGTGCGTCGCTCTCACCCTCAATGTTATTTTTGGACGGTTCGGGTTCGCATTTAGGTGTTTGTTTCATGGCAATAGGAATAGGTAGCATTTTTGCTATAAAACCATCAGCTATCTTGGGCAGTGTGCAAATAGGTACTTTAATTTTGGCAACAGGGTGCTCACCCGATAATCGCAGAAATGCTTGTCGAGCGTGTAAGCCTGTAACTTCATTAGGCATCACTAAATCAATGACCCTGCGTTGCTGACTTAGGCTTACGCCATCACGGATGGTGTTAGCACCCAGAGATGTGCTCTCAACTCGCTCAATCACCTCTTGCTGGCCTAAATCGCGTGATGCAAATTGCGCTGAATCGGCGTCATTACAAGCAAAATATACGCGCGTTCCATACATGGCCGATAAGGCTTGTGCGCTAGCAATGCCAGATAATGCTACTGCTTGCGCGGTGGTTTGATAACCTGATATAACTTGAATACCACGTTTCCCCCCTCTGGCGCGTACTTCTTGCAAGGAACGAGAAGGATTAAGGCTCGCTTCTTCGTCAATCACAATCGCAATCTTTCGGCTGGGGTCTTCATCCAGTGTCAACATCTCATTAGCGACCACATCCAGGATAACGGAGAGCAATGGCTTAAAGGTTTCGTGCATGTCTTCGCGGGATGTAATAAATAGCCAAGCATCATTTTTATCGTGCACCCAGTTGCGAATAGAGAACCCACCCTGTGTATCTTCCAGCAATTCTAAACAGCGAAGATAAGCTGCCAGGGTGGATTTAACACTTAACGCTAGCTTTTCGGCATCACGACTGACCAATGATTCTGCGATTGTGCCTTTTAAGGCGTCCTCGAGAACCTTTAAGTCAGCGGTGGTGAGAAGCGAAAGTAAACGCTTGATGCCTGGCTTATTCCTGGCTTCCCCCTGGTATTCAGCCCGCTCTCGCAATACTACTTTGGCAGTTTCCAAGAATAAGACTCGGGCAGCTTGGTTCCAAAATGGGTCAGCCCCATTTTTAGGCTCAGGAACCAAGCTTGCTGCCATGTATTCAAGTTGCGACTCATTGCGGGCATCATTCCAAAAATCCCAAGGCTTGGCGCGTTTATCCATGGGGTTGATAATGGTATCGTGCGCATTACTCGCCCCGCGATAAAAGTATTTTAATGCGCTGCACTCAGGGTCAATCACAATCACCTTGTAACCTTCTTCGCGAAAACCTGTTAGCAGCTCTAAAATACCCTGGGTCTTACCGCTACCCGTGGCTCCCACTAGCAAGATATGTTTACGTCTTTTTTCTTTAACAAGCGGTACGCCGCCAATGGTGATGCGCGATGCTTTAAGTTGGAGCTGCAAGCGCCGTTTAAGGGCGGCAGGGGATACCAGCTTTGCGCCCCGCATAAACTTCCGTTTAGAGTGCATGTAGCCTTTCAGGGCGAGCAGGCAGCCCAAAAACAAATAGCCTGCCAGAATCCACCAAAGCAGCCGTCTTGATTGAATGATGTAAGCGTGCCTGACTTTCGTGACAACAGTATTCACTTCACGGGTGGCCAAAAATTCACCTGCGGTCACCGTATAATTCTTGCCGTTGCTCCACTCAACAACCATCTCAGCATTATCACTCGAGAAGGATTTTGTGAGCCAGTATTGCCAAGCAAGTTTTCGCTCAAAATTACTCGTCTTATGTAAAAATAAAGCAGCCAGCAGCACTGCATAAGCCAGCACTGAAAACACGGTGAGCTTGATGACCACTTGTATCCACATCAGAACCTGATGGACAATTATCTGGCCGCCACGAGTAAAGTAACGCATCAGTCCCCTCCATCATTTTCTTGATCATAAAAATACTCGGCGCGTTGCTCATAAGCTGAGCTTGCAAGCCTGGGGTCAGTCAACGCGGTGAAGTTGCGCAGCAAAATCAATGTTTCATAAGTTAACTCCTGTATTTTGGTGGCCTCAGCTAGTATTTCGCCGCCTAAATAATTTGGGCTGGCGGTTGCCAACGCCTCGTGGTGAGGGCATAGGCATAGCCTCCCAAGCATCAACTCCACCATAAGTGTGTTGATGGATTTTTTTTGTATTTTTGCTTGGCGCTTAATAGCAATATACTCATTAGCGTTTAATCGCGTTGTAACTTTTGTGACTTTCATCTTCACCTCCTGTTAATGCACGATAGGCTATAAACCGTCTCAGAGGTGAGACACACGGATATTTTTTGAAATAAAATTCCAGTACAGGAAAGCAAGCACATGCTGTCAAAGTTTTTCTCAGTGACGGCATTTTTAAAAAATATGCGGACGTAGCTTGCTGAAAACTAATAAGAAAATCGTCGATTTTCTTTAATGCCGTCAAATAGATGTTTGTGGCCGTCAAATTACCTTGAATATGACGGCAGAATGCCGTAAAAATGCCAGCATTACGCCGGCAAATGGAAAACCCAACTTCCTTTTTGTAAAACAAAAGGTTACGTGAATATAACAGCAGCAACAAAGTTGCGTAGGGTGTGTCTCTTTAATTTCCCACAGGCGCGGTGAGCGCAAATCGGTTTTATAGTTAATGGTTGGGTTTTAAAGTTACGGGTGTTGCGGGTAAATGATGCGATTTGTTAAGCGCTGTGCTTAGCTTTTAGTTGCCCAGTAGTCTTTGAGGGATATACGACTTGAGCCTAGGGTAACTTCATCAACGCCTACTACATACAAGCATTGGAATAAAAAATCAGCCGTGAATCTTCCGGCATTTATCCGCATACGTAGGCCAGCATCTTCCGGCGCATCAAATCCTGCTGCCCGTAATTTCTCACCCAGTTGCGAAACCTTAATGCTTTGACGGGCCATTTCAGCCTTAAGAATACCCTTTGCCAGTTGGCCATAATCTTTATCAATTTTCATGTTTGTATCCTGTCTGCCAGGATTAAGAATACAACCAAAAGAATGGTATTGCAAACAGCAATACCACCAAAAACCAGCCAAAATATAATAAAAACATTAATAAACGTAATGAAAAGCTTGCGTTTCATAAAGAAATCGCTATAATTAAGCCATGGGGAATAAGTTAATACAAGGAAATAAAACAATGATTGAGCAAGCCATTACGAAAGCCATCACAGCAAGCCCAGTGTCTGAAAGTAGGCGTATAAATTTTGTGCCAAACAAACTACCTAAGTATTTTTTGCAATTTGAAGGGTTGCTTTTTGATTGGGCAGGTCGAGGTATTGAACATTATAGCGGAGGGTATTGGGATTTCTTCGAGCTATCTAATGGTGGTTTTTATTGGGCGCTTAATGATACTGAAAACCATTATTCTTTTACCTCAATAAATGGTTATAGCCATCCTGGTTTAAGTGCTGATGTCATTGGTATTATCGTTACGCTGTATGCGCTATGCCATCTGGCTGAAATCGCACACACTAAAGGAGACGAAGGCCATGCGGATACGATTATCAAGCATTACTACAAGCTAAGAGATTTTGCTAGCGAGCATAGTGAAGCTGGGGTGATTTTCAGGGCAATTGACTAACGAGTGGGGCTGTACCAGGCGGCCCATTTTTTGAAAAAAAAGGTACGATGATTAAAGGCTGCAGAAAAAGCTTATATAAATTCACAAAAGTTAAGCAATGAGGAGTGCGGCGAGCTTTTAGGTATATGTAAAAATCAAAATGATATTGCAGTAATTAATAAGCTGTAAAAAGAAACAAAAAAATCAGGAGAAAATCATGAAAAGAGAGATTAGCTTAAACGCAAAATACTGCGAAGCAGTGAAACCATTTAGCACTAGTGAAAAGCTGCAACGACATATAGAACGAATTACGTTGTTGCAGGAGATGCTAGAGGAAGAGGAATCACAAGTATTGCAATATATGCGCCAGGGACTTAAGGCGGCTTCTTGCTGATATGGTTGTGAGTTGCGTGCGGTGACGTAAGTTGTCGTACGCATTTTTTTAAAAAGGAGAAATAGTATGTATTGGATGAATGGCGAGGCAATAGAATATCTGCGAAAAATGCTTGGCAACGACGAAGAAAGGCGGATGGATTTTGAAAACATGTTCTTTGGAAGTGTTAAACAGTATTGTAGCGATATCCTAATAGGGAGCTGGACCCCAAAGAAAGCTGCAAACGAAGCTAGTTATTTTGCACCAGAGAGTGCCCAGCAGGCCTGCATCAAAACCAACCACCGTAAGGAGGCTCAAAGTATATCAAGCGATGGGGCAGGGCTTATTCTCACCTACAAGACTGTAATGCAAATGCACCAGAATAAGAACGAACTGCATGGTTGGCAGCAGGCCCTGGAAGAGACTGTAACAACACACCCTGAAAAAGAGGTGATGGGATGGGTCTTAAGGTAAAAAATAACTGGTGATGACTGAGAGGAAAACAATGGCTATCTCAAATGTAACGCAATACAGTTTGCGAAACTTGCAATCGTACTACTTTACTGGTACACTTAACTATGAATAAGAGGGAGTTAGAGTGCATCGCCTATGAGGGCGCGTGTTTTACAGTTGAATGGTACCTTGATGTCAGGGGTAAGTCTCAAGCCTTAGGGTATTATCAATCGCTTCCTAGAGCTGAGCGTATCCTCTTGCTGAGGCTGTTTAAGCTGATCGCAGAGGAGGGTGAAATCAGAGATAAAACGAAATTCAGGCATGAGGGTGATAAGATTTTTGCCTTTAAACCTCAGCCGGAACGTTTTCTCTGCTTCTTTTACAAGGAAGGAAAGATTGTTGTAACAAATGCTTTTAGAAAAAAGCAGCAGAAGCTCCCTCAGCGTGAAAAAGATAGGGCGCTAAAAGCAAAGGAAAGTTACCTAAGACGTGTTAAAACAGGTGAGTATTATGAGTAAAGATAAAAAAATAAAATCAACCTTTGAAAAAGAGATGCAAGACCCTGCGTTTCGCAAGGCGTTTAAAGAATCATACAAAGAACTCTTGCTTGATGAAATTATTGTTGCGATGATGGAAGAAGATGAGCAGTCTGTACGCAAGCTCGCCAAAGAAGCAGGGCTGTCTCCTGCTGTTATCCAAGCATTGCGCTCGGGCAAGCAAACAGACATAAAGCTTAAAAACTTCATTAAAGTTGCTGGCGCTTGCGGCTATCACCTGGTGCTAGAAAAAGATGACACACGGGTTCCCATTTCCTGAAGCTGATTTAAAAACCCGCATTAACCCCAACGCCTTGACACAGAGTATCATCTGATTTTGTAACTAAAGACCGCTTTACTTCATGGTGTTGGCTTTCAATTTAGCGTTAAGCTAGAAGAAAGGGTGTGCAATCAGAACCGAATCCTACCTGAGCAGAGCATTTTTGCTGGCTTAAGTTATAAGGCACATGACAATTAATGCTTTGACTAGCGTGTATTTATTTGGCACAATCCAAACGGGCGATAAAATAAAACTGCCACCAGCGTATGTATTAGGAAAAATATAGTATGGGATTTTTCAGCAAAAAAAAGAAGAAACAAGTGGAGTCGAAAAAAGATCAATCAACCATAAGCGCCTCGTTACTAGCGCGTATTAGGCAAAACGATGCGACATTAACAAGCCTTCAGTTAAGCTCTAAATATTTAAACGATGCCGCGATCCAGCTGCTATGTGAAGCGCTTACAAGCAATACCACCTTGAGCAGGCTTGACCTTCAGCACAATAAAATCGGCGATGCGGGCGCGTGCGCCTTGGCAAGAAACACCACCTTGAGCAGGCTTTTCCTTTGCGGGAATAACATCAGTGATGCAGGTGTGAGCGCCTTGGCAAGCAATACCACCTTGAGCTGGCTTTTCCTTGGCGGCAATAACATCGGGGACGTGGGCGCGTGCGCCTTGGCAAAGAGTACCACCTTGAGCACGCTTGACCTTAATTACAATAAAATCGGCGATGCGGGCGCGTGCGCCTTGGCAAGCAATACTGAAGTGGTCGAGCAAGATATGCAAAAAGCACTGGCCATGACAAGCTTTGTGAATAACACAAGCACATAAGCAGCCAGGTATTATAAAATGCTTACCCCCATAAAATATACATATTTGACTGATCAAGGTGATTAGGCAATGATCTCATTATGGCAGCGACCTTGCGAAAGAGCATCCCTCAAATCGGTGAGTAAAACCTTTTTTTGCTGTGGGTTGACGATAAGGTATTTTTGATTTTTCTAGTTTAGATTATAGGGAGATGATGGCATGGGAAGCTGGACGGGGTTACCTGAAATTTCGAAAGCAATTAATGATTTGCGAGATGATATGAAGCGCGCGGGTATAGTTGATGAATATGCCACTAAGATCCACGATTTATTTACAGAACACAACTTTTCATTTAATGAATTTCTGGAGCTGGCAAAAGAGTTAGCTAATCCCGCTAAAGTATTTTTTTATGGTGCTACGGGTGCCCTTATTGGGATAGCAATTTTGGAGGCATTTAAACTGAAAGCAGCCCATTCTAGCAATAAAACTTTAGAGAATCTATTAAAGATTAATTTAGAAACTATGCTGATGAGCAGAATGTCATTGCGATTACAGGCAGGACAGCTATTAATCACCCCAACCCCTACACTTAATGACATTGAGTATAACAAGCTTACGGAAGAGCAACAGGAAGACCGAAAGCTCTTGAAGAAAGTCATAGCAGAGGCTAGGTTGATCATTCAAAATACAGAGCCAACAGACATCAAAATGCTAATATTGCTAAACAGCATATCAAATTTAACGCAAGCCATTCTAGAAAACTACTATATAGAAAGCCATTCGACAGATGATATGCAAAGACGTCTGGACTGCCTGACATTATTGCGTGACTATGAGGATGTAAATAACGCAATCTATCATCAAAAACCAACGGACGTTCCTCTAAATGAATTCGATATGAACATTAATGTGATGAGGAACCTACATGGGGAGGTCGAGGTTAATGCGCTTGTGAAAGAGTTAACTGAAGAAATGAAGACCAAAGGAATGAGGCTCGAAGATGATGCTTGTTATTATCACCCAAACCCCGCTTGGTTTTTAAACACTCTATTGGTGGCCATGATTAATAGTTGGGTTTTTGAGGGCAATGCTTTAACACACATTGATGATAAGCTGCGTGATAGCGCAGCTTTATTAGCTGGTGTTTTTAATGCTGAACACAACAGATTTCCCAAAAATATGCCGATGCAACACAGAAAATTGATTATCGTTCGGGCATATTTAGAGTACGCTCAATATAGCTTTACCCAATTTAGCTTTAATACTAGGCACATGATCCGCACAACTCGCTATGGATTCGTTGATACCTACGAGGGTGTGAAAAGCGTGGTAACAGCGCCGATTACAACCGTTGGCAATATGGCATATGCGCTTACTTTTGGATTGCCTACAACAGTGCGGGTGGTCTTTACCCAAGGCTACCACCAACCCATGAGACTGGCAACGAGCACTGCAATCAATATGGCTATTGGGGCTGCTGTTGGCGCAGGGGCTTCTAGCACACCAAAGCCAGGGTCAGGAGGAGCTGGCGGGGGCTCAGGACTACCCGGAAATACTAATTTCAACGTGAGGCAAGGTGGTTTTCAGCAGGGGAGCCCAAACATGATGGTCGGCAATCCTCGCATTCCTCACAATCCCCGGATTCCGAGCTCGCCTGTTTTCACAACGACAACCCCCAGTGCCGCAGCAGCAAGGACATCCGTAGCAGCGGGTACTGCAAAAGGCGCTGTTACTGCAACGCCTTTGCTCAGAAATTACCAGCATGGACTAAATTCCGAGCCAGCACAGCGCGATGACGTAGTGGAGCGACTAGACCCAGATTTTATCAGTGTGGGCAATGCATCATTGTACGACAATTTGGATTCCATTTATTCGAAAATGATTCAATCGAATAATCCACAAGAGTGGTTTGATATTCTGCTAGATGGCATTGATTACAAGGAAGATACTAAGCTGCAACGCAAGTACAATTAGCATGCATGAGTACCAAAGGAAGCTACTCAAACAGAGCTTGCCTAGAGCTTGAGAGGTAATGTTTTTTGCAAAGCATGGTATATGAGCAGCATTCAAAAATCACCCGAGGTAGCTAGGGCTAAGCTGCATCAATGTAACTGAAGTGGTCGAGCAAGATATGCAAAAAGCACTGGCCATGGCAAGCTTTGTGAATAACACAAACACATAGGCAGCCAGACATTATAAAATGCTTACCCCCCATAAAAAATAAATATTTGACTGATCAAGCTAATTGATCAATGATTCCACACTTCTTAATCATCGCAAGGAGGTAAGTATGGTGGAGAGCACGAATGAAAAGCTTTTGGCAAAGCTAACAGAACAGTACGAAGAAGCTGCAAAGAACCCAAATGTTAGAAAGATACAGGTTCGCAATTTATACTTTGAGCTAAATATTCTGCGCACGGAACTAGCGAAAATGAATGAAGAAGAACTCAAGCAAGTAGATAAAATGTATAATGAGGTAGCGTCTTAGAGCATGCTTACCTCATATTTAGCTCATAGAGCAGGCGCAGCTTGAAATCTGATGGGATAGATAATTTATGGTTTAAAACCATCTATGGCCCAGCGAACGATTACCGTAACAAGCCAAAACGCCATATACACCACAAAAATGGCTAACAGAGGATATAGAAACAAATTAAAAAATAAAGAAAGATCACGGTCATGCTTTACTGGCTGCACATATTCTTTTATACAACTTTCAAATTCAGGTGTGTCTGATATCACAAAAAATTCCTGGTAGGGTTCTTCCCACTGTATGATTTTTGGCGAGCCTTCAAAGGTGCCATCGTTTGCAAAAAATACGTAGCCCTCTTTTTCTAAGCACCATACAGCTGCCCACCCAGAGGCAATTTCAGCGTTATCAATAAAAACCACCGCCCCATTGGCTACAAATGGCTGTACCGCTTCAATGATTACGCCTGTTCGAACAACATCTATATACCAGTCATCAGCTTTTTTAAATTGCTGCCAACCATATATAAAGCTTGCTAAATAAACTGCTGTAGCCAGTATGGTATAGATGCGAAATAAGCCTTTACTCAGTTTCATAATTTTCCTGTATGTTAAGGTCGTAGCTGTAAGTATAGTCAGTAAAACACTGGCAATATGATGCAGGAATTACTTCACTCAGGGCGGGGCGTTGCCCGCCTTTTGGGTTTTTCAAGTTCATCTACATTTCTAGTTAGACATTTCGGTGTGTCACTTTTTTTAGGTGACAGCGCTAAATAAATGAATAAGGGGGTTCCTGTTTTTTTTGCAGATGCAGGACTAGATAAATCAATAGCATCGTTACAACCTAATACATCATCGCTTGGTGTGGATCCATTATCCGGGGATGTATCATCGGAGCTCAATTCGAGGTCAACAAGCACGCTATCTTCATTTTCCTTAAAAGCTGCTTCACCAATATGCCTGCCTGTTCTGTATAAGAACGCCCCGCCGTGATAAATTACCAAAACACCGGCCGTTGTCACTATGACAATACCAGTAAGTGCCACGCCTGCAGTGACATCAAGCTTATTTAATACTTTGCTACCAATTTTTTGAGCACGTCCTGCGGCATAACAAATTAATCCCCAGGCAGCTAAAAGAAATTCTTTAGGTTTCGAATAGGCATAATGCAAACCATCTACAAATTTTTGGGCAAGATAATTGTCTACAATTTCATCTGTAAGGTCATGAGTATTCGAGACAATGCGTGATGCTGCTTCTCTACCAGCAGCTTGCATACCTTCAATGGGGCCTGCATGTACGGTAGATTGAGTATGTGAGTGCTTGCTTAAAGGATCTGGCATGCGTATCTCCTTATCAATCAATGCTTGATGAAAAGTATGGGGGACATAACAAGTAAATGCAAATAAAAATCATTATCATCTGCTCACAAGAACATTAATGAAATCAAATTCGCTTCTTTACCCCGCCTGACTAGCTGTGTAATATATCGGCTATGGGATTATTTCGTGAAGCATTTCGTTGGTGGGCAGGCATAGCAATAATTGCAACTGGGATTGGCTCAGCGCGTGCAAGCAATCCGTTTGCTGGAAACAACCCTAATCCTGCTATTGGTTTCTGTGAGCCTATGGTGCCTTTTGCCACCGTTGAGCCTGTATTGCCCGACGCCATATCACCTCCGGTTTTCATGAGCGCAGAAGATGAGCTTGACCCGCTACCTAATCTTGATGGCCGATTAGGTGGCGTGAAAGATGTGTGTGAACCAGCGCAAAAAGCATTAAGCATGTTCGCAACGGAGCATTCTCTCTACCGTCAAATGTTTTCAATTGTAATGGCTGATCCGAGCTTCCGCTTTGTGCTGGGCAACCGTGAAGGGGCGAGAAATTTCTTCTACCCCTGCGCCAACCAAATTGTATTGTCAGCTAAAAACCTGCAACTTATACGTCAACATCCTGAATCTGAAATTGCAGAGATACGCCACGAAATTTTACATGCATTTCTTCATGCCTATGGCACAAAACTAAAAAAACTTGACCTGGTTAACTCAGGCAGTGAATTAAGCTTATTGTTTACTGACGAGCAGCAAGTTGCTGCTAAAAAAGAAGTGCATAATTTGCGCAAGAAGCTGCGGGCCTCAGCCAGCAATGGCAAGAAGAAATCAGCGCTAAGGGATGGCCTAGAGGCCGCGCCACACGGGCATTACATACAACCGATGGCTCTTGAGTATAAAGGCGATTACTATGACTTTATAATGAAAAAGAGAAAATCGCTCAACAAAAAGAGCACCTGCATGCTATCGGACATATTGCACCAACCAGAAAAAGATCATGCCGTTACAGTTATAAGCGAGGAAGACAGGCCAGGAGAAACTTATATATTGCGCTATGTATATAATGACACCGTTGTACATGTGGCAGAGCATTTTGAAGATAAACTAAATTCTATAGAAAGCGGTGAAGTATACAGAGATTATGAAATTTTGGATGAATATGTTATGGCTATAGTGGAGCTCTTCCCCGCCGATGTTATTAAGACTCATGCTCCGACGATATACCAGCAATTAGCCAAAATGGTTGAGGAAATGAGCAGCTTTACGAAGAGTGCCCAAAATACTAAGGCTACAAGCAGGTCAGTACGTTTTTCAGAGCAGAGCTTTACTGTCAATTATTTAAAAGAGATTTGTGAATTACAGATACGTGAAAGTCGAGTAAAAAATGAAAAAATGGAGCGGAACGATGCATTAGTGAATATCCAAGTAGGGCTGCAGACGATTGCTGGGTTTTATAATGCGCCAGATGCTATTCTTGCAGATAATGAATACTATCGAGCTGCGAGGAGTTTTATCAAAACTATTTTGGATGATTCGAGGTGGCCGGAGGCTCATGAGTCAGCCAGGAAATTGCTAGATGGCATCGCTTTTATTCGAAAAGAATTCCAAAGAGCAAAAAGAGTTAATAACCATGTTTAGCATCAGGAGAACAGATTTAGAAGATTCACAAGCAGTGTGCCGTATTGTTCGTAAGTCAATCATCGAGACATGCGTGAAAGACCATAAACAAGATGAGGTCGTTCAGGAAGAATGGTTAAAAAACAAAACACCGGATAATTTCAAAAATTGGATATCTGCAAAAGATAACCTGAGTCTTGTTGCGGTAGATGACACAGATAAACCCATTGGATTTATTTTGGCAAAGCTTGCCATGCCCAAGGCTGAGTTGTTGTTGAACTACATTGCGTCAAACCATACTGGACGCGGTGTGGGTTATGGATTATATAACGAGCTAGAGCAGGCGCTTATGCGTCGAGGTATTGATGAGATCATTACGCATAGCACGCAGACCGCAAGAGAATTTTACTCACGTATGGGCTTTTCGCTTATAGGGTGGGCCGCCGACCCCTCGGGCTGGCAGGCCGAGATTCCGATGAAAAAGGGCTTGACTTACAAGTAAAGCTCACCAAATGCTGTAAAACTTCGTTTGTGCAAAATATTTGAAGGGACATTTATGGGGTTCCCGGGCCATCAGAAATTCTTGAAGAAGAGTCATTGCTATCACCGCTGTCAGATCCCAAGTCCAGCTCATCACAAGAGGGTTTGTTAGTTGTGCTATGGTTAGCTCCAGCCAGAGGCCCGTAATGAGCAATACACGGGATTGCTGTTGTAGTGGGCGCGCGCGCTGTTTTAAAGGCCATTAAATAGCAAAGAGTCGACAGCATTTGAATTTGCTTTTGTTGTGCGGTAATTTGGCTGCGAAGCATCGCTAACTCTGTTTCCCCATCGGTGGCGGCAAGCTTTCGTTCTACATAGTTCTCCCAGTGTTGCGGGGTTACCCGCACCCAATCGATGGAAATCCGCCTAGCGTTTACTAAATACTCAAAAGACAACAAAGGAACATTGTAGTAGGCTATGGTTTTTACACCTTGCTCATGTGCAAGTAGAAAATAAGGCAACTCCCGTAGCAAGTAGGGGAGAAAGCCGCCGGCCTTTAAATCTGTTCGGCCCTCAGATGCTTTTCGGTATCTGTAGTTTTCCGCATCTGCATTGACCGCGGATCTAAACTCCTCACTGCCGTTAAAAAGGGTTGAAATTTCTTGCCGGAACTTTTTAAATAGGGCTTTATTTTTAGAGTCATTTTCTTGTGTGCTTATTTCTCGTGGATCGTTTTCGATCTCATCAAAGCGATCCCATGTGAGAATATCAAAATGCAGAGAGTCGTTTTTAGCAATCAAGCCCTCTTTTTTTAGTTCGTCTTCAGCTGCGCTTCTACAGGCCTCGTATTGTGCAAGCCACTTTCTACTGTAGTGAGCGGCTTTATTGATGGCCTGCTCTTGGGGCAATTGTTCAAAATTTTTGAAATTTTCAAAAGCCAGTATATCAGGTATCACAATCGTCCCGGATTTCCCCTCGTTATGCGTAAGCTTGAAGAACCTAATAAGTGTGCCAACAAGTTTCTCTCCAACTTGTTTATGGCTATTTGCTGAGCTTACAGGTACATTGCATGAGTTTAAGCAGCGGTAGTCAGAGTCAACATGGGAGACACTGATAAAGAGAATGGTGCTCTCTGCGCTAAAAGAGAGGCGCGCAGCAGTTGACTTGGTATCACTCTTGAGGACCAGTATTTTTTTAAATTGTGCTGTTGGATTGCCGCCACCAGTCATGCCCATGCTCCTTAAAAACCCAAAACAGAGTAAGCTGTCTGGCAGATTCTAACATATTTTGCATGGCCAATCAATACCTAACCCCTTATTTTTTATGCGATTAATTAATAAAATATAGGGCATAAGTAAAAGCTCTAGGATTATCAATTGCTTGCCTAGATGCAGTATTTTGTGTTTGCTAGGCTGATTGCAGGTATGTGTGCGGAGGGCCGCATCAACCATAATTGTAAATTGGGCGCTCTGTCGTATACTTAACAAAAACAATGGGTAATTAAGCCGTGTCCAATTCTGAAGACATTTCGTCAAATGCATATCTGAAGCAAAGGTTGCTTGAGCTTACTGCTGAAAACGAACAGTATAAAGAAATCATTGATAAACTACCTATACACATATACTGGAAGGGGAGGGATGGCTTATACTTGGGCTGCAATGAGCTTCAGGCAAAGTCTCTGGGTTTAAAATCGGCGGGTGACATAGTTGGGAAAAAGAGTGAAGAAATACACGATGAGCAAGCAGCTACGATAATAAGCAAAAATGATGAAAAAGTGTTTAATCAAAAACACCCGATTACTGTTGAAGAAAGTTGCGTTGATAGTGATTCTCATGTGCAAACCTACATATCAAGCAAAACCCCTCTGCTAGATGAAAATGGAGAAGTAAGGGGGCTGCTAGGCGCATCGACAAACATTTCTAAACAGAAAGAATTGGAAAAAGAGCTCAAGCTCATGAAAACCCAGCTAGAAGCCAATGAAAAGCTAAATCGTGAATATTCTGCTCAACTACACAAACTAATTACAGGGCAGGTGCTGCCAAAAAATGCGAGTATTTCTTTTTGCATAGACGAAACTTTAGAGTTTCTTGAAAATATTATTGCCAAAATCCCAGGGCATGTATATTGGTTTGATAAAAACAATGTTTTTCTTGGCTGTAATGATGAGCAGGCTAGAAGTGCAGGCATGGATTCTCGCAAAGATATAATCGGAAAAACATATTTTGATATGCCGTGGAAAGAGACAGCACAGGAACACATCGACTATAACAATATAGTCATGAAAACAAGAAAAACACATACACAAGAAGAAATAGCGTTGATTGATGGTGTCAACAGAACTTTCCTATCTAAAAAATCCCCTCTTTATGATAAGCGTGGCGAAGTGGTTGGTGTCCTTGGTGTTTCTATGGATATTACACCCCAAAAGCAACTAGAACAAATGACCACCAAAGCCGAAACACTAAAGCTTATTGCTGCAAGCATGGCGCATGAGCTAAGAACTCCATTAAGAGCAATACAGCTGGCCGCTTCGGGTATTAATGAAGATGTAGCTATTCTCATAGACTCATACAAGGCAGATAAAGAGGCGCGGGGAAACTCTCCTGAATTCTGTGAAGTTGACCTAAACACTTTAGAAAAACTTTGTGAAATTACCGAGTCAGAAACTAGGGCAGCATTTAACGTTATTGATATGATGCTGGTTAAAACAGACCCAGATGAGTTAAAGAAATCCAAGCCATCATTATATTCGATTGCCAAGTGCTTAGATAAGGTAATTAGTCGCTATCCATTTGAAGACAGTGAAAAAAGTTTTGTTAAAATTGATTGTTCACAAGATTTTGATTTTTATGGAGGTGAAAATGCAATTACGCATGTGTTTTTTAATCTTTTAAAAAATGCGATTTATGCAGTAAGATCGGTGAGCAAAGGCGGTATAACCATAAAAACAGAGCTCGGAGAAAAATACAATAAAGTCTATTTTCGGGATACCGGGGCAGGTATAGCACCGGATGTGCTGCCACGTATTTTTGATCAATTCTACACGCAAACGAACCATGGGACAGGGGTAGGGCTTGCCTTTTGTAAGCTGGTTATGGAGGATATGGGAGGGGGTATTGATTGCTCCTCTGTTGAGGGGGAGTACACAGAGTTTACACTGGCATTCCCCATAGTAGAGTAGGTGCAGCTTGGCGTATATGAGCTATAATTAGAGGCATATAACAACAAAAGGCAGGCGAACATGCAGACTAAAACAATGCCCATCTGCTACACTCCATCCACGGTTGTGTTGCTGGATGATAATGAACAGTTTCTTGTGGGACTCCAAAAAGCACTTGGGAAAACCAAGGCTGCGTACAAGGCGTTCCATGACTCAAATGAGGCTTACGCCTACTTAGAAAAAACAGCCGTATTGCCCGACCTTGTGGCACGTTGCACAACACAAGAGATCGATCCCTGGCGCGGCAAACGAAATATTGAGCTAGATATAGCCCCGATCGCGCAACAAATATATAACGCCGAGCGCTTCGCCCAGCCTGCCGTTTTAGTGATAGACCAAGACATGCCTGGCATAAAGGGGCTAGAGATTTGCAAAAAATTGGTTGGCTCACCCATTAAAAAAATACTACTAACGGGCAAAGTTGCCAATGCACAGGTAGTCGAAGCTTTCAATGATGGCTTGATTGATATGTTTATTCCTAAATCTGCGGATGATTTTGACAATATAATCAACCCGGCAGTAAAAGAGCAGTTAATTGCTTATTGGTCAACGGCAATGCAATCTATTTCTAATGGCTTGATAACTCCGCGGCCTGGGTATAAGCCTTTATGCATACAAGAGCCTGCTTTTATAGAGGTTGTAGAAAAGATTATTGAAGAAAATGATATTTGCGAATATTATTTATCCGATGACAGTGGGAGTTATATATTTCTAGACAGTAAGGGCAAACCGAGCTGGTTAGTTGTAAAGGATGCTGACGATATAGAGCAGGAGTATTGCTCCGCATTAGAAGATGAAACCCCGCCGGACCCCAAAATATTAGAAGAGATGAAGAGGGGCAAAATTATTACCCACATTTTTTTAAAAGAAGAGGATGCTATCTCTGCGGACCAGTGGAAAGCGCGTGGCCTTCTATTTAAGGCCAAAACTTTCACATCAAAAAATGAAACTTACTATTACGCATACATAAATGACCCAGATGCACACGATATTGAGCGAGATAAAATAGAATCCTACCAAGAATATCTCAAACAGGTCAAAGCTTAGGCAGCGTGAAAATAATGGGTGCCGCGCTGTAGATTTCTATACTATTTGCATCATTAGGGCTTGCTTGTAAATTTGTCGCGACCCGGTATTCGCCCGATTTATTTTGCAGCAGTAAGCCAATTAAAGTTGTGCCTTGGGCGGTGTTGACAATGCAATGTCGGTTTAACCCCTTGTGGAGCTCATCCGCTGCTAGCCTTAAACCAATAATAAAATCTCCCGCATGATATACAGGGGCAAGTTCATTATCGGGAACAACCGTATCAACTGTTGGCCCATAGTGAAGGTGCAGGAACCTCAGCATTTCATCAAGGGCTGCGTTAGGGCTCTGTGACGCTGAAATTGGCCTTACTACTTTTCCTTCGATTGTTTTAGCCATCAGTATGGGGGCGGCTCCAGTTTCGTCCATCAGCCATTGTGCGCTGACAATAGCGCCCGCTTTCTTAAAAGCGTCCGCGAGCCGTGTGGCACCAGCCTCCGACAGCCCCTTACGTCGCGCATTCTCCCAAGCGCAGACAACGCCCAAGGAAAGCCCATATTGAGCAAGCTCTGCCTGAGTAAGCCCCAGCATCTTGCGGACTTGCCGGATGCGTTGTGCTCGCTCTACTTTGAGTTCAGAGCCTAAAGACGTTGTATTGCCCATTAGTTTCACTAACTCCTTCTTTTTGCGAAAAATAAAACGCGTCTCATGGCCTCTATAGTCAATATCGCACACAGATTATGGAGGATAACCCATTGCTGCCAGCACCTTTATTTGCCAAACTGTTGTTGTCGCGATTAATCGTGACAAATTGCAAAAAATCCACTAATTTTCATGACAGGCAAGGCCTATGTTAATTAAGTTTAAAGTATAGATAAGGTTGCAGCAAGTAGATTATCGCCACAACATGGAGAAAGAAATTATGAATAAGGCAGGAAAAATATTGATTGTCGAGGATAACAAGATTGCGATGCTAAATATTACGCATTTCCTTAAGGCGAGCGGCCTGGAGGGTATCACGGCATGTGAAAGCGGCCTTAGTGCAGTCGAGGCCTTTAAGCGCGAGCCTGAAGCATTCTCGCTGGTCTTGTTAGACATGGGCCTTCCTGACATTAACGGGTTAGAGGTAGCTGCGCGCATTAGGGATATAGAGAAACAGTTACGCATTGAAGACATGCTGGTGCCTATCATCCTGACGTCATCGCATGTTACACAGGAGCAAAAACAAGAGTCTGTGAAGCATGGGATAACAAGCTTCTTTAATAAGCCGCTGACTGAGAAAACGAGAGGAGCGATTTTGAAGATAATGGAAATTAAGAACTTAGTGACAAAGCCTAAGTTGGATTCAAGTGTTTCATACTTTGAGGCATAGGGCATCAGACGGATGTGCAGCACCAGGAAGCTGCATTAAGGAAAAATAGTAAAATAGCCGTGCTTAGCGCAGTGTGGAGTAGTAAAGTGAAAGTTGTTAGTTATCGTGAAGCAAAAAAAATATTAGAACAAAATGGAGTCAGCCTGACGCCCAGAGGGCCTTATCAAGTGTTGGTTAATACATATCTTGGTAGTGCAAATAACCTGAATGAGAAAGACAAGCTTGCGCTTAGGGAAATTTTTATAAAATTTTCTGAACTTCAATGCGGTATAGCCTTAGAAAGAAGTGCCTCATGGATTGTAAAAGGCATTAATTTATTTGTGAAAAATATGCTGATTTTAGCTGAGATACTCCATCGACATAAGCTGCCCAGCAAAAAAGAAGGCGATGTACAGCGTTTTGGGACAGCCACTGAGAGCCTTAAAAAAATTGTAGAGTATTATAAAAAATCAAATGGAATTGAGGCGCTGGAGCTTGAACTGTTGATTGATAGTCTAGTTGCACCAAAGCAAAAGCATGCGGATGCTTTAAACCAGTTGCAAAATGACATAATTGCAATTATTGATGCTGATGAATCAAGGGAGGGGGGTAAGCCTATGGATGCCCGGCTTATCTTAGGTCTTGCGCTTTTATTGGTTGTTGCTGTAGGGGTGACTTTAGGTATGTCTTTGGGCACTGATTTTCTGCCCCATATCGAAAAGATTTGGGAAAGCGGCAATCCCGAGGCTATAGCAAAAGCTGGCGCAACGGCAGTGCCAAGCATAATGATGCTGGCCGGTTTGACACAAGCACCAAAAGTCATGGACGCGTTTGCGAGTGTTACCAGAAGCTCGCCATAAATATATACAAAACCAGAGATGCAAGAATATAAAGGTAATTTGCTGATAATGTATGGCAGGAGGTAAGAGGTATGTTTCACAAAGAAGACGGTGGTTTGTTTTCTAAGCTACTCGATATGGCAGATAGCATAGAGGTTTCGTTGCTAAAATATAAGGTTCTTGCAAGTTATAACTATGGGCTGTCTCGCAAAAAAGGAGCCGAATACCTGAATATCTCTGAGGGTAGTTATGCTTGGCATTTACGTTATTTGCGCAGCGCGTTTAGCATTAAGGCCCGAGCTGACCTTAGGGTTTTACATTCCGTGCTGACAAGCAAAGGGATTAATATTGAAATAGAAAAAGAGATTAATTCTTTTTTAGAAGAAATTGAAGAGTAAAACCCTAAGGTCAGCTCGGACCGGGGTGCAAATGGCCGTGAGTCGTGAGATGCGTCATACTTCTTTGCTTGTTTTTACGGCCATTAAATTTGTTAAAGTCGGCCCCGGTATACGCCTAATGCCCCCGCCTGTGGCACTAGATGTTTTCAATATTGAATAAGCGCTACGGCGGGGCGCATTAGGCGTAGATCTGTTTAATCTGACGGCAGGTATATAGTAATTAAGTAGTTAAGTAATTATGTGGTTGTGTATAGTTATGGCATCAATTTGCAAAAAAATATATGCGTTTATGAAGCAACATGAGACAGATGTACGCGAGCTCATGTTAAAATTTCCTGGTGAACTTGCGCCTTGCTGGTTTGGCTTCGAGCGGCATTATAAAAGTGGCTTGTGTACATTTCTAAGCACAGATGCCAACGTCTATGCGCATCATTTTGAACAAGAGCATGTGCTTGTTTCCCCGCCTTTAAGCAGGGTTTTGAAGGGTAACATTGAGTTGCAGTATAAAAGTGCAGGGAGGGGAGCTTCTGAGCGTACACGGGCTGAGTGTGAAATGTTTGGATATAAAAATTCCTTAATTTTTATTCGTTATGAAAATAAATATTTTGATGTCTTTTATTTTGCGTATCAGGGCGTGAGTGATGAGTTAATGACAGCATTACAGAATGGCCAAGCGGTTATGATGGGCATATTGTATGATTTTCTTCAGAAGTTTGAAAATTTACTTGGGGACAGGGATAACGCTACAGTAATTTCAGAAAAGATGAGGTGCCATCGAAGATTTTATGAGCGGTGCGGAAATACAATGTCTTTTTGGGTAGAAAAAAGGCAAGAGCATATTAAGATTACAGCCAGGCAATATGAGGTGGCTTTTTTACGATGGAAGAAAAAACCATATAAATCTATTGCGCGTATGCTTGATGTGAGGCCAGGCACGCCTGAAAAGCACATGCAGGCGCTAAGGGAGAGGCTGGGGGCTGAGGCTGTAGCAGATATTTTTGATATTATTTTTGGGTAGTATTAACTAACCTTATTTTTCAAATTATCTAAGTGGTCTGCCCATGCCTGCATCATTTTTGTCCGCTCCAGGAGATACTCTGCATAGTTATAGGCGGCCCTTACCTCATTAGATTCGACATGCGCGAGTTGTCTTTCAATGTGGTCGCGATTCCAGCCTTGTTCATTAAGTAATGTTGAGGCTGTGCTGCGAAAGCCGTGAGCTGTCATTTGATCGCCCGAATATCCTAGTGTACGTAGTGCGATGGTTACCGTATTTTCAGACATGGGGCGCTCATCTGAGCGTATGCTCGGCAGGGCATACTTGCTAGAGCCTGTAAATGGCCGCAGCTCTTTTAATATTTCGATCGCCTGCCTTGATAGGGGGACTATGTGCTTTTTACGTGTTTTCATTTTTCCTGCAGGTATATGCCATTGAGCACGCTCAAAATCAAATTCTGCCCATTCCGCGCGTCTAAGTTCCCCCGGGCGGACAAACAGCAGGGCTGAGAGCTTCAGCGCGCAGCGCGTAGAGAAGTTCCCATGATAACCGTCTATTGCGCGTAAAAGCACTCCAAGAGCATTAGGCTCGGTTATAGATGCATAATGGTTGGCTCTATTTGTTGGCTGAAGCGCACCTCGCAAATCCTGGCATATGTCGCGTTCGGCCCTACCCGTTATAGTTGCAAATTTAAAGATATGACTACAGTATCTTAATATTCTGTGTGCAGTCTCAATAGCTCCCCTGTCCTGTATACGCCTTAGAGTCGAGAATAATTCTGGTTGGGCAATATTTGCGATAGGTTGTGCACCTAGCCAGGGGAAGACGTCCCTTTCAAGCCTGCGCAGCACACGAAACCTATAGCCTTGGGTCCAGTTTGATGAGTTCTTGTTCAACCACTCTCGGCCCACAGCCTCAAAAGTATTTGAAACAACAAGCTGCTTAGTTTGCGCGGTAATTTTTTTTGCCTCATTAGGGTCAGTTCCGCCTACAAGCATTTTGTGTGCGGAATCAGACGCCACTCTGGCTTCAGCAAGGGATACATGAGGGTATGCGCCCAGGCTTAGCTTTTTCTCCTTCCCAAGGTATCGATATTTTAGTTTCCAGTGCTTGCCGCCACTAGGTGTAACTAGCAGATACAGTCCTTTTCCATCACTCAGTTTGAGCGGTTTTTCACGGGGTTTAATGCGTTTTATTTTCAAGTTTGTGAGCGCCATGGGGGCCTCCATTTAGACAAAAACAGCAAAGGCCCCCAAAAGAGCCCCCGCCTGATGCCGGATTTAAAAAGTTCAATGCTGTACAACCTGGCAATTATACTTGCTAAGCTGCTGTTTTTTAATGGCTTAATTGTACAATGAGGACTAATACGGATGGGGGAATGGTGGCTATGGGTGGACTCGAACCACCGACCTCAGCATTATGAGTGCCGCGCTCTAACCGGCTGAGCTACATAGCCATATTCGAATGTAAGCCCCGAATTGTCGCGTTTCTGACAGTTTTTGTCAACCTGCCTATTTTTTATTAAAAATCCATCAAAATCAGTCTATTAGAATGGGGTGCCCGGTCGCCACCTGTGATATACTGAAATTAAGGCGAAGAACTAGCTACTACTGCAGCACCAGGAGGCCCTATGTCACGAAAAATACCCAAGCTACCCAAAGCTGTTGCGGCCTACATTGCAAAGCCACCCTTTGGCCCTGGCGTGATTTCCCGCACCACCTTGACGTCAAATGCGCAGTCTTACCGTGAACAAATGGCCGACCCTAATTCTTTGGTCAGAAAATCATTTCTTGCCGCTGCCTTTACCTATTACGTATTAAGAGAACTCGAGGAGCTTGTAATAGCACGCGAAATAGCAGGTCAGCAACAGGAGGCCCAGGAGTGGTCGGTGCTGTTGCGATTACTGATTTCTAAAATGCCTGACTCCATGCCCGCTAATGCTGGTATCGACCCAACAGATGATACGCACGACTATGATCCTAGCAAAGAGGATGATGCAGGTACAGAGAGTGATGATGATGCTTTTGTTGAAAAACAAAAACTTCTACCTGAATACATTGAACTGGTTTCTGCACTTGATGAGCAAGACGAGGAATATTTAAAAGAACTGGGTCTTAACAGTAAGCCGGATGAAAACATCAATGCATTACTCAACCACGAGAAATCAGTAGAAGATGTTTTTATAAATCAGCCTGATAAGCTACTAGCGTTTAAGCAATTGTCTGAAAGAGTCATGAAACACTTAAATGAACACGAACCTGAATTTGCTATTGCAGCAAACTACTTAGCGCCGGCAGCATTAGCAGCAGTAGTGTACTCTGTAGAAAATATAATGGATATCGCTGAGAGCACTATAGAAAAATTTGCACGGGCTTTGGAGAAAAAGGCTAAGCAGATCGCCAATATGGGTGATAAAGTGCAAGGATATTTTGAAAATGCATTGAGTGTGGATGGCAGTGCAGTACAAGATTATTTTGAAAAAACATTAAGTAAAACACAAATCCATGCAGAGCCTGAGCAACTAAAGCGCACTTTAGGGCCATCGCCATGACAACACCATCAGAGAAAAATTTAACAAAAGAGCAGCGTTATCGCCTCGCTGAATATGCAACGCATTTAAATGCTGAGCAACCCAACGACCCAAGCAATGTTGCAGTAGTGCGTCTGATGCGTGCTTTTGTACTTGAAGCAAATGATAAAGATAATTCAAAAATACACGATGAAATTAAGCGTATGGGTGTCAGTATTAAAATGGAACGCCGTTTGCGAGCAGCGCTTTCAGTATCTGCAGACCCAGAAGCCGGCTTTGCCAATATGCAGGGTTATAGTGAATATTTTCAAAAATACATTGATGCAGCTGCTGCAGCACGCGGTGTATCGTTTACAGAAATGCAACCGGAGGTGGACCGCATGATTGCTGAAAATCTCACGACAGTAATCTTTGATGAGCTTACGCAGCCGGATGCGGACACATTATCTTTGAACCAGCCAGAACAAGAGGCTGCAGAAGCGAAGGACTTAGGAGCTTTGCTTACGGCTAACCGCAAAAAAGATGATACCTATGCCATGGCTGATGGCTTTAGAAGACATGTTGCAGTAGAAATCTTGAAGCGATTCGTAGGGCGCGGGGGTGATGAGCTAGTTCAAAATTTTGGTAGAGAATTCCTTATTGGGAAAATTTCAGAGATGTTCCCTTCTTACACTGCTAGCTTGGATGCAGAGAAGCTTGAGGAACTTAAAGAGAGAGTTTTGGCGGAATTCACCTCTAGCATCAGTAGTGGGCCGAGATAAAACTTATAAAAAACAATAGCTTAAGGTTTCTGGCTGCGGCTAAAATGTGTTATAATTACAGTGTAAGCAGACAATTCTGAGGTAAATGATGGTAGCACCCTACGACCCAACAAAAGGCGAAGCCTATAACAGTGCATTAGCATGGGCGCTGATCCAGCAAGCCTGGAAGCAGGTGATTGGGCCTGAGAAACAAGCACAAGAAGTCGCGGCTATGCAACATGGTCAAGCGGGGTACGATAGTGCGTTGATGAATAACCTAGGCTTACAAACCCAATTTGCTGGACGTATTGGTGCCGGTGTGGTATTTCCCAAGGTGGCCGATGACATGGCTGCAACATCGATGAAACGAAGTGGTGGTGGTTCTAATGCTGATGAATTTTCAGCAGAAGTAGAAGAAAAATCGCAACAGCTGGGTATACCCGCTTCTGATCTGAAGCAACAAGTAGAAGAAAAAGTAGAGCGCGCTTTGCGCGGCGAAGATGCTGATATGTTCGTACAGGCTGGCCAAGAGCAGGAAAGAGAAACCTTGATGGACAAAGTCAGGGAAATTGCCAAGGATGTCTTTGGCGCTAATCGTAGGAGTGCTGGTATGGCTCCTGGCCGCAGCCCAGGTGGCGCAGGCTAAAATCCTTAAAACTCCCGCAAATTGTTAGATTTCCCCCTATCTGCTGCTATATTTAGGGTGCGGTAATACGAAGCAGTATTGTGAGTTTACTAAATAATTTAAAGGGAGCCTAACATGGACAAAGCTTTGATCGATAAAGTTGTATTAATTCTGATTATTATTGGTGGTTTAAACTGGGGTTTAATTGGTATCATCAACCTAAACCTTGTAGACTTAATTTTTGGTTTTGCACCAGTGCTTGCTAAAGTTATCTACATTGTTGTTGGTGTTGCATCTATCTATGCCATCAAAATGTTGATGAAGAAATAGTTTAAAACTTATTTCGATAAAAAACCCTGTAATGTTTGTTACGGGGTTTTTTATGCTTTAAACATTAAACCTAAAATGGAAGATATCACCATCTTGGGTGACATAATCTTTGCCTTCTAAGCGCCAGCGCCCAGCTTCTTTTGCACCGGATTCGCCATTGTATTGTACAAAGTCGTTATAGCTAACAGCTTCGGCGCGGATAAAGCCCTTTTCAAAGTCTGTGTGAATTTCGCCTGCGGCTTGTGGTGCCGTAGCGCCAACATGCGTGGTCCAGGCGCGCACTTCTTTTTCACCAACAGTGAAGAAGGTTTGTAAATGCAGCAGGCGATACCCTGCGTGAATAACACGATCTAAGCCGGGCTCTTCTAGGCCAAGCTCATCAAGAAAAACTTGTTTGTCTTCATCAGGGAGTTCCGCAATTTCACTTTCGATAGCCGCACATACCGGTACAACTTCGGCGCCTTCGTTTTTGGCAAATTCTTGCACTTTGCTAAGAAATGGATTGTCTGTGAAGCCGTCTTCAGCAACATTCGCGATGTATAAAATAGGTTTTGCGGTAATTAAATTTAGCTGTGTAAAAAATATTTTTTCATCATCATTGATTTTAAAACTACGAGCAGGTTTTTCTGCATCAAAATGTGTTTGTAAACGCTCAAGCATGGCAAGTTCTGTGCGCGCCGCTTTGTCGCCACTTTTTGCTGTTTTTTGTACGCGGCTGGTGCGTTTTGTGACCGATTCTAAATCAGCTAGTAATAGTTCAAGGTTGATAACCTCAATGTCATTGATCGGATCGATAGTGCCAGATACATGGGTGATATCATCGTCTTCGAAACACCGCACCACTTGAGCAATCGCATCAGTTTCACGAATATGTGCTAAAAATTTATTGCCTAAACCTTCACCTTCAGCAGCACCTTTAACCAGGCCTGCGATATCAACAAACTGTATGGTGGTCGGGATCACTTTTTGTGGTTTGGCAATACCCGCTAAAGTATCGAGGCGTTTATCAGGTACCGGTACCATCCCTGTATTGGGTTCAATGGTACAAAAAGGGTAGTTCGACGCTTCAATACCTGCCTGCGTTAATGCATTAAATAGCGTAGATTTGCCTACATTTGGCAGGCCAACAATACCACATTTAAATCCCATAGCAATCTCCTAATTCATTAGGTATGTATTATACAACAAAATGCGCTTTACTTATTACTTTAAAGGTGTAAAATTCCCCACAACTTAAACAGGAGTTACAAATGGACGAACCGTCGAGTAGACAATCTATCAATCCCTTGGAGCGCTTTACCGCTTAATCTCTTGTTTTATAGAGCCTCCATAATATAAATAATAGGAGGCTGTTATGCACACCATACGCCTTAATTACGAGCATTTATTGCTAATACAAACTCTGAAAATAATCGATGAACCTCCTAGTAGGTTCGCAGTTTGCGCCATGCTGCGTTAAAAGCTGGTCTCGAGAATGCTCATTTACGTGAGTAAACTACGCTTCTCTCGCCAGATTTTGCCTTGCCTCGCACAAACTGCGCAAAAATCTGAAATTACTTTAACGTTTATTTTATTCAACAACGAAAGTTGTTGCGGAGGTGTATTATGTTGTTTTTTAAACCTGAAATTAAAGCGAACCCAGGTATGGTTGAAGCAGAGTGGGCAAAGGATCTTATGTGCCAGGTGCAGAAGTATGAACAAGAAAGAAATAATGATCTCTTTAACTTTTCTAAGCGAGGGAAAGGTCAGCTGATCGATGAGCTTGTGCAGGCTTTACGTAACAAGAGTGGACAAGATCTAGTAGATTCGTTATTTACGTTGATAGAAAGGGATATTTACCTGGATGTGTATGGTTGCTTCCCTGAAAATGGTGCTCCGCACAAAAGTCGGAGTGCCATGATTGATTGGAATTGGAGTATGCCACCAGGAAGTAATTTTCGTAGAATGGTTTTCCGGCTATTGGATAAGCTTTACCAGGATTATGATGACTTTAATAGTGAAGTGATGCAAGGATTAAAGAAGTTTGAGGCACACATGGATCAGGAATATCCTGATCGCAGGCAACCTTATAGACATTCTGGCACAGAGCATTTTGTGATGAACAGGTTGAGCGACCATGTGCTTTATTTTGGAAACTATGGTACCGAGTGCTGTTTTTCTTGCCTACGCTCCAGCAAAGCTGGTCAGAGTGTAAAAATGTCGGTATTTTGTTCTTAACTATGCAATGCTTTCATTGCAGCCTGTATGTCGTCGCTCATACTACAAATTTTTATGACCCCACCCCTCTCTAACGTTCAGGGCTCTGAGGGCAGGTTTAATCCTGATATCTGAGCCCAGAGCGTTAGCCGATGGGTACGATGCAAGATAGTTTCACTGCAACCGCTTACTGGCGTGCGCGGCTCCCGTATCAGTTCAGTGCAAGTATCAGAAATTATGCAACAAAGGCATTAATAATAGGGATATTATACAGCAAAAACAGCTTGATTTATAAGAAAAAGGTGGTAAGATGACTAATACCATTTATTAAAGAGGTGTAGTATGTTGTTTTTTAAACCGGCGATTAAAGCTAATCCAGATGCAGTTAATGAATTTTGGAAAAAATCTCTTTTGGAAAAAGTGCAAAGCTATGAACAAAGAAGAAATGATGCTTGGCTTACATTGCCAAAAGCCAGAAAAAATTTGCGTATTAATAGTCTTGTTCAATTGGTGATATCAAGCGAGCAGCCTGCAGATATAGTGCTATCGCTATTTGAGCTAATGATGCAGGATATTCAACAGGAATTAGGCTCTGATGGTTGGGGTAGCGCTACTATAGCAGGTGGCAATATCCGTAAGCTGATCGGTGAAATACTCGTTGAACTGCACAATAATTGCGGATCTGATTGCACCGAGGTAGTACAAAGCGCTTATGAGCAGTTTAAAACAGATTTTGCGGCAGTATATCCAGATTCCGATTGTAAAGCGCGCAGTACAGGTGGTAGACATGCTCACATGGTTTACACACATGCATATATTGCAAGATCGGCGCATCGCATAGCACTAGCAGATTTGCATAATACGATATATTCACGGGATGTTGAAGCTGTAGGGCCGGAAACGAGTAATAGACTTGTAAATTAACTATGCAATGCTTTCATTGCAGCCTGTATGTCGTCGTTCATGACAGTGGGCATGACTTGTAATGCGGCAATGATTGCATCATCAATTTGTTTCTTTTCATCTGATTTTGGTTTTTTCAATACATAATCGACAACATCATCTTTGTTGCCCGGGTGGCCAACGCCGATACGCAAACGATGAAAGTTCGGTGTACCTAAGGCTTGAATGATATGCCGCAAACCATTGTGGCCACCATGGCCGCCGCCCAGTTTTAATTTAACGGTACCGGGGGGCAAGTCAATTTCATCGTGTGCTACTAAAATATTTTCAGGCGTGATTTTATAAAATTTTGCAACGGCAGCAACGGCTTTGCCAGAATCATTCATGTACGTGGTCGGCACCATGATGCGTACGGGTTGATCATGTAGAGAAGTTTGCGCAATATTGGCAAAAAATTTGCTTTCAAGTGAAAGATTGTCGGGCGTGTCACGCAGGAGTTGCTCGATAAACCATTCGCCGGCATTGTGACGCGTGGGATAGTATTTATCCCCCGGATTAGCAAGGCCGACAATCAGTTGTATGGGCATACGATAGTCCTATGATTCGCCCCCTTCTTTGAAGGGGGCAGGCACATGAGCCTAACAGGCGAATGTGACGGGGGTTTTTAGGCATGCAGAAAACCCCCGCGTAAGCTGCGCTTTCGCTGCCCCCTTTAAAAAAGGGGGCAAGCGCGGAATAATGATTATTCCGCGCTGTCTGGTTTATCTTCACCTTCCGCAGCAGCTTCGCCTTCGGCTGGCGCTTCACCACTTTCAGCAGCAGCGCTCGCAGCAGCTTCTGCTTCAGCAGCATCGGCTTCAAGATCTTCTTTGCTTTCTTTCACTTCGTGCACAGAAATTACAGCTGTATCGTGATCGCCTTCTTGTTCAAGGGCAACAATCTTCACACCTTCAGGTAATTTGATTTCTGATAGGTGAACAACGCCGTCCATTTCAAGTTTAGATACATCAATATCAATGTATTCGGGTAGATCTTTAGGCATACATACAATTTCAACACTTGTCATAGCGTGTATAATTTTACCGCCGGCTTTGACGCCTGGGCATGCTTCTTCGCCTAGGAAGTGCAAAGGCACATTCATAGTAAGCGCTTCGCCTGCTTTAACACGTAAAAAGTCTGCGTGTAAAAGACGTGGTTTAAACGGATGGCGATGCAAGTCTTTTAAAACCACATCTTCTTTTTTGCCATCAATCTTTAAGGCTAGAATATGTGAATAAAACGCCTCTTTTTTAAGGTGTGTCATCATTTCATTATGATCTAATGTTACAGCTGCTGCTTCTTTACCCGCACCGTATACAATTGCAGGCACTTGACCAGCACGACGTAGGCGGCGGCTCGCTCCCCTTCCTACATCAGCACGCGCTTGTGCCTGAATTTCAAATAGTTTACTCATTGTTTATTTCCTCAGTTTCATTAAAAGCAGAAAACTTCCGCGACCAGAAGTTTTCCTGTTTATTCCGGGAAGAGACTACTTAAAGACTCTGCACCGTAAATTCTGCGAATACTTTCAGCCAATAGCTCAACCAAGCTAATTTGGCGAATCTTGTTACAGCCACTGGCTGCATCGCTTAGCATAATAGTATCGGTAACTACTAGCTCATCCAATACAGATTGGCTGATGTTATCCACCGCAGGCCCTGATAACACTGGGTGTGTGCAATAAGCTATGACCTTTTTAGCGCCATTATCTTTCAGCGCTTGGGCCGCTTTGCACAGGGTACCAGCAGTATCCACCATATCGTCGACTATTATACAGGATTTTCCACTAACATCACCAATAATGTTCATCACCTGACTCTCGTTCGCGCGTTGGCGACGTTTATCGATGATGGCAAGGTCTGCATCGTCGAGGCGTTTAGCGATGGCTCGGGCTCGCACAACACCACCAACATCAGGAGAGACTACAATTCGGTCTTCCTTGCCATTGGCATGCAGGTCGGCCAACAGGGCAGGTGAGGCATAAACGTTATCTACGGGCATCGAGAAAAAGCCCTGGATCTGGTCTGCATGTAAATCAACGGTGACTAAGCGGGAGACCCCTACAGAGGCCAGCATATCAGCTACAACCTTAGCGGTGATAGGTACACGTGCTGAGCGTACCCGGCGATCTTGTCGCGCATAGCCAAAATAGGGCACCACAGCAGTGATGCTTTTGGCAGAGGCTCGGCGCAGGGCATCAGCCATGACGACCAGCTCCATTAAATGGTCATTAGCAGGTGAGCAAGTAGGTTGGACAATATAGACATTCTGGCCACGCACATTTTCAAGAATTTCGACTTGAATCTCACCATCGCTGAAGCGGCCAACATTGGCCTTACCTAGGTGTACATCCAGATGCTTAGCAATAGCTTGTGCCAAAGGTGGGTTGGCATTGCCAGTAAAGATCATCATTTGTTTGTTTTGAGACACGGTATTACCTTGTTGCTGCAGAAATTTGGCTGGGGCGCCAGGATTCGAACCTGGGAATGCGGAGATCAAAACCCCGTGCCTTACCACTTGGCGACGCCCCAAAATATTACTGTCAACTCTATCTGAGCTAGGCCCCTCGGGGCTGCTTTCTGCGCTCCGATGCTCGAGTACCCTTATGTACACTGTGCTTCGGTGCTCAAAACTCAACCCCGAGGGGCCTAGCTCAGCGAATTGACAGTAATATTTCCTAGCCCTTGGCAAGTATTTCACTGCAGTTCGAGACTTGTAATCCGCGTGCGACAAATGCTACCAAACGTGGAGAAATTTGTCCAATCAAATCTTGGGCTTGTTCCTTATTATTGCAGGCGATGAACATGCAGGCGCCCGAGCCAGAGAGCTTAATATCACCTAGAGATCGTAACCAAGCAAAGGTTTCAGCGAGCTGAGGGTGTTGTAGTAGCAGTACAGGCAAAAAGTCATTATGGGTGGCTGCGCCATCCAGATAGTCTTGCGGCGTGATAGTGGGGGTGTTGCGGCAAAGATCAGGGTGTGCATACATTTTTGGAGTGCTTGCGTGAATCTCAGGTGCAATCACCACATACCAAGCTTCAGGCAGGTTTATCGGGGTGAGCTGGTCGCCGATACCTTCTGCCCAGGCATTTTCACCATTGATAAATACAGATACATCTGCGCCAAGGGGTCTACCGATCTCGAGCAGTTTTTCTTTAGGGAGCTTTAAATTCCAAAGTTTATTCATGGCTAATAATGTTGTCGCTGCGTTTGAACTGCCGCCACCAAGACCGCCACCCATAGGAATGTTTTTTTGTAAGTAGATATCGACACCCGGTTTGTTTTTTGCATAGGGTTTAAGCGCATTGATCGCTTTATATATTAGGTTATCTTGGTCCGCAAAATTGATGGGTGCGGTCGTTAAAGTTGTTTTGTCATCATCGCGCAGGGTGAAAGTCATTTCATCATGCAGTTCAATAAGCTGAAAAACAGTTTGAATATCATGGTATCCATCCTCGCGATACTTATTAATATGTAAAAATAAATTAAGTTTTGCGGGGCTATTTAATTGTAATGCACTTGTCATGTTCGTATTTGTCCTTGTCCTTGAATAATCCATTTATAACTGGTTAATTCTTCCAGGCCCATCGGGCCGCGGGCATGTAACTTTTGCGTGCTAATGCCAATTTCAGCACCCAAGCCAAACTCACCGCCATCGGTAAAAGCGGTGGAAGCATTCACATAAACTGCCGCAGCATCGATGTGGCTGATAAAAAAGTCGATTGCCGTAGCGTCTTCGGCAATAATGGCTTCGCTATGCGCAGATGTGTAGCGCATAATGTGAGCAACAGCATCTTCAATTGAATCTGCCGTTTTAATGGTCATTTTGTGGTCCAAAAATTCTTTACCAAAACTTTCATCAGAGGCTTGCTGCAGCAAGTCTTCAGGGTAATGGTCTTGCAGTGCTGTATAACTTTGTGGGTCGGCATAAATGATAACTTGTTTTTTAGCGAGCTCTTCAGTCAGTGCCGGTAAGTCTTGTAAACGCTTAGCATGAATGACCAGGCTATCGAGCGCATTGCAAACACTGACGCGTCGTGTTTTTGCATTCAGGATAATATTTTTGCCTTTATCCAGATCACCGCTAGCATCGAAATAAGTATGCACAATACCGGCGCCTGTTTCAATGACAGGTATTTTGGCATTATCGCGTACAAAATCAATCAATGCTTGACTACCACGTGGGATGCAAACATCAACCAGGCCTACAGCATCTAATAAATCTTTTACGGCTTCACGTTCTGCTGGCATCAAGTAGACTATCTGTTCAGGAAGCTTGGCATCTTGCAAGGTGCGTTGAATAATCGAGTATAAGATTTGATTACTGTGGAATGCTTCTTTGCCACCTTTAAGTACGCAGGCATTACCCGATTTAAAACATAAACTAAAAACATCGATGGTGACATTCGGACGAGATTCATAAATAACGCCAATAACGCCCAGAGGTACGGCCACTTTTTTGAGTGATAAACCGTTATCCAATTCTTTTTTATGTAAAACGCGGGCCAGAGGGGGTGGTAGTTTTGCAACACGTTTTAAGTCGTTAGCGATGCCGGCAATTCGCTCGGCATTAAGTTTTAAGCGATCATGTCGCGGGTCTTGTTCTGGCATTTGCGCCAGATCGAGCGCGTTGGCCTGAATAATTTGCTCGGCTGCAGCGACCAGATTATCTGCTAACGCTATCAACACTTGATCGCGTTTTGCGTCAGGGATGGTTGCAAGTTCGCGACTGGCTTGTTTAACCTGTTGTAGCTTCGGTGTAAGCTTGCTCATTTATGTGTCCTAAGATTGTGGTGCCAATATCATCACCTGCCATGATCTTGAGGATTACATCAGATTCATTGGCATTTGCAATATGCGTCATTATACCTGATGTAGAAACTTTGCGGGCAGTAGCTAATTTGCTAGCCATGCCGCCACGCCCATGTTTCGATGTTGTTGTTGATATGTTTAACGCCGCATCGTCTGGATAAATCGTTTTGATAAGTTTTGCATCAGGTTTTTCGGGGTCTTTATCAAAAACACCTGATACATTTGTAAGTAATATTAATTTGTCTGCATTGATCTGCTTGGCAACGGCGCCCGCCAACTCATCGTTATCACTAAACCCATGTTCGAGCCCTTCTACGATGGTACTGTCGTTTTCATTAATGATCGGCACGATGCTTTGGTCGCTCATGATTTTTGTCAGTAAGCGCTCAATATTCAAGCTGTGCTCGCGCACATGAAAGTCATCTCGAGTCAGTAGCAGCTGTGAGTTCAGTAGACCGTGTCGTTGAAAAGCATCAGCATAGCAACGCATCAGTTCATGCTGGCCCAGGCTTGCGAGCAGTTGTTTGTCGGCAACCGTTTCACCATAATCGCGATCAATAATATTTTTTGCCCTAAGCCTGCCAAAAGCAACAGCGCCGGAGCTCACTAATATGACCGAAATATTATCTTTTTGCAGGCGTGCAATTTGCGAAGTAATACTATCAATGATGTCTTGGTGGATTGCACCTTCTTTTGTTAATAGTGCATGAGTGCCAATTTTAATAACTATCCTCATGATGCCAACACCTTTTGCCTGTCTAAGGCAGTATTTATTGCTTGTGTTAATAACTCTGGGAGCTTTTCTTCCAATACCTTTAAAGCAGCTTCGGTCGTACCGCCTTTGCTGGTAACGGATTGCTTTAAGGTCAGTAGATCATCATGTTCTTGTGCTAATAAAGCGCTGCCCAGTAAGGTTTGGCGAACTGCTTTTGATGCGATATCTGCATCGATGCCACACTCGATTGCCGTATCTATTAATAGCTGTGCCAGTAAAAAGAAATAAGCTGGGCCTGAGCCAGATATTGGCGTCAGTGTTTCCAGCTGAGATTCTTCGTTTAGCCACAATACACGCCCGGTGGGCGTAAACAGCTGTGTCACAATATTTTTGTGCGCATCAACGCTGCTATCTGGGGCAAAAGCAAGATTAGTGCTTGCAGCCACTTGCATTGCAACATTGGGCATGACCCGGATGCTGTTAACTGTTTTGCCTAGCTGCTGCTGTAGAAACTCAATGGGCGTACCTGCAGCTACCGAGACAAACAAAGATGTTTCAGTGAAACGCTGGTAGCGGGGCAGCACCTGGGTCAGCACTTGTGGTTTTACGCAGATAATGACGGCATCTGGCTTAAAATTTTCGGAAATCTCTTGGGGTGTGGCTAGGAAAGTGAGATTTTTATCCGCGAATGTGTGTTCTTCGGACAGGCTGGGTTCTATCACGACAATCTGCTCGTAAGCCTCTGATTTTAACCAAGACGCTAAGAGTATTTTGCCAATGTTGCCGCAGCCAATCAACAATAATTTCATGATTTCCCTCGCAAAAAACCATCATAACACATGCCGTCAAGTTGGTCTACTGAGGCATATCCCAATCGTGGATTGAGATGGTGACCCTAAAGTCGTCAGGATGCTTAAGAAGGACCTTAGTCGGCAAAAAGTATTCACCGTATTGGCGATAATGCTGATACGTGACGTGCCAGCCACATTGCTGCATTTCGATCACAAAGCCCTGGGGGTTGAGCTTAATTTCAGGCGCTTGATTGGGTACAGGCTGACCCAGCACCCAATAACGCAGGTTCGAAATGGGCAGATCATAGCCGGTGTAGACTTGCATTAAAGACTCTGGGGTTGGTGCGGTATCAACGATACCATGGCTGTCTTTATAGGTAACGCCATTTTCATCACCGAGTAAGAATACCGCATTGTATCCTAGCGGCCCGGTTAATTTAATACCATAGGCGGTAGGTTCTTCAAGCCAGGTAACCGTTAAGGTGTCTGAGCGACCGCGATGGTAAATGTTGATGCGACCCTGCATTTCCCAGCTGCGGATCGTGCGCAACTGTGCTTGGGTCTGTTGATAAACCAATTGTTTTTCCGCAGGGGCCAGCTTTTGTGGAGGTGAAGCGCAGGCAGCCAGCAAGAACAAAATAGTGATGTTAAGGGTAATATATCGCACAGCTACAGTTTAGTTTAATCCGGAGTGACTGTCTATGGATTGGGTGTAAACTGCTGAACGATATCAATAAGCTCGGCACTGTTAGGATATTCTGATAATGCTGCTTGCCATAGTATGCGCGCATCTTCTTTTTCGCCGAGAGACCACAGTACCTCGCCTAAGTGAGCAGCTGTTGCAGGTTTCGGGTCTAGAGCATATGATTTTTGTAAATTTTCCAGGGCTTGCTTCTCTTTACCCAACTTGTATTGTAAGCGTCCCATATTAGCTAAGCTTTCTGGGTTTTCGGGTTCTAAATCCATGGCTTGCTTAGCGTAGTCCATAGCATCGTTATAATCTTCAGCCTTGATAAGCAGGGTTGTTAAATCATTGATTGCTTCAATATGCGTGGGTTGCTGTGCAACCACATACCGGAAGTCACTTTCTGCCTGTTCCGTTTTTTCAAGTTCGATGGCAATTAAACCCCGGATGTAACGCAACTCGGTGTCATCTCCTTTGCTGTTAATAACTTGGCTCAGCTCATCGTAAGCTTCTTGAATGCGGTAAGCGTCAAGTAATATCTGTGTTTTTACCAGTTCAATACGCGAACGTTCTTGTGGATACAATTCAAATAATGGTTCCAATGTTTCAAGTGCCGTGTCTGTGTAACCATTGTCTGCATAGATAAGAGCGGCTTGAATATTAGCATTGGCAAAATAGGGACCCTGTGCAACTTTTCGGTAGCGAGATAATGCAGCCTCTTGATGGCCTTGCTGTTGTGCTGCGAAAGCATACAAATAATATGCGGTGTCTTCTTGAGTTATATTCCCTTGTTTTAAATATTTTTCTATAATTTTTTCTGCTTGCTTGTGTTGCTGCTGTTGGATTGCCATACGTGCAAGCTCAATACTTGCATCATCCCTGTATAAAGGGTCATTTATTAGGGTTTCTAGGATACGTGTGCCGTCTTTTATATTGCCGCTATCAAGAAACATTTGCGCCTGCAACCATCGTAATGCACTATTGTCGGGGAATAGAGGTATTGCTTCTTCCAAATAGGCAATAGCGTCTTCTGTGCGTTGTGTTTCATAAAGAATTTGAATTTTTAGGGCGACTGGTCGAATCCAATCCTTTTCTAGGGCAAGCACTTGGTTGATGGTTTCTAGTGCGGTATCAAGTTGCCCGATTTCAAGCGCAGCCTGAGCAGACATGAATGTTGTTCTGAAATCATTATGTTGTTCGCCATGTGTGCGCATTAACTCGATGTATTGCTCATAATCTGCTGTATTTTCTAAGGTTGCTTGAATGAACATCAAGTTCGCAAAAGTCAATTCGTCGTTGTCGCTAACGAGGCGGTCCAAATAGGGCATGGCTTCGTTTATGTTTTTGTTACGGAGCAGAATACTAACGGCGATACCTTGCGTTTGTGGATCATCAGGTGTGCTGTCGGCCCACACTTTCGCAACATCTGCTGCGGGCTCATAGAGCTCTTGTTCTAACGCTAGACTGGTGGCGCGCGCGGCAATCACTGGGTTGCGTGTTTCTTCAGCTAACCAAACATATTCTTCCATCGCGGTCTGATAATCTTTGCGGTTGATGGCAATCTCGGCCAATAAAAAGTGATAGGTGAGCTGTTGTTGAGGTGCAAAAGATTCGATATCTAAACTATTTCCAGCATACTTGATGGGCAAGTCATCCGAATTATCTCTATCACAGGCCAGGAGCAGAAAGCTCAAGCACAGCAAGCATAAGGGAGATTTGAGCTTATTTATCATTATTAGTACCTCTTGCCTTATATATCTGCACGGGTAGCTTAATCTTTAGCTAGAATGATGGTAGAATTGGCATGGAAAGAACGCGCCTCATTTGGCTAACACATTGTAATCGTTGAATTTTATGCAGCTTTTTATACTTGGCATTCACTATCAAAATGCGCCTTTAGCTATTCGCGAGCGAGTCAGCTTTGCACAAGATGATTTGCCGACTGCATTGCAGAGCTTGCATGGACAGTCCGGGATTGCGGAAGCTGTGGTGTTATCGACCTGTAATCGTACAGAGCTCTATTGCCGTGCCGTGGATGCTGAAGCATTAAAACATTGGTTGGCATGTTACTTTGGAATTGATATGCAGTCTTGGGCGGAATATTTAAGTGAATACACTGAAGATGCAGCAGCAGCGCATATCATGCGGGTGGCCAGTGGCCTGGATTCCATGGTGTTAGGCGAGCCTCAAATATTGGGCCAGGTTAAACAAGCTTATGCCATGGCACTAGAAGCGGGCACCGTAGGCAAACATTTGTCCCGTTTATTTCAAATGGCGTTTAAGGCAGCAAAATCGGTGCGTTCGCAAACAGCTATTGGTGAACATCCTACATCATTGGCCTATGCTGCTATTAAACTATCACAACGTATCTTTCAGGATATCAAGCAAAAACGTATATTACTGATCGGTGCTGGTGAGATGATTGAACTGGCAGCAAAATATCTTACTGATTTGGAAGTATCACACTTAATATTTGCTAATCGCACACAAAGTAAAGCAAAAACCCTTGCACATGAATATAATGGTAAAATAATAAACTTAGCGGATGTGCCAAAGCAGCTGGCGCAGATAGACATGGTTATTACTGCAACAGCTAGCGACCTGCCATTAATTGGTAAGGGAAGTGTAGAGCGAGCAATGCGTGAACGCAAGCAGAAAGCATTAGTACTTATTGATCTTGCCGTGCCTAGAGACATTGAATCTGAAATAAAAGCCTTAGATAATGTTTATTTGTATGACATCGATAGTTTGCAAACAGTGGTATCTGCCAATATTGAAACACGTGTAAAAGCAACAAAACAAGCGAGGCATATTATTGAGCAGCAAATCGCAGAATATCTGACTTGGCAAAAGCAGTTAGAAGCGGTGCATGCGCTAAAGGCCTACCGTGAGCACCACGAAGATATACGTGATCAGGCGTTGACCAAGGCAGAGAAAGCTATTGCAGCGGGCCGGCCTATCAGTGATGTGTTGAGCGAATTGGCGCATAACTTAACCAACAAATTGTTGCACAAACCAACAATACAATTAAAACAATCAACACAAAGAGATACCCAGGAATCATGAAGGCATCCATTTCACAAAAACTTGACCGTGTGCAAGCTCAGTTTGAAGAGATCGAGGTTTTGTTAAGTAAACCGGATGTTATTGCAGATCAAGAAAAATTTCGCAATTACTCTAAAGAATATGCGCAACTTGAACCTATTGTAAAAACATACAGGCAGTATCAAAACACAAAAGAAAATTTAAATGCAGCCCGGAGCATGCTACAAGATAGCGATGCAGACATGAAAGCTTTGGCTCAAGACGAAATTAAACAAGCGCAACAAGAGCTTGAAGAAACCACACAGAAACTGCAAGTACTGATGCTGCCTCGCGACCCAAATGATGATCACAATATTTATTTAGAAGTACGCGCCGGCACCGGTGGTGACGAAGCTGCACTCTTTTCTGGTAGTTTATTTCGTATGTATACACGTTACGCCGAAATACAAGGCTGGCGTGTGGAATTGATATCAGAAAGTCTAGGTGAAAAAGGCGGCTATAAAGAAGTCGTTGCTAAAATCATGGGTGAAGGTGTTTATGCAAAAATGAAATTTGAGTCGGGCGCGCATCGCGTACAACGCGTACCTGAGACTGAATCACAAGGGCGTATTCATACTTCTGCCTGTACAGTAGCTATCATGCCGGAAATCGAAGAAGTTGAAGCAGTCGATATTAACCCAAACGATTTAAAAATAGATACTTATCGCGCATCTGGTGCGGGTGGGCAGCACGTAAATAAAACGGATTCGGCGATCCGCATTACGCATCTACCAACAGGTACCGTTGTTGAATGTCAAGATGAGCGGTCGCAGCATAAAAATCGCGCTCGAGCTATGAGTTTATTGCAAGCAAAAATACTGCAGGCTGAGCGTGATAAACAACAAGCAGAGCAGGCTTCTACTCGGCGGAACCTTGTAGGCAGCGGCGATCGATCGGAGCGTATTCGCACCTATAACTTTCCGCAAGGTCGGGTAACAGATCACCGTATTAACTTAACACTATATAAGCTTGATGAAGTTTTAGCAGGTGACTTATCACCTGTAATTGACGTCCTAGTGCAAGAATATCAAGCTGATCAATTGGCGGCATTACAAGATGAAAATTGATTATACTGTAGAACTTGCGTTGCAAGATGCGAATCGAATAAATATAGATCTTTTGGATGCGGAGCTACTACTTGCTCATACACTAAAAATAAGCCGTACTAATATTATTAGCAGACCAGAAAGAATATTGACTGGAGCTGAGGCTGAAGTCTATAAAGGCCTTATTGAAAGACGTTCACGGCATGAGCCTATAGCCTATTTGCTTGGTACTAAAGAGTTTTGGTCTTTGGATTTTATTATCACAAGTGATGTTTTGATTCCGCGACCAGAAACAGAATGTTTGGTTCAGGAATTGTTGGAACAAATTCCCATTGATAAGTCGCTTGATATTTTAGAAATGGCGACAGGCTCTGGTGTAATTGCTTGTGCTTTGGCATCTGAGCGTCCCAAGGTTAATATAACTGCAACAGACAAGTCTAAAAAGGCCTTAGCTATTGCTAAACATAATGTTGAAAACCAAGGGCATAAAAATATCAAATTGGTGCACAGCGATTGGTTTTCATCATTGGGTAAATCTAAATTTGATATCATAGTCGCTAACCCGCCCTATTTGGCTGAGAGTGATCACCACTTACAAAAAGATTTATTATTTGAGCCTAAGCGTGCCTTAGTTGCAGGGAAAACAGGCATGGAAGCCTATAATGCTATTCTGGATAAAGTGCAAAAACATTTAAATTCTTCCGGTATGATTATATTTGAGCATGGCTTTGACCAAGATATAACTCTAAAAAGTCTGCTAAAAGAGCGAGGCTTTCTGGGTATTGTATCAAAGCTAGACTATGCCGGTATGCCGCGCATGACAATAGCAAGGACGCTTTAAAAATGAATCTAGGGTTGCTTGAAGTTACTATTTTAACTTTGGCATTGGCAGTAGCGGCGCTTATATTTATGCGTCGTATAAATATGCCAGCCATTCTGGGCTATCTAATTCTAGGTATAATTGTTGGCCCAATGGGTTTCGATTGGATTGGCCAGAGTAGTACTATCGAATTATTGGCAGAAATAGGCATAGTGTTTTTGCTGTTCGCTATTGGGCTGGAAATTTCTTTAAAAAAAATCATCAGTATGCGCCGATCCGTACTATGGGTTGGTGGCCTACAAGTACTGACCTGTATGCTTGTGCCAGGTGTTATGGCTTATTTTTTAGGCATGTCATGGCATACAGCTTTTGTCGCTGCAGCTGCACTTGCACTTTCTTCGACCGCTATAGTGATAAAACAATTGGCGGAACAAAACGAATTGATGACGCGGCATGGAGAATTATCACTAGCAATTTTGTTATTCCAGGATTTAGCAGCGGTGCCATTTTTAATTATTATCCCTGTTCTTGCTGCTAGTGGCGCAAGTAGCTTAGGGGTGGATTTAGGTTGGGCGTTTTTTAAAGGTGTTCTTGCAATTGCAGCATTGTTGATTGCAGGTCGCTGGATTTTACGCCCACTGTTCAATGAAGTTGCAAAAGCTGATT
This sequence comes from Gammaproteobacteria bacterium, assembly GCA_021773275.1. Taxonomy (GTDB): domain Bacteria; phylum Pseudomonadota; class Gammaproteobacteria; order JABCZS01; family JABCZS01; genus JAJFKJ01. The sequence goes on from JAJFKJ010000030.1 coordinate 132,125, forward strand.
CACAAGAACTTTTTACATTAACGACATTGCTAGTGGCTTTGGGTACTGCATGGGTCACACATGCTTTAGGATTGTCGATGATTCTAGGCGCATTTTTAGCCGGTTTAGTATTGGCAGAAACACACCATCGTCGTCAGATTGAGCAAGATATCCGACCTTTTCGCGATGTATTTTTAGGTTTGTTTTTTATTACTGTTGGCATGCTGTTAGATTTTCAAATCTTACTACAATACTGGTACTGGGTATTGTTTTTGGTGGTGTCAATTATTGTATTTAAATTTATTTTAATTAGTTTTGTTGCCAACAAAGTTGGGCGTTTGTCTTTATCAGAATCTATGCGCACAGGATTAATTCTAGCGCATGGTGGAGAATTTGGCTTTATCCTGCTTACCCTTGCAATCACTTTGGGTGTAATGGAAGAAGATTATGGCCAAGTCGTACTGGCTGGCGTCTTGGTCACTATGTTCCTTTGCCCATTGCTCGTGAGACACAACGGAAAAATTGCTAATTTTGCAACTTCGTTTTTAAAATCTCATTCAACTGCGCAGGATTAGCTTTACCCTTTGAAGCTTTCATCGCTTGTCCTACAAAAAAGCCAAATAGTTTATCTTTGCCACTACGGTAGTCTGCAAGTTGCTCTGGGAACTGCGTAATAATTTCATCTACCATTTTTTCAATTTCGGCAGTATCAGTAACTTGTTTTAGACCCTTAGCCTCGATAATTTCATCAGGTGTTCCTTCGCCATTGAACATTGTTTCAAAAACTGTTTTGGCGATTTTAGTAGAAATTGTTTTATCAATGATGCGAGCAACTAATGTGCCAATATGTTCTGCTGGGATAGGGCACTGCGTGATATCTAAGCTTGCTTTGTTCAAAGCACCCAATAATTCACCGATTACCCAGTTGGCAACCAGCTGGCCATGTTCAGGTGCGGCTTTTAAGCCAGTCTCGAAGTAATCCGCCAGCGCTTTATTACTAACTAAAGTTGTTGCAGTGTCAGTGGAAAGATGTAAGTCATCGACAAAACGTTGTTGTTTTTCTGCTGGGAGTTCAGGTAAAGTGCTTTTTATTTGCCTGATTTGTTCGGCAGTCACCCGTACCGGTAAAAGGTCTGGATCCGGAAAATAGCGATAATCATTGGCATCTTCTTTGCTGCGCATCATTTTGGTTTCGTTAGTGTCAGCATTAAATAAGCGTGTTTCCTGCATAATAACGCCGCCAGATTCAATGACTTCGATCTGCCGTTCAATTTCATAATTGATGGCACGTTCAACAAAGCGGAATGAGTTTAGGTTTTTAGTTTCGGTGCGGGTGCCGAATTTTTCTTGGCCTTTCGGGCGCACAGAAACGTTGGCGTCACAACGGAATGAACCCTCTTGCATATTGCCATCACAGATATTGATGTAACGTACAAGGTTATGCAGGGTTTTTAAATAAGCCACGGCTTCTTTAGCAGTACGAATATCTGGTTCAGACACAATTTCCAATAAAGGTATGCCAGCACGGTTCAGATCGATGCCAGACAAGCCTTGGAAGTCCTCATGCAATGACTTCCCAGCATCTTCTTCTAGATGTGCGCGAGTGACGCCGATGCGCCTTGAGCGGCCATCTTCAAGTGTAATATCGAGGTGCCCCACGCCAACGATTGGCAATTCAAATTGACTGATTTGGTAGCCTTTGGGTAAGTCAGGGTAAAAGTAGTTTTTGCGCGCAAAAACAGATTGATCGTTAATTTGTGCGCCGATTGCCACACCAAACGTGATGGCTTTATGTACGGCTTCCATATTTAATACCGGTAGTACGCCTGGCAATCCAATATCAATATCGCAAATTTGTGTATTTGGCATGGCTCCATAATTTGTTGCGCTGCCAGAAAATATTTTTGATTTTGTATTGAGTTGTGCATGGACTTCGAGTCCGATCACCGCTTCCCATTCCATATCAGTTTGCCTCTATTTGTGGTGCTTGTTTATGCCAATCTGTGTGTTGCTGTAATTGATGTGCAATATTTAATAAGCGTGCTTCTTGTAATCTTGGGCCAATTAGCTGGCAACCCACCGGGAGATTATTGATTTGTCCGCATGGTATTGAAATGCCAGGTAGCCCCGCCAGGTTTACAGCTGTTGTGTAAATATCGGATAAATATAAGCTGATTGGATCATCAGATTTTTCTCCGATTTTAAATGCGGGCGTTGGCGTCGTTGGGCCAAGAATGGCATCTACTTCTGTAAAAGCATTTTCAAAATCGTTGTGAATAAGTCGTCGTATCTTTAAAGCTTTAAGATAATAGGCATCGTAGTAGCCAGCTGATAAAGCGTAGGTGCCAATCATAATGCGTCTTTTAACTTCTGTTCCAAAACCTTCAGCGCGTGAACGCTCATACAAGTCTTTTAAGGATTTGGGGTTTTCGCATCGATGGCCAAAACGTACGCCATCAAAGCGTGATAAATTTGATGAACACTCTGCTGGTGCAATGATATAATAAGCAGGAATGGAAAGTGCTGTTGCTTGCAAGGATATTTCTTTAAAGTTGATCCCAAGTTTTGTAAGTTCGTTTTTGACAGCATCAATTTGTTTTGCCATTTCAGGGCTTAGCCGCTCGTCAAAAAATTCTTTTGGTAGGCCAATAGTCATGCCCTTTAAATCTTTGTTCAAAGTAGCTGTAAAGTCAGGCGTGTCAACATCAAGACTAGTGGAGTCTCTTTCGTCAAAACCGGCCATTACGTTTAGCATCAGCGCTGCGTCTTCAGCAGTTTGCGTCATTGGGCCACCCTGGTCGAGGCTGGAAGCAAACGCTACCATTCCGTAACGAGAAACACGTCCATAGGTGGGTTTTAAACCTGTGATGCCACAAAGTGCGGCAGGTTGGCGGATTGAACCACCTGTGTCAGTGCCTGTTGCACCGGGTGTTAAGCGCGCTGCAACTGCCGCAGCAGAGCCACCTGAGCTACCGCCAGGCACAGTATTTTCTTGCCATGGGTTTACCACTGGACCGTAAAAACTATTTTCATTTGATGAGCCCATGGCAAATTCATCCATGTTAGTTTTGCCTAACATGACACAGCCAGCGTTATTGAATTTTTTAACAACGGTAGCATCGTAAGGTGAAATAAAATTGTCGAGCATTTTCGAACCGCAGCTTGTTTTAATGCCCTGGGTACAAAAAATATCTTTTTGTGCGATAGGCACACCGGTTAATGGGCCGGCTTTTCCTTCGGCACGTGCGGCATCCGCAGCTTGCGCTTGAGCTAAGGCATGGTCTGCCGTGACTGTAATGAAACTGTTGAACTTTGCATCAAGATTTTTAATGCGATCTAAAAAATGCTGCGTGACCTCAACGCTGGAATAATTTTTTGCCTCTAGGTCGCGGGCAATTTCAGCTAACGTTTTATTGTGCATAATTTTACTCTTCAATCACTTTGGGAACTAGGTACAAACCAGACTCAGTCTCGGGGGCAATGGCGAGCAGCGCATCACGCTGGTCTTGCTCACTGACGACATCAGCACGTAAGCGCGCACTGTTGTCAAAGGGGTGGGCCATGGGTTTTACTTCGCTTGTATCGGCATTATCCATTTGGCCAACCAAATTCAGTATGTTACTTAAATTATCCGCATATGTGGCGATATCGGCTTCTGTCACCTGCAAACCTGCCAATTGGGCGATTTTTTTTACTTCATCATTTGTGATAGCCATCTTACTTGCACCTCTAATGTCTCAAGAGGTCAAATTTATCACATTTTTGTCGCTTCCCCAAATGCATATAGCTGCAACACCTGATATAATTGATAATACTTTATATAAATTATTAACTTTCGGAATAGGTCTAACAATCATGCTAAAGAAACTACGCGGATTATTCTCTACGGATATCTCCATTGACTTGGGGACAGCTAACACACTTATTTATGTGCCTGGGCAGGGTATTGTACTAGACGAGCCTTCGGTAGTTGCTATACGCAATGACCGTGGTACCGGCCAGCGCACCGTTTTAGCTGTGGGTGCTGAGGCTAAGCGAATGCTAGGCAGAACACCTGGCAACATCACGGCCATTCGACCTTTGAAAGATGGCGTGATTGCAGATTTCCATGTGACTGAAAAAATGTTGCAACACTTTATTCATAAAGTGCACGAAACTAAATTTTTACGTCCAAGCCCACGTGTATTGATTTGTGTACCATGTGGCTCTACACAAGTAGAACGCAAGGCTATTCGTGAGTCTGCTCTTTGTGCGGGTGCTCGCGAAGTTTTTCTTATTGAAGAGCCTATGGCTGCTGCCATTGGTGCTGGCATGCCAGTTGAAGAAGCAACGGGTTCGATGGTTGTTGATATCGGTGGCGGTACTACAGAAGTTGCGATTCTATCACTCAGTGGTATTGTTTACTCTGCTTCAGTGCGCATCGGTGGTGACCGTTTCGATGAAGCGATTATTAACTATGTTCGACGTAACTATGGCAGTCTTATTGGTGAGTCAACAGCTGAGCGTATTAAAACAACGATCGGAACAGCTTACCCTGGCAAAGAAGTAAAAGAAATTGATATTCGTGGTCGCAACTTGGCTGAAGGCGTGCCGCGTGCCTTTACTTTAAACAGTAATGAAATTCTTGAAGCGCTACAAGAACCATTGGCAGGTATTGTTGGTGCAGTAAAAGCTGCGCTAGAGCAAGCACCGCCAGAACTGGCATCTGACATAGCTGAACAAGGTGTAGTGTTAACCGGTGGTGGTGCGTTGTTACGTGATCTTGATCGTTTGCTCATGGAAGAAACGGGTCTGCCGGTAGTGAAAGCAGATGATCCGCTTACTTGTGTTGCTCGTGGTGGTGGCCGTGCTCTCGAAATTATGGACCAACGGGGTAGCGATCTCCTTTCTACTGAGTAATTGAGGGAGATTTATTATTCGTGGTTTATTCCGACATAGTAAGGTTGCAATTACCCGATTAGTGGTGTTTTCGATAGTTTCTGTTACCTTGATGGTGTTAGATTACCGTCAGCAGCATTTAAGCCGTGTGCGCGACGGGCTTAGCCTTGCGGTGCTTCCAATACAATATGCAGTTGATATTCCGCAAGGAATTTATCGAGGCGTTTCTTTACGGTTCGTTTCTAGGCAGGGTTTAATTACCCAAAATACTGAACTAAAAGATGAAGTTTTGCAGTTAGAGCAACGCATGCAAAAACTGCTTGCCCTTGAAGCAGAAAACAATCGATTAAAAAGTTTACTGCAAACATCTGCACGTCCGGGTGATAAAGTTGCGATGGTTGAAATCATGCGTATTGCAGTTGACCCCTATGCCCATCGTGCAATGATTAACCGAGGGCGTTCTGACGATGTTTATGAAGGCCAGCCTGTTATTGATGCTGCAGGTATTCTTGGCCAAGTGGTTCGTGTCGGGCCAAAAACCAGTATGATTTTATTACTTACAGATAAGCAACATGCAATTCCTGTGCAATCGCAGCGCAGTGGTGCACGTGCTTTAGCAGCAGGCTCTGGCGATTATGATTTGCTTTATTTAAACCACGTTACTGCAACCACAGATTTTAAAGTGGGGGATAAATTAATTAGCTCAGGTTTGGGGCTACGCTTCCCGAAAGGTTACCCGGTCGGTGAGGTGATAGACGTAACAATCGATTCAGGGGATAAATTTGCTACGGTAAAAGTAAAGCCTTACGCACAAGCCGACGCGGTGAGTGAATTATTATTGATTTGGCCAGAAGGGCAGTGGGGCCAGGTAATCACTCAACAACAATACGATCAAGAGCCAAATATTGAGGAACCTGCTTCATGACCGTAGCAAAAAGTAAAAAAACATTTATTTTTGTCAGTTTTTTTATTGCATTGGTATTGTTGATAGTGCCTTTGCCTAAAGCCCTTGTTTCGTTGAGGCCAGACTTTGCGTTACTAGTGCTTGTGTATTGGGTGCTTTATGTCCCTGAGCGCGTAGGTATCGCAACAGGGTTTATAGTCGGAATATTATTAGATGTTCTGCAGGGCGGCTTGCTAGGCCAGTATGCTTTAAGTTTTACAGTAGTTGCTTATGTGGTTTATCAATTGCAGGCACGCTTACGCATGTTTCCGATATTTCAGCAAATGCTGAGTGTGCTGATTTTTGCTGGTCTTGTTCAAGTAGTTTCCATGTGGACACATTACTTTACAGGTGAACCCATGGCGTATGCGTTGCAGTGGTTGTCTGTGGTAACCACGGCCTTGTTCTGGCCGCCTGTTGCAAAACTATTGGATTTTTCCCGAAATGTCTGAAGAAATTTTAATAAATGCAAGCACAGAAGAAAAACGTGTTGCTGTTGTAGAAAATGGTATTTTACAAGAGCTATATATTGAGCGTGGCGAGCATCGAGGTCTGGTGGGTAATATTTACAAAGGCAAAGTTGAGCGTGTTTTGCCGGGCATGCAAGCTGCTTTTGTTAATATTGGCTTAAAGCGTTCAGGGTTTATCCATACATCCGATATGGCATCTTTTTCCGAAGACACAGATTTAGAAATTTCAAAGCTTGTACGTCAAGGTCAAGATATCCTTGTGCAAGTGGTGAAAGATCCTTTAGGCTCAAAAGGAGCACGCCTGACTACGCGCATTGCTCTGCCATCACGTTACTTGATCTACATGCCAGATTTGCTTGGCATAAATGTATCACAGCGAATAAGCTCGAGCGCAGAACGTGAGCGATTGCAGGACTTGTTATTAAAAAGCGGCGCTCTGGAAAGCGAAGGTTTTATTATAAGAACTAATGCAGAAGGCGTCGACGATGTTGATTTTGAGGCGGATGTGAAATTTTTGCGCAAGCTGTGGCAAGTCGTACAAGACCGCGTCAGAAAAGTAAAGTGTGGAAATGCTGTTTATGAAGACTTGCCCTTGTCGGTGCGAGCACTTCGTGATCAGGTAAGCTTTAATGTTGAGCGCATTCGGATCGATGACAAAGCAAGTTACCACCGGCTGCAAACATTTGTAAAAGAATTTATGCCAAACTTAAAAGGCCGAATAGAGTATTTTAATGACAAAAAGCCTATTTTTGATTTGTATGCCATCGAAGATGAAATAAGCAAGGCTTTGAATCCTAAAGTTGTGCTCAAATCTGGAGGCTATTTATTGATAGAGCAGACAGAAGCAATGATAACTGTCGATGTTAATACAGGTGGATTTGTAGGTGCGCGAAACTTGAATGAAACAGTATTCAAGACAAACCTTGAGGCAGCGCAGGCAATTGCACGGCAACTGCGTTTACGCAATCTGGGTGGTATTATTGTTATCGACTTTATAGATATGCCTGAAGCAGCACATCAGAAGCAGGTTTTACAAGCAATGGAAAAAGCCTTAGAGCGAGACCCAATGAAGACAAAAGTACATGGTTTTTCAAGGCTCGGCTTAGTTGAAATGACGCGTAAGCGCACACGTGAAAGCCTGCAACATATACTTTGTGACCCGTGCGAAACATGTTCTGGCACAGGCTTTATGAAACATACAGAAACAGTTTGCTACGATATTTTCCGCGAGATCACACGTAATGTCAGCGCATACGAACCTAGGAACTATATTGTGTTGGCAGGTCAACCAGTAATTGAACGAATGCTTAATGAAGAGTCAATTACTATAGCAGAATTTGAATTGAAAACAGGTAGCCAAATAAAGTTACAAACAGAAACATTGTATTTCCCAGACCAATTTGATGTTGTAATGTTATGAAATTAGATAAAGTTACAAGCGCTTTGAAAAAGTACTTTTGGTTTTTTGTGATAACCATTACGCTTTTCCTTGCGGTTACTTTAAGTGCTATGCGTATAGCAATGCCCCACCTGGCAACTTATATTCCTGAAGTGGAGGCTGTTCTTAGTGCGCAATTGAATGCAGAAGTAACCGTGCAAAGGATGGATAGTGGTTGGCAAGGTTTTGGACCAGCAATTCGTTTCGAAGAAGTGGATATTTTTCAACCTGAAACAGGCCTGCTGTTGGCTAGAGCAAATCATTTAGATGTGCAATTAAATGTATGGGCTAGTATATTGCAGCGGCAGTGGGTTCCAGGACGATTGACCTTAGATGGCTTGGTATTAACATTGGTGCGCACCGAAAACAGCTCGCTGAAGATACAAGGTTTTGATGACGTACTTAGCGAGAAAAGCTTTAATATATTTGATTTGGCAAAACGTTTTCGTCGCGTAGATATTAAAAAAAGTTTTTTTACCATTGATCTACTGCAAGGGGAGCCCATTGATTTAGACTTAAAATATTTTAGTCTATCACCAAGAGGCGGTGATTATCGACTTGAGGCAGATTTGCGCCATCAAACGAATTCAAGCAGGCTTAACATCATTGCTGATTTGCAAGGGGAGATAACGAAACCTAAACAATTAGAGGTTGATGGATACATAAGTTTAAAAAGTATTACTTATGATGGACGCTTTATGCATTTTGCCTTGGATAATATAAAGCCAGAGCGAGGCACCTTGAATTTGAGCACATGGTTTAAATGGAAAAAAGGTAAATGGCAGCAGGTGATAGGCGATATTACGCTTACAGATTCCGTCCTGACAAACGGTCTTCAAAGCATGCCATTTGCTTTGAGTGCTGGTGTTGCATGGAAACAGCAAGGCAAGGAGCAGTGGCAGTTAATCGGCGACGATATTTCACTGGAAATGAATGGTATCCAAAGCCCCATCAATACATTCTTGTTGCAGGCAGAGCCAGCCAAACATTTTGATTTAAAGCTCAACGCTATTGCTATTGATGATATTTCTAAATACCTGAATTTCAGCCAAAAGATGCCTGATGCTTTTTCTGATCTTATGCAAGGTATTCAAGCTAGCGGTGAGCTCGCGGATATTCAACTTACCACAACATTAAAAGAAAACAATTTTACAGATTGGCAGCTTGGTTTAAAAGTAAACCACTGGCAACAAAAAAATTATGGAAAAATCCCTTCGCTAAAAAATATTAGCGGGGAGCTGATGCTTGCCCAGGGGTACGGGCAATTCAATTTCGAGAGCCATAATGTGGTACTTGCTTCAAACGATATATTTTCTCAAGAAATACATCTTGATGCAGTAAATGGATTGATTACTTGGCATGATAAAGACGATGTCCTGCAGATAAATGCATCCAAGATTATACTGGACACAGAACACTTCACAGCCACTACTGGTTTTGAAGTGCTTATGCCGGAAGACTATTCAAAAACAAAAGTAAAATTATTTGCAAACACGGGAGGCCTTAGTACGGACGTTGCATTGACTTATGTTCCCGTGGGTATATTGCCTCCCAAAGTTGTGGCCTGGCTGTATGCAAGCGTTGAGCGCGGTAACATTGCGGATGTTAGCGTTATCTTGGATGGCCCGGTAATGGAGTTTCCGTTTAGAGAAAATCAGGGCCAGCTTGAAATTAGAATTTCTGGCGGTGATTTAGATCTTACTTATCATAAAGATTGGCCCATGCTGCAAGATTTGTCCGGTGAAGTTGTTATCGATACCAAGACTGTGCAAGCATACCTTGACTCTGGTTATTTTTATCACTCTGAAATAGAGCAAGCTAAAGTGTTGGTCAAGCTAGCGCCAATAACTGAACCACTCTACCTAACGGCTTCAGGTATCGCAGTGGGCCCTGCATCCGATTTAGTGCATTTCTTAGAGCGTTCACCGCTGCTACCAAGAATGCAAGCAACGTTTGATCAGGTAGATATTGAAGGTTCGTTACACCTGGATCTGGATTTAAAAGTTCCACTACGTGCACTCACACCAGAACAAAAAAACTTTAATGTTTCAGGCGTAGCGACTTTGGATCGTGGCGAGGTGCAATTAAAAAACTGGGACTTGGCATTTTCCGATGTCGAAGGTTCATTAAGCTTCACTGAAAAGATGTTATCCGCAACCGAGATTAACGGTATGCTGCTAGGAAAACCTGCACGTTTAGACGTAAGGCCAGTACAATATGATAGCGGCTACCAAATGAATTGGCTGTTGACATCAACATTTACGCCTGAACTGCTTAACGAGCGTTTCCCGAATGATTTGTGGGTTTTGTTATCAGGGGAGACTGATTACTCTGCACAGTTTCATACCTATATCCCTAAACTTGATAAGCCCTTGCAGCTGGAAATTTTAACTGATTTAACAGGTATGCAGATCAATACGCCTGCACCTTTAGGCAAAGAAAAAGAAGAGGCTGTTGATATGCGCTTTGCGGGAACACAAGGCGAAGAAAATGCGAGCTTAGCACGATTTGAGTACGGCAAGCTGATTCATGCATTAATTGCTCTGCAAAAAACCGATAACCGCTATCAGGTTGAGCGAGGCCATGTTGTTTTAGGTGGGGAGGCGCCACAGCACTTGAGTGACCTGGAAGGTCTTGATATTTCCGGGCAGCTTGAAGAGTTTAGGCTCGACGATTGGTTAACATTCATGAAAGAATATTCACCAACAAAGCAGACAAGCTACCCAGAGTGGCAGAATGCAAAAGTTTTAATTGATAAATTGCATTATCAAAAATACACACTAAATAACGCTGAGGTTTCGCTGCAGCATGAGCTTGATGCATGGAACTTTGCTATTGATTCCGACGAGTTGCTTGGAGATATTATTATTCCAGATGCGACACAGAAAAAACCATTGGTTTTTGATATGCAGCGATGCAATTGGCCCGCTTTACGAGGAAGCACCACACAGATGGAGGACCCCAACAGTATTATAGCATTTGATTTTATATGTCATGATATGAAGATTGGTGAAAGACAATTGGGCTATGTTCGTTTGGCAACAACTCCGCAAGAAGATGGCGTCTTGTTTTCGCCTATCACAATTAGAAATAATGTCGGCAGTATTGAAGCGACCGGCAGCTGGTTGCACAGCAATGGGAACACTCAGACGCAATTTACAGGTTCAGCTGCAACCGATGATTTATCGCATACACTTGATAATTTGGGTTTTTCAACAGATATCCGTAATGCCAAAGGTGATTTAGAGTTTAATTTGGTTTGGCCAGGCACGCCTTTGAATCTTGATAAAGAAAAGCTTACCGGACAGATAGATGCGCATTTGACAAAAGGACGAATTGTAGACGTGAACCCAGGCTTTGGTCGTATAATCGGTTTGTTTAGTGTGCAAAGCCTGCAGAGACGCTTGCGTCTAGATTTTAGCGATGTATTTAGAGAAGGCTTTAGTTTCGATAGTTTTAATGGAACTGCGACCATTGCACAAGGAAAAATGTTCACCAAGGATGCAAGACTCAAAGCACCTTCAGCAAATATCGATATTTCTGGGCAGGCAGGCTTGATAGATCAACAGCTAGATTTTAACATCTACATGAAGGCAAATGTAGACGCTACCATTCCTGCAGCAGCAGTTGCTATTGCCAATCCTATTGCAGGTGCAGCTGTATGGTTAGCCGGAAAGATGTTTAATCCATTGGGCAGCAGAGCGTATTACCATTATCATGTTAGTGGTACTTGGGAAGAGCCTGAGTTTACTGATTTGACGCAAGAGTATCGTTCTAAACTTGGTGAACGAGCACCTGCCGAAGAAGTTGAAGAACTGGAAGAAGTCGAATAGATCTATGATAAAATGAGTAACTATGACAAACCTTATTGAACAAGCAAAACATATTTTACTAGAACCAACGGGTATTACAGATACAGCGCTATCACAGGTGATGGGGCATTTGCTCGGCAAGCAGATAGATCAGGCTGATTTATATTTCCAGGCGACTATGCAAGAATCATGGTCTTTAGAAGATGGCCAGGTTAAAGATGCGTCGTTTAATATCGACAAGGGCGTAGGGATTCGCGCCATTAGTGGCGAAAAAACAGGCTTTTCATACGCGGATGATATTATTGTGCCATCCTTGGAGCAAGCCGCGAAAGCAGCGCGTTCGATCGCACATTCAGGTCATGATGCAAGTGTAAAAATTGCTCAACGCCAAGCCAATGTTCCAGCTTTGTATCCTGATATAAACCCATTAGATAGTATAAGTAAACAAGATAAAATTAATATATTGCAGCAAGTAGATTCTATAGCGCGTAACAGCGATCCCAGAGTAAAAGAAGTAATGGCAACCTTAGCAGGCAGCTACGAAGTTGTTTTAGTGATTACCCAAGATGGCACTTTTGCTGCAGATGTAAGGCCATTGGTTCGCTTAAATGTGCGTGTGATTGTTGAACAAGAGGGTCGGCGTGAACAAGGCTCTGCTGGCGGTGGTGGTCGTGGGGCTTATGACCTAGTCGCAACACCCGATACTTTCCGAGCTTATACCGAAGAAGCAGTGCGCCAAGCATTATTGAATTTAGAAGCAGTTGATGCACCTGCAGGCACGATGCCGGTAGTGTTGGGCCCTGGCTGGCCTGGCGTTTTATTACACGAAGCGGTCGGTCATGGTTTAGAAGGTGATTTTAATCGTAAAGGTTCGAGTGCATTTGCAAATAGCATGAACGAGCAAGTTGCTAGCCCTTTGGTGACGATCGTCGATGACGGTACCTTGCCAGGTCGCCGTGGTTCCTTGAGCATCGATGACGAAGGCAATCAAACGCAATGCACTACCCTGATCGAAAACGGTATATTAAAAAATTATATGCAAGATGAACTCAATGCACGTTTGATGGGTATGCAAGCGACCGGCAATGGTAGGCGTGAGTCTTATGCGCATTTGCCTATGCCAAGAATGACTAATACTTATATGTTGGCAGGAAAAAGCGACCCCAATGAAATTATCAGTTCCGTTAAAAAAGGTATTTATGCCGTTAATTTTGCTGGTGGGCAAGTGGATATTACTTCAGGTAAATTTGTGTTCAGCACCAGTGAAGCTTATTTAATTGAGAACGGAAAAGTTACAACACCAGTCAAAGGTGCAACACTTATCGGCAATGGTCCTGAGGCCATGCGTAAAGTTTCAATGGTTGGCAATGATTTGGCTTTGGACAAAGGTATTGGCGTGTGCGGCAAAGCGGGCCAGAGTGTACCGGTTGGCGTCGGCCAGCCAACATTAAAAGTAGATGAGCTTATCGTAGGTGGTACGCAATGAACAATACTGAAAAACTTAAAAAAAGCGTTGCATTTGCGCTAGACTACGCAAAAACGCGTGGTGCAGATCAATGCGAAATGGCCCTCAGCCATAGCACAGGCTTGGACGTGACGGCGCGTAACGCCGATGTCGAAACTGTTGAGTTCACGCAAGACAAAGGCCTGGGCGTCACAGTTTTTCTGGGTAAGCAAAAGGCCACAGCCGGAAGCTCAGATACCTCGCAAGAAGCCATCAAAAGCACTGTTGATAAAGCAATAGAAATTGCACAACATATGCAAGCTGATGAATATGCGGGCTTGCCCGAACAATCTGAACTCGCGACACAATTCAAGGATCTAGATTTATTTCACCCTTGGGATTTATCGTTTGATAAAGCCATCGAGATGGCGGTAGAACTAGAACAATTGGCCTGCAAGCAAGATATTCGCATTAAACAATGCGACGGCGCACATGTGGTTTCACATACAGGTACGCATGTCTACGGTAATTCCATGGGTTTTTTGCATGCTTCGCAATCTACTAGGCAATCGTTGTCTTGCGTGCTAATTGCAGAAGAAGATGGCAAAATGCAACGTGACTATTGGTATGACTGCAAACGTGATGCGCTTGATCTTTTTTCAATTGAAAAAATTGCTGAAATTGCAGCGCAGCGTACCACGCGACGTCTCAATGCGAAATCAATAAAAACACAAAAATCGCCCGTTGTCTTCGATGCTAGTACGGCTGCAGGTTTGCTTTCAAGCTTTATTAGCGCCATTAGCGGTGGTGCTTTGTATCGCAAGTCATCATTTTTGTGCGATCACTTAAATAAGCAAGTGTTTGCGCCACATATCAATATTCAAGAAGACCCATTTGTATTAAAAGGTTTAGGTTCTGGCAACTATGATGCAGAAGGTGTACGTACGCAACAACGTGACATTGTTAAAGACGGTGTGCTGCAAGGTTATGTGCTAAGTAGTTATTCAGCACGTCGCTTAGGCATGCAAACAACAGGTAATGCGGGTGGCGTGCATAATCTCATGATTACGCCGGGCGAGCATGATCTCACAGGCTTATTACAAACCATGGATAAAGGCTTGTACATTACGGAGTTAATGGGCCAAGGTGTGAACATCATTACCGGCGACTATTCACGTGGTGCCACAGGTTTTTGGGTTGAAAATGGACAAATTCAATACCCGGTTGAAGGTATTACCGTTGCCGGCAATCTGCGAGATATGTTTAAAAACATAACGGCTGTAGGTAAAGATATTGATGATCGCGGCAATATTATTACAGGTTCTATATTGTTGTCGGAAATGATGATTGCAGGAAGTTAGCGTTATATTTAGTCAGGGAGGAAGGTATGGTTTTAGGTAAGAATGAAGATAATAGCTTAGCAAGCAAAAACCACGTAGAGCTAGAACAAATCCTGCAATTCCTCGGGTTTTTGGTAGCAATCGAAGCAGCAAAGCCCGGTGATAAAACGCAAGGCATTGATAATCTTGAGCTGTATACTGCTGCGGCAATCCAATACATCGGCACGCACCTTCGCCGTCAAAGTGCAGATCTCACCAGGCTAATATCCCAGAAAAATTTTGTCGACGCCTACGATATGGCTTTTGGTGCAACCAGGCTTGGCATTACGCCTAATGCCGAAAAGTTTAAAGAAGAGCGAAATTTAATCATAGCAGTAATGTTTGAAAGAGAGCATCCTGCACTTAGCCCTAAATCAACACCCAAAAAAGAGGCAATACAACATACACCTGATACTGGCTTGAGCAACGAAGAAAAGTTTTTGCTTGCAGTTTGCTTTTTTCTTGGTGCGGGGCTTATTGGTGCAGCATGGGGCGTAGAAGATTTCGCTGATAAAAGGCTCGATTTTGGAGCAGACTGGGGCGTGACGGTTGCGCATGCACTGACTTTTGCCGGTAGTTTTGTATTAATTGGAGTACTTGTAGCTATAGTAATGTATTCGCGCAGCAATCCTAGTAAAAAGCCGCAGGAGATTGTTGTAGAGAAGATAGCTGCAGATATCGTACAGGATGCGGTTCAAAACAGAGAAGGTCATAAAGCAAAATTGCTAGCCCAAGTGCAAACAACAGTACAAACATATACCAACACTGCTCTACAGCAGCTTCAGCAAGCAAAAACTGAGAATGAAGCAACCGAGAACCAACTAATCACAAAAATCGATCGCCTTGAGACAAGAAGTTCAAGCTTTGATTTCGATGCACAAGCAGCTTTGAGAGAGGTGGAAAAGTTGCGCCTCAATTTTCTGGTTAAAATCGCTGGTCTGCAAGCATACACACTGAATGATAATACTGAGATTGCTTTAGCTATTACCTGGTTTGAAAAAGAGGGGGGGAAACCCGACCAATTAGTGCAAAGCGTACAAGGTTTATGGAAAAAAATATTAACAAGACAAGCCAATACGCAAAGCACAGATTTGCCACAGGCTATAAGTGAAAAAATTAGCATGGGTAATCGTTGGGGAGTTGTCGAACAAGCAAGGGCTGAATTGCAGCTAGCGCAAGAAACCAAACAGAGTGCGCTGCTAGAGGCAATCATTCCTCTGGTGGAAACCCACGTTAGAAATTTTAAAACTTTGAACAGAAAGAACATCGAAGCGATATATTCGCAACTTGAGTCAGTGCTTAACTTACCAAAGCTGCTGTCATGGGTCATTGATGAGAATGGACAATTAATTGTTAAACCAGCTGCGCAGTTGAGTGGTAATGCAGATCTAGATGCAAAAGTAGTCGCTCTAATTCAGGGTGTATTGCGAGCAAGTTTAAGTGCAGATGCTGATACTACGCGCGGTATGAGCGACGCATTTCTTGATCGTTTTTGCGAGAAGTTTGATGTGCAACACTTTGGTCATGCGCAGCGGCAGCTTCTCCGTGCTGAAGCGACATGCATCAGTGATATCGATACCATGCTGTCAGCACTGACACGCAGGCTGAAAACAGCTATTGTTCAAAAAATAATGAATGACCTACATGCCTATGGGTATCAAAATATTCAGTTTGAAATGGACGAACACGGAAACTTACATGTTAGTAATTTGGATTTTTCGGCTGACCGTGCACCGTTTAACCCACTACTTGAAAAAGCGGCAAAAAAGTATATTGCGGCCGTTCTAAATGATTACATGAGCAAGCACCCCGGGCAAAGCGAATATGTGGCCGAAGCCTATATGCAAGGTTTTGTAGGTGATGCGCATGATGATTCTGAAAGCGCGGCATCTTTTATAAGCCCTGATGACTACCAAACGCTTAAAAAGCAGCATGATAGAATTGTACTAAAAAAGGAGCTGGACAATTTTACGGAATTTACCGGCACCAGCTTTTACACCGCGAGTAATGTTAAGCGCTTGTTCGATAATTACCAACATTACTTCCCCACAGAGGTTAATTTTCAGCGAGATAACGGCAACATTGTGACCGTCACGCAAATTAGAACACCTGAAGGTAATAACGATGATCTGAATAATGCCCTGCATACGTTTATTGGTGAAGTGCTGACGCGCAGCTTAAATAATAAGCTAAAGCTTGAGGCCGACACTAGGCAGGCGTTTTGCGAAAAATTAGGCATAGCACAAACATTCTGGCACAACACACAGGAGCGTAAGCTTGCAGAAGACAGACTTTTAGCGCAGATCTCTGAAGTATTACCGGTGTCTGTCGCTGGCTTTACCCGTCATCGTGTTACAGCTGAAAACTCTGTGGCTATACTGGAAGCAATTAAGTACTTTGGCTGTAAAGATGTTCAATTACAGTTAGACGATCATGGTGATATTGAGGTTGCAAGCCTACAGATGTCTGAAAAAGCACTCAGCTCAGCTATTGAAAAAAATATAAAACTATTTATCGCAGCAGTAATTAATCGCTATATGCATGAAAGCAGCAAAGCAAGCGAGCATGGCTTAAATGAAGCTTATATGAGTACGGTGTATTTTACAGAAAATAGTGAGCTGGCAATTGATCGCGCATCGCATGTGCGTCTTGTGACAGATAGCGCGACATTTAAGATTGCTAACGCATTTAATGGGAAGCTCCCTTGGCCAACTGTAAACGGGGGTACAGTCGTGCCAGTACAAAACATGTTAAAAATTTACCCAAGCAGAGCAATTACTTTCAAACTGGCTGAAAATGCTACCTTGTCAGAGTTTAGTGTAACTTACAGGCAAGACGAGCAATGCGTTGATCAAAAGCTGTTAAGTGAAATTGAAAAATTTGTAAAGGTTGTACTTGAGTTTTCCTTAAAAGCTAGCGACAAAGAATGGCAATCAGCAGATATGGTTAGCATCGGTGACTTTTGTAAAGATTTGGGCGTCGATGATGCATGCTTTCGGGCGTGGAATACGAAAAGAGAACAGATAGCGCAAGAACGCATCGAACTAGCTGATCTAAAGAGCTTTAATGGGAAATGGCCGAACGTAATTGATGATGAAAGTTTGTCTTATATGATGAGGGTTTTGCCAAAATATATCAAAATGATACACCTGAATCAAGATGATGAGGTCATGAGTGTTGAGTTGAGCGATGATAGTATTGTGTTAACGGACCACAAAAAAGAGTTCGAAAAAAACCTTAAAACTCTTGTTACAACGGTATTAAAAACACCCCATGGCGGCGAAAAGCAAAATGTTTCAGGGATGCGTAGCCTTTGGACTGCAGCATATAATAAAGCTACCAAAGCTGAGAAAACATGCTTAACAGATCAGGGTATTGAAAATTTTAGGCAAGCTATGAAGTTACAAGGTATTGAAGCGCGGCCAATAGCTGATGCCACGAGCAGTGATGACGCTAGCCCTGCACATGCTGCACACAAAAAACGTGTAGTAGATATTGGTTAGGGGGCGAAGTAGCAAGCCTATTCAGCCTGCGCAACCTTCTCGCTTATCTGGTGCAAGACCTTGCAGTAGTTATCAATAATTTCTTGAATGCGCTCTTGTGTAAAATGCCGTTTGCGGTAGATCATCCGCGCTTGCAAACCTTCGTTGGTAGGCCAAATTTC
This sequence comes from Gammaproteobacteria bacterium, assembly GCA_021773275.1. GTDB lineage: Bacteria > Pseudomonadota > Gammaproteobacteria > JABCZS01 > JABCZS01 > JAJFKJ01. Next base: position 150,132 of record JAJFKJ010000030.1, read on the forward strand.
AAGACGGAGTTTTACCATGCTGCCCCAGAATTTCTGGTTTTTAAATAAATCCCAACGAAATGTATTTTTAATCTTGCTAAACAAGCCTTGGTCATCAGGATTGTAGAAGCCATAGTAATTCACAAACATAGTGGGCATATCAGGCTGGTGTTGCGCAAGAATAGGGTGCGTTGCAATGCTCGGGAAATGGCTCTGTTTAAAAGTTTGTTTTAAAACCCGTGCCAATGCTTGATAGTTTTCTGTGAACCCAGCATCCGGATGGTGAGAAAACGTTGGGTAGAGTTGCCCTGCAAAAAATCCTAGCATGTATCTAAAAGCCTTGAACTTACGATTTAGGTTCGGAATGGCCAGGGTCATGCTTTGTTGATTATTGTAGCTATGCAATGTGTACAATAAACAGGTTAGCAAATAGCCATACATTTGCATGCGATTATCCGCCAAGTAGGCTTCAATATTATCGCTTTGCTGTTTACCAATATTAAAATAGACCGTGCCAACATCATCTTCAGCAATCTGCGTATTTTCTGTGCTGCAAGGTAGTTTTGTATGGGCTGCAGACTTTAGGGTTTCCTGCCAATATTCCATAAATGGCTGTAGCAGGCCTTCACGCATCGCCTGTTGTTCATAAAAAGCGTAGTGCGGGAAATCATATTCTAAAATGGGTAGATCGGGTGCTTCATGATTAAGCAAGGCCATGTAGGCGGTAACAATATCTTGCAGAAAAACAATAACCCCAACACCATCGGTCATGATGTGCGAAGCAACCACTAAAAAGGCAAATTCATTTGCATTGAGCTTAATAACGGCAACTTTTAGGAGCGGTAGTTGTGTGATATCAAAGCCAATATTTTCATAGTGCTTGATAAGTTTATGGAAAGCAATTTCACCTTGCTCAGAAGGCAGATCAGACACGTCATGGTACTCAAGTGAAATTTTTGGGTCGTCTTCAATGATAGCGTGCATACCATCGGGGTAAACAGTCCGTAAATTAACATGACGACTTGCAGCTATCTTGACAGCCTGATCGATTTTATCAGGGTCCAGTGGAACTTCTGTAATGTTCAGCAGCTTGACGTTAAAGCTGGATTTATCTGCCTCAAGTTGACTGAAGTTATATATTAGCTGTTCATTTAGTGTAAGAGCACGTTGTTTTTGCTCAGGCTGAAAGTGGCTTAGGATATGGCTGGCATTTTTCCAAGATAACATCGCTAGATTTACTCCTTATTTCACTTAAAATCATCTGCACTATGTCTTTTAAAATAGTATGCTTGATTGGGCCTTTTGTAAATAAGCGCCATTGATTGTCTATATCTTTTGTAAAGAATATATGCAGCTCATGAAACTTAGCATGGTTAAAATCAAAGCTAATAGACTGCAGCTCAATACCACTTTTCTTGGCTTTATTTGCATATTGTTTTGCCAGGAAAATAGAGGGTGTAATATTTACATGGACTAAAATATGTTCAGGTGGCTTGATGGCCTGTTGAATGTTTTTAAGCAGATAGCCATAATGGCTCATAATATCTGGCTTAACATAAGTGCTAGCAGGCAATTTCAAAGACTGCATTAAGGCAGCAACATCTTGTTTAAAGTGGGGTAGCTGTGCTTCCATAATTAAGGACTGCGCCATAAAATGAGGCACCCTGGGTTTGCCATCAAAAAAATCTAAGCTGCTTTGGATGTTGTTAATTAAATGCGGAATCGCATAATTTTGTGTATTTATTTTTAAGATGGGGTCTTCCAGTAAAAATCGAAAAGTACTGCGTTGCTCCGGAAGGCGGCGACCATGACGGTTGTAGCGCAAACAGAATTCCTTGCTTCCCAGTAGTTCACGAATAGTGCGTGTTATGGTTGCAAGTAGTGTCACTTCAAAACTGCTGCCTTGTATTTTTGCCATATTTTTTAAATCAGCTTCAAACTCCGCAGGCAAGACATAGTTTAGCTTCTGCGAAACAGCGCTGTCATCAAAAGCGTGATCAGGCACACTGAGTAGCTTGCTGCTTTGGTAGTAATTTTTTAATTCAGGCAAAAAGTTCGAAAAATCATTGTATATATCCGATGTGTGCTGAAAAATGGGCGCTGAAAATTTTTGTTCTGGCTTTGTGCCGCTTTGATAATGATTAAACCAGCTACTTAAAAACAGATAATTAGCGATACCGTCAAGCAACATGTGCGGTGTTGCAAGGAGCAGAACATAATTACCGTCATATTTAATGATGTCCAAATGAATGTGTGGTGCTTTTTGCAGTAATGGAGATGCCAAAGCTTCTTGACGTAATTGCTCGAGTTCGTTTTGCGTTTGCACCTCACCTAGTATGCGTACGCATGCATCTTGTTTGGTGCAAGCTGCAGGGTCGCTAGTCATATGGCCTGGCATAGTGCTTAAGTTTACCCACAGTGTGTCAATTTCTTGCAGGGTAGCATGAAAGCTATCAATGAGTCTTTGCTCGTCTAGATCGGTGCCTAATTGTAATTGGCAGATAATATTATCTTGCTGTTGAGTAATGGATTGCTTGGCAACAAAAAACTGTTCCGTGTAATTTAAGGGTATTGTTGTAGTCATATCATTACTTTTTTAGTTGGAGCTTATCTGCCGCGAGCAACAATTTATTATTATAGGTGATATTTCTAAAATGTGTTAAGTAGCGTTTTGCTGTGTTCAACACCAAATTGGTCAAAGGGATTGATGTTTAAAAGGTGGCCTAGGGTGGCTACTTTATGCTCGTAGAGTGCCAGTAGAGCGCCTAAGGTCTCAGGGGTCAATTTATTTAGCTCAATAATATTGTGCGGTTGTTTGCCTGTGATGCGCCGGTGTGTCTGCGGATTTTCAGGGTCACCCAAAGCCATGGTCTGTGACTGCGCTAAACATTGCATGCGCAACGTTTGCGCGTTATTAGAGCCATCGTTAATAAGAATGAAATCAACAGGGGTGCAATGGCTGCCTTGGTGGATAAGCTGATTGAATGTGTGCTGTGCATGCGTACCTGTTGCGCCCCAGATAACTGGGCCAGTTGGATAATCTATGATTTCACCCTGTTTATTACAATGTTTGCCTAGGCTTTCCATGCAGAGCTGCTGAATATGTGGCACAAGACTACGTAAGCGGTGTGCGTAAGGCAATATCGCCTGGGTATCGGCTCTGTGAAACTGTGTATAGGTGTAGCTTAAAAAAGCCATAACAACCGGCATGTTCTGTTTATATTCGCTGTTGATGAAGTGCTGGTCCATTGCGTGTGCGCCGCGTAAAAATGCCTGAAAAACATCCATGCCATAACTTAAAGCAATCGGTAAGCCTACGGCAGACCATACCGAAAAGCGACCGCCTACCCAATCCCACAGGGGTAAAATATGTTCCTCTGTTAAGCCCCAAGTCTTAGCTTGCTCTGTTTTTTCGGTAACCGCAATAAAGTGATCGGGTATCTGCACATCAGTTAATTGTTTTTGCAACCATTTCTTTGCACGTTCAGCATTCAGTAAGGTTTCGCTTGTTGAGAAAGATTTAGAAGCAATAATGAAAAGCGTATTTTTAGGGTCTAGTTTTGACAAAGTGTCATTTAGTTCGACTTCATCTAGCTCGGCTACAAAATGTGTATTTACACGAGAAGGGATGTCTTGCAGCGCTTCAACAACCAGCTTGGGGCCCCAGAACGAACCGCCAACGCCAAAATGTACAACATCGGTGATATTACTGTTTTGGAATTTTTCGCATAATTGTGCAATTTTTTGTAATGCTGTGTGAACATCGTTAACTTGCACCTTAGGGTCGCGCAACGCCATGTGCCAAGCAGCGCGACTCTCAGTGACATTAACAATTTCCCCTTGTGCAAGGTCTTGAATGTGTTTGTTGAGTTGTTGTGCTTGTGCAAAATCGGCGAGCAAGGAAATCGCTTCGTCGTTGATCATGTTTGCTTTGTAATTAAGGTGAATGTCAGCTGCTTCGATAAACATGTTATTTTGATTGGCTATGGGCAAATTTTTTATTTTTTGAAAGTGCGAGTCTAAAGTTTGTTTATTCATCTGTTACGCCATTTGAGTTTCAATGATGCCAGAGGTGCGGCGTACTTGGTTTTTTTCATTTAAATAAACAAGCTTAGGCTCAAATATTTGTGCTTGCGCCTGTGCTAGCTGTGTATAGGCGCATATGATAATGCTATCGTTAGGCGATGCTTTAAGTGCAGCAGCACCGTTCATAGAAATAATCCCGCTACCGGACTGTGCCCGAATGGCGTAGGTGACTAAGCGTTCCCCATTGGTAATATTGTAGACATGGATTTGTTCAAATGGCAAAATGCCCGTTAGCGCTAATAATTTTTCATCAATAGCGCATGAACCGTCATAATCTGGTTCAGCATGTGTAACACGCGCTTGATGTAGTTTTGCTTTCAGCATCGTTAGTTGCATAATTCATCCTTCTTTTTAAAAGTGATATTATCAATCAGACGAGTATTGTCAAGCATTGCTGCTGCCAAGATGATCAACTCATTATCATTTTTCTCAGGGGTCGCCAGATCAGATTGCCTGCGAATACTAATATAATCTGATTTAAAGCCGGTGTTATCAAGTTGCTGTTTAACTTGATCTTCTAGATTAGTGTAGTCCTTGCCGCCAGCTTGCACCTGCGCACATAACCATTGTAGCTGTTGCTGCAGCAGTGCTGCTTTTTGTTTTTTCTCTGCTGAGAGGTAATTATTGCGTGAGCTCATCGCTAAGCCACTTTCTTCACGAACAGTGGGTACGCCAATGATAGCTACCGGGATGTAGAGATCATTAACCATCTGTTTAATACAAAGTAGTTGCTGATAGTCTTTTTCGCCAAAAAAAGCCAAATCTGGCTGCACGATATTGAATAATTTGCAAACAACGGTGGTAATGCCTTGAAAAAAAACAGGTCGGGTGATGCCGCAAAGCTGTTCAGATAAGTGCGATATTTTTACCTGTGTGTGTTTTTTTACATCGTCAGGGTAAATTTCTTTGTTATCAGGCGCAAATACTACATCAGCTTGCAATTGTTGTAGTTGCCTGCAATCTTCTTCGAATGTGCGCGGGTATGTCGCAAGATCTTCATTGGCACCAAATTGTGCAGGGTTTACAAAAATGCTAACCACGGTAATATCAGCTTGTTTTTTAGATGCCTCTACTAAACTTAAGTGGCCATCATGCAAGTTACCCATGGTAGGCACAAAACCAATGGTTTTGGCCGCTTGTTTTAAGGGTTTTAAAAAGGTTTGCAGTGATGCAATATCTTTAATGATGCGCATAATTATACAAACTCATGTTCAGCTGCCGGAAAGCTTGAGCTTTTGACTTCATCAATAAATTGTTGAATGGCGCCATTCACACCAGCGGGGTTGCCTGTTAAAAAATCTTTACTAAACTTTGGCTTTCTGCCTGGTGTAATACCTAAGGCATCATGTAATACCAGTACTTGTCCATCGGTGTCTTTGCCGGCGCCAATACCGATAACAGGTATGCGCAGTGTTTCAGAAATATCTTTGGCAAGTTGGCTAGGCACGCACTCTAACACTAATAGTTGCACGCCGGCTTCTTGTAAAGCCACAGCCTCGTCTTTCAGTAGTTGTGCTGCAGTTTGCTCGCGGCCTTGAACTTTGTAGCCACCGAGCATGTGAATAGATTGTGGTGTTAAGCCTAAGTGGCCGCACACAGGGATGCCGCGCTCGGTCAATGCTTGTACTGCAGGCGCAAGCCAGGCGCCACCTTCTAGTTTTACGATATGAGCGCCAGCAGCCATCAGTCTTGCTGCATTGTGTAGAGCTTGTTCAGTAGTTGAATAACTCATAAATGGCAGGTCTGACATCAGCATTGAGTTCTGGTTGCCACGAGCTACTTGTTTAGTGTGGTAAACGATATCGTCGACAGTCACCGGGACAGTGCTGTCATGGCCTTGGATCACCATACCTAGGGAGTCACCGACAAAAACAATCTCAACGCCTAAGCCACTGATAATGTTAGCAAAACTTGCGTCATAAACGGTTAGGCAACAAAACTTTTCGCGTTTTTGCTTCATGTCGAATAGGTGTGGTAAGCGAATCGTTTTCATGGTGGCAGCCTCCTGGGTTTTTGCCAGCCCCATTTTATCAAAATCTGCGATATTGCGCTATGATGGGGCATGATAATAATAAATCAAATCATCGCGCTTTTTATGCTCAATTTGTGCCTTTTGTTTGCAGGCCAGTATTATGCTGGTTTGATGCAACAGCAGCGGGAATATTACTATTTACAACTGGCGCATTTAGGCCTTTGGCAAGGCGCAAATATCGCAGCAGATAATAAATTGCCGCTGGTGTATAATCGCTGGCAAGAACAGCTAAAAAATAAGCTACCTGAAGGCTCAGGCACAATAAATAATAAAACAATAACAATAAACTATAAGAGCAGTTTACAGGATGAAACGATCGTATTATCAGAAACCTTCTAAACAGGCCGGATTTTTATTAATAGAGTATTTAGTGGCGCTTGTATTGTTTACAATGGTGCTACTGTATATCGATTCAATTATTGCTTTACACATGCGTGTGCAACAAAAAATACAAGCGCAAAATAACACCGTCACGCAGCTAAGACAAATTACTTTACAACTGCAGCCAAAGCTAGCGCAGTCAGGGTATTTGGGCTGCCAAAGTGTAAAAAATGCAAAAGATATTATTGTGCATCAGGGTATAGAAACTCGTTTATTGCATGGCCAATCCGTATATCTTCACAAGTCAACATCAGCGGGCTGGCAACCTGCATTGCCTAATGCCCTTAACGGCAAAGTTACAGAAAACACAGATGTTTTGGTCATTGAACAAGTAGGCGCATGGACAGTCTCTTTATTGCAAGCAATGCGTCGCGATGATGAAGCAATTATCTTGCCAAATGTTGTAACTGCGGATAACAGTTGGTTTGTCATTGATGATTGTCAAACGGTGGAAATATTCTCAGCTTTTGCATTTTATTGTGCTGGCATGACATGCTTGCAGCCGCAACAAGCATTAAGCAAAGCCTATACAGAGCATGCGATAGTCAGCCCCTGGGTAACACAAGCATATTATCTGGCAGACGATCAGATATTGCAGGCAAAATTATTACAACCGGAGCAGGCCGCATTGAGCTTGCACGAAGGTGTAGAGCATTGGCAATTAGCATTATGGCCTGATCTACTGCAAATAGACTTGCAAACAAAGGAGGATTTTGTATTGTGGTTCGGGTATTGATTGTATTGTTAAGTATAAATTTAGGCGTGGTCTATCTTGCAGCGCGCTCCTATCAGCAAAATAAACTAGCGCAAGCGTGGTCTCAGGCAGTGGCCTTGCAAGCAAGTTTACAGCGCGCGCAAACAGCCTGGTTACAAGATCTTGATTTTTGGCTTGCGCTTCCGGTGCTAACGCCCGAGGCTTGCCACGGTGCGCCTTGCCTGCTGGAAACACAGAGTGTACAAGAATACGCGACCCAGCCAATCAGCTTTTGGGAGCACACAATGCTTGCTATAACATTTGAGGATACTGTGTATGCACATAAAACCTATGCTATATTCGAAGTAATGCCTTGTAAAGAATCGGAAAAATTATTACGAGGCACCTTTGTTGCAGTTAATGAACAGGGTATGCAGTTGCGCTCCCAATTAGTTGCTCAACAAAATATTGGGCAGGTATCCTTGCGATACGTAATGGGGTGAACATTGAGTGCTAACTCATACATTTGTTTATTAAAAAATCGAGGTTTTAGTTTTTTTCTGGCTACTCAGTTTTTGGGTGCGCTGAATGATAATCTCTATCGACTGGTCGTTTCACTTATTCTCGTAGACACAACTATTCATGGTGGGTCCATTTCACTCGTTGCAATTGTATTTTTGGTACCTGGAATATTGTTTTCTGGGTATGCGGGGCATTTAGCTGATCGCTATAGTAAACGTAATGTTTTAATCATTACCAAAAGTTTTGAGATACTTTCAATGTTGTTGGCATTTATTGCCTTGGGCACAGAGTATCACTCATTGATGCTAATTGTGCTATTTACCATGGCAACGCAGTCAGCATTTTTTAGCCCCTCTAAATACGGCATCATACCTGAGATCGTTGCACGTGAAGATTTGTCACGAGCAAATGGTTTAGTAGAAATGACAACGTTTGTTGCCATTATTGTGGGTAGTGCTATTGCCGGGATACTGCTGCATTTTTATCATGCACAAATGTATGTTATTAGTAGTGTCCTTGTGGTTATTGCCATTGTGGGCGCAGCCTTCAGTTTTGGCATCACAAAAGTGAGCGCCAAAGCAAAACATAATAAAATGAGCCTGAACCCGTATTCCGAAATTTATAAAGGTGTGCAGCATTTAAGAGGGCATTTATTCCTGACCATGGTCATCATGGGCATTTGCTTTTTCTGGATGATTGCCATTGTGTTCCAGCTGAATCTTTTGGTTTTTGCGCATAAAGAATTGGGGCTACAGTATTTTGGTGTCAGTATGTTACAGATGGTATTAGCTATTGGTATTGGCGCCGGTGCTTTGTTAGCCGGGCATTTATCATATGATCGTATCGAGTATGGCTTAATCCCTTTGGGCTTATTGGGTACAGGCGTGGGGATTACAGTCTTAGCATTAATTCCACCATCTGTTACCTGGACATACGTCTTGTTAGTGTGGGCCAGTATATTTACCGGGTTTTTTATTGTGCCCTTAAAGGCTCTGCTACAAGATTTGCCTCGTAAAACGCAAAAAGGCCGGATGATCGCTACTAACAATGTCTTTACTGATATCGCTATGTTAACAGGTGCGGGTGTTTTGTGGGCCTTGCAAGTTGTTTTAGAATTATCACCACAAACCATATTTTTATTCTGGGGTATTATTGCGTTAATTATAACTGCTGCATCTATTTATATGTTGCCAGCCTTTTTTATTCGCCTTGTGCTCTGGATGATGATGCGCACCTTTTACCGCGTGAAAGTACACAATGAACAAAACATGCCAAAAGAAGGCCCAGCATTACTAGTATGTAATCATGTGTCATTTTTAGATGCATTGGTATTATCAGCTGTTTTGCCACGCTTTATTCGTTACCTAATTCATAAAAAATACTATGACATTAAATCGTTAAACTGGCTGTTTCGCATGGCAAATGCGATCCCGGTAACTTCCGGTAGTGACAAGGAAAGCATTGAGGACTCATTAAAAATTGCGGCGCGAGAGCTCAAGAAAGGACATGTTGTTTGCATTTTTGCCGAAGGCAGGATTACCCGCACTGGGAACTTATTGCCGTTTAAGCGTGGTTTCGAACGTATCATGAAAGAGGTTGATGCGCCAATTATTCCTGTATACCTTGATAGATTATGGGATAGCATATTTTCTTTTTCCGGCGGCAAATTTTTCTGGAAACTACCAAGACGTATTCCGATTGAGATAGGTGTTTCATTTGGCGAACCTATGCCCGCAGATACACAAGCATGGGATGTACGCCAAAGAGTACAAGAACTGGGCACACAGATTCAACTCTCAACACCTCACAAACATGACATTCTTCCCTATCGGTTTTTGCAAGCTACGCGTTTTCGACACGGACAATTTTGCATGGCGGACAGTGACCACAGCCGCATGAAGTACGGGCATTTTATTGCGCACACACTGTTACTTGCAAAATGTCTACGAGACAAACATCCAGATGAAAAGTACATTGGCATATTGCTGCCGGCAAGTGTGAATGCTGCAATGATGAATGTAGCCATAGCAATAGCGGGTAAGATAGCAGTATTGTTGCCATATAATGAAACTAAAAACATCAAATCACATATCGATAAAACGAATTTAAAAACAATTTATAGTGATCACGGGTTTTTACAAGAAAGGCATATTCGTGATGATTTTGAGTGGCAAGCCATTCGCGATATAGCCTATATCAACAATGATAAAAAAGCTTACTGGTCAGCACGTGTCGCAGCTTTCTTTTTACCTATTAAGTGGACGTTGAAACATTACGGGGATTATAATTCCGATTCACAAGCGCCAGTGGCAATACTTTGGTCGGTGCGCGACAACCATCCGCATAGGCCTGTTGTGCTTTCGCATCAAAGCATTATTGCACCAGTTAATGGGTTTTCACAGGTCTTTGGCGATACCAGTAGTCGCGATCGCGTTATGGGTGTATTGCCTTTTTTCACCAGCATGGGATTACTGGGAACTGTTTGGCTACCCTTGTTGCAAGGGATGGCGGTGGTGTACCAAAGTGACACCAACCCGGCCCCCGATGCTACGGCAAAATTAATCAAGCGCCATCGCGCGACCTTGCTCTTCGATGTGGAACAACATTATCGTGAATACCTTAAGCACATGCGTCCAGATGATTTTAGTTATATCCGCTATGCGATTGCTGGCAATGATATAGAGGATGAAGAGTTTTCACGCGCATTTCATGAACACTTTGGTATCAGTATCCAAACAGGTTATGGCTGTGCAGAAGTAGGCCCAATATCTATTAATAGTCCCGATGTGCGTTTGCCAGGCCAGCTACAAAAGGGTACAAAACCGGGCTCAGCCGGGCAACCACTACCTTATGTCTCTATTGTCATTGTAGACCCAGATACTGGTAGTGAGCAGCTGCAGGGCGAAGCTGGTGAGCTGTGGGTTAAAAGTCCGTTTCGGATGCTTGGGTACTGGGAAGACGAGGCAGCCACCAAGGCCGCTTTCAAGCAGGACTGGTTCAATACACAAATAATAGTTAGCGTTGATGACGAAGGTTTCCTATACTTTAATTAAAGGTAGGATTTATTTTGCCGATAATATAAATGTAAGAAAATCAATATATTAAGATGAGCGCAAAACGATGCAAAACCAGAAATTACTTTTAACGGGCGGTAGAGGCCCGGCTGTATTAGAGATGGCGCGTCAGTTATCACGCCAAGGGCATACTATATTTGTGGCTGAATCCACCAAGATTCAGTATTGCCAATTTTCCAATACAGTAAGCAAAAATTTTCTCGTGCCTGATCCGTTACTTGATGAGACGGGTTATATAAATGCGCTAACCGACCTGCTTGATAAATACAAAATAGATATGTTGATACCTGCTTACGACGAAACCTATTTTATAGCAAAGCACAAAGATAAGCTCACTGAGCATGCAACAGTATTTTGCGATAGTTTAGAAAAAATTAAGACACTTAACAATAAGTATACATTTGCAGAGCTGGCGGAAACCTTAAACTGCTACACACCTAAAACTATATTGATGTCTAATGACAATGAGTGGCAAAAATTCCAAGAAAACCCGAGCTTCACAATGCCGTACATGGTGAAAAGTTTTTATGCATCAGGTGGTTCAGAGGTTGTTACCATCAGAGCAAAAGACGACATTAAAAAAATTAAATTTAAACCACCTTTTATAGTGCAGGAACATGTTTCAGGAAAAGCATGGAGTAGTACTGGCGTCGCGCATAACGGAGAGATGACATTAAACGTGGTTTATGAACCTTTATTTATTTACCGTGAAAATGGCCCAGCAATCTGTTTGCAAGGTGTTACCCACCCTGGGATTTTAGCTTTAATTAAGCATGTCGTTAAATCGCAAAACTACACTGGGTTAATTGGTTTTGACATAATTGAAAAAGAAGATGGTAGCTTGTATTTATTGGAGTGTAACCCGCGCGTTACTAGTGGTGTGCATTTATTTTCTGCCGAAGATAAGCTCGGTGAATGCTTCCTTAACCCAAACACTGCCTTTCATGAGGCGCAGCCTAAAAAACCAGTGCAGATTAGCGTCGCAGGTATGCTGAAAGTATTATTCTACTTGAAAAAAGGTCAGTTTAAACAATGGCTGCATTGCGTCACCCACAGCGCAGACGCTGTTTTTGACGCCAAAGACATTCGCCCAGCCTTATTTGTGCCTGTGTTGGCAGCTTTTTACTTGCATCAGTATATTAAACACTCAAAACTTCCAGATGATAATATCTTCTACCACATGGATTGGTAGTGGGAATGCCCTGCTGATACGGCGACTGCCCCCCATTTTTTCTCGGACTTTTTCTTTGAAAAAGTTGACCCCTCAAAAAAAGAGAGGCAATCCCCTACGCGCAGGCCATGCTTAATATAGCGAGAAAAGGTGGGAATGCCCTGCTGATACGGCGACTGCCCTACAACAAATGTTCAAGTCCATAAACCAGCTCATGCAAGCTAGGTACTTTTTTGCATGCGAGTACGATGCCAGGCATAAATGATTTTCGGTGCAGTGAGTTATGGGAAATGGTAAGGGTTTCATCGACGCCACCAAAAACCACATCTTGTTGCGCAACAACGCCGGGTAGGCGCACCGAGTGAATTTGAATGTCATGATGGTTGTGGCCGCGTGCGTCTAAGTCTTTGCCGACGATTTCACCGGGCGCTTGTTTGCGTGCGTTGTTGATCATTTCCGCAGTCTTTTTAGCCGTGAATGAAGGCGCATCTTTTTTTCCCGCACGATGGAACTCAATGATTTCAACATTGGGCAGGTATTGTGCAATCATTGCCGATGCTTGCATCAGCAATACGGCGCCTAACGAAAAATTAGGTGCAATTAAACCGCCACGTTTTTGTTTTTGGCTTAAGTTTTGTAATGTTTCGATTTGCAGCAGTGTCAACCCTGATGTGCCGATCACTGGGCAGGCATTATTTTCCATAATAATTTTGGTGTTCTCGAAAACAACTTCAGGTGTGGTTAAATCTACAACAACTTGTGCTTTGGTATCACGGATGCTGTCGCCTAAGTTGTCGCCACGGGTGAGGGCGGCTGCGAGATGCAGATCGGGGTCGTTTTCAATCGCGATGACCGCTTCTTGACCCATGCGCCCACGTGCACCATTAATAATTACTGAAATTGTCATACCTTTCCTCCTGTTTCACCCTATAAAAACCAGTCATCAGCGAAGCGCGTAGGTAAGTTGGGATGTTTTTTGCGAGCAGTAAACGAGCCTGCGAGGTGAGCAAAAAATTCATCGCAACTTACCTTACAGCGAGCGTGATGCATCTGGTTTCGCGTCAATCCATTGTCCTGTTACACCCTTGCTGTCAGGCCCCATTAAATAAAGATATTCATGCATTAACTGTTCGGCCTCTACCAAGTTTTCAGAAGACTCACCTGGAAAAGCAAGGCGACGTAGCTTGGTTTTAACTGCGCCTGGGTTAATGCAATTGACACGAATATTTGAGTTATCTTCTAGTTCATCGGCAAGTGTTTGCATCAGTGCTTGTATGCCGGCCTTGGCAACAGCATAGGCACCCCAGTAAGCACGCGCTTGCTTACCAATTTCATCGCCAGTAAATAAAACACTCGCATCGGGCGATAACTTTAATGAAGGAAGCAAGGCTTTGGTTAATAAAAATGGTGCGTTTAAGTTTATTTGTAATACGTCATACCATTGCCTTACATCGTAATTTGAAAGCGGTGTCAAAGAGCCCAGGGAAGCAGCATTGTGCAAGATGCCATCTAAACGGCCCAAACTATGCTCGATAGTTTCATGTAGTTTTTCATACTCTTCTACATTCGCGCCTTTTAAATCCATGGGGACAATAGCAGGCGTTGGTGCTCCCATTGCTTCGATTGCATCGTACGTTTTTTCAAGATTTTGTGGTGTTCTGCCGAGCAAAATAACAGTTGCACCCTGTTGCGCAAACGTTTTAGCAGCAACGGCGCCTATGCCATCGCCAGCACCAGTGACAAGGATAACGCGGTCTTGTAAAGAATTATTCATTTAGCACCTGAATCGGTAGTAGTAACTGTAAAATAATTTGGCCAAAGGTGTTAAGTCGATATGCTGTTTTAACACAGCCATCGGGTCCTTCGCCAACAAGCTTAATAGTTCGGAGTATATCATAGTCATCACGCGGATAGAGCTTAGCGTTTTGGGCAGTTTATCCAAATCTACTGGCATTGCTGCTCGCGTATCAGCAATGAAACTTTGCAGACAAGCTAGCGATTCTGCTTGTGCTTGCTGCAGCTGCCATAGTTCACAACTTGTGTGAGTGCGGGTTTGTTCTGGTATGTAATGTAGAAACCGTTGGCTTTCACCAAGTTGCTGCAGTATGCGTACGCGTTCGATAAAACATGCCACTTGTTGTAGCAATTTTGTTGCAGGTTCATGGGTGTCGAGCACGCAGGCATATAGCTTTAATAGGCTGCCTAGTTTTTTTTCAGCATAACGGTTTAAATCTTGATTGTTAAAATACAAAACTCTATCGATATCCATTTCTATAGTGGTAAAGATATCTTGCCAATAAGCTTCGGGCAGCTCATAGTTCACGAATGTGTTTTGTAATGCTTTTACCGCAGGCAACTGCGGTGCGCCATGGTAGGCCGCATGGACGTCTTGTTGCCACAGTTGCAAAGTTTGCCTTGAAACCATCGCTTCATCGCTTTTGTAGGGAATGCGGGCGAGCTCATCAAAAAGCGTATAAATAACATCAAGCGCTTGAAAGCGCTTATAATTTTGTGTTCGCAAGCTGTAATATTCTATCGTTGGGCGTTGTAAATTCATGATAGGATTCTATAATAATGCAGACAACAAAGGAAGCGGAAATGAGTTACGTAGAAAACACCATGATGTCGGATGAAATTTTAGTCTTGCAAGGCAAGGTACATTGGATCATTTTCATGCCGACTTTGAGCTTATTTGTTATTGCTAGCGTATTGTATTACGCATTAGATCAGTTGCTTTTGTCCTTTGTGATTACCTGCTTTGCCTTTATGGCTGCATTTCGTGCCCTTATCTATTATTTCACGACGGAATTGGCAGTCACGGATCGTCGTGTATTGGCTAAATTCGGTTGGATCCGACGTTCCACCTATGAGCTCAATTTAGCCCGGGTAACTGGTTTAAATGTAGAGCAATCTGTAATGGGTCGGGTCTTAAATTACGGTAATGTCGTTGTGCGTGGTATGGGTGGTGATATGACGCCGATCCCTGCTATTAACGATCCGATTGCTTTTCGACACCAAGTATTGGGTGAGGTCGAGGGGCGTGAGCGCCAAATTTAAAGGTTACTTGCTGGCTGTGAGCAGATAATTTACCCAAGTTTTGCCACCCAGCGTGAATTGCTCACGTAGAGGGTTATATTGCATGCCCCGGATATCGTTGCTTTTCAGCCCATGATTTTCCAGCATGGCATCCAGTTCACTGGGCTTGATAAATTCACGGTAGCTATGGGTCCCTTTTGGCAAGAGTTTTAACACATATTCTGCGCCTGCGATGCCCTGTATAAAAGCCATAGGGTGGCGGTTCAGGGTGGAGAATACAGCAGTGCCTCCTGGTTTTAATAGCTTGGCGCAGGCCGCGATGATGCTCTCAGGCTCAGGCACATGTTCGAGCATTTCCAGGCAGGTGAGGACATCATACTGGGCCGGATGCTTTTTAGCATGGGCCTCAATGGTCTCACCTAGATAAGTGATTGCCAGTGATGCATCTTCGGCGTGCTGCTGTGCCACTTTACGTACTTTATCGGCCAGTTCTAGGCCGGTCACCATGGCACCGCCTTTGCTCATCGCTTCTGCTAACAGGCCGCCACCGCAGCCGACATCCAGCACCTGCTTATCAGTGAGTGATACCTGCTCCTGTATATACCGATAGCGCAGCGGGTTCAGCAGATGCAGAGGTTTGCAGGGGCCAGCAGGGTCCCACCAGTGCTGGGCCATTGCATCAAATTTATCGAGTTCATGTTGCGCGACGTTATGATATTCCATGCCGCATTGTACCCCAAAATGTGGTAAAATATCCCTTACATATAGAGGATTTAACATGGCCGAATTCGCCAAACAAATATACCCAGTTAATATAGAAGACGAACTAAAGCAGTCTTATCTTGATTACGCAATGAGCGTGATTATTGGCCGCGCACTGCCTGATGTACGCGATGGCCTCAAGCCGGTGCATCGACGCGTGTTGTTTGCGATGCATGAGCTCAGCAATGATTGGAATAAACCGTATAAAAAATCTGCACGTATCGTCGGTGACGTTATTGGTAAATATCATCCGCACGGTGATACAGCCGTATACGACACGATAGTACGTATGGCACAGCCATTTTCGCTGCGTTATATGCTTGTCGATGGCCAGGGTAACTTTGGTTCAGTCGATGGCGATTCACCTGCTGCAATGCGATATACTGAAATTCGCATGAGCAAAATGGCGCATGCTTTATTGGCCGATCTTGAAAAAGACACGGTAGAGTTTTCACTGAACTACGATGAAACTGAGAAAATACCCAATGTTTTGCCGACACGGGTTCCGAACTTATTAATCAATGGTTCAGCAGGTATCGCTGTGGGTATGGCGACAAATATTCCGCCGCACAACCTCAATGAAGTTGTTAATGCTTGTATCGCATTGATTGCAAACCCAGCACTCAGTTTTGAAGAGCTGCTTGAGTACATACCAGGCCCTGATTTTCCGACGCACGGTATTATCAACGGTAAAGCTGGCATCATTCAAGCTTATAAAACAGGCCGTGGCCGCATTTTGATCCGTGCCCGCGCTAAAATAGAAGTTGATGAAAAAGGTAAGCAAACGATCGTCGTT
This sequence comes from Gammaproteobacteria bacterium, assembly GCA_021773275.1. Lineage (GTDB taxonomy): Bacteria > Pseudomonadota > Gammaproteobacteria > JABCZS01 > JABCZS01 > JAJFKJ01. The sequence continues at coordinate 166,665 of JAJFKJ010000030.1, forward strand.
CATGAATTGCCGTATCAGGTTAATAAAGCACGGTTAATTGAAAAAATTGCCGATTTAGTGCGTGACCGTAAAGTGGAAGGCATCAGTGCGCTACGCGATGAGTCTGACAAAGATGGTATGCGTATGGTGGTTGAAGTTAAGCGCGGTGAAAATGCGGAAGTATTGCTAAACAATTTATACGCACAAACACAGCTGCAAGTTGTCTTTGGCATTAACATGGTAGCGCTTGAGGGCGGCCAGCCAAAAATCCTTAACTTGAAATCTATTTTAGAAGCGTTTGTTCGTCATCGTCGCGAAGTTGTAACACGCCGCACAATATTTGAATTAGCAAAAGCCAAAGAAAGGGCGCATCTTTTAGAGGGTTTGGCTGTAGCCTTAACAAACATCGACCCAGTGATTGCCTTAATTAAAGGGTCAAAAAACCCGAAAGATGCTAAACAAGCCTTGTTAGATACACAATGGTCTGCAGGCGAAGTCATGCGTTATTTAGAAAAAGCAGGTTTAGACCAAACACGCCCTGAAGGTTTACCAAAGCATTTTGGTATTCAAGGCACGAGCTATCAGTTGTCCGCCGAGCAAGCGCAAGCTATTCTTGATTTAAAATTGCACCGTTTGACAGGTCTTGAGCAAGACAAAATCATCGAAGAGTATCATAAGCTTGTCGAAGAAATTAAAGCTCTACTGGATATTTTGCAAGACGCTGATCGTCTCTTGACTGTTATTAAAGATGAGCTGCTCGAAATCAAAGAGCAATTCGGCGACGCGCGTCGTACAGAAATCATTTCAAGCCAACAAGATTTAGACGTTGAAGATTTAATTACCGATGAAACGGTTGTTGTCACGATGTCCGGTGAAGGTTACGTGAAATACCAAGCGCTGGATGTCTATTCTTCACAACGTCGTGGTGGTCGCGGTAAATCTGCAACCGATGTTAAAACAGAAGATATGATCGAGCATCTATGTGTTTGTAACACCCATGACACCTTGTTGTGTTTCTCAAGCTTGGGCAAGGCGTATTGGTTGAAAACATACCAATTACCACAAGCCTCGCGTGCATCGCGTGGTAAGCCGATCGTGAATTTGCTACCGTTAGCTGCTGAAGAGCGCATTAATGCCATGTTGCCGATTCGTGAGTTCGACCAAAATCATTATATCGTGATGGCAACTTCGCAAGGTATTATCAAGAAAACTTCACTTGCTAATTTTGCACGACCACGCTCTAGCGGTTTGATAGCCTGTGATTTGCAAACTGGTGACCAGTTGGTTTCTGTGTCAGTTACCAACGGCGAACAAGATATCATGTTATTCACTTCGCAGGGCAAGGCAATCCGTTTCAAAGAAGATGACGTGCGAGAAATGGGGCGAACAGCCCGTGGTGTGCGTGGTATTAAATTGCCTGTTGATGCGCATCTTATTGCCATGATGGTTCCAGATGAAGGCATGGCTGTATTGATGGGTACAGAAAAAGGTTTTGGTAAACGTACACCAGCAGATGATTTCCCAGTACAAGGCCGCGGCGGCCAAGGTGTTATTGGTATTCAAACCAATGGCCGCAATGGTGAAGTTGTTGCTGTGGTGCCGGTGCATGAAAACGATGAAGCGATGCTGATCACAGATAAAGGCACCCTGGTACGCACGCCTGTTGAAGAAATTTCGCTAATTGGTCGTAATACGCAAGGTGTGCGTTTGATTAATTTAACAAATGGTGAAAAACTAACCGCTATTCAGCGTGTACAAGAGATCAATCAAGAAATCAATGAGGAAGATTGAAGATGACGCGTCCCTATAATTTTTCAGCTGGCCCAGCAATGTTACCTGAGGCTGTAATGCAAACTATTCAAAGTGAACTGCTAGATTGGCATAATGGCATGTCCGTTATGGAAATGAGCCATCGTAGTGATGCCTTTATTGCAATAGCTGAAAATAGTGAAAAAACTTTGCGTGAGTTAATGGCTATTCCAGATAACTATGCTGTATTGTTCATGCAAGGTGGTGCGACGGGTCAGTTTGCAAGTGTACCAATGAATTTGTTACGTGGTAAAAATAAAGCCGACTATGTAGTGACGGGTATTTGGTCCAAAAAAGCGGCTGCTGAAGCAAAGCAATATTGCGAAGCTAAAGTGGTTGCTGACGGCAGTGAAGGTGGCTTTACGAAGATTCCAGAGTTTTCTTCCTGGAATTTAAACAACGATGCTGCTTATTTACATTATGTGCCGAATGAAACGGTTAACGGCCTGGAATTTTCTTGGACGCCAGAAGTAAATGTGCCACTGGTTGCAGACATGTCTTCATGCATATTATCGCAAGAATATGATGTCTCTAAGTTCGGTTTGATTTATGCAGGTGCGCAGAAAAACCTTGGTCCATCAGGTCTAGCCGTAGTTATCGTGCGTAAAGATTTACTAGGTGGTGCGCTTAAAGATACACCTAGCATCTTAAACTATAAAAACTTTGCCGACAGCGGCTCAGTTTATAATACACCGCCAACTTTTTCTTGGTATGTGTGCAACTTGGTATTTGAATGGGTCAAGGCACAAGGCGGCGTTGCCAAAGTGGCAGAAATTAACAAACAAAAATCCGAATTATTGTATAACGCTATTGACGGCTCTAATTTTTACAGTAGTCCAGTCAATAAAGCAGACCGTTCACGCATGAATATCCCCTTTTTATTGGCTGATGACAGTTTGGATAAAAAGTTTTTAGAGCAAGCTGCGCAGCGCAATTTGCAGCAGCTCGGCGGTCATCGTAGTGTTGGCGGAATGCGCGCTAGCATCTACAATGCTATGCCGTTAGAAGGTGTGCAGGCTCTGGTGAGCTTCATGCAAGATTTTGCTAAAGAAAATGGCTGACCTTAGTTTCGCTCCGCGCATGCATCTACAATGCAAAGTCGATCTTCCTGCTGATAAATCTATTTTACATCGTGCTTTGATAATTAATGCGATGGCTGAAGGTGAGGCTGTCATCACCGCCAACAATTACGGTAATGATAATGGTTCTACGATAAGCGCACTACAGTCTTTAGGTGTACCCATTGCAATAGAAAAACACACTATTTGCATTCAAGGTGTTGGCCGGCAGGGTTTTAAGCAAGCGGAAAGCACAATTGATTGCGGTAATTCTGGTACGACCATGCGTTTGCTAAGTGGTGTGCTTGCTGCACAAAACTTCACGAGTAAACTTATTGGTGATGCTTCATTGCAGCAGCGGCCCATGCAACGTATTGTTACGCCATTGCAAGCCATGGGTGCCAAGATTGATACAGCAAATGGTTGCGCCCCATTAATTATCCAAGGTGCACATTTAAAGCCCTTGCACTATGATCTACCTGTTGCCAGTGCGCAGGTGAAATCAGCTTTGCTTTTGGCTGGTTTGGCGAGTGCACAGACAGTCTCGTTAATTGAGCCGCAAGTAACGCGCGACCATACCGAACGGTTATTACAAGCAATGAAAATACCGCTGACCGTTAATCAACAGACAATAACTTTGGAACCGTATAGTGAGGCAATAAAAGCGCTGGATGTTAATGTGCCTGGAGATTTTTCAGCTGCAGCTTTTTTTATAACAGCAGCGTGCCTAGCACAGCGTGCCGATGTGAGTATACCTAAGGTGAGCATTAACCCCGCGCGAACAGGCTTGTTACGCTATTTAGTATTAATGGGTGTACCTGTAAAAATGAGTAATCAACAGTGGTATGGTCATGAACCTGTTGCAGACATCCATATTAAAACAGTAAAACGCCTCAATGCTGTGCAAGTTCGGCCGGAGCACATACCTAGCTTAATCGATGAATTGCCGTTATTGTTTTTGTTGGCGGCAAAGGCGCAGGGTACGACGATCATACCCAATATTGGTGAGCTGCAATATAAAGAATGCGATCGTTTAAAAGCTATGATGTCTTATTTGCGAGCTATGGGTGTTGCAGTAACACTAGATGATGATAAGATTGCAATTACGGGTGTTGATGCCTTACGAGGCGGTGAATTTGATTGCTTGCAGGACCATCGCATGGCTATGACCTTGGCTGTCGCTAGTTTTGCGACCACCGAAACTGTGCATGTGAAGCAGGGAGACTGTTATAAGGTTTCTTTCCCGAATTTTTTACAGGCGATAAGCTAAAGGAGTAGAGATGTCTAGCATACCCATTATTACCATCGATGGCCCCAGCGGGGCTGGCAAGGGGACGCTTGGGCGGATGCTAGCTGAAAACCTAGGCTACCATTTTTTAGACAGTGGCGCCCTATACCGTGTGCTTGCTTATGCTACGGAGCAGCATGCCATGAGTACCAGTCAAGTCAGTGATATTTTAGTCTTGGCTGAGCATTTGGATGTGGCATTTCAGCTCGATGATCCGATTTTCCCTGCCAAAGTACTATTTGAAGGTGAGGACATCACCAAAGAACTGCGTACTGAGCTTGTGGGCGAGATGGCATCAAAGCTCGCAGTAGTACCGGAACTTAGAGAGGCCTTGTTAGCACGCCAGCGTGCTTTTGTCCAAACACCAGGTTTGGTGGCTGATGGCCGTGATATGGGGACGGTGGTTTTCCCGCAGGCGCCAGTTAAAATCTTTCTTACAGCAAGCGCGGAAGAACGTGCAAAAAGGCGGCAAAAACAGTTGCAGGCGGCAGGTAAGGATGTTAAGCTGTCAAGCTTGCTGGAGGATATCCAGCGTCGCGATGAGCGTGATAGTCAACGGGTGGTTTCTCCTTTAGAGGCAGCCACTGATGCAGTTATTATTGACACCACGCAATTGGACATTAGCCATACCTTGGCTAGGATTCAAAAAGAAGTCGAGGCGCGAATATTACTAGCATAATGGAGCCATAGCTCACCTTGAGCTGCGGTAGAGATTAACTTAACCCAGTGAATTTTTCGGTTCACTATCAGGATATTTTCATGTCAGAAACTTTTATAGATTTATTTGAACAGCAAATTGCTAGTATGCCCATGTTACCGGGCGAGATTGTGCAAGGCACAGTCATTAAAATTAACCACGATTTTGTAATCATCGATGCAGGCTTAAAGTCTGAAGGCGTTGTGCCTATCGAACAATTCCAAAATGAAGACGGTGTTATTGAGATTGCAGTCGGTGATACTGTTGATGTCGCCTTAGATGCCGTTGAAGATGGCTTCGGTGAGACACGCCTATCACGTGAAAAAGCAAAGCGTGCTGAAGCATGGATAGTATTAGCTAAAGCTCATGAAGGCAATGAAATTATCATGGGTGTAATCAATGGTAAAGTCAAAGGTGGCTTCACTGTTGATGTAAATGGTATTCGTGCCTTTTTACCAGGCTCACTTGTTGATGTGCGACCTGTGCGCGATACGACCGACCTAGAAGGTAAAGAATTAGAATTTAAGGTTATCAAGCTTGACCCTAAACGTAATAATGTTGTAGTTTCACGCCGTGCGGTTGTTGAAAACGATAACACTGCTGAGCGTCAGACTTTATTGGCAAATCTAGAAGAAGGCCAAAGCATTAAAGGTGTTGTGAAAAACCTAACCGATTATGGTGCCTTCGTTGACTTAGGCGGCATCGATGGTTTGTTACACATCACAGATATGTCTTGGAAGCGCGTTAAACACCCAAGCGAAGTTGTTGCTGTTGGTGACGAAGTTGAAGTGAGAGTCCTGAAATTTGATCGTGATCGTTCACGTGTATCTTTAGGTTTGAAGCAATTAGGCGAAGATCCTTGGGAAGTTGTAGTTAAGAGCTACCCTGAAGGTACTAAATTAGTAGGTAAAGTTACGAATATTACAGATTACGGTTGCTTTGTTGAAATTGAAAATGGTGTTGAAGGTTTAGTGCATGTTTCTGAAATGGACTGGACTAACAAGAACATTCACCCGAGCAAAGTTGTGCAATTGGAACAACAAGTGGAAGTGGTAGTTCTAGATGTTGATCAAGAACGTCGCCGCATTTCATTGGGCATTAAGCAGTGCAGCAATAACCCATGGGAAAATTTTGCATCGCAATATAGCAAAAATGAAAAGGTTAAAGGTAATATTAAATCAATTACAGACTTCGGTATTTTTGTTGGCTTAGATGGCAACATCGATGGTCTTGTGCACTTGTCAGATATTTCTTGGCATGAAACTGGCGAAGATGCGATTCGCAACTTCAAGAAAGGTGATGAAATTGAAGCCGTTATCCTGGGTGTTGATGCTGAGCGTGAGCGCATCTCTCTAGGTATCAAACAGCTAGACCAAGATCCTTGTGCGAACTTCATCGCTGAGAACGAAAAAGGCAGCATTGTGACAGGTAAAGTACTAAGCGTTGATGCTAAAGGTGCCATCATTGATCTAGGCAATGGCCTTGAAGGTCACCTGCGCGCTTCTGAAATATCACGTGATCGCATTGAAGATGCACGCTCGCATCTGCAAGAAGGCGAAGAAGTTGAAGCGAAGTTCATTGGTTTTGACCGCAAAAACCGAGTCATTAATTTGTCGATTAAGGCAAAAGACTCTCAAGACGAAGCTGAAGCCATGGAACAGTTGGAGCGAAATAACGCAGGAACTGTCAGCCTAGGTTCTAAGCTTGGTGATTTGCTGAAAGAGAAAATTGGCGGCGGTAAGAAGGACGATTCTGAATAGTACCGCGCTCCTTGAATCGTTAGAGCCTGTGTCCATGAGATGCCTTATTTAGGCAAGGGACAGGTTCTAACAGGTTCTTTTAATTCAATATTGTGTCATTTCCAAGTTTTGGTGCTACAATTAATTTATGTGCCAAATAACAACAGGATAGAAAGATGACAAAGTCAGAGCTTATTGAGCGTATCGCTAGCAAGCAATCGCATCTACCCATGAAAGATGTTGAATTGGCTGTAAAAGCTGTTCTAGATTATATGACTACAGCGATGGCCGAAGGCAAGCGTATCGAAATCCGTGGTTTCGGGAGCTTCTCTTTGCATTATCGTGCGGCACGTTTAGCACGTAACCCCAAAACAGGTGGTTCTGTGCGTCTATCTGACAAATATGTTCCTCATTTCAAAGCCGGCAAAGAGATGCGTGATCGCGTAAATGCCTCACGTGAGCAGGTCAACATTAAACAGACAGCATCTGAAGAAGACTAGAGCCCCGCTACACAGCAAATAAAGACTGCCTTAACGAAAACTGATACAATATTTCAGGGAATTCATATACTCTGAGGAACCGAATTATGCGAATTATATCAACAACGCTACTGCTCCTAATATGCATTATTGTGGTGGTATTTGCTTTGCTCAATGCGGGGACTGTGAATGTCCATTATCTTTTTGGCGATACACGCTTACCATTGTCCCTGTTACTACTGATTGTCTTGGTAGTAGGGGCTTTTACCGGTTGGTTGAGTGGTATGCGAATGTTGCTAGGTAACCGCATGCAGACCCATGATTTGAACAAAAAAGTTAAGACCCTGCAAAAAGAATTAGATAATTTGCGTGCTATGCCAGTGAAGGATAACCGCTAATGGAATTTGCACTGCTTTTTCTTTTGCTGCCAGTTGCTGCCTTGTCAGGGTGGCTTGGAGCCAAGATATCAGTACGCCGCAATAGTAATCCTGGCGCTAAGCTATCTTCACAATATTTAGCAGGATTAAACTTTTTATTAAATGAACAGCCTGATAAAGCTGTTGAGTTGTTCGTTAAAATGATCGAGGTAGATAGCGAAACTGTTGAAACACACTTAGCATTGGGAAGTTTGTTTCGGCGTCGTGGTGAGGTTGATCGCGCTATCCGCATTCACCAAAATTTAATCGCAAGGCCCAATTTAACACAGCGTCATCGCATGCAATCACTTTATGAGTTATCGTTAGATTATACGTCCGCAGGCGTGTTAGATCGTGCGGAGTCTTTATTTTTAGAGCTTGTTTCGCTAAACAGCCATATGGGCGAGAGCTTGCGTCACCTGATTGATATCTATGAGCGTGAACGAGACTGGAATAAAGCCATTGAGGCAGCACAAAAATATCAGCTTATTGCGCGTCAATCTATGCAAGCTACAGTCGCACATTATCATTGCGAGCTTGCAGAGCTGGCTTTAAAACACAATCAAGTAGATCGGGCGCAACGTTATATTAAACGTGCGATGGCTATTGACCCCCGCAATGTGCGTGGGCAAATTTTGCAGGGGCAGAACATGATTGCCCAAGGGCAATACAAAGCTGCGATTCGCTGTTTTCTGCGTGTTAAAAACCGCATGCCGGCATTCACGGCAGAAATTGTTGCTTTACTCGGCCACTGCTACGAAGCAACACAACAGTTGCAACACTTTAAAGTATTTTTGAAGCAGTGTTTTCAAGAAGGGCTTGGTATTCAAGTGTTAACGGCATTGCCCGAGCGCTTTTATACGGTGCTTGAAGATACCATTACTTATCCTGATATCATGTGCCACCTAAAAGAACGGCCGTCTATGCGAGGTTTATACACAATTTTGTCAATTCGTGTGCAGCGCGTGCAGGGTACTTTGCACGATGATATTGCTTATTTAATGCAAGTACTGCAACCCCTGTTAAACAAGGAAACCCCATACAGTTGTGAACACTGCGGTTACTCTGTAAGTACCCTGTATTGGCATTGCCCTAGTTGTCGTCATTGGGGCACGATGAAGCCCTACAGTGGTTTGAAAATAAGTGTAGCCGCGTAAACCTTTATGTTTTCCAGTAAGTTAGCAAGTCAAGATGTGTAGACAGCACGGCTAAATGAGCTATATTTATAGTAAGACTCAAAAATTGTGGATCGAGGGATATGAGCCTATACAAGAACTTTATAGTAATCATGGGGTTGCTCTTTTGTAGCGTGTTTGCGTACAGCAATGAGCCAAATCAGCCAGCACCAGCTGTGGAAATTGAAATATCACACAAGGAAATAGCACGTGGTGAGACATTCTGGGTGCATATCAAAACAGATAAAAAATCCAATCTCAAAGATTACAAAGTACATTTTGAAGATCAAACGATTAATGTTGTGCCGCACCCTAAGCATGGTAGACGTCATTATTTAGCATTAGTAGGCGTACCCATTGAGCACGAATCTGGCGAGGTTGATTTTTACATCAGTGATGCTAAACAACCTGACAGTTTAATCAAGCAAACAATAACAGTTTCAAAAGGTGATTACGGACAAGAAAAAATCCGTGTACCCAAAGAGTATACTGAACTGCCTCACAAGATTAAAAAACGTATTGAAGATGAGTGGCTGTTAGTTACAGCTTTTTATAACAGTCTTGAGCAGCACGATCATACCGTTCCCAAGCTTAATGTTCCAATAGACGATGCCATTACTTCGCAGTTTGGTACGCATCGAATGTTTAACGAGACCGTGCAGAGTTACCATAATGGCATCGATTTGCGTGCAGCACATGGCAGTGAAATAAAAGCAGCACAAGCGGGTCGTGTTTTATTTACAAGTGATTTATATTATGCTGGCAAGCATGTCGTCATTGACCATGGCGGCGGTGTGTTAACAACCTACTCACACTTGAGCGATATTCAAGTAAAACCAGGCGACAAAGTAAAAGCCGGAGAAGTGATTGCCATTTCAGGTGCTACAGGCCGTGTGTCTGGGCCGCATCTACATTGGGTGGCTAAGGTAAACAAAGTTACCGTTAACCCATTACAGCTAAAGGAGTTGCTAGACGATTTAGGTTAATATCTTTTTTTAAAATAGGAGACAGTTATGGCTAATATTTTAATTCTAGTGGCTGAAAACAGCCGAGCAAAACTTCTAGAAGCGGACTTTCCGCGTTCCGAACTACGTGAAGTCAAAGACTTTACACACGGAAAATCTCGTTTATCCAACCGACAATTAACATCCGATTCTAGGCCTGGACGTTGCTACGACAGCAATGGTAAAGGTCGGCATGCGATGGCACCGGATACTGAGCCTAAAGAAATTGAAGCGCAAGTGTTTGCACGCGAGTTGGTTCAGTATTTGGATCATGAGCGCAACAACGGGCATACCTTCAATAAACTGGTTGTGATGGCACCGCCTAAATTTTTGGGTTTATTGCGCAGCAGTATGCCTGAGACTTTACGCAAGCTTGTTGCGGCAGAAGTCAATAAGAGTATGGTTCGTAAATCTAATAAGCAAATTCAAGAGGAATTGCCCTATAGCTTCTAAGCCATGTGGCGATTTTGATGTATAATGGGTTTTGCCTATGAACCAATCCTGTGAGGAAATATCCTATGAAAATTGGCGTTCCAAAAGAAATTAAAGTTCACGAATATCGAGTTGGCTTGGTTCCGGCTAGTGTGCAGGAACTTGTACACCAAGGCCATGAGGTCTATATGGAAACCAATGCTGGGGTTGGTATTCATTGTTTTGACAGCGACTACGAAGCCGTAGGTGCGAAAATACTGGATACAGCTGAAGAAGTTTTTGAAGTGGCTGATATGATCATCAAAGTCAAAGAGCCTCAGCTTAAAGAATGCAAAATGCTGAGAGCCGATCAGATCTTATTCACATTTTTACATCTTGCTGCTGAAAAAGAAATTGCACAAGCACTGTGTAAATCAGGTTGTATTGCCATTGCCTATGAAACGGTTACTGACGATGCCGGACGATTACCCTTATTAGCACCGATGAGTGAAGTTGCGGGCCGCTTATCTGTACAAGTAGGTGCACATTGCCTAGAGAAATCAGAAGGTGGTCGCGGTATATTGCTGGGTGGCGTTACGGGTGTTGAACCAGCAGAGGTTCTTGTGCTGGGCGGCGGCTTTGCAGGCACACAGGCAATTCAAATTGCGATGGGCATGCGCGCAAAAGTAACGGTGATAGATAAATCAATGCCGCGCTTAAAAGAACTGCAGGCGCAGTTTGGCGCAAGTTTAAATACGATTGCTGGCACTGATTATGCCATTGCTGAGAATATTTGTAAGGCTGATCTGGTTGTAGGTGCAGTGTTAGTGCCGGGTGCATCAGCCCCGAAATTAGTGACAAAAGAAATGTTAGCGACAATGCACCCTGGTGCCGTGATGGTTGATATATCGATTGATCAGGGTGGTTGCTTTGAAACTTCCAAGCCTACCACGCATGAACATCCAACTTATGTTGTGGACAATATTATTCACTACTGTGTTACTAATATGCCGGGTGCTGTACCTAGAACATCAGCATTTGCATTAAACAATGCAACACTGCCATTTGTACTTGCTCTGGCAAACAAAGGCTTCGTGAAAGCAGTAAAAGAAGATAAGCATCTATTAAATGGTTTAAATGTTTACCATGGCGATATCACCTACAAAGCAGTCGCCGATGCTCTCAACATGCGCTGTGTAGAGTTAACATAAGACTCGAACCTAATATTTGCCCCCTTTGTGAAGGGGGCAGCGAGCGGGGGCTTTGTCTCACGTACTAGCGCTTAGTGATAGGCACGTATTCACGTTGTACAGGGCCTGTGTAGAGTTGGCGAGGTCGTGCGATGCGCAGTTGCGGGTCGCCGATCATTTCATTCCAATGCGAAATCCAGCCTACGCAACGCGATAGGGCAAAGATTACTGTAAACATATTCGATGGAATGCCAATGGCACGCAATATAATGCCAGAATAGAAGTCGACATTGGGGTAAAGTTTTTTCGCGATGAAATATTCGTCTTCCAGAGCAATGCGCTCAAGTTCGAGGGCTGTTTCAAACAGACGGTCATTGCCATTACCCAGCTCTTTTAATACTTCGTGGCAAGTTTCGCGCATCACTTTTGCACGTGGGTCGTAGTTTTTATAAACCCGATGACCAAAGCCCATCAAGCGGAAATCATCATCTTTGTCTTTGGCGCGTGCAACGTATTTCGGGATATTGCTGACATCACCGATATCTTCCAACATGTTTACTACGGCTTCATTGGCGCCGCCGTGTGCTGGCCCCCAAAGAGCTGCAATACCCGCAGCGATGCAGGCAAATGGGTTCGCACCGGATGAACCGGCCATGCGCACTGTTGAAGTCGAGGCATTTTGTTCGTGATCAGCATGCAACATGAAAATTCGATCCATGGCTTTTTCGATAACTGGGTTAGGTTCGCGCGGCTCATCGCACGGTGTGTCGAACATCATGTGAATGAAATTCCCTGCATAACTCAAGCGATTTAATGGGAACATGAAGGGCAAACCAATTGAGTAGTTGTAACACATCGCTGCAATCGTTGGCATTTTGGCCACTAAACGAAAGGCTGCAATTTCACGATGCTCAGGGTTTTTGATATCGAGTGAGTCATGATAAAACGCCGATAAAGCACCGACCACACCGACCATAATGGCCATCGGGTGTGCATCACGACGAAAGCCTTTAAAAAAGGTTGCCATTTGATCATGTACCATCGTATGGTTTTTGATCGTTGCAATAAACGTATCTTTTTCAGTTTGATTAGGCAATTCGCCATTCATCAATAAATAGCAGACTTCCATGTAGTCTGAGTGAGCGGCAAGTTCCGAGATAGGGTAACCACGATAAAGTAAAATACCATTCTCACCATCGATAAAGGTGATTTTAGACTCACAAGCCGCAGTAGACACAAAACCAGGATCATAGGTGAAAGTGCCCGCGCCCGATAGGCTGCGCACATCGATAACATCAGGCCCCAAGGTGCCATCATAGATAGGCAGTTTATAGTTTTTGCCCTTCGCTTCTAGTAAGGCTTTTTCTGGGCTTAGCTGTGTTGATTTTTCACTCATATAATACGCTCCATTTGTATCCATTATAACGCGGATCTTTAGTAAAGCCCAGAATTGATGTAGACTATCCATAACAATGCTTTACAAAGGATGCCTTATGAAATTTGCTTTTATTTACGCCATGCCGGGCTATGAAGAACCGGTTATTTCTGTGCTTGAAACTCAAAAGGCTACTTTTATTGCCATGAGTGTCGACATCGAGAATAAAGAGGAAGCTGCAGTGGCAGCAAAACGCTTAGTAGACGAATATCAAGTAGACATGATCGAGCTGTGTGGTGGTCTTGCTGACGCGCATATTGTTTCGAAAGTAAAAAGTGCTATTAGCAATACGGTTCCAGTCGGGGCGGTTACCTATGGGCCAGAGAGCAGACGCCCGCTTGTCGACCTTCTAAACCTCTAGGATGAACATGAAAAAAACAGCACATTTAATATTGGCTCATCCTAGATCAGATTCTTTGAATCATTTGCTGCATGACACTGCTCGAAAAACATTGGAGCAGCATGGCTTTGATATTGTAGAGAGCAATTTATACGAAATGCTTGCGCAACATCACCCAGCAGTAGAGTATTATGGGAATGAGATTCCTGAAAATGATCAGCAAAAAATTGCGCAAGAGCAACAAAAAATAAAGCAAAGCGCGCTTAGCATTGTGCAGTTCCCTTTGTACTGGTTTCAGTTCCCAGCCATATTAAAAAGCTACTTGGAACAGGTTTGGCAGCCAGGCTTTGCTTACCCTGGGATATTTGAGAATAGTCCTATGGCGCCAGACAATAAATCTGTATTGTTTTCCATTACAACGCAATCTGGTAAAGAGGCGTTTAGTAATGCAGCAAGCAATGGTGAGTTTTCACGAACCTTATTTCCCATGACGGTAGCTTTCCGTTTTGTTGGTTTCAATATACTAGAGCCTTTTGTACAGCATGCGGTAGCTGAAAAATCCGAGGAAGAAGTTGCCGACATTGTTGCTGCCTATAAAGCCTATATGGAAGAAATGATTAACAAGCCAAAGCCAATCATGGCACCTAATAAATATTGATTTATCGGTAGCAAAAAATGACCGTAAAGTTTATTTTTGAACGTTAAATGAGCAAAATCGATAAAAATTGGCCGTACTTTTGGCCCTAAAACACCATGGCAAAGCCGTTGCCATGCCAGATCTTATGGTGCTGCTAGATAAACCCTATTTGCCGCAGACAGCCTGCAAACTTCCTATTTAAACAATTTCTTTTTAGCTTTTGGCACTAAAGGTTGAGTAGCCTTGCTTGATGCGGTAGAAGCAGAAGATATCGAAGATTTGCTTTCTGTGTCTGCCAGATCGCCATCATCTATGTGGTCGAGTAATCTTAATGCATCGCGTTGTACAGGAAGATAGCTATCATCCTGTTTACCAATGGCGGCTGCAACTTGTGCTTTGTAGCCATATAAAACCGTAACTTCTGCTTTTTTATTAGCTCTCAGTATTGCACTGAGCGCCTTGAATAGCGCCGTTTTTGCATTGACCACATCCTTGTAAGTTTTGCTAGCGACGGTAGGCGTTGGTGGATGCACAAGCGAAAAACCACCGTTCTTATCGCGGTAAACTAAAATAGCATCGCGCTCATTTGCTTCCTTTTCCGCTTTGCCAATCAAGCGTGCCTCTTGGTACGCACACATATAGTCGCCCAGCGCATCTTTCAGTTTTTTTCTTGCGGGTGAATGTGGACGCGAATTGGCTAATTTATCTTTGATTACCTCGTATAATGGTTTATCAATACCATACTTGTGTAAATAAATTTCTTTGTAAGGTTTTCCATGTTTAAACGAAGGGTATTTTGCAATGTGTTCTAGGAACACACGATCACCCGGTAGACTGCCTAAAAATGAAGTTTCGCGTTCAGGAGATATTTGTGAATTTAGGAATAGTAAACCACCGTAGTACATCGAGGTAATATGCGAAGGGCGATGATCAACATAATCATTTAAGGGGTGCAGGCTTGCATACATTTTTCCTGAGTAGGGTCTTTCTGAGCGGCCATCAGCATCCCAGCGAGGCCGCAGGCGCACATCCTTTTGGCCATCGTAGTATTTACTTCCGTAGGCATAGCGTAGAGCATGCCAAGGTGTATCACCTGTTGAAAGCAGAGGGCGGTCAGTACCATTGAGAAAGGGGTGTAGGTAGCTAGTTGCACCTTTATCTAAATCGCGCTTTATTTTTCCAGGCAAACCACCGTAGTCCGAAGAATACCAATACTGAAATAAATGAAATAAACTGATATAAACACGGCCGTTATAACTTACTGGGCCGGTTTCTTGCATTTGTATCAGTTTACCTTCAACATTTTCAGCTTCGTTTAGCATTGCGTCGTAGCGACCATCTTGCTTGGTAATAATATCAACAAAATCGTAGAAAGAGTTTATATTGCAAGCTTCTCGCACTGCACCGCTGAATTGTGGCAAACCTACTTCTGGCAGCTTGCGGTGTTGTCGGCGCTCATCGGCACCCCAGCCTGAGGTGTTGTAATGCACACCACGATACTGTGCAACTAAAAATTGTGTTTTTAAGCCAGCAAGAAAAGCTTCAGGTAGGGTGCCATGGTCGGCAAGTTGCTGGTTTATTTTTTTGAGATCTTTGTCAGCTTGCCACAGCTGGTTGGGCTGGCTGTGATAGATAGTGGGTCCTTTTGCCTGATCTTTGGCAGGGGAGTCCAGGCCTGCTTGAATTTTATTATAATATTTGTAGCGGTTGGCTCGCCCGGCATAGATTTTTGCTTCGTTTTCAATTTTTTTACGCTCGGGAACAGGTAGTTTTTGATATTCTCGTTCTGCTTCGGAATCGGAATCGTCGGAGGGGTTTTCGCCGTAATAGGTATTATTTTCTTGTTCTTGTTTACTAATGTGGTTCTGAAAAGTTTTAATGCTGATGTTGTTGTTCTTATCCCTGTGCACATCAGGAAGAAGCTTATGGAGAATAATGCGCAGTGTTGTGCAAGGTGGAGCGTTCCAATCATGCCGTTGATTTTCATAAAGCAACTTTGTGATGAGCATATTGGCAAGTGTGTTTTCATCTTCTTCATCAGGCAGTTGATAAAAGGCACCATTGGCAAAGCTATAACGGTTACCTTTTGGCTTTAAGGGAACATGGGCTTGCTCGAATTGTCTGCTTTGTGTAAATGTGTCGTAATAATTATAAATACTGATATCTTCTCGGCTAACAATTTGTGCTTGCTCAATTTGCGCTTTGATATGTTTTATCTCCAGATCTTTTCTAGCTTGGCTCATCCCTGCTACGTATTTCTTCACGTTACGGCGCTCTCTGGTAAGCTCTGTGTTATACCAATGCCCAGTTGTTAGCGTGATTATCATATCTATCTCCGAAATAAGAGCCATATTGTAGCGGACCGGTGCATGAGCTTGCCAACTTGCTTGTATATTCTTGCTTATTGAGTCAAAAGCGATTTAAGCCTATAATGTGCCCGGGCCTTCCATAAAGTGCTAGTTTTCCAGTCAATTAACTTACGGATATGATATTGTGAAAACCAAACAACCAGTCTATTTGAACTTGTTTCAATTCAAGTTCCCCGTTACAGCTATTGCATCGATTTTGCATCGCATGTCAGGTGTTATCCTGTTTTTAGCACTGCCATTTTTACTTTGGGGCTTGCAGCTTAGCCTGCAAAGCGCAAAAGATTTTGAGCGCTTACAGACCCTTATGACAGGCCCAGTTATCAAACTTATCGTTTGGGCTGTGCTGGTGGCGCTGTTTTATCATCTGATCGCGGGCATTCGCCATCTTTTGATGGATATGCATGTTGCTGACGGCAAACAAAGTGGCCGTTATATGGCGTGGTTAGTGATTCTTATCAGCGTTGTATTCGCTGTCTTCTTGGGGGTGTGCATATGGTAAAGCAAGTCACCAGTTTAGGCGGTAGCGGTCTTAGCGACTGGCTTTGGCAGCGTGTAAGTGCAGTGATTGTTGCTGCTTACCTTATTTTTCTTGTTGCGATGATCTTAAGTCATAGCGATTTTAGTTACGCTGTGTGGCAGGGCTGGTTTGAACATTTGGGCATGAAAATTTTCACTTTGCTAGCCTTGTTTAGCATCGTCCTACACGCCTGGGTAGGGATGTGGACTGTCGCAACCGACTATATAAAGTGTTATGTCGTGCGTATGGGTTTTCTAGTGTTAATTTTTATTGGTTTCTTTGCCTGGATTATTTGGGGCATACAAATTTTATGGAGTGTGTGATACATGGCTTTAGCAACAGAAACATTTGATGTTGTAGTTGTAGGTGGCGGTGGCGCGGGTATGCGTACGGCTTACGAATTAGCAAAAGATGGCCGTCAGGTTGCCGTGTTATCAAAAGTATTCCCGACCCGCTCGCATACGGTTTCAGCACAAGGCGGCATTAATGCGGCATTGGGTAACGAACATGAAGATGACTGGCGCTGGCATACCTACGACACCGTAAAAGGTGCAGATTATATTGGCGACCAAGCAAGTATTGAATACATGTGTGAACAAGCTATGCCATCGGTTTACGAGCTTGAACACATGGGCATGCCATTTTCACGTAACGCTGATGGTCGTATTTATCAACGTCGCTTTGGTGGTCAATCACAAAATTTCGGTGGTGAGCAAGCAGCGCGCACCTGTGCCGTAGCAGATAGAACAGGGCATGCCTTGTTGCATACCTTGTACCAACAAAACTTACATGCACAAACAACTTTTTATAATGAATGGTACGCCTTGGATTTAATTAAAACCCAGGACGGCAAAGGTATTGCCGGTGTGCTTGCAATGAATATGGAGACTAGCGAGCAGTGCGTTTTCCATGCGCGTGCGGTTGTATTAGCGACCGGCGGCTCAGGGCAAATTTATGCATCTACTACAAATGCACATATTAATACGGGTGATGGCCCGGGTATGGTTCTGCGGGCTGGCTATCCAGTGCAAGACATGGAAATGTGGCAGTTCCACCCAACAGGTATAGCCGGCGCCGGCGTATTGGTGACGGAAGGTTGCCGCGGTGAAGGTGGTTATTTAATTAATAAAGACGGCGAGCGTTTCATGGAGCGCTATGCACCACACGTAAAAGATTTAGCCTCGCGTGATGTAGTCTCACGTGCTGAAGCCGTCGAGATTCGCGAAGGTCGCGGCTGTGGCCCGAATGGCGACCACGTTTTGCTAAAACTTGACCACTTAGGCGAAGAATTAATTTCTGAGCGTTTACCAGGCATCCGCGAACTAGCAAAAACATTTGCGCATGTTGACCCGGTTGAACAACCCATACCTGTTGTGCCGACTTGCCATTATATGATGGGCGGCATACCTACCAATATACATGGTCAAGCTTTAACCGTAGACAAAAAGGGCAATGACGAAGTCATTCAGGGTTTATTTGCGGTAGGGGAGTGTGCTTGTGTTTCTGTGCATGGCGCCAACCGTTTAGGTGGTAACTCATTACTTGACTTGGTTGTATTTGGTCGTTCTGCAGGCTTGTTCTTGTCTGAGCAAATCGAAAAAGATGCTATTGATTTCCAAGATTACTCTGATGCAGAAGTAGAAAAAGCACAAGCACGTTTGAACCGCTGGAACAGCACGCAAAGTGGCGAGCGCTATGTTGACATCAAGCACGAAATGAAAAAAGTGATGCAAGATGATTTTGGTGTGTTCCGCACGGAAGAATACATGGTCAGCGGGCTTGAAAAAATCAAAGTATTACAGGAGCGTTTAAAGAATGCTGCTTTGACAGATACCAGTGATGTGTTTAACACCGCACGTATTGAAGCACTAGAGATGGATAATCTAATGGAAGTAGCTGTTGCTACAGCAACACTGGCAGAATATCGCAAAGAGTCTCGAGGTGCACATGCACGTAGCGATTTTCCAAAGCGCGATGATAAGCATTGGATTAAACATTTACTTTATTTTGGAGATGGTACGATCAAAGATCGCGCTGTGAACACGAAGCCGAAGTTTATGGATACCATGAAACCAATAGAACGCGTTTATTAAGGGGGCACGATGCAGGTCAAACTATCAATTTACCGATTTGATCCAGAAAAAGATAAAAAACCTTACATGAAGGATTACACTATTGAGCTGCCAAAAGGCGAGCACGATATCATGTTGCTTAGTGCAATATTGCTGGTGAAAGAGCAAGACCCAACCTTGTCATTGCGCCATTCTTGCCGTGAAGGCGTGTGTGGTTCAGATGCAATGAATGTAAACGGTAAAAACTTGTTAAGCTGTATTACACCAATTTCAACTTTAAAGCAGCCCATTAAAGTACGTCCGATTCCAAGTTTGCCAGTGATTCGTGATTTGATAGTCGATATGACACAGTTTTATCATCATTATGAAAAAGTAGAACCTTATTTGCAAAATGACAATCGTCCGCCTGTAAAAGAACGTTTACAGTCACCCGAAGAACGCGCGAAACTCGATGGTCTGTACGAATGTATTTTATGTGCCTGTTGCACGACAGCATGCCCATCATTTTGGTGGAACCCAGATAAGTTTTTAGGCCCAGCGGCCTTGCTGCAGGCATACCGCTTTATTGCAGAT
Organism: Gammaproteobacteria bacterium; assembly: GCA_021773275.1. GTDB lineage: Bacteria > Pseudomonadota > Gammaproteobacteria > JABCZS01 > JABCZS01 > JAJFKJ01. The sequence continues at coordinate 185,853 of JAJFKJ010000030.1, forward strand.
AGCCGTGATGACGCCACTGAAAAACGCTTAGATATTTTTGAAGACGCTTATAGCTTGTATCGCTGTCGTGGAATTATGAATTGCGTAGATGTTTGCCCTAAAGGTTTGAACCCAACGCAAGCAATTGCCAAAATCCGCACAGAAATGCTGGGCGATGGTACATAAGTAAACGAGACCGGAAGTAATATGTCAAAGCAGAATGATTACAAAACCATGCAATCTTCATCCTCACTAGGAGGGGATTCAAGCTATATTGAATATCTTTATGAATCATACCTATTAGATCCAAATAGCGTAGAGCCACATTGGCAGTCTTATTTTGAGACGCTCAAAAATGGTGAGGCGCAAACACCGCGGATTCCCGTACAGCAAAAATTCTTGCAAATGGCGAAAAACAAGCAGCATGCCGTTGCAGCACCTGTTAGCACCGATATCGAACATGAACGTAAACAAGTTGCTGTTTTAGCACTGATTGATGCTTACCGTAGTGATGGCCATCGTCGTGCAAACCTCGACCCATTACTATTGTGCGACCGCCAAGAACAACGCGATTTAGACTTGGCTTATCATGGTTTGAATGAATCAGATTTAGACGCAACATTTGCAACGCCATTCCACAATGGGTTTAAGCAGGCAACTTTACGCGATATTTTACGGTTATTACAACATTCGTATTGCGAATCAGTCGGTTCGGAATACATGCACATCGCTGATCCGAAAGAAACTGCTTGGCTGCAAGAACGACTAGAAAGCATGGATATCACACAAAGCCTATCGCCCGAGATGCGTAAACGTGTTTATGCACAGCTGACGGCAGCAGAAGGACTAGAGCGCTACCTGCATACAAAGTTTGTTGGCCAAAAACGTTTTTCACTTGAGGGCGGCGAAAGCTTGATTCCGATGATGGATGAAATAATCATGCGCTCGGGTAGCCTGGGTGTTAAAGAGGCGGTAATTGGCATGGCACATCGTGGCCGCCTAAATGTATTAATTAATATTTTGGGTAAAAGCCCGCAGGAATTATTTAATGAGTTCCAAGGTAAATTTGCACTTGAATTAAGCTCGGGCGACGTTAAATACCACCAAGGGTTTTCTTCAGACATAGAAACGGAAAAAGGTGTGATGCATTTGGCTCTAGCCTTTAACCCATCACATTTAGAGATTGTTTCGCCTGTTATTGAAGGTTCGGTGCGTGCACGACAAGAACGCCGTAAAGATGAAAAACGTAACCAAGTATTACCCATTTCTATACACGGTGATGCAGCATTTGCAGGCCAAGGCGTGGTAATGGAAACCTTCAATATGTCGCAAGCGCGCGGTTTTGCGACAGGCGGCACAGTGCATATTGTTATCAATAACCAGGTGGGCTTCACGACATCAAACCCCCTAGATGCACGCTCCACTTTATATTGTACCGATATTGCCAAAATGGTGCAGGCGCCTATCTTCCATGTGAATGCAGATGACCCAGATGCAGTATTTTTTGTGACCCAGATCGCTGTGGATTATCGCATGCAGTTTAATAAAGACGTGGTCATTGATTTAGTTTGTTATCGGCGCCACGGGCATAATGAAGCCGATGAACCATCAGCAACACAACCGATGATGTATAAAAAGGTACGCGAACATGCAACCACGCGCGAAATTTATGCTGATAAACTCATCAAGCTTGGCGTAATGGACCAAAAACAAACAGAGGATTTAGTAGAAACCTATCGTACGCGCCTGGACGCAGGTGACAATATCGTAACGCACTTGGTTGAAAATGCACCACAAGAATTTGCAGTGGATTGGCAGTCATACAGCCAGATCGATTGGAAAAAACCAATAAATACAAACCTCACAGATAGTGAATTTGCGCAGTTGGGTGCGGTCGTGGCTACAGTGCCTGAAGGTTTTTCAATACAAAAGCAGGTTGGAAAAGTTTATGAAGCGCGCAGCAAAATGGCACAGTGTGAGATTGTCATGGACTGGGGCTTTGCAGAAAACCTAGCTTATGCAGCCCTATTGAAACAAGGTTTTGATGTGCGACTTTGCGGCCAAGACTCAGGTCGAGGAACTTTCTCGCATCGTCATGCGGTGCTGCACGATCAAGAAACCGGTGCGCCATTCCAACCGTTAAAAACAATTACTGAGGGCAACTTTAGGGTCATTGACTCTCTGTTGTCTGAAGAGGCAGTGCTTGGTTTTGAGTACGGTTATTCAACAACGGAACCAAGAACTTTAGTTATTTGGGAAGCGCAATTTGGTGATTTTGCCAATGGTGCACAAGTTGTGGTTGACCAGTTTATTAGCTCGGGTGAAACCAAATGGGGCCGCTATTGTGGTTTGGTTATGTTATTGCCACACGGTTACGAAGGCATGGGCCCGGAGCATTCATCAGCACGTCTAGAACGTTACTTGCAGCTTTGCGCTGAAAAAAATATGCAAGTATGTGTTCCAAGCACACCAGCGCAAGTGTTTCATATGTTGCGCCGGCAGATGTTACAAGCTTTCCGTAAACCGCTTATAGTCATGACGCCGAAAAGTTTATTGCGCCACAAGCTTGCTGTTTCAGATAAAACAGACTTAACGCAAGGCAAATTCCATCTTGTTATTCCAGAAATTGAAGAGCAAAACATCGCCGATGTGAACCGGGTTGTCGTGTGCAGCGGTAAGGTATATTACGACGTGTTACAAAAGCGACGCGATTTAGACCTCAAAAATGTTGCTATTGTGCGAGTAGAACAGCTTTACCCATTCCCAAGAAAAGATTTACGTGATTTGCTTGAAAAATACACACAAGCAAGTGATGTTATTTGGTGCCAAGAAGAGCCGAAGAACCAAGGTGCTTGGTATTGCACGCAACACCACTTGTTACGCACAATAGCACCTCATCAAACATTATCTTATGCCGGCCGTGCTGCTAGCGCATCACCAGCAGTAGGCTTACCCAATTTACATATTAAGCAGCAAGAGGCCCTTGTCAACCAGGCATTAGGCGTAACAGCTACACAAAGCGAGGAAAAATAAATGAGTATCGAGGTAAAAGTCCCTGTATTGCCCGAATCGGTTGCAGACGCGACGATCAGCACTTGGCATAAAAAACCAGGTGATTTTGTAAAACGCGATGAAAATCTCGTTGATGTCGAAACAGATAAAGTTATGCTAGAGGTGCCAGCACCAGAAGACGGTATATTAAAAGAAATTACCAAGCCTGAAGGTAGCGTTGTTGGTGGCGAAGATGTGATTGCAGTATTTGAGCCAGGTGCAGCGCCTGCAGCAGAATCGACGCCGGCAGCTGCAGAACCTACAGCAGAATCGGCACCAGCGCCTGTAGCAGCGGCACCGTTAGCAGCAGCGGCGCCAGCAAGTGCTGATAAAGCAGGTGTTGCAGGCCCGTCGGCGCGCCGCACGGGTGCAGAGCATGGCATTGATACAGCAGCAATGGCGGGTTCAGGCAAAGATGGCCGCGTTACAAAGTTAGATGTGTTGCAGCAAGCGGCAACAGGCACGGGTGCAGCGCCAGTGGGCCGCACAGAAGAGCGCGTACCAATGACGCGTCTACGTCAGCGTGTTGCAGAACGCCTGCTCGATGCACAGCAACAAGCCGCAATTTTAACAACTTTTAACGAAGTGAACTTGCAGCCTGTCAGTGATATTCGTAATAAATACAAAGACCAATTCCTGGAAAAACACGGTGTGAAGCTAGGCTTTATGTCATTTTTCATAAAAGCATCAGTAGAAGCATTAAAACGTTTCCCTGATGTTAATGCTAGCGTTGATGGCACAGATATTGTTTACCATAACTATTTTGATATTGGTGTTGCCGTTTCAACACCACGTGGCCTGATGGTACCCATCATTCGCGATGTTGATGCAATGAGCTTGGCAGATATTGAAAAAGCCATAATGGGCTACTCGGTGAAAGCACGTGAAAACAAGATTTCGGTTGAAGACATGACCGGTGGTACATTCACTGTATCAAACGGAGGGGTTTTTGGCTCTTTATTATCAACACCGATTCTGAATCCACCACAAAGCGCCATTCTAGGCATGCATAAAATTGAGCAGCGGCCTGTTGTGGAGAACGGTGAGATAGTTATTCGGCCAATGATGTATTTAGCGATGTCGTATGATCACCGCATCATTGATGGCAAAGAGTCCGTTACTTTTTTACGCACAGTTAAAGAAATATTAGAAGACCCAACATTATTACTGTTGGATTTATAGGAGTATTAAATGAATTTACATGAATATCAAGCAAAAGAATTATTCCGCCAGTACGGCATGCCAACATCAAAAGGGCAAATAATTAATGCGGGTGATGAAATTGCTAATGCCTTGCAATTATTAGGCGGCGAGCGCTGGGTAGCGAAAGCACAGGTGCATGCGGGTGGTCGCGGTAAAGCTGGCGGCGTAAAGCTGGTTTCAAGTAAAGCCGAAGTCGAAAATTTTGTACGTGAATTATTGCACACGCATCTGGTCACTTATCAAACCGACGAAAATGGCCAACCGGTTAATCAAATTTTAATTGAAGAGCCTTGCGATATTGATCAAGAGCTTTACCTGGGTGCCGTGCTAGATCGCAGCTTTCGCACCATGGTAATCATGGCATCGACGGAAGGTGGTGTAGAAATTGAAAAGGTCGCCGAAGAAACGCCTGATAAAATTCACAAAATTGTTGTTGATCCTGCGATTGGCGTACAGCCCTATCAGGGCCGTGAATTAGCTTTTAAGCTTGGCTTAAAAGGTGACCAGATTAAACAGTTTGTGAAACTTTACCTTGGTTTGGGTAAAATGTTTTTTGACTGTGATTTAGGTATGGTTGAGATTAACCCATTGGTTATAACCAAAAAGGGTGATCTGTTATGCCTAGACGGAAAAATTAACGTCGATGACAACGCACTATATCGCCAACCTAAGCTCACAGAAATGCGTGATGCTAGCCAAGAAGATGATCGTGTTAACAAGGCACATGAGTGGGACCTAAACTACGTGCCACTTGATGGCAATATCGGTTGCATGGTAAACGGTGCAGGTCTTGCAATGGCAACCATGGATATTATTAAATTACACGGCGGCGACCCAGCAAACTTTTTAGACGTTGGTGGTGGTGCCACAGAAGAGCGTGTGCGCGAAGCATTTAAAATTATTTTATCTGACGAAAATGTAAAAGGTATTTTAGTGAATATCTTTGGTGGCATCGTGCGTTGCGATTTAATTGCCGAAGGTATTATTGCAGCCGTAAAAGAAGTAGGCGTTGAGGTGCCTGTAGTTGTTCGTTTAGAAGGTAATCAAGCTGAAAAGGGTGCAGAACTACTTAAAAAGAGTGGCCTGAATTTAACGCCAGCAGGTGGTTTAACTGATGCCGCAGAGAAAATAGTAAAAGCAGTAGGAGCATTAGCATGAGCATTTTAGTCGATAAAAACACAAAAGTAATTTGTCAGGGGTTTACTGGTAAACAGGGCACCTTCCACTCAGAGCAAGCGATTAATTATGGAACGCAAATGGTCGGTGGTGTTACACCGGGCAAAGGCGGCCAAGAACATTTAGGTTTGCCCGTATTTAATACGGTTCGTGAAGCAGTTGACACAACGCAAGCAGATGCATCGGTAATTTATGTGCCAGCACCTTTTTGTAAAGACTCCATACTTGAAGCAATCGATGCAGGCATTAAATTGGTCGTTTGTATCACCGAAGGTGTGCCCATTATCGACATGATGCAAATTAAACCCTATGCGGATGCCATGGGTGTTCGTATTATCGGCCCAAATTGTCCCGGCGTAATTACACCGGATGCCTGCAAAATAGGCATCATGCCGGGCCATATTCATATGCCAGGCAAAGTTGGTATTGTTTCACGTTCAGGCACGCTTACATACGAGGCAGTCAAACAGACATCAGACATGCATTTTGGCCAAAGCACTTGTGTAGGTATTGGTGGCGACCCGATCCCTGGTTCGAACTTCATCGATATACTTGCGTTATTTGAAAAAGACCCAGCAACAGAAGCTATCGTGATGGTAGGTGAAATTGGTGGTAACGCTGAAGAAGAAGCGGCTGAATTTATTCAATCAGAAGTTAGCAAACCTGTGGTTTCTTACATTGCTGGTGTCACAGCACCTGCGGGTAAACGTATGGGCCATGCTGGTGCCATTATTGCGGGCGGCAAAGGTACAGCAGATGAAAAGTTCAAAGCTTTAGAAAAAGCAGGCGTGCACACAGTGCGCTCACCTGCTGATATTGGTAAAGCTTTAGCAGAAGCTACGCCCCTACAAGCAATGGCAGCGGGTTAAATGACAGCATTAGCGATACTTGCTTTATATTGCGCCTCCTTTATAGTGGGTTGGTGTTCTGGTGAAATATTGCTGAAAGCAAAGGGCGAGAGCAACACAATTTCTTATCAGGAGCGCAAGCCGCTTATCCTTTTAAATATTGTGTTGCTTATTACGATTATTGCTGCAGGTTTTTTGCTAGCTGGCAAGGCTATCTCACTTTCCACGGCTTTGCCAGCATGGATAATAATGACGCAAGCATTAATGATTTTCTTAATAGATGACACTTGGTTTTATTGGTCACACCGCCTTATGCATGTTAATAAGTATATGCTGCGCAAGTTCCATGCAGTGCATCACCGCGTACCCAAACCGCTACCCCTAGATTACTTTTATGTACATCCAGTAGATTGGTTGCTTTCAGGAGCAGGGATTCCGATAGCATTCATAGCTTCTTATCTTATATTTGGTGTCATAAGTTTTTATGCCGTGCTTATATGGGCAGTATTTAAAGCATTTCATGAGCTTGACCTTCACTCAGGTGTGCGCTCATATATTTCAAATCAGAAATATATGAGATGGATGACCACAGCTGAATATCACGGCGCGCACCATGTCAAGTTCCACGGCAACTACGCTTCGACATTTAAATTTTGGGATAAGATCTTAAAAACAGAACTAAAATAGAAGCTCGAACTTCCCATCAGAATATTTCAACACGGCGTATTTTTCATCCCAGGCTCCTAGTACATAGCGCCTGCCAGACTCCATCTCGTGGTACGCAGGTCGATGCGTGTGCCCATGAATCATGGTTTTAACGCTGTGCAGTAGCATCGTTTCAGTAGCGGTGTCCTCATTGATATCCATCATTGCGGATGTCTTTTTATTGCCCGCTGATTTTGATTGGCGCCGTAAAAGATGCGCAATTTTTTGTCTAAGCTTCAAAGGTAAGCCCAGAAATAATTTTTGTAACCATGGCAGATGCACTATGTTTCTAAATTTTTGGTATGCTTTGTCATCTGTGCACAGCATATCGCCGTGCGAGATCAATATTTTATTGCCATTTATTTCGATGACGCTTGGGTCAGGTAAAATTTTCATTTTGCACTGTTGTGCAAATGCTTTTCCCAGTAAAAAATCACGATTCCCTTGCATATAGAAGATTTTTTTACCAGTAGCCTGGTACGCTAGCAAGCTTTTTGCAACAGTAGCCGCACAGGCAGAAATATCATCATCACCTATCCAGGCTTCAAAAAGGTCGCCTAAGATATATAAAGTATCAGCCTGTTGTGCTTCGTTTTTTAAGAATTTTTGAAAAGCACCTAGCGTGTCAGGGCTTTGGTCGTTTAGATGTAAATCTGAAATAAAAAATATGGTACTCATTGCTTCCTAATTGTTACATGGTTCAATAATTAACTGGGTTTCATGGATAACGACTTGGTCGCCGCCATCCACTTGTTGGCTTGCTATTTTGTCAATAACATCCATTCCAGAGTCTATGATAGCAAAAACTGTATAGCCGTTGGCAAATTCTAACAAGGGATTATCAGCGATGTTGATTAAGAATTCCGAGGTGGCTGAATCAGGGTGTTCATATCGGACCATGGCGACCGTACCACGACGATGTTCAATATTGCGATTTGCCTCATTGATAATGGGCGGCAAAATAGGCTCTTTGGCTGTACAGCTTAAGTCGTATAAGCCCATTTGCACTACAAAACCATCACTTATTTTGTGGACGATGGTATTTTGAAAAAAATCAGCCCCTAGGTAGCATGCAAAGTTTTCAGCTGTAATGGGTGCAGCATTGGGCAAAAGTTCTAAGCTGAAGTTGCCGAGCTTCGTACCAAAAACAGCGATAAATCGATTATCGCGCGGGTTTTGGCAAGTGTAGTTTTCCTGCAGTTCTAACAAATATTGTTCAAAACCTGTAGTCTCTTGTTTTGCGTCGCATGCTAGCAGCAGCAGCGAGGCCAGGCAGGCTATTCGGGTTATCCGTAACATCTTAAGTGTTAATCCATTTACTAACTAGTTAGCTTGTCTGATCAGTTTATTAAAGCAAGGATCATACATTAATATTTGCATAAGATCTATTGGCTTGCTTGGATTTGGGCTAATACCCGAACTCTGTTAAAATAAGACCCTTACTTAAGGCTTGAGAACGATGCTAAAAACACGATTTGCCCCTAGCCCCACAGGGCTCATACATATTGGAAATATGCGCACAGCGCTATTCAATGCTTTGATTGCAAAGCATGGAAAGGGCATCTTTTTGCTGCGTATCGAAGACACTGACCCAGAGCGCTCTAAAGATGAATTTATTAGCCATTTGGCTGAGGATTTGCGTTGGCTCAGTCTTGATTGGCAAGAAGGCTTGGATGTTGAAGGCGAGTACGGGCCTTATCGGCAATCACTCCGCCAAGAGGTTTACGACAAATACTATGCGCAACTGGAGCAGCAGAGCCTGGCGTATTCATGTTTTTGTACCGACGAGCAACTTAAACTTTCTCGCAAATTGCAGCGTGCCGCCGGGCAACCACCGCGTTATGATGGTCGTTGTGCGCGCTTAAGTGCAGATGAGGTTGCAAAAAAAGAAGCAGCAGGCATTGCAGCCACACTACGTTTTAAAATTCCGCCGGGGCAAGAAGTAAAATTTACCGATTTAGTGCAAGGCGAAAAAGTATTTAGAACCGATGATATTGGTGATCTGATTATTCGTCGTGCTAACGGTATGCCTGCATTTATGTTTTGTAACGCCATTGACGATGCCATGATGCATGTCACACATGCGTTGCGAGGTGAAGACCACATCACTAACACACCACGGCAAATTTTAATTTTACAGGCCTTGGGTTTGGATACCCCGCAGTATGGGCACTTTTCTTTGATCAGCGGTAGCGATGGTGCGCCACTTTCAAAACGTAACGGTAGCCAGAGCATCAAAGACATGCGCGATCAGGGTTATTGGCCAGAAGCTGTGCTCAACTATTTAGCACGCTTGGGGCATTATTACCCAGACAATAATTTCATGACGGCCGCTGAGTTGGGCGCAAAGTTTGAGATAGAACAGCTAGGCCGTTCGCCAGCGCGATACGATCCGGCGCAATTGAATTACTGGCAAAAAGAAACGTTCAAACATAAAACCCCCGAACAAGTTTGGCAGTGGATGGGTGAAGCCGTTCAGCAGTTAGTGCCAGCAGACAAAAAAGAAAATTTTGTAGAGCTGATCACGCCTAATATTTTATTGCCCAGCGAAGCGCACATATGGGCAGAGCGTGCGTTTGCACAAGAACTGCTTTTATCAGATGAAGCTAAGAGCGCCTTGCAAGGCGTTGATGCGCAATTTTTTAAACATGCCGTCGATGCTGTAGAAAAACATGGGCTAGACTATAAGGCTTGGGTAGATTATTTAAAGGAACATGCCGGTGTTAAAGGCAAGCAGCTATTCCAGCCTTTGCGTGTTGCGCTGATGGGCACGATGCATGGCCCAGAGATGGATAAATGGGTAGCCTTGGTGGGGGACAAAGACAAAATCATTCGCCGTTTAGATCGACATAGCTACAGGACCGCATAAACTTATGTTAAAAATCTATAACAGCCTTACACAGAAAAAAGAAACCTTTAAACCCATCAACGACAATAAAGTTAGCATGTATGTCTGTGGTATGACAGTTTACGATTATTGCCACCTTGGCCATGCGCGTACAGTAGTCGCATTTGATATGGTCTATCGTTACTTGAAAGCCAGCAACTATGATGTTAATTATGTCCGTAATATCACCGATATTGACGACAAAATCATCAAGCGGGCAAATGAAGCCGAAAAAGAAGTGGCAGATTTAACTGAATATTTTATCAATGCGATGAATGAAGATTTTGACGCTTTGGGTGTGTTGCGTCCTAGCGCGGAGCCTCGCGCTACCCAGCATATGCAAAGCATCACGAGAATGATCGAGCAACTCGTAGACAGGGGCCATGCATACAAAGCCGACAACGATGATATATATTTTTCGGTTAAATCAATTAAAAGCTATGGCCAGCTTTCAAAGCGCAGCCTTGAAGATATGCGCGCCGGCGAGCGTGTTGAAGTAAATCCTTTCAAGCAAGACCCTATGGACTTTGTTTTGTGGAAGGCCGCAAAACCAGCTGAGCCATCATGGGATTCCCCTTGGGGCAAAGGCCGCCCGGGTTGGCATATTGAGTGCTCAGCGATGTCAACTGAATGTCTGGGCAATACATTTGATATTCATGGCGGCGGTTTTGACTTGCAGTTTCCGCATCATGAAAATGAAATTGCGCAGTCCGAGGGTGCCACCGGGGAAAAATTTGTTCATACGTGGATGCATACTGGTTTTGTAAATGTCGATGAAGAAAAAATGTCAAAATCGCTGCATAATTTTTTTACTATTCGTGAGGTTCTAGTTGATTTTGACGCAGAAGTGATTCGTCTGTTTTTGCTCGGCAGTCACTACCGTAGCGCCTTAAATTATACGCCAGCTAATCTAGCCAAAGCACGCGCTTCATTGGAACGTTTTTACACAGCTCTGCGCGGGCGTAAGCTTGATGGTTTAACGCCTGAGCAAGATGATTTTGACAAGCGTTTTAAACAAGCCATGGACGATGATTTTAATACACCTGAAGCATTGGCTGTGCTGTTTGATTTGTCACGTGAAATTAATAAACAAGGAAATCCTGAACGTGCTGATGAGTTGGCCGTAAAATTAGTGAATCTTGGCAATGTATTAGGTATTTTACAACGCGACCCAGAAGTGTTTTTGCAAGGCTCGCATGACGATGAAGACTTCGAAGCAGAAGAAATTCATCAGCTGATTATCGAACGCAACCGCGCCCGTATGGCCAGTGACTTTGCGCGCAGCGATGAAATTCGTGATGAACTTGCAGCCCGCGGCATTATCTTAGAAGACGGCCCAGAAGGCACCACCTGGAAACGCGGTTAAATTGATTTGCCCCCTTTTGTAAAGGGGGCAGCTTGAGCAAAGCTCAAGCGGGGGTTTTTGCAGTCTTGTTACATGCATACCTTCTATAAACCCAGCCAGCCGCATTATAAATACTCAAAGCAATAACGATGGGGTAACAAATTTTAATAATCGGTGCGAACCAAGCAATCAAACCCGAAAAACCTAAAGCACTCATTATCCAGGCCACGCTTAAGGTAATCACCAAACCCCATGCATAAGAAATCTTTTGCCGAGATATATCTTGCAAGAACTCCGCAAATAATTTAGTCAATGCCAGCGCTGTTGTAAAGCAGGCCAGCATTACAATCACACTCGCAAAAATACCTAGCTTACCGGGGAGCAAATAATAGGCGAGCGCAGTTAAGATCTGCTCAGGGGGAATATTTGCTTGCGCTAATATATAGCCATGTCTTGCACTAACAGCAGCCAAGCCAAGGTAAATCAGTCCAAGCATGCCACCACCGATTAAGCTTGCTGAAAAGGCAAGGCGAAGTGTGCCGTACTCATGTATTTTATCTTTTGCAAAGCTGCGTAGGCTGGTTAACAATAAACCGGCAAAGAACAGGGCTGCAATGGCATCGAAGGTAAAGTAGCCTTCAACTAGGCCGTACACAAAAAAGTTTTGGGGAGCATCTTGTATATGCGGCATTTCTGGAGGGAGAAACAAACCCGCTGATATCATTAATAAACAAAAGATCACCAGTAATGGCGTTAAAATATACCCCAAAATATAGGTAAAAACGCTTTCACGAATGGTGCCTAAAAAGACCAACACACAAAACAGGCCTGAGAATAGCATGAGTGGTAGGTTCAACAGATCGAACCCCAGGGCAGCATGGGCGACTGTCACGGTACGTGGAATAACCATCAGAGGGCCTAATAGGCTAATACCGAGTAGCAACAGAATCCAGCCTGGCCAACGGCCAATGCGGGTAAAAAAGATCTTGTAGTCGCCCTGGAACAGCAAGATGCTGAGCAGGCAGAGAATCGGAGTAGCCACGGCGGTTAACAACAAGCCACCCATCGCCCAGGCGTAATGCTGCGCCGCGTACTGGCCAACCAGCAGCGGAAAGGTCACATTACCTGCACCAAAGAACATGGCGAATAGGGTAAAGCCAGTGAGCCATAATGAGTGCTGTTTCCACATGAAGCGGTTTCCTGAGTATCTCTAGAGGAAACTACCATCGTAACATGGTGGGGCCTATTTGGCCAGAAATAGTTAATAGGTTAACTTTTTAATGGCTTGTGTCAAAGGTTTGTCTTAACGTAGGGGTCGAATCCTGTTCGACCCGGCATTGCGTAGCAATGCTTATAATGGTGTGTTCTCTATTGCTGTGCAGCCAACCAAGTATTGTGCATCAGCACAGCAACGGTCATCGGGCCAACACCACCAGGGACGGGGGTGATAAAGCCAGCGCGTTTAGCAGCTTCTGCAAATTCAACATCGCCTTTAATGTCGCCATTATCGGTGCGATTAATACCTACATCGATGACGACGCTACCGGGCTTGATCCATTCGCCTTTAATCAGGCCTACTTTGCCAGTAGCAGCGATTAGAATATCAGCTTGTTTTACATACTCAGGTAAATCTTGAGTGAAACGATGGCAATCGGTGACGGTAGCGCCTTGCAATAAAAGCTCTAAAATCATCGGCCGGCCAACAATATTTGATGCGCCCACCACCACAACGTGCTTACCCGTGACCTCAACACCAATTGACTCAAGCATCAACATAATGCCGTAAGGGGTGCAAGGGCGCAGAGCAGGGCGGCGCTGGGTCAAACGGCCGAGATTATACGGGTGAAAACCATCAACATCTTTTTTCGGGTTGATGCGCTCGACGATATTATCTTGGTTGATATGCCGCGGTAGTGGCAGCTGCACCAAAATGCCATCGACTTCGTTGTTATTATTGAGTTCATCGATCAGGCTGGTGAGCTCTTCTTCGGTGGTGTTCTCAGGGAGTGTTTGCACATGGGAGTCAATGCCAATTTTTTTCGCAGCTGTAGCTTTGCGTTTGACATACAAACCAGATGCAGGATTATCGCCGACTAATACGACGACTAAACTGGGCGCGCGTTTATTTGTTTGCTGTTTGATTTTATCAGCAATCCCACTTAATAATTTGTCGGCGATGGCCTTGCCATCAATTACTTGTGCACTCATGCGGGGTATTATACCGGAAATTTACTGTAATAGAGCAGGGGATCGCCCCCTTTTGTAAAGGGGCCAGCTGCAGTTTGCTGCGGCGAGGGTTTTACTGCCACTGCTTAACTGCGTTTTCAGCAATTTCATTCACCGGCCGTGCGATAAGTCCGCTTTGCGATAGCGTGATTTCATACGCGGCGCCATCAAGCATCGGCGCGTAAACAGCGCTGCCATACATGGCATCTAGCCCAGGCACCCAACGTTGATAGCGTTTTAAGGCTTGCCATAGATCAAGGCCGGGTGATTGCGAGAGCGCATGGACAGTGCGTGGTTGAGCCAGCTCGTAGGCAATGTCATGGTAACGCCCAGCGACACGATCTAGTCGATACATGGCATCAAAACCTAACAAATTACTGCTGGCCTTCCATTTAATCACGCGGGCATCAAGTTGCCATTCATCGCCGTGTAATACATACATTTGATTATCGCGGTTTTCGCATTGCAGTGCTGCTTCAAACGTTTCATTATGTAAGTTTTTAAAAACGAGCAAACACACGGGTTGCTCAAACGTTAAACGCGAGTAAATTAAAAAATTGCTGAATACTAAAAATGCACCGGCTGCAATGAGTAGCAAAAAGCCCCAGCGAAAAATTTTAATGTTACGTTTCATTGTTCTGCACTTAAAGTTTTAGAAAAATAGGGGCCAATTTCATTAATTTCTAACGATAGCTGCAACTGCAAGACTTCGAGTGAATTTGCAAAGTAAGCAGTAAGCGATTCCATCAAAGCTGCGCAAGTTTCTTGTAAGACTTGCGGTGTTCTTCCTGACAGCACCCTAATCGAAACAAACACAAAAGCGTTTTTGTCATCACCGTTACCGACAACAAAAACAGGGCGTGAAACCGCGCGGCTTTGACAAGACTCCAGTTGAGTGGGGAGTTTTTTTTCTAATATGAGGTGCAATTGTGCCAGCAAGTCACGCAGGTCTTCCTTTTCAAGAATGTTATCACTGTATTCTAACGTTAAAAGTGGCATGGCAGCTCCTTGGTTGGGGTGTATGACCGTATTATCGCATTCATATCAATAATGTACAAATTCCCCCCATTTGAGGGGGTTACAGGGCAGGTTGTTTAACTTATCATAAGTGCCAGTTATGCAGAAGCAGGAGTAATACAATGGGCAAACAAGAACTGACATACACACAGGCGCGCAAAATTTATATTCAAAGGCTACCGAATGACCATGGTGATGGTACGGCAATTGCCAATCTGACAAGAAATTATATTGGTTTTGCAGAAGCTAATGCGGCGGTCTCTAGGATTAATGCTAAGCAACGCTTGGCACTTAGGGGTCTGTTTATTAAATTTGCAAGCCTGCTTGAGCATGCTCCAGAAATTACCACACAACAGATTAATGGTTTTGTGGAGAATCTTTATCAACAGGCTTTAGTCTATGAAAGACAAATCAAAGACTTGCCTGAAGCATCTGATGCTGAAACGCTTAATACAACAAGACGCGAGCTTGCGGCTATTGTTGCGCCTTTTTGTGATGGTAAAAATACTGAGCAAACAAGCATAGCAAATGACTTGTTAACAAAAATTGGGGCACCAACATTGGTCAGTTTCAAGCGAGAAGACAGTGGTAAATCTTATGGTCTTATCGGTATGGCTATTTTTATCACGATTGCCGGAGGAGTGCTTTTAGGCTTGTCTCTAGGAACGGATATTATTCCAGACATACAGTCACTTTGGGAAGATGGTTCATCGCCTTGTCCTGACTCAGCTGCAACCGCTGCACCTACAGGCTCAATGTTGATCGATGAGCTCTACGGAAGCAAGGCCCTTGAGCAGATAACAGCCGCGATTAGTGCGACCCCTGTGCTAGGCGTTTGACCCCATTGCGCAATCAGGTATAATGACGCAGATTCGGGGCATAGCGCAGTTTGGTAGCGCACCTGGTTTGGGACCAGGGGGTCGGGGGTTCGAATCCCTCTGCCCCGACCATTTCAAAGAAGTATCACAACGTCCAAAGACATCCCTAAAGTAAAAAACTCCTCTCTTTACGAGCAGCACTCTCAACTCAAAATTAGAGGGTATACAGCAGAAATATAGTTTTTTATTTGTAATTTTTAGCTTTATATAATAAAATTATAGAATGAAAAACGAAAAAGATAAATTGCTGTTATACATAGAGCGTTTGCAGTCTCAAGGGCAGCTTAGCTTTTTGCGAAGCAGAGCGATGAAAGAGCTAGACATGGCCTATATGTCTTTCCACCAGGCCGCCAATAGGCTTATTAAAAAGGGCAAACTACAACGTCTACGGGGCGAGTTTTATGTAGTGGTTCCACCCGAGTACGCTGTTCAGGGCGCACCACCCACAGAATGGTTTATTGGCTCATTAATGGATTACCTTGAGCAAGACTATTATGTTGCTTTGCTATCTGCGGCGGGCCTGCAAGGTGCCACCCACCAGCTATCCACAGCATTTCAGATTGTAACTAATAAGGTGACTCCAGCTATTCAGGCTGGCAGAGTGCAAATTAATTTTTTCTATAAAAAGAAAATAAATCCTGCGTATTATCAAAAAACAAAAACTAGTGGTAAGATGGTTAATGTTAGTATTCCTGAAATAACAGTGTGTGATTTATTGCGCTATAAAAATGTAGGAAGTATAAATTTTGTTGCTACTATTTTGTGTGAAATGGGTGAAACATTAGACCCAAATACATTAATTAAACTTCTTGAAAATGATGACGTGCAAACAGCAACAGTGCAAAGACTAGGGTATTTGCTGGAGTTATTAGAAATACCTATGGATTTAACTGATCTTCACAATGCACTGTGCAGCAAAGCGCCGCAATATCACGCATTGGTGCCCGGGAGCGGAGCCGCCATTATCGAAAAAAATAAACGTTGGCATATTTTAGTCAACGAAAATGTGGAGCCAGACGAACTATGATACCAAGACTAGATATTACAGCATGGGGTAATGTTGCCTCTTGGGTGATGCGAGATCAAATTGAGCATGACCTGGTATTGTCGCGCGCACTTTGCGAGCTGTATCAAAACCAAACCATTAAAAAGAATCTTGTATTTAGAGGTGGCACAGCACTGCATAAACTGTTTTTTGAAAAGGCAGGGCGATTTTCAGAAGATCTAGATTTTGTGCAAGCATCACCGCAACCGATCGGGGAAACGGCAGAAGCGATTCGGGCAAGCCTAGATCACTGGTTGGGCGATCCAAAATATAAACAGAACAAAGGTAGATTTACACTCTACTATAAATTTCCTATTGAAGATTCTTCGGCTTTCAGGAAACTAAAGATCGAAATCAATACGCGTGAGCATTACCACGTTAAGCCTTATGCCAATGTCCCATTTACAGTTAAAAGCGACTGGTATAGCGGAGATTGTGAAGTGCTGACCCATCCCATCGAGGAAATTATGGCAACCAAGCTTCGTGCACTTTATCAACGTAGCAAAGGACGAGATTTGTACGATTTTTGGTATGTGAACCAAGAAATTGGAACACTGGATATTCCGCAAACAATTGATATATTCCAACACTATATGGAAAAAGGCAACACGCCAGTCAGCAGGGCACAGTTTGAAAAAAACCTGATTGAAAAGCAGAACCACAAAGGGTTTAATGACGACATAACACCTTTATTAGCCTTACCTCAAAACCAAGCCTATGAGCCGAAAGCTGCATATGAGGTTTTGTTTGAACAATATATTCCATGTTTAAAAGGGGAGTCATGGAAGGGTGTTGGCTAGCTGTAACCTAAAAGGGTGGAATGGTGGTCAGCTTGTTTGTGTAATCCACAAAAAACATCAATTGGTATATAACAAGCTTGAGGCTATTTGGGATAAAAGATAAAACCCAGAGGAGTTATAGGATTGAACAGCCAATTGACGTTTTATGAGAACTTATATACTCTTGAAGTTGGTGATGCCCATACTCAAAGAACATCCCACCGGAATAATCTCCAGTAAGAACTAACTTTGTTTCGTTTGTAGCAATTTTTTCAAATTCCCTGAGCATGGCTATATGTGAACTCCCCATATAAACTTTCCACCAGACATTGCTGATATCAATCACACTGATTTTGTAATTTTTTGGGTGCATTAGAGATACGAGCTGACGGATAGATGAAGTATTTGTTAGTTTTGCACAAACAGATTCAATATTGTCACTTTTTGCCAAATTAGAAAGGTGGTTAAAAAAATCATCATGGCGTAAATAACTAGTCATACCAAAGCCGAATTTTCCCTCATGGAAATCTTTAAATTCATCATTCTGCCTTACACGCTTCTTCCACCACAAAAAGTCTTCGTCAATACTGGGATAATCCTCATCTGGCTTCTTCCATTCATCAATGGTCAATTCTAGCCTTAAGCGAAGGTAATGAGTTCTATCATCAGCAATTTTGAGTAAATAAATATTGATTTTATTAAACCGCCGAACTTCGGGGTCGTGGTCCACCAAAAGAAGCGACGATGCTTTGGCTATGGCAGCTCCAATAAATCCCCTTTCTGTTCCCACGGCAACATACAAACCTGTATCGACCTTCTCAAAAATCTCAAGGAGTGGACAGGGGTTCTGCATTGGGTGCCAAAAAGTGATAGTTTAAATCAACGTCTGCTTGTTTGAACTGCTCAAGCGTGGCCTTTAATGACTGACATTGGGGCATAGTGTAAGCATGTAATAAGGGTTTCATTAGATGTGTGCCTGCTTTTTAAGGCAAAGTGAGCATGATAACATAATCTGTAGGTAAAGGCAATAATTCGGTGTTCAGTGGGCATAGGTAAGCTCCTGCGAGTGGTAATGATCAGAAGAAAAACAATAGCATGTGGGCTGCTGGGTACTGTTGATAGAGGAGTAAGTCGGCCAATAATGCTGCCCCAGTGCTGCCCCAGGAAGTTTTGATGCATTTTTTGACCGCAAGAGAGCTAGCAAATATGAAAAATGATTTTGATCTTGGGAAAGCAAGGCGTATTAACAACCATGCCCTGTATTCAAAACTATAGGGATTACACAGCAAATATTGACCAATTTTTCAATAAAAGCGATAATGAGTCTTACTGAATCGAGAGCGATAGAGCTTTATGGTTCGGGCTAAAAATGCGACCGTGACTCCATTCTTTGGGACCAGGGGGTCGGGGGTTCGAATCCCTCTGCCCCGAGCAATCACTGCAGTGCGTAGCGGTTCACTTAAGCACAAAAATCAAAAGCAATCATGACCTTATCTCAGAGAGACAAGAGATAGGTGCAGTTGCCGTCGTTGTCGATGCAAAAAATCAAGATGCAGTACTTAACTGAGTAAATAGTGTCAAAAAACAACCTGATCCATTTTTGTTCTAGGTAAATCGTTTGTCTTTGTGCGTTCTAAGCTCAGAAAACTCAAATACTTTCACAGGTTTTCCCGCAACAGTTTTTTCCGCCAATGGCACACCTGTAGGGCGGAGATCTTCTGTACATAATTTTAGTTTATAGGTTCTTACCAGATCACCATTATCAGAAAGTGTCGTAGTACGTTTATAGCCATTGGTGCCTAATCGGCGTGGAGCAAGTGTACCCGCTTTCATCAGTTCAACAAAAGGCTTTGCTGTAGATGAATTTTCACTGCCAATTTTTGGCAAATTCCAGTAGGCATACAATGTTGCATGAGTGTATGGTTCGTGGATCTGATACAACTTTACATTTGCATCCAAGGAATAAGCCTTAGCAACCGCATTTTTTAATTGCGTATCATCTTCAGCAGGCTGCCTTTGAGCAGAAGCACTGGAGGTATTAGCCGCGTTGTTATTGGTGCCATCAGGCTTTTCATGCGGCACTTTTTTGTACGCAGGATTTCTACATGCTTTTTTGCCATCATTAACTAGAATAGTTTGTGTACTTGTTGCTGCTCGTTCGCTTGTCGCAGGGCCTGTATCCATGCTGGTACTAGATGTCCGTGCATAGCGAGATAAGTCAATATCACGTAGTCGCTGTATGGTTTTGCTGATGTCTGGTAATGACATGCCCATTATGGGTATGCGGAATTTATTGTTATGGTGTCCGGCGCGATCGCTTAAATCACTAAATACATGAGCAAGCAACTTATAGTCTACATTCGTATCAGCGATAAAAAGATATATATACTCACTTGTATCAGACAAAGTTATACTATCGCAGTCATCATGACCATCTGTTTCAGCTTGGAAAGTTTTTCGGTATGCTTGCTTTATCTCCGCCACACTGTCTTCATATTGTATTTTAGCTGCTGTGTTACCAGCAAAAAGAATATTTATTTCTGAATATACCGCCCCCAAGATACGGAATTTTACATCTTGAGGCGCAGTTGACACATCTTGGGACAAAAGCAAGTCTGATAATTGTTTCAAGTGCTCTTTTGAGCACATTACACCAATATTAATCTCGTTAAGTTCGTTAATAAAGTCTTCATAATTGGCACATTTTAAATGCAGGCTCAAACAGACAAAATTGCGAAATTCTTGAAGCGGCCTTAACAGCATATCTGCATTTGCGCGACTTTCAGTTAGCACTTTGATAATATGATCAATCATCTCCATTAACTGGAAATAATGCTTTATTTTTTTGTCTTTCTCGATAAGCGGGATAAAACTAAACTGATTCTTTAAAATGGAAATTAAATTTTCAGGGTTATTCTTTTGGCTTAAGAAACGAGCCATTAAATCATGACGTTCTAACGCTTGTTCAACTGTGCTCTTCCTCACTGTTGCGGTATTTAAGGTATGTTGCATTTCTTTCCGGGAAATTAATATTCCATCTTTGGCAATAAGCTTGCATTGCCTGGTCTATTCGCTGTTTGTGGTTCATGTTCATGATAAATCTCTTCAAGGTGTATTATTGTTAATAGGTAATTAAAGTTTTGAAAAACTAGGTGCGCTAAAGAATAAGCGGTGCTTACCCTGTGGTAGAAGAGTTTTCCTTGATTGTTACAGAAAAGCATCTACATCAAGCGCAATTAGCTTGCCTTGGCCACTCTGACACGGACTTGCCAGTGAACGGCAATGATAGTATGTATGTGCATATGCGTTTCCTTTGTGCTTGGCAGCCGAGGTAACAGCTTCGAGTGCTGCTACCTCGGTCTTGCTTTAAGGTTGTGCTCCATGCTTGGCGGCCACAACTGGTCCAGGCAATATTGATGTGGCCCTATCCACGAAAAGGCTCACATAATGTTCGAGTTTCCGAGCATTTTCCTCATATTCAGAAAGGCATTCTTGCGCTATTTTAGGAAGTTTATCTTTCATCGGTATTGGAATCATGGCAATTTGTTGCTCAACATCGTTGTTGAAGTTGTCAACAGTGGCATCAAGAAGCCGATAGTAATTGATGAGGTTGCGAAATCCTCCGCAGACACTTTGTAGCTCTATAAAATTTCTTTCCAGTTCGCTTCCGTAGAAAGTAAGATAAGATATGTTATCTCTTTCCGGAAAATCCATACCTCTTTTTTGACAATACTCTTGCATTGCCGAATCGATTCTTTTTCTGTAACTCATAGTCATGTTAAACCCCTTTAAGGTGTATTTTGTGTTAATGGGTAATTAAAGTTTTGGACAAACTAAGCGCGCTAAAGAATAAGCAGTGCTTACACTATGGTAGAAGGGTTTTCTTTGATTTTTACAGAAACAACATCTACATCAAGCGCAATTAGTTTGCCTTGGTCACTCGGACACGGACATGCCGGCGGACGGCAATGGTAGTCGTATGTTTGTTCATGTTTGCTTCCCTTAAGTTAACAGCTTTTTAAAGCTGAATAACCAATGTAAAGTATGCAGGTATGGTTGTCAAGCGTAAAAGTAAAAAAACAAAAATAATTTTTAATTTTATAACAGCAAAAATAAAATTTATAAGGCGGAAGTATAAAGCATGTGGTTTTTTGGGCTTATTTCAATTATTATATTTATATAAGCTCAGGTGCGCTCAGGCAGGGCATAGGGGGGAACTTGTCTATAAGTCATGCATTAACACAGTGGCGTGATCCTATACCAAACTATATCAGCTTGTTGGTGCTGCAGGAGCAAGTGAGACAGCAGTATTTTACGAGTAATTATTTACTTGGTTGGAAAGATGCAGATTTGTACATTCGGGAATGTAATAAAACGTCCGCTTTGTCTTGCGGGCTGAATACCCCAGATTGGTTATATGGAAAAACGGATTATGACGTTCCCTGTGGGAGCGCTCAGTTTGCAGATTTTTATCGAGATGAAGATGGTTTGGTTTTGCGGGGTAAGAAGCTTACGATAATTGACGTTTACTGCTTTGCAACCGGAGACACACTTTTTTTAACTAGACGTATTCCTGTGGTTAATGAGGCTTACCAGGTTATTGGGTCTGCATTTTTTGCAACGACATTCCAGCAAACAGGTTTTGACAGCATAATACAGAAAGTGATGCGTGCCGACGGCAAGAAGGGTGGATCACTGATACTGTCACAAGAAAATGTATTGGCAGATGCTGGCAAAGACGCCACAAACCGAGAGCAGCGTTGCATGGAGATACGCTGGCTGTTGGCGCGAGGTTTTACGGTCAAGCAGATTGCCGAGTTTTATTGCTTGTCCCCGCGCACCATTGAAGACTACATCAACGAAATAAAGCATGCTTTTTGCTGTAAAAATAAATCACAAATTATTGAGAAATCCATTTGCGAAGGCATCTTGAATTATCTGCCGAGCCGCCTGGCGTTCTCTAATAAAATAACAAAAGCAATTGGCGGGTAAGACCCCGTAGTTTTTACGGTGTAAAAATAACTTCCTTTAAGCAATAATTAAAGCAATAAAGTGATTCAAGGAGAGGAGTTATGTCGTATACATCATTGGTATATCAAGCATTTGTATATAATACAGAAATTAAGGATGGCACTCTTGGCAGCACTGTTTTTCAAAGAACAAATGCTGATACAGGGGCAAGGTTTGCTTGTGTAGTCAGGGAGGATGAAAAGGCCGGGCCAGTAGCAACGTTTGTGTTTTACCATCCATCAAAGGTAGACGAGGTATTACTAGACGTTTTAAATTTAGCAACAGAAGATGGCCTGCAGCTTACTCAGTCTGCCAAAAATGAAGAAAAGTGGTTCAAAGAGATGATAGCGGAAGCAAAGGATGAGCTACCTGCTGAAAAGAGCTACAAATTTATGTACACCGGGCACGAGATTGGCGCCCTTTTCGCTGAGTTGATGGGTTGTAAGCATCAGGTCTTTACTGTTGCCATTGAAAGCCCAGGTGCAAGACCATTCTTGAAAGCGGCTGATCAGTCGCTAACAGATTACAAAAGTATTTTAAATATTACAGGCGCTCCCAATTTGCTGAATAAATTTTTTCCGCAAGTGGGTGTAAGAGTTGCAATGCCAAGAGATTCAGCGCAAGAACAAAAATTTCTTTATAAGTACATGCAAAAAGCAGCCAATGCTTTTAACAAGCATACTCAGCAATCTGCCAGTTCTGCTGATTTTGCAAGTGGCGCAGTTGCAGCAGTACCCGTTGCAGGTGGGCACCTAGCAGGAGCCATGCTTTGGCCAATAGTTGTACCCTCATTAGTAAGTGCAGGGATGTTGAGACATTATCTTACGAACAAGATAATCGAAAATGAGGTCAAAGCTCAGCATGAGCTTGAATCATTATGTTTGTCTTTTTGTAATGGGCAAGTGTTTGGGGCAAGGTTCGTTAATACAAATGACTGGCCTGTTGAGTACACCAGTATGCAAGCAGCGAAAAATGCCAAAATACCCAGCATGAAAAAAATTATAAAATCCATAAATGCGCTTTTGGAATATATAAAGACTGTTAGCAGTACACTTAAAAAACGTGAGAATAAAGAGGGTGAAAGCAAGGAAAGCGGTGGTGCACCTAGCAAAAAAAGCTCAGCTAAAGGTCACGTGCATGATATAAGCTTTCACCCCATCAATGATTTTGAAATTTTCATGGAGCAGTCTTTTGGCGAGCATACTTTTTTTGCCAAGCCAAAGCCTGAGGATATACAAGCGCCTCCGCCCGAGCCAGATGAAAGCAAGGCAAAAGAGACTGAGCAAAGCGCAATTGTTCGCAGGGTGTGTACGTCTAGCTGGCCTTCTGGAGGGATTTGCCATGTGCAAGATGCCGATACAGAATTGGTTAACTCACTTTTCAGGTTTATGCCATAAACCAGGAGCTGCAAAAACAATGGTATAATCGATGTTCTATGCGCCTGTAGCTCATTTGGATAGAGCATCGGCCTTCTAAGCCGAGGGTAGCAGGTTCGAATCCTGCCAGGCGCACCAGATTTTTACTCGATCCAGATTTTCTACTGCTACACATCCCTGTGGGGTGATGCTGGGTGGCCATCCCTGGCCACCCGTTTGATGCTAGCGCATCAAACCCTGCCAGGCGCACCAGATTTTTACTCGATCCAGATTTTCGACGCTTTCTCCCCCTTAAAATTCCCCCATTGCTGATGGTCGCCCCCTTTGTGAAGGGGGCAGGCGCAGCGTAGCTGCGGCGGGGGTTTTTGTACTTGTGACAACCTCTGAGCGCCCTAAAACCTTGACATTCTAAGCCCAGGCATTTAACATGATGACTTACTTTAATATAGCATCATGCAGGAGTTTTATAATGGGCCTATTTGGACTAAGTGTTTCTGATTTACCTGATGCACCTACTAGAAAGGAAGTACTCACCCTAATCACTAATCCAGCGCTATTTGTCGAATTATGCAATAATCCCGGCAATAAAGCAGATACTTACATTAGTTATTTTGAACCTGCCGATGTCGATGCGCTTGTTCGTAAAGCCTACGCTGAAAAAGATCCCATATTGCTAAAAATTAACGCTGGTCCGCGCCTGATGCAAATATTAAATAAAATGCAGTTTGAGGACCCAAGCGATGAGCTTGTGTTCTCAAATAAAGGATGGTTTAAGCTTTTCTCTGATGACGCAAGGGATGTTTTAGATGGTTTGCTTAGATCGACTCCTGATGCACAGTGTGCTCAGCTTGTCATTGAAAAATCTCATCCTATTACGCTATGGCAAGCTTTACTTAGACTGGATAAGCAAAACCAAAGTCTGTTTTCATATCTGGTAAAAATGCATGGAGACAGTAGTGCGTTAGCACCAGTGTTCACTACCTGTGCGCAAAAACTTGCAGCCATCGAAGACGGCACAGATCAAAAAAGAGCTATTGTTGCTTCCATGCGCAAAGAATTAATATCTCCCGCGCTTGCTGAGGCAGCTCCGGGTTTGATGGATGAAATCCACGGTTTGCAATCCACAAGTACTGCGAGCGCAGTGGGTTGCGACGAAAGAGCGCATAATAACCCACCATGCAATAGCATTAGCGACCTTATTGCAACAGGCTTTGTTACGGTAAATGGTGCGCGCTACCTTGTGAACAATCCTAAAGATTTTGTAACGCTGATTAAGGAATCACATTTATTAGCTACTATGTACGCAAAATTTCTTGGGCCTAAGCAGATGAATGCATTAGTTCGAAATGCGCATGCACAAGGGTTTCAGTTATTATCGCAAATTGCGAATATTGTTGCCAACTACCAAACACTTTCTGATTCAGCTGCGCGGAACGTATCCGGGCGCGATATTTTAGTTTTAAGGCGCGTAGATGCAACGCCAATCGACAAGACCTTAAGCGACTATATCTTTGGTGTAAAAGGTGAAGAAGTTCTTAGCAGTAAGACGGGGCAATGGAAATACGATGAGTCAAGAGTGCTGAGCGTACCTATTGACGTCGCTGCTGACAGGATGCAGGATGCGGACGACATTCTAAGACATTTTCTTGCAAACCTAGAGATAGATCCTTGTGCAGAGTTAACCCTTAAGCTGAATTTTTTGGGTGCTGCCAGTAGCTTGTTAAGCGGAAGGCTTAATATCGTTGCATTGCTAAGCCAGGACTTTGCTGTTGGCAATCTTGCAGCTTTTATCCAGCAGTCTGATGCTAGGCAAGTGTTAGTTGAGCTGTTTAAAAGGCCATCAGCAAAAGAACCACTGTTATTTGATAAATTAGTAGGATTTTTCAAGGTGTCTTTTTTGCGTAAGCATGTAACAGCTGCTTTAAACGCCATGGCGCAGAAGCTGGGCGAGCTTGATGATGCGCAAAAGCGTACCTATGTTGCCGCAATGAAAACTGAAGCGCTGCACGCAATTTTAGCGGTATCGTCTACAACAGCACAAGCTTTCGTAGATGCTGCGCCAGTACTTATGGAAGAGATGCATGAAAGCTTTGCTAGCCGCACAAGAACGGCGAATGCCGTTGCGCCAGAAAAAGAGGATGAGCCAGAAAAAGAGAATGAGCCAGTCGCTGCTGCGACCACCATGCCTAATATCAAATCCAAAGTAGCAGATCTGGCAGGGCGGGTTTGGTCAACAGCTTGGGGCTTGTTTGGCCGCGCTTCCGCATGGCCTGCCGTGCAAGAAGAAGAGCTTGATGACCAAGCGCCAGGCGCGCCCAGTGCACCACCGCCGTCTTACCCAGTTTTGCCTGAAATGCCTGATAATCTTGTTGCTATGGAGCTAATCCAAGGCAGTCTGCATCGCGCAGCTCAAACGCAGGTATCGCCAGCCCCAAGCGCACCGCCAGCATATAGCGACAACGAAGATAGCGACAGCGACGACAATAACGACGCCTCAGATCCACAACCACCCGAAGCAGTGGGTGAGCGTGCTACTCCGGGGTGGGATGCCGCCATGGCAAGCTTGCCTGATGTCCCAGGGACCGCGCCTGGCGGGCAAGCAGGCGCTACAAGACCGCGCGGGCAAAGACAGGCAGTTCGTGGCTAAAACCTCTTGCTAGAACCCCAGACCCCTTGCCCTTGCCACGGGCCCCTATCTCGCTTACAATGCGACTTCTATGATCGGTTATGGCGGATGTAGCTCAGTTGGTAGAGCATCGGCCTTCTGAGCCGAGGGTAGCAGGTTCAAACCCTGCCAGGCGCACCAGATTTCTACTCGATCCAGATTTTCGACTGTTACACATCCCTGTGAGGTGATGCTGGGTGGCCATCCTTGCGCGCTTATGAACTACCTGCCAATGGTGATACGAAATTGTTCGCTTTCCAGCCCTAATATGCCGTCTACTTCTTCAGTAGGTAATGATATTAACTGATAATTTTTTACTCTAGCCAATATTTTGCAGTAGCACTCTAGCATCAATAGTTCACTTTGTTTTGCGTTTTTGCTAATCAGAATCGTATCTTGCTTTGGTAGTAAAATAAGCGGTGGGTGGTTGTTTTGCTCAATCCAAGCTTTAAACGTTGTCAGGTCATCTATGGAATGGTCATAAATTGGAGCACTTCGACCTAAAAATACAGCGTGGTCAGGATACAATACCCAATGCTTTTGTGTCGCATCTAAGCAACCAGGATCAGCTACCAGTGAGTTAAATAAGGGGTCTAAGCTTTGTTCGTAGCCAAGCTCGTTCCACTTATGTTTGCTATGCTGCGCAGTTGCGTATTCCATAGATGATAGCTCTACGGTGTTTGGAAATCGGTCCATAACCGTTTTCAGGAGTTGTTGTACACCTTCAAGAGTGTCATCTGCAATAATGATGCCGTGGTTAGTCAAAATCCAAATTTTCGGTGGTGGTTTGTTTGATTCCAATACTGTATTTATTGCATTTGCAAGCATGCTCCCAGGGCGGTAATAAGGTAACCACACCCAAGGCAGCTCTGCTAGTTTTTGCTCGCATATATTTTGACCATCGGCAATTACCGTGCTGGCGATGACCTCTACAGGATGCAAATGGAAAACATAAGGGTAGGGGATTAGAGCATGCATGGCTGTTTCAATAGAGGGTTTCAAGGACTGTTCAGGCAGGACTGCCGCATCAAAACGCGCTTGCCCATCATCAATTGCGCTGATGACTTTTGGCAAATCAAGCGACACAAAATTAGATTGCTCTAGCGAGTCACGCAACCAGGTTCCAGAAGCCTTAACTGTTAGCACATCGTTATATTTATAAGATGCGTTGCCTCCGGCGCCTTGCACCAGCATGGTGTCCTCACCAAGCTCAGCACAATAGGCTAAAAATTCTTTTGAAAGTTTCATGCTAAGATTTGCTCACTGGTATTGAAAGAATTAACAAGTTTGATTAAGTGATTAAATTCATCAAAGACCACATCTGCAGCCATGTCACCTTCACCCATCTTGACACCATTATGTAACTTTTGGAAAGTCACAGCATTAATGGCTTCTTTGGCGCCCTTGATATCACTTTTGGGGTTGTCACCTATCATCCAAATGCGGTTACCCTGTGGTTGCATTTTTTCTAGAGCAATTTCGAAAGGTGCCTTGTGGGGCTTATCATAACCCGCTTCTTCACTGGTAACTATGTAGTCAAAGTGGTCTTCAAGTCCAAAGTAAACAATTTTTCTGAATTGAATTTGCGCGGTCAAGTCAGTGACAATGGCAGTGGGGATGCCGAGCAGGCGTAGATCATCTAGTAACTCAATTACCCCATCGAAAAGTTTGGCATGATTTAAGAAGGTGCGCCAGTAGGTTTGTTCAAAATCCAGTGCCAATAGTACTTGTGAGCCCAAGCCGATTAATTCTAACATGCGCTGGAAATACAAAAGGCGGCTGTGCGAACTTGCCGTTTCGCCAAGGCGCTGCTTTACTTGCGCCCTTGCATCGTTGAATGCTACCCTAAATTGTTCTGGGTTGATAGAAAACATATCAGTTATTTTTTGTTCTACAGCATCCATGGCTGTTTTGTGGGCCGGATCATAATGATATAGCGTGTTATCTGTATCGAATAGGACCGCATCAGGCAGCGTTTTTAGCAAATGTTGATGATGGATTTTAATCATAGTAAACGCTCCCTAAGAGTTTGCTCCAAATAAAATAATACAACGAGCTGGGCGATGCCTTGCATACCATCTTGCCATCGTGGTTGTTTGTCAAGTAAGTCTTGAATATTTGAAAAGAGAATATTTGCTGCCATCGCAAGATCATCTTTATTGGCATCTCCTTCGATAACAATTTCTTGCATACTGTCCCTTTCGCCAAGTAGCTCAACATGATAGCCAAGTGTTCCAATAAGCACCCTTACCAATGCTTGGATATCAATGCCATTACGAATAGTGCACTTAAGTTTGTAACGGGGCATGCTATTCACAGTGTGGTTTTCAAGCAGTTCAGGGTGGATGGCTTGCAATGCAATTACCAAGTCCGCGTGTTTTGATTGTGGTCTTATAAATTTCTTTGAGTCTGGCTCGCGTGCAGCTATAGAATTTAGAATTTTTTCTACTGAGTGGCCGCGCTGAGTGGTGTCACGCTGAATCTTAAAAAATTTGCGTAAATTTTCATCGATATCTAAATATATGCTCAGGTCGTATCGCTTTCTCAGTGACTGTGTATAAAGAGCGTGCAATCCACTAGCAAAAATAAAATCATTGCTTTTTAATCTAAAAGGCTTGCTCATTTTCCCGGTTTTATGGCAGTAGTGCCTAATTGAAATCATTTTCTTTGCGACAAGCGACTGTAGGTCGCGTGTAAAGCGGGCTAGGTCATTAGCTCGTGGGTTCAAGTGGGTCATAACTTGCCACATCGGTTTTTGCCGATCCCATAAATGATAGTCGTCGCCGGAAATAGCAATACAGGAGCGATTGCCAAGCAGGCCAGCAAGATCAGAAACTAATGTATCCTTTCCCGCACCTGAGTCGCCAGCAATACCTATTACAATCGGTTTTCTTGTCATTCGGTAAAAAGTATTTTGATATATTAGATTTTTCCAAATTCGGTAGATAAGAATTACCCCGAGACCAATGAGTAGTGTGTGCACAAGCCCTAGAAGCTGAGGAGAGAGTAAGCCATTCAGTGCGGTGCGAAAATGTTCTACTATGGTTGAGCCAAAAACTAATGGTTGTGGCATAAGCAGAAAGCTTAGACCAACATAGACAGCACTAAATAAAGTTACTACAAGAAAAGTGACCCGGTCGCTAACAGATTGATAATAGGCAAGCAGCGGGACGACCCAAAGAAACCAGCCAGGTGATGCAGGTGTCAGCACGAGAACAGAGAACAGGGCGATTCCAAGCTGAATAAATAAAATTTCAAAGTTGACTCGCCGCATAGACCACATAAAATAAAGCATAAACAGTAATATGAGTGGTAATAGGTAAATCGTAGGTGTCGATGCAGACCCTATTGATATATCGTAAATTTTTGATAGCTCGGGGTTGTACATGAGCATATTTCTGCCAGCTGTTGAGAGCCATTGTGGCAGACAAAACAAAGAAAGTGCAGCTCCGCCACTAAGGCAGAATCGCAAAAAATACCCGTTAAGGATTTTATTTCTAATGAGGTAAATAAGAAAAAACGGTAAGGCTATCGCCATGCTTAGCTTCATGCTTATGGCAATAGCTAAAAATATAGCAGATGTGTTGATGTGCAGTTTTTTTAGAGCGTAAAGGCTTAGTAACAGCGCGCATACTGGTACAATATCATTCAGCTTCAGCCAGTAGCAAGCAAAAAGGACGATGGGCGAAAGCCAGTAAAAATTTAATATTTTCTTCGCAGGTAACGAGAAAATGCGCAGCATCAGGAAGAGTGCGGCACAATCAAATATAAATATGGTTAGCCCATATCCCCAGCTCAATGGCAAACCTAATAATTTTGCAAGGCCAGCTAGCGGGATAAATGCAAACCACATAGTCAGGCCATACGGAAATGCATGGGCGTCGCCCCCACCTGCTAGATGCACGCCCCAAGGGTTAAGGCTGAGATTTTCGAGGCTTAGATTCAGGAAAGGCAAATACCAATCTAATTCTGCTTGCGAGGAAGCAAAAAATAACAGGGCCAGCTTGATGCAAGCACCAAGAACAAAAAGAGGGTGGCCTATTATCTTATAACGGTGCATTCAGACACTGCTCCCAAAGTTTTGGTTGCTTGGTACATATGGCATTAAATTCAATAGCATCTTTTGTAAGCAATCGGTGCAAGCTTGGTATTTCAGTCGCTGAGTCTCGCCCCTGCAGTTCTGGCGACACCAGGCACAACGAGAATCCTGCTGCCTTGAGCTTCTGCGCGCTATCGTTTGATAACGGAAAACGTGTAAAACAGTCCACCCAGACCCATTTTACTTTGCCCGCTAATGTTAAGACGGTTTCAATCGACTCATACTCTGAAAGTCTCACGGCCAGGTTTTTTTCACCTTTGTTTGCCCACTTTACTAAAAAAGGAAATGATTGATCAAGGAAAAAGTATTTTTCAACCTTATGTTTTTGCACAAGCTCAAGTACGGCCTGCTCCAGTCCTTCTTCTTTTACATTTAAAATGAGCGTTTGATGTTGATAGTGTTTCAGCCAATCTTTAAATAAGCAACCCTGTGCAAAAGGGTCGTGATGCACTACAAGCTCACCATTATTGCTTCGTATGTCCATTTCTATGCCGTAACAAGGCTCTGTCTGCTTCAGGTCTTCTATGGTATTTTTACGATGGGCGATAAGTTCAATTTTATGCATAGCTCATTCCATTGTACGTTTTAGGCTAAAGCTGTAAGTGATAGTGCGTTTGATAAATTTCCATTTAGCTTTCCAGTCCACATTCCAGCTAGATACGCCGTGCGCACGTTTGCCAAAATAAACAGGTATGCGTCGGACAGTAAGCCCTATTTTATGTGCTTGATAGTAGGCATATAAGTCGAGCGAAAAATCATGCGGAGGGTTATCCCATTGCTCGAAAAATTTTCGTGGGAAGAGTGTGGGTTGAGCATTAATATCACTCATGGGTTTTGACATCAACAGTGATTCAAAAATACTCATGCCGAATGTAAAGAAGACATCGGCTAGCGGGCGGCCATGGCGACGGCCCTTAACAAATAGAGACTTATTTTGTTGCTCAAACAATTTTTTGGCCGCAAATAAATCAGCAGGGTCAGTTTGCATATCGGCATGCGTCCATCCGATGACATCTCCGCTAGCGACTTTCAACCCTTGTAAAATTCCATAACCATAGCCCTGGTTTTGCGTAACGAGCACGGTGCGTGCTCGAGGGTACTGTGGCAAAAGCTGTTTAAATATGACTTGCGTGTTGTCTGTTGAGCCATTGTCAACAAGGATTACTTCTATCGAGCTATCCTCAAGCAAAAGTTTACAGCGCTCTAACAGCAGAGGAATATTTTCAGCCTCATTGTAGCAGGGTATTACCAGGGAGTATTTCATGAAGCGGCTCCTTTGCCGGGGTGCTTGAAAACCCACCACTTCATTCCAGCAAAATTAAGTGTAGCACTTAATATCGTAGCAATTAGAAATGCAATGAGGTAGCCAAATATAATATGTTCAAACAAATCAAGCAGCAAGCCATTTGCAGAAACATTAACAAATAGAGTGGATGCATATAGTAGGCAAAATGGCACAATATTTGTATGTATGGCGCCTTGATGTTCAAATGTCCATTTGCGGTTGGATGCGTATGCAAAAACTGTACCAGTGATAAAAGAAATGCCCTTGGCCAGCTCGGGGTTTGTATGCATGAGTTTAAATAGAATTGTATAAACTACAAAGTCTATTAATACTGTTGTTATTCCCACTACTAGAAAAATAGCAAGTTGACGTGAAATCATGCTTGAGCCACCGTTTGTTCACAATCGCGAATGTAAGCGTGAGTATGCCACTGATGAAAACAGCTGTCCCAGTACTCAAAGGTTTTCAAATCATTGGGCGTGCCCCAGGAAACAAAGTGCTCTACTTCAAAAATAACACAGCGTAAACCTTGCGCGATGGCGTCATTAATACACATATCCATATAGTATTCGCCATTCACCAGCGCCTGGCGTTCCTTCATGCTCGCTATGGCGCCAAGCAATGCTTGCGGGGACTTAAACGTAAACGTGCCTATGACAATAGGATCGTGACGTGGGCTTTCTAGCGGTTTTTTCACAGAGATGTGCTCAACTACGCCTTGGTGTTCCTTGACCCAGCCAAACATCTCCGGATGCCGCTTCGCATTGGCGTGTCCTCTTGCCACCCAAACGATAACATCGACGCCGGGATCGTTTAATAAGTTTTTTAATTGCTCGAAATCATAAATTGCCCCGTTATCGCAGGCGCCAATGGTAACAGGGCCAGCAGGTAGCTTTCCATGTTGTTGCTCATATTCTTTGATACCCATTTCTACCGTTGATGCTTGTCCGTCCGTAAGGCTATTCAGCATACAAATAGATGATGCGGGATATGCTTGCTTAAGAGTTTTTTGTATCGTATCAACAGCAGGCATATCCTGGCGCATAACGATGATTTGCTCCTGATGTGCTGGCAAGTCATTTAATGCCTGCACGGCCATGGGTTTGCCGTGTACAGGGATCAAAGGTTTGGTTAACTGATAACCCTCGTCTGCAAATCGTTTGCCAAGCCCGCCCATGGGCAATAATAATGTACCTGGCAGAGCTTGTTGTTTAGCATTTCGTTTTTCTAGTTTTGCAAAAATACTGGCCCAGCCTTCATATTCTTGTAGATCTTCGGGTGTTCCCCACTGCATAAAATGTGCAAGCGGGTAAACGGTAATATTTTTTTTCTGTTGTAACAGCGGTTTGTAAGCCAGGCTAACGTAGTACTCATGATTAACATGCAAGTCTTGTGCAATCGTTTCTTTAAATGCTTCGAGCATCATGGCTCCGGATTTAAAATAATACGTGCCGCTTGAGGCATATTCTTCCATGCGGTTATCAGTAAACGGCTGTTTTTCTTGGATATCCAGTATTTGGCCTTCTTTCTCTCGCATGTATGCGTAATGCGTGCTACCCAGGGTATGTGGATGAAATCCCTTATAAGCCGGGATGGCACCGTCGCACTCAGAGCTCAAAACAGTCTTGCAAAAGTCATCATAGTGCCACAGGCAGGAGAAATCACAATAGTTAACGATGGTAGGTTCTGTTTTATCAATGACTGACCCGGCGAGAAGAGTCGCATGCACAGGCCCTTTTTTGTGAGCTTTTACGCTTACTATCTTGGCCGTTGGGCAGTATTGCAAGATTTGCTCACGCATACGGTAGCTAGGCGTATTTAAGTGATCTTCATTACAGATGAATATCATATTGGTTTCACCAGGAAACAAATCAATGACATGCGCAATAATGGGCTTGCCATGCACGGGGATAAGGGGCTTCGGGACCGTATAACCCGCTCTTCTGAATCGTTCGCCAAAACCTGACATTGGAATGATAATTTGCATGGGGCAGATTATATCATTACATGCTCTTTTTAGTCGAGCAACTTATCGGTTTGTTGGGCAGGAAGGTCGCTCTTTTCATAAAGAACAAATCGTTCGTTTTCTAACGCAATGTCATAGTGGTGGCCATTTAAGGTTTGAGTGCTTACAAGTTCTTTATAAGCCTCA
Organism: Gammaproteobacteria bacterium; assembly: GCA_021773275.1. Classification (GTDB taxonomy): domain Bacteria; phylum Pseudomonadota; class Gammaproteobacteria; order JABCZS01; family JABCZS01; genus JAJFKJ01. The sequence goes on from JAJFKJ010000030.1 coordinate 219,579, forward strand.
GCTCCATCCAAATAGGGTTGATAATTGACATAGTTTTCTTTTATTTGCTCTTCAGGCCAGGTGATGGGATTGTTTTTCCCAATAATTACGATGTCGTAATCTGCAGTGAAATTAGCAAAGTTGTTGTAAAAGGCGTGTCGCTTAACATGTTCAGATAAGCTACTGAAAGGCACCAAGATCGTATAGTCATTCAGCACGATTATGGGCTGGTCATCTGTGCCAAAGCGCTCAGCGATAAGTTGATAGTCTTGCATTTTCAGCACATTAGCTTCTTCTTCAAGCTTATCTGTGTAGTAGTGCCATCGTTCATCGTTCCTTTCTGCATTAAAGAAAAATAAAGCACTTAACAAGACTGCCACCCAGAGCACATCCCAGCGCGGGCTAATCAAGTCGAAGGCCAGTACTGAGAAACAGAATATAGCTGAAAGTGGTATTAAGTAATTTGCATAAGCACCTGGGCCTTGTTTGACGGTAATTGAAAAGATAATAATACAAAGCAAAAAAGTTAGAGAAAAAGCCAGAAGAAAAGCCCCCTTGGCGCGCTCAGTCCTATATTTTACTAAGCCCGTGAGTGCGACGACAACTGGCAGAATTAAAGTAAAAACACCTGAGTATCTAATGAAAAGACCATTCTTGATCTTGTGCCACGGGAGCTCATTTAAAACGCTGCCATAGTTGATGCCAGCAAAATGCATAAATTTAATTAATGTCTCAATAGCCTTCAAGGCTTTTTTAGGAAATATAAAAAATAAAACAATGGCAGGATTAAACAAGAACAATGCTAGCAGTATGCCAGCCAGGGCAGGCTTCCAATATTTTTTTATAAAGTCCAAGATGCTTAATTGAGAAATCAAATAAAGATAAAGGGCAACGCCCGGTAGCAATATGATGGCGTTCATCTTGGTTGCAATTGCGCACGCAAAGCTGACGATAGACCACTTGAACAAAGAGGCGAAATCCGAGGATCGTAGCAATAAATACATGCCCAATATGGAGAAAAATAACAGCTGCGCATGAGTGTGAAAACGCAAAGACATAAAGGCAAATTCAGGTTGTAAGGCGTAGATCAGAGCAGCTGCGACGCACAAATAAATTTTATCGGTATATAGCCTTGCAATTTTATAAATAAAAAACAAACTTGCAAATGCAAAAAAAAGTGACAGCAGCCTTGGTAGCAGTATGACGTAATGATCACTGCTCAGCAGATAGGGCACAAAGGTTATCACGCCATGTGAAAACCAAAAAATCGCACCATAGCCATAATCATTAGTCATGAATAAGCGCCTTAACTTGCCTTCTTGTAAGTCTTCGTGGATCCTCCTTAGGCTCATTTGGAAAGCTGAATCATCAATCTCTCTTAGCGGTAGCAGGCTATAGTCGTCAGAAAGGACATAGTTTTCGCCGAACAAGATGAAAAATATGGCGGTTAGCCCGGCCAAGTAGATTAAAGTAGTGCTGTTTTTGAGCACTGCGCTTATGGTTTCTTGCATATTCATAAGTGAGCATTCTCCTTGAAGTGGCCAGTTTATGCAAGCGCGCGCGCAGGCTGTCTTGTTCAGCCCCCATATACCACCCGTGTTCGTGTTTATTGGAAACAGGGCATGCTTATTTAATTGGGCGCTGAGTGACCCCTTGCCCTTGCCCTTGCCACGGGCCCCTATCTCGCTTACAATGCGACTTCTATGATCGGTTATGGCGGATGTAGCTCAGTTGGTAGAGCCCTGGATTGTGATTCCAGTCGTCGCGGGTTCGAGCCCCGTCGTTCGCCCCAGATTTTAGAGTGAGTTTTGCGAGAGTGGCGGAATTGGTAGACGCACTGGATTTAGGTTCCAGCGGGGTAACCCGTGAGAGTTCGAGTCTCTCCTTTCGCACCATTATAATACGAGGTTGATATGTCAGTAGCGATGCAAGTGTCCATGCAAAAAACAGGGCAACATGAGCGTACCTTATTCGTGAGTATCCCTGCTGAGCAGGTCGATAAAGAGGTTAATGAGAAAATCCAGAAGCTTTCAAAAACAGTAAAGCTGCAAGGTTTTCGTGCCGGCAAGATTCCGGTCAATGTTATCAAAAAACGTTTTGGCAATGATGCGCGCATGGAAGTGGTTGGCAGCCTGGTACAAAGCACATTACGCGATGCTATCCGCCAAGAAAGCTTAGTGCCTGCGAATCAGCCTAAAGTTGATATCAAGAACAACGAAGACGGGCAAGCACTCGAATACAATGCAATCTTTGAAATTTACCCAGAGGTTGATTTAAAAGGCCTGAATAAGATCAAGCTGGATAAACCAAAAGTTGAGATTTCTGACACTGACATCAACGAAACACTCGAAAAAATGAGCAAGCAGTTCACCGAATGGACAGCTGTTGAGCGCACAGCGCGCAAGGGCGATCGTCTCACACTTGATGTGAAAGGCACGTTGGTAGGTGAAGAAGAAGCATTCACTGATAGTAAAGGCATGAAAGTTGAATTAGCTGCAGGGCAAATGATCCCTGGTTTTGAAGACAACTTAACAGCTATGGTTATCAAACAAGAGAAGAGCTTTGAATTACCGTTTCCTAAAGATTATTTTGAAGCGAAAGTTGCGGGTAAAACAGCGCGTTTTGATGTTGTATTGCAAGCGATTGAAGAGGGCACTTTGCCAACTATCGATGATACCCTAGCTGAAAAAGTGGGCATCAAAGAAGGCGGCCTAGCCAAGCTTAAAGAAGAAATGAAAAAGAACCTTGAAAATGAAGCTAAGCGCATCGTTAACCTTGAGCTAAAAGAAAAGCTATTGGAGCACTTGTTAGCTAAAAACAAAGTTGATGTACCGCAAAGCTTGATTGATGCTGAAGTAAAAATTCTTGAAGGCAACCCAGAAAGTGCTGAATTGAACAAAGATTTATCCATCGAAGAAAACGCCAAGCGTCGCGTCACGCTGAGCTTATTGCTAGGTCAATACATCAAGCAAGAAGGGATTACCCTTGATCAAGAAAAAGTTCAGCAAACAGTACGTCAGATGGCGATGGGTTACCCGGAACCTGAGGCTGTTATGAAATGGTTTTATCAAGACCAGCAGCGCTTGTCAGGTATTGCATCAATGGTGCTAGAAGAGCAGGCTGTTGAAAAAATATTAGACACGGTACCGGAAAGCTCCAAAACTGTCAGCTATACTGAACTAGAAGCGAAATTAAAATAACTGTTGTTACGTTTTAAACACAGGCGCCACATTGTATGCGCCCCGGCCGTGTAGAGCGCGCCAAACACAGTTAGCAAGCAAAAAAAGGAACCACACATGTCTGAAATTTTCGACAAACCACCTACTAGCATCCAAGATATCGGTCTTATCCCGATGGTTGTTGAGCAGTCAGCTCGTGGAGAACGCTCATACGATATTTATTCACGCTTATTAAAAGAGCGCGTAATCTTTTTGGTCGGCGAAGTAAATGACCATGTTGCTAACTTAATTGTGGCACAATTACTATTCCTCGAATCTGAGAACCCTGATAAAGACATCAGTTTCTACATCAATTCACCGGGTGGCTCGGTCACCGCAGGTATGGCGATGTACGATACCATGCAGTTTATCAAGCCTAAAGTTGCTACTTATTGCATCGGCCAGGCTTGTAGCATGGGTGCTTTACTCTTGGCAGGTGGTGCTACTGGGCATCGCTATGCATTGCCTAACTCACGTGTACTGATTCACCAGCCATTAGGCGGCGTTCAGGGCCAGGCTAGCGATATTGAGATCCATGCCCGCGAAATCTTGTTAATGCGTGAGCGTTTGAATAACATTTTAGCCGCGCACTCTGGCCAACCCATTGAAAAGGTTAGAATTGATACTGACCGAGACAATATAATGACCGCTGCTGAAGCAATGGACTATGGTCTTATTGACTCCGTGCTGGACAGACGGGCACCTGAAGAATCAGCCGCATAAGCTGATATTCTGTGTCATACTTATAGTAAGAAACTCAAGTTAAGCTTTAGCGAGGTATATACTAATGACTGATAACACCTCAGGAATTGACAACAAATTACTCTACTGCTCATTTTGTGGTAAAAGCCAGCACGAAGTGCGCAAGTTAATTGCTGGTCCCTCAGTTTATATCTGCGATGAGTGCGTTTCTTTATGCACCGATATTATTCGCGAAGAAGGGCATGCTATTGGCGGCAGCGATACGCCACAGAAAAAATTACCAACGCCTCGTGAGATCTTTGCCACATTTGACGTATATGTGATTGGCCTAGTATATGCTATATTAGTTGTATCTGTTGGGGTGTATATGCTGGGGAGGGGTTTGAAGTCGGGTAG
>JAJFKJ010000004.1 GCA_021773275.1 Gammaproteobacteria bacterium
TGCGCAGCGCCATGTCACGGGTGTCGGGCAACGAGTCGAAACGTCTTTGTTGGCGTCTCTGGTTGGCATGCTCAATGTACAGGGCCAGCGCTACCTTTCTGCCGATGATGTCGCGGGCCGGATCGGTAACTATCACATGGCGGCCTATCCTTACGGCACCTGCGAGGCGAGCGACGGCCAACTCAATGTCGGCGCGGCGACCCAGCCCATGTGGGAAAAACTGTGCCATCTTCTTGATCTGGCAGACTTGATCGAGGATCCGAATTACATCGACAACGCCAAGCGCATGGAAAACCGGGACGCACTTTGCGAGATTTTGAACGAGCGCTTTCGAACGGACACCGCCATTGCCTGGACTCATAAGCTTGTTGATATCGGTATCCCCGCCGGGCCGGTCTACACCGTGGACGAGGTCTTTGCCGATCCGCAGGTGATTCATCAAAAAATGGTGGAAGAAATCGAGCACCCAAAGCTCGGCAAGATTAAGCAACTCTCCAATCCGTTGCGGATGGACGCCTTTGAAGGCAAGACGGTGCGTACGCCGCCGCCCGGGTTGGGCGAACATACGCGCGTAGTCCTGACCGACGCCGGCTATGCTGCCTCTGAGATCGACGCTTTGCTCGACGCCGGTGTGATTGCCGAATAAGAAGGAAGGCTTCCAATGAAAATCACAATCCTGGACGATTACCACGATACGATTCGAGAACTTGCCTGTTTCAAAAAGCTCGACGGTCACGATGTCACGGTTTGGAACGATCATCTTCAAGATGTCGACGCGTTAGCGGCGCGGTTGGCCGACACGGAAGCCTTGGTCCTGATCCGGGAGCGGACGAAAATTCGCACCCCACTGCTTGAACGTCTGCCGAGATTGCGTTTGATCAGTCAGCGCAGTGTCTATCCGCACATCGATATCGACAGCTGTACGCGGTTGGGCATTATCGTGTCGTCGAACATGCATGCTGGTACACCGTCCTTCGCGACGGCCGAGCTAACCTGGGGATTAATACTCGCGGCGATGCGTCAGATACCGCAACAGATGGAATCCTTTAAGGCGGGAACCTGGCAGATCGGGGTTGGCAATACGGTCGGTGGCCGCACGCTGGGAATTTACGGCTATGGCCGCATCGGCAAGGTCGTTGCCGGATACGGTGTGGCATTTGGCATGAAGGTGCTGGTGTGGGCGCGCGCAGAATCGCGGGACCGCGCGGCTGCGGATGGTTATGAGGTCGCTGCGAGCAAGGATGAATTTTTCGAAAGATGCGATGTCCTTTCGTTGCACATGCGGCTTTACGATGCGACGCGTGGAATCGTTACGGCGGCCGATCTCGCCCGAATGAAGCCGACATCATTGCTGGTGAACACGAGCCGCGCACCTCTCGTCGAAACGGGTGCGCTGGAGAAAGCGCTGCGTGCTGGCCGCCCCGGCATGGCCGCGGTTGATGTCTATGAAGAAGAGCCGGTGCGCGATACAAGCCATCCGCTTATCGGAATGGATAATGTCGTTTGTACACCGCATATCGGTTACGTAACGCGGGAAGAATATGAACTCCAGTTCAGCGACATCTTCGATCAAATCACGGCTTACGGCGACGGGTCGCCGGCAAATGTCGTGAACCCGGATGTATTGAAAGCGGCCCGTCCGCGCGGCTGAACCCGATTTATGCGGAGAGGAAATCAGCGGCGCGTTTTACGTCACGAGCCAAATTGAGTTCCCTTTTCCCGGCTAGCTGTTCGGAGAACCCGATCGCCGCAAGGGCGCGCGTCGCTTGTCCTTCGCTATCGAAAACAGGTGCCGCCGCGATGACAATTCCCCGGATGTAAGTGCCGCGGTCGATCGCGAAACCGTCTTCGCGCGCGGCTTCGACTTCCTTAAGCCAGTCGTTGAAGCGCGGCGGAACCTGCCATTTCAGAGCACTAAAACGAATCCGCAATTCCTCTTTCGTCCAATCACTCAGAGCGGCGTAGCAGCGGCCGCTGGCACTGATCAGCACAGGAAAGCGGCTGCCGACATCGACATGAATGCTCAAATTCTGCCGCGCCCGCGCAATGGCGACGACGACCATTCGCTCGGCACTATCCAGTTCGGTCGCGGTGACGGTCACGGCGTGACGTTCCGCTAGGCTATCGAGGCGAGGCCGGGACTCGCGAACAAAATCACTGCCGTCCAACGCATCTCGCGCCAGACTAAGCAGCGCGGGTCCAAGCCGATAGCGTTTCGTCGCGGGATCGAAAGCTGTCAGGTTCTCATGCGTCAAAGTGCGTAATATATGCAAGCACGTGCTCGGCACGATGTTCAGGTCGCGCGCAATTGCATTGACGCCGACGGGCATTCCTACCTTGCCGAGGTGACGCATGATTTCCGCTGCGCGGCTTACCGCCGTCACAGGCTTTTTTAACGTAGATCTCGGCGATCGCATGGCGTTTTCCGTATATTGCCTATTGACAACAATATTGCATATAGACAATTCGTGTGCAAAAACTTATCGTTCTTTAATGCAACGGCTTAGATTTCTGAAATGTCTCGACTGACAGACTACACAAGTTATGTCGACGCCCACCGCCATTTCTCGAAAGAGGCGCTTTGGGCGCTGTTCGACGGCGACAGGGCCAAACTGAATATTGGTCATGAGTGCCTCGATCGGCATGACCGCGATGTGATAGCCGTCCGTATCGCGCATGCCGACGGTGCGGATGAATCATACACGTTCGGTACGCTTACCGATGGTTCGAATCAATTCGCGAACTATCTCCGGCGACGCGGGGTCGAGCCGGGCGAGCGGGTGGCAATCATGTTGGAGCCGTCCTACGCCTCTTACATCTCTTTGTTTGGTGCGATGAAGGCGGGCTGCGTCGCCGTACCCTTGTTTACCTTATTCGGTCCCGACGGGCTTCGGCTTCGCGTCGACGATTGCGATCCCAAGCTTCTCGTGACGAATGCGGAATTGGCGCCAATGGCCGCGGGCATTCCCGGTCCCGAGACCGTCGTGGCCGATAAGTTATTTCTTGCCGCCCTCGAGTCCGAGAGCAAGGCGTTCAAACCTACGACGG
>JAJFKJ010000031.1 GCA_021773275.1 Gammaproteobacteria bacterium
GTGCGGCTGTCCTGCACATTCATGCCAACCTTGCCCAACAACCTGACCATCACGCACTACAATGCAGCCTACGCGAGGATTAGGTGTTGTGCTATAAAGCCCCTTCTCAGCAAGCTGCAAAGCCTGTGACATATAAGCATAATCAGCCGATAAAAACATAGAGTGGGCGTTTTTAGTTATTTCTTTACGGTGTTTTTAGACTGTGGTTTTTGCACTTCCTTAATCGCATCACGAAAGTCATCAACATCCTGGAAGCTTTTATAAACGGATGCAAATCGAATATACGCCACTTCATCCAGTTTATAGAGCTCTTGCATCACACTCTCACCAATACTACGTGATGAAACCTCGCGTTCACCCAAACTTAAATATTTCTGCACAATACGGTCGATTGCCTCATCTACCTGCTCAGTAGGAACGGGGCGCTTATGTAATGCACGCGCAAAGCCTGTCAACAACTTATTACGATCAAATTCAGCACGATTACCATCCTGTTTCACCACTTGCGGCAAACGTAGCTCTACCGTTTCATAGGTCGTGAAACGTTTATCACACACCAGACAACGCCGACGACGGCGGATCTTGCCACCGTCTTCGCTGACACGAGAATCGATAACACTTGTTTCATCAGCACTACAAAAAGGACACTTCATGGCTTATATTTTCAATAAGAACAGGTAATCAATCGCCGTAAACTGGAAACTTGGCACATAACTGCTTCGCTTCTTCAGCTACCCGCGACAATACCGCAGGATCATCCGGCGCTTCGAGTACATTCGCAATCATATTTGCCAACTGTTCCGCTTCTATTTCTTTAAATCCACGAGTGGTCATTGCGGGAGAACCGATGCGTATACCACTCGTCACAAATGGTTTTTGCGGATCGTTAGGAATTGCGTTCTTGTTAACGGTAATATGTGCGAGTTCTAATGCCGCTTCTGCTTTCTTACCGGTGAGATTCTTTGCTTGCAGATCGACTAAAAACATATGGCAATCTGTTTGCCCAGACACAATGCGTAAACCACGATTTGTCAACACTTTTGCCATCACACGTGCATTTTCAATAACCTGCTCTTGATAATCCTTGAATTCCTGAGTGGATGCCTCTTTAAAGGCCACGGCTTTAGCCGCAATGACATGCATTAGCGGGCCACCCTGCGTTTGAGGAAAAATAGCCGAATTTAACGCCTTCTCATGCTCTGGCTTAGCCATAATAATTCCACCACGCGGGCCACGCAATGTTTTGTGAGTTGTACTGGTAACAAAATCAGCGATACCAACTGGATTTGGATAAAAACCTGCTGCTACCAATCCGGCGTAGTGTGCCATATCAACCAATAAATACGCCCCCACGTCATCCGCGATCTTGCGAAAACGTTTCCAATCGATGATTCGTGCATAAGATGAAGCACCAGCAACGATCATTTTAGGTTTGTGTTCCCGCGCTAATTGTGCCACCTGATCATAATCTAACGCTTCATTATCATCACGAAGGCCGTATGAAACAGAGTTAAAAATCTTACCGCTGAAACTAACTGATGAGCCATGGGTTAAATGACCACCATGAGCCAAAGACATGCCAAGCAAGGTATCGCCCGGCTTTAAAACAGATAAATATACAGCTGCGTTGGCCTGTGAACCTGAATGTGGCTGAACATTAACATACTCGGCACCAAACAAGTCTTTCAGTCGATCAATAGCCAGTTGTTCAACAATATCCACATGCTTACAACCGCCATAGTAGCGTTTCCTTGGATAACCTTCGGCGTATTTATTAGTTAAAACTGAACCCTGCGCTTGCATGACAGCATGGCTTACATAATTCTCTGAGGCAATGAGTTCGATGTGATCTTCTTGGCGCTGCATTTCGCCTTTGATCGCTTGCCATAAATCTGGATCGGTACTTTCTATTGTTTGCTTCTGGGAAAACATGGTGATATCAGTCCTTTGAAATAATGGGAAACTGAGAAAATGCATATCTTACCATTACCAGCAGAAACAGAGATATAGTCTTTATACTTAGAATCTTGGTATTTATGGCAGATCGTTTCTTCAGCAGATGTATTGAGGCACATGAATTTAGCAGCTATCGCAATCTCAAATAATCTTCATCCGTAATTTTAGACCAATCTTTGCTTAGCTCAAGGAATGTTTGCTGACTTTCTATGACTTTCTTTGCCAACGGTGATTTTTCAGCCACTTCTTTAAGTAATTCATCATTAGCTTTTTTGAACGCATCTAATACGTCTTTGGGAAATGTCCGAATATTAATTTCGCTTTCACTTTTCATCTCTTCCCAAGCTAATACATTACGATAAAAAGCTTCCGACAAAATATCGAGTGAAACTTCTTTTGCCGAGATAGCAATAATTGCCTTTAAATCTTCTGGCAACGCTTCATACTTTGTTTTATTAATAAAAACATGCAATTCCGCACCTGGCTCATGCCAACCCGTGTAGTAAAAAGGCGCCAGTTGATGAAACCCCATTTTCACGTCATTAGCGGGTCCAGCCCACTCAACAGCATCAATTGTGCCACGCTCTAATGCCGTATAAAGTTCACCCGGGGGGATGCTCATGGGTTTCATGCCGACTTTTTCGACAACCTCACCGGCATGACCGGGAATACGCATTTTCAAACCCTTTAGGTCTTCAAGTGATTTAATTTCTTTCCTAAACCAACCACCCATCTGAAGATGCGTATTTCCTGCAGGAAAAGCAACAATATTATGTCGCGCATAAACTTCATGCAGCATCTCCAAACCACCACCATAGTAGTACCAAGCATTCATCTCGGTAGGCGTCATACCAAAGGGAACGGTAGTGAAGAAGGTCGTTGCGGGATCTTTACCCTTGTAATAGTAAGATGCGGTATGCCCCATTTCATAGGCACCCGACCTAACCATATCAAACACACCAAGCGGTGCTTTATGCCGACCTGGTGCGTCAACGATAATACGCATTCGTCCACCAGACATTATCTCTATATTATGAGCAAAACGTGCTGCCGCATTGTGCAGCATGGGTGTGCCTTCC
>JAJFKJ010000032.1 GCA_021773275.1 Gammaproteobacteria bacterium
CGACGATGATGTTTTCATCGACCATTATCGGCTTGAAGCTTTTACCCACAACTATTTTGCATCACCAGCGCACGGGTGAAATTGTCATCAGTATCTTGCTATTGCAAGATATTATTGCGATCCTCGTAATGATGGTGCTGGAAACATCCGGTGGCGCAGGTTTCCATATAGGCAAAGTCGCCAAGATTGTGTTGGGCTTGCCTGCGCTAATCGTATTTTGTTTATTGTTCGAGCGTTTTGTGCTCATCAAGCTTATTGAAAAGTTTGATCGCATCCAGGAATACATCTTCTTGCTTGCCATCGGTTGGTGTTTGGGTATCGCTGAGCTGGGCTATGCTTTAGGTCTTTCGCATGAAATTGGCGCCTTTATTGCCGGCGTATCGATTGCAACCAGCCCGATATCGTTGTTTATTGCTGAGAGCTTAAAGCCGCTGCGTGATTTCTTTTTAGTGATGTTTTTCTTTGCCCTGGGCGCAAGTTTAAACTTCGGCGTGCTCAGTGATATTTACATCCCAGCAATGATATTGGCCACCCTCATGTTGCTCGTCAAGCCGGCTGTTTTCTGGTCTTTGCTACGCGGTACGCAAGAAGCCGACAAGCGCGCGCTTGAAATTGGCGTACGTCTCGGGCAGATTTCAGAGTTCTCGCTTCTGGTCGCTTATGTCGCCAAAGACCGCATGGTGATTGGCGATGCCGCTTACAACCTGATTCAATTTGCTACGATATTAACGTTTATCGTGTCATCGTATTATATTGTATGGCGTTACCCAACACCCATATCGCTTACCGATAATATGCGGCGAGATTAATGCATGGAAACCATCACGCCTGCGCAAGCCAGTATGTTCCGTCACCTCATGAACCCGCGCTTGGTAGTCGTGATGTTCTTGGGTTTTGCTTCAGGGCTACCATTGGCGCTGACAGGCAGCACGCTCGAAGCTTGGTTTGCGACATCCGACAAAAGTTACATTGAGATTGGTTTTATCACCCTTGTCGGTACGCCTTATGTTTTTAAGTTTCTTTGGGCACCCCTAGTTGACCGTTACGTTTGGCCGTTTCTTGGGCCACGACGTGGTTGGATGCTGGTAACGCAGTTACTCTTGCTCGGCGGTATTGCCAGCATGGCGATGTTTGACCCAATCAACACACCGCTATTATTAGCTGCGATGGCCGTTTCAGTTGCCTTTGTATCGGCTACACAAGACATTGCCGTAGATGCTTACCGAGTAGAAATTTTGCCCGCAGAAGAGCGGGGCATGGGTGCCGCGTTTTCAGTAGCGGCTTACCGTGTGGCGATTATTCTTTCAACCGGTGTCGCGCTGATCATGGCGGATAATATCGGCTGGGAAAAAACTTATATGATCATGGCGGGCTTAATGGCGGTGGGCATTGTCACAACCATCCTTTGCTTAGAGCCAGAACACTTTGACCATCGCCCAAAGTCGTTGTACGACGCCATTGTGCCACCGTTTTTGGAGTTTATCAGGCGCCCAGCAGCGATCTGGTTATTGCTGATTATCATTTTTTATAAATTTGGCGATGCCTTTATCATGAAAATGCAAACGGCATTTTTGATTCGCGGCTTGGGCTTTTCTCTAACCGAAATTGGTACGGTAACTAAGATAGGTGGCTGGGGTTTTAGCATCTTAGGGGCATTTTTAGGCGGTGCCATCATGACGCGCATCAGTTTATTTAAAGCGCTGATGATTTTTGGTTTTCTGCAGGCATTTTCAAACCTGTTATTTCTCTGGCTAGCTTGGGTGGGCCACAACTTTACCGTGATGGCTACTACGATTTTGGTGGAGAACTTTTGCAGCGGCCTGGGTGTCGCAGCATTCATCGCCTTTTTAATGAGTTTATGTAATAAACGTTATACGGCATTTCAATTCGCCATTTTTACGGCACTATCTGCCGTTGCGCGAGAATTTTTAGGTCCTCTTTCTGGATATCTGGTAGAATACCATGGTTGGGTAACATTCTTCATCACGACGTTTGTTGCCTCGTTTCCGGGTCTTATCTTTTTATGGTTAGCCCGCAAGCGCATTGGTATAAACTAATTGTAGTTAAAAGGAGTTTCTGATGAGTAAATTAGGCGCAAGCGTAGCAGCGGTAGGTGGTTTTTTTCTAGCAGGGGTGATTACCCCAATGCGTTATTATAAAAAATCGATAAGCATAGATACAACTTCTGGTGACAACTATCTTTTAAATAATTCTCAGCCTAAAGCCGCAGCAAAAACATTTTTATTGATGCCTTTGCTGATGTTAAAAGGCGCTTTTTGGGATTCCTGGGCAAACTACCCACGAGAGTTTTATAAAGCAGGCGCTGCTGTTAGCAGCACGAATGGTTTTGCAGCTGATTTTCAGCAATCGTTGCGGCCTTTGACTTATGCATTATCGCCCACAAAAATACTTAAACCTGCTAGTGAGCGCAACTCAAAACACGACTCATTCATAGGGCAAGATTATTACAACATCCCTACTTCACCCTATGTTATGTCGGCAGCAATTGCATCGTTTTCAATATGGTTAAGTTTTGCCGGCACGGCAATAATTAGAGGAATGATGAGTGGGAATATAGGCTGGATTAGCCCTGACAATTCAGTTGCGATGTTTGCACATGATATATTTGCATTCCCTTTGCAATTGGGCGAATTTATTACAGGCGCATCATTTGATGCCATGCCTTCTTCTGGCAATGCCTTAAGCTTTTTTATAGAGTTGGGTGAGAGCTTGGCGATTGTATCGTTAACAGCACTGGCGGTGACCATTGCAATAAACGCGGTTATTGGTTTAGTAGAAGGAGCGCAAAGTACGGCTAAACATGCTGGAGACTTGTATACTAAGTTTGGTATAGGTTATGGCGCTTTAGATTTTGATAACGTTAATAATAATTTGATATCAGAACAAGCACCCCGCACACCACCTCTAGGGAATACCAACACTTCTAAAACGCCAGATGGCGCTAGAAGACAAGGCAAACAAGACAGACAAGGCGGGGGCTTATTAACTACTTCGTGGCTGGGTGGCGGTTCAAGTGCACCTGCAACTGATGACGATGCTGGCTTAGGTTTAGTTGATGATAATGATGACAATATTTCGGTTGCAAGCTCTAACGGCGGCGGCGGCGGTGGTGGCAACGACAGCAATGGTCAAAGCAATGCATCTAGCCGCCGATCTAGTATCAGTAGTCTTGGTGGATGGTAAGAACCGGCACTAAGCTTCTTGCAAGCGCCAGTTGAGCGTTTCACCGGCATACATCGGAATAAGCATGTCGTTTTCAATGTAAGGGATGGACTCAGGCACAGTCCATTCCTCTTGCACTAAGGTAATCGTTTCTTCACTGCGGGGCAGACCATAAAAGTCGGCGCCATAAAAACTGGCAAAGGCTTCCAGTTTATCTAATGCATCGGCAGCTTCAAAGATTGTTGCATAGAGTTCTATCGCACTGAGTGCTGAAAACACACCGGCACAACCACAGGCAGACTCTTTTGCGTGTTTTGTGTGTGGCGCTGAGTCTGTGCCTAAAAAGAATTTCGGGCTGCCTGATATTGCTGCAGCAAGCAAGGCTTGACGATGATGCTCGCGTTTTAATATCGGCATGCAGTAATGGTGCGGTTTTAGGCCGCCGGCCAACAGGTCATTGCGGTTATACATTAAATGATGCGGCGTAATGGTTGCCGCAACATTGTCACCGACTGCGCTAACAAAATCTACAGCGACTTGTGTCGTAATATGTTCCAGCACAACTTTCAAATTAGGGAACTTTTCAACAAGCGGTTCTAAGTGTTTTTCGATAAACAATCTTTCGCGGTCAAAAATATCATCATCACCGGTGGTTTCACCGTGCACAAGTAGGGGCATGCCTGCTTTTTCCATGGCCTCAAGCAAAGGGAAAATGCCTGCCATGCCGGTAATGCCTTCTTCTGAATGCGTGGTAGCACCATGTGGATAATATTTAAAACCGAAAACGTGCTCGGAGTCTTTAGCTTTGCGTACTTCCGCTGGCTCCATGTCCGGTGTGAGATACAAGGTCATGAGCGCCTGGAAATTACAATTAATAGGCACCTGTCCCGAAATACGTTGTTGGTATTCGTGTGCAAGGTCGACAGATGTGATCGCAGGTTTTAAATTTGGCATCACAATAGCGCGGCCAAATTGTTTAGCTGTTGCAGGCACGGTAGTTTGCAAGGCTTCACCATCGCGCAGGTGCAGGTGCATGTCGTCGGGGCGAGTGATAGTAATGCTATCCATGGGTATCCTAGTGTGAAGCGTGCACGTATTTTTCGCGGCGCACGTTTTTCGCGGTAAAACCATTCTCTGTTAGCTTAGCATACGCGGCATCGACCATATTGGGATTACCACATAAAAATACCATGTCGTTTTCTGGGTTTAGATTGAGTGCCTCGAATTGGTCTTGCACATAGCCTTTGCGTTCATAAGCTTGTTCTGGGTTTGAAAGCGCGCGGGAACAACAGCCGTAAAACGAGAGCTTTTCGTGTTTGTCTGCAAAGCTCACAAAATCATCGCGGTACAGTAAATCTTCTGGTGTGCGGGCGCCTTGTAGTATCACCACCTCAGCTTGGGTGTCGTGCATGCGCTTAGAAAGCTCCATCAGCATTGAGCGGTAGGGCGTCACGCCTGTACCGGTTGCCACCAGGATATAACGCTTGGGCTGCTCTTCGCGCAGGGTTAGGCGGCCAAAGGGGCCGTTACAAAGGATTTCATTGCCACGCATCATGTTAAATAGGTAGTCAGAAGCACGGCCATCGCTGACGTATGACAAGGCGAGTTCGATGTCGTTGCTTTGCCCAGGGATGTTTGCCAGGGAGTAGCTGCGCTGTAGCATTTCGCCTTGAAACTCAAAAAATAGGTTAACAAACTGACCGGGAATAAACTCAAATGCTTGGCCATCTTTGCGCACGAAGCTTAAATGCCTCACTAGGGGTGCAATTTCTTTCGATTCTTGCAGGATTAAACTAAACTTTTCACGTGACATTGTTTTTGCCTTTAACTAATACAGGGCTTATTATAAGAGCATGGAAGATTTTCTGCAATTAGAACATCAACTCACTGACGATGAACGCTTAGTACGCGATACAGTTCGCCGCTTTGTGGATACCCGGGTAATTCCCCTGATGGGTGAGGCCTTCGAGAAAGGTGAATACCCGCACGAGCTGACCCAAGAGATGGCGGAGCTAGGCCTATTTGGGTTAACCTTGCCAGAAGAATATGGCGGGGCAGGGGCGAATCACATCACTTATGGCTTGGTTTGCCAAGAGCTTGAGCGTGGCGACAGCGGCATCCGCAGCTTTGTATCGGTGCAAAGCTCGCTGTGCATGCACCCAATTTATGTGATGGCCAGTGAAGAACAAAAGAAGCATTTCTTGCCCCTGATGGCGCAAGGCAAACTCATCGGCTGCTATGGCCTGACAGAACCCGATTCTGGCTCAGATCCGGGCAGCATGCAAAGCAAAGCGACGAAAGTGGATGGTGGCTATATTTTAAATGGCACGAAAATGTGGATCACCAATGCACCGATTGCCGACCTTGCTATCATTTGGGCCAAACTCGATGACGTGGTCCGCGGCTTTATTATTGAGCGTCATTTTAAAGGTTTTAAAACTACCGAAGTAAAACACAAAGCATCATTGCGTGCATCGTTGACAGGCGAAATTGTATTAACAGATTGTTTTGTGCCCGAGTCGCATATTTTACCCGGCTCAGAAAAAGGTTTAGGCGCAGCCTTAGGCTGTTTAACGCAAGCACGGTATGGCATTGCTTGGGGCGCAATTGGTGCGGCCATGGCGTGTTATGAATCCGCTTTAGATTACGCAAAAAATCGCAAACAGTTTAAGCAGCCCATCGCCAGTTTTCAGCTGATACAAAAAGACCTGGTCGATATGTTGACTGAAATCACTAAAGCACAAACGTTGAACCTACAGCTTGGTCATTTATTCGACCAAAACCAAGCACACTTTAGCCAAGTGTCGATGGCAAAAATGAACGCCTGCCGCGAAGCATTAAAAATTGCCCGCATGGCACGCAACATTTTAGGCGCAAATGGCATCAGTTTAGAATACCCGGTGATTCGCCACATGAATAATCTCGAGTCTGTGTTTACTTACGAAGGCACCGATAACATTCATCATTTGATTATTGGGCGCGAGATCACAGGCATCGCCGCATTTTAAAAAGGAATGACCTGTTTATTGTGCTCGCTGTTGGGTATATGAGGATACTTTTGCTGCGCCTCGCTTCGCTCGTTAAATGCTCGCAAATAGCATCCCCATATACCGCACCGCGCTCGCATTTATTTAAACAGGTCATGCTTTATGATCGCCCCCTTTGTGAAGATCTATTGTAGGGGTCGCACCCTGTGCGACCCGACATTGCGTAGCAATGCATCAAAAAATCTTATCTTTAAACCCACACAAATCTTCAATAATGCATTCGCTACATTTGGGCTTGCGCGCAACACAAACATAACGCCCATGCAAGAGAAGCCAGTGGTGCGCATCTTTAAGGTATTTTTTTGGCACGTTCTTCAGCAGCTTGTGCTCAACTTCCAACACGTTTTTACCGGGCGCCAAACCCGTGCGGTTTGATACACGAAAAATATGCGTATCTACCGCCATCGTATCCATGCCAAAAGCGGTGTTCAATACCACATTAGCCGTTTTGCGGCCAACACCTGGCAATGCTTCCAGTGCCTCACGCGATTTTGGCACGGTACTATTGTGTTCATTAATTAAAATATCGCAGGTTTTAATAATATTTTCAGCTTTGGTATTATACAAGCCGATAGTTTTAACGTAAGTCTTGAGTTTGGCTAAACCTAACGCTTTGATGGCCTCGGGCGTATTGGCTATTTTGTAAAGTTTATCAGTCGCTTTATTAACGCCGATATCAGTTGCTTGCGCCGACAACAATACAGCAATCAATAATTCAAAAGGCGAGTTAAATTTTAACTCTGTTGTCGGTTCGGGGTTCTCGGCTTGTAAGCGGCGGAACAGTTCTTCACGGTTTTTAGGTGTCATTAACATCTCCACAGTTGTTGCCCCCTTTGTAAAGGGGGCGGTCCGGCCTAGCTCGAAGAGCGTAGCTGGGCGGGGGATTTTTTGCGCAAGTCCAGATAATTTCGTAATGCAATCAAACAACCCAGTAATATAAATGCACCGGGCGGCAATAGCGCTAATAAAAAACCGCTTTGATCGCTGTTGAAATAGATGCCCCAATTATGCGCTATTGGGCCGAATAAGTCTTGGGCGTTGTGCAATAGGCTGCCCTGGCCGATAAGCTCGCGTAGGCCACCGAGTATTACCAGTACCAACAAAAAGCCGGTGCCTTGCAATAGGCCATCTGCGATGGCAAAGCGTAAAGGGTTTTTTGCTGCATAGGCTTCGGCGCGCCCAAGGATCACACAGTTGGTGGTAATCAATGCTAGAAATATCCCTAAGCTTTCATACAAGTTAAAACGGTAAGCTGCCAGCAACATTTGTACAATCGTTACCAGACTTGCGATGAACAACACAAAAATAGGTAAGCGCAAATAATCAGGTACCCATCGCCCGGTGATCGCAATTAAACTATTGCTGCACACTAATACAAATAATGTGGCAAGGCCTAAACCCAATGCATTGATCAAGCTGTTGCTCACGGCCAATAGCGGGCACAGACCTAAAAGCTGAATAATGGCGGGGTTGTTTTTCCAGAGCCCGTCAATGGCTAATGTTTTAATGCTATTGCTCAAGGTAAACAATCTCAAGTTCGCTAAACAAGGCATTGTGATGCGCTTCACACAACTGTAAAACGCGCTCTAAGCTCTCGACAATGGCTTTGGGTGTGACGGTAGCGCCTGTCCAGGCATCAAAATCGCCACCTTGTTTGGTCATGCGCCAATCGCTGTTATCCAAATCTTTGCCAGAGAAGTTTTTCAGCCATGCACCATCACTTTGTTTGTACTGATCGCCAAGCCCGGGTGTTTCTTGTGATTGTAATACTTCAACACTGGCGATAGAACAATTTGTATTAATAGCAACAAGCAAGCCGATGCGTCCAGCATAGGCACGGTCAGTGAGCGCGGTCAGGATAACTGCGCTGATATTATTATGTTTATCATAAACTCGCTGCGCTTGCTGTGTATCGCCAAGATGTAGATATTGCGGTGCCAGTAACTCGAAATATTCTGTGCGCGCAACATCTTGCCCTGCAAGCATGCCTTGTACAATATTTTGCTGTTTGCTTTCAATCTGCGCCAGTTTGCGCGGCTCGGAAAACAAATAAACAGCCGCTAGTATTGCCGTGACTGCAATGGCAATAAACACAAATAACATTATATTTTTCATCGCTTACTCGTTATGTTATCGATCAGTGGTACACAAAGGTTCGCTAAAATAATAGCAAATGCTAGACCATCAGGGTAGGCGCTAAATTGGCGTATGCTAATCATCAGCACACCAATCAAGCTGCCGTAAATCCAGCGTCCTGTGTGGGTAGTGCTAGCGGTAACTGGGTCTGTGGCGATATAAAAAGCACCTACGATCGTGGCACCAAAACCTAACTGCCAGAATAAGGGTAGGCTGTTTGCCGCAAAAAACTGTAGTAATAGGCTACTAATAACGACTGCCAATAACATACTGACCGGTATACGCCAGTCAATTAATTTTTGCCAAATTAAAAATATGCCGCCTAATGCCCAAGCAATATTAATCCAGAGTATGGCTTGGAATGGCTGCCAAGTAATGCTAGCAGTGTATTCGCCCATTTGTCGTAAGTCTAAGGGTGTGGCACTTGTTACAGCATCAGCTACTTGCCACTGTGTTAGATATTGTGGAAAAGAAATCAGTAGCACAGCATACCCCACCATCGCAGGGTTAAAAATATTGTGCCCCAAGCCACCGAACAACTGCTTCGCGATCACTACCGCAAAAAACATCCCGATGATGCTCAGCCACCAAGGCATGGAGGCCGGCATACAAACCACGAGCAGCATTGCGGTGAGTAAAACAGAACCATCTTGCAAGGCTGGAAGAACAGGTTTATTGCGCAGTTTTAATACAATGGCTTCGAAGGCAAGTCCGGAAATGCTAGCGATAGCGAGATGTAATAGAAAAGGCAGCCCTTGCCAAAGCGTGAACAACACCAAAGCAGGCAGGGCGCTGAGGTAGACTTTGAACATGATTTGTCGCGTGGTGTTCATGCAGGGATTTTAACACAGTATGCGATAATCTTGCTGTAGGGGCGGCACCCTGTGCCGCCCGCACAGGC
>JAJFKJ010000033.1 GCA_021773275.1 Gammaproteobacteria bacterium
CCCGCACGAGATCGGCGAGGGCGGTTGCTACGCCGCCGGGCAGGCTGCGGCGAAATCCTGCCGATTTGGCCGCCAGCTCGACGGTCAGGTCCGTTAGGGCCGTGCGGTGTTTTGAGCCTTCGCTCACAAGTAGCGGCTCCATCAGGCCAACTGATTCGCCCCGATCAGCCGTTGAAATGTCCGGTATTTCGTCCGTTTCAATATCACTCATAATCATAATTATAACATCATCTTATATAAATTACCAATCTTTGAATGGCCGAGAGTTTGTCCGCTTTAAAGGCCGCTTTAATATAGAGGTTAAAGGGCAGGAATCCAGTGTTTTGGGCGCGCCTCCCTGCGCCATAGGCCTTCGCGCTTGCGCGCTATGGTGCAGAAGAGGCTTCGGCAGGCCGGGCTCTCGTGAACCGAACCCCGGCTTTGTCGGGTTTCGGCCATTCGGCTTCGATCCCTCGCGCAACAAATGGCATCTAATGCCGTCTGCGCGGGGGCGTCCTCGGTTCCGCGCCTTCAAATGGCGCTCCTGCGGGGCCGCCGGGAACCCCGCTCCGCCGATCGCCGCTTCCCGCCTGACAAGGCGCAGGTTGTCAGGCTCCTGGCAGGCTTCCCGTTTTGTCTTGTGAAGCAGGCCTGGATCGGCCTGAGCGAGGCCATCGCGGCAGTATCCAAAATCTGTCCCCCGCGCATACACGAAGGCGCTATCCCCCGAGCGGCCCTCCACCATGCGGTGACGATCCCGCGCGCGTTTTTCACGGACAGCGCGCGACTGGCGCTTGAGTTTCGTCCAAATCAGAAGGGGTCAGGGAGGACGCTGCCCTCCCTCCCTTGGCACGTCTTCTTTGGGACCGGCAGGGCCGCATCCGGCTCATGTCTGTAAGGCATGCCCCGGCTTCACCCCGGCCAGCCACGAAACCCGTACCGACCCACACCCGCCCGCTCTCGGCGAGGGCCAAGGGTTGCATGTGCAACCCCCTTTTCAGGAGAGCGGAAAATGACAACGACGACAGACTTGCAGGACTTTGGATTTCGGGAACTGAAAATGGCCGCAGAGCTTCTTACGGCCTATTGCGAGAATCCGCCGGAATTCTTGAGCAGCGGCGTTCATCTGATGATGAATACCCATAGCGGCTATGTCTTCTTAACGGACGAGGATTTTAGCGTCGCCATGATGAGCGGCAGCAAGCTCGAGCAATTCCTTTCCTGCCCGGAATGCGGCGCGGAAGGTTTTGCGGAAGAGCTGCCAGACAATGAGTGCTGCGCCGCGTACCTTGCGGAGGTGCAGCGATGAGCAGCGCCTTGCACGATCATGCCGCACAGTTCGGATTCGACACTCTGCTGACCGAAGCCGACACCGAAAACCGCACCCGCAAATTCGATCGCGAGACCGCGTATCTGCCCGGCACGATGGATGAGGCTGTCCCGTTCTACCGCGTGTTGATCCGCCAGCACCATGCGGCGATGCTGGCAGCAAACGCGGATGAAACCATGCGGCTGCGCGATGAAGCCCGCAAACTTGCCTTGCGGATCAATGGCGGAGAGCCGGGAATCCTTGCTGATGATGACGCGCCCGGATGTGTCCTTGAACGCGAGAGCGCAGCCAAGCCCGGCAGCGTGCCGCTTTGGGGCCAGAACGGCGCGTTCGATATCGACATAGACGGTATGCAAGTGCGCATCGAGCAGGATGGTATCTTTGGCATCGGCTGCGGATTCTCATTCTGGCCCGGATTTAGCGCTCATGCGGTCGATCTTGACCGGCCTTTTTTGAGCTCGACCGGCTACCGGAGCTTTCTCGGAATCCATGCCGATCCGGTACCCGGCATGAGCCCGGATGAATTCGCCAGTGAAGTCATCGCCGCTCATGTCGCGCGCGAACTGAAAGGCAGGCTCGTGCCGATTGAGGCGCGATATTGCAAATAGCGGGATGTCGATCACCAGTAGGGCTTGCAGAAGGCAGGCGAGAGCAGAGCCGCTGCCCGGACGGTCCTTTGACCGGGTGCAGGGCGTGCTGGCATTCTGCGTTTTTTGCGGAACTCGAAGAGGACGAAGGCGGACTCGCCGGATATGGCCTCCTCGCCGCTATCTCTCCAGATGCGCTTCAAGGAAGTGTCCGAGGAACTCCTCGACATCCATCATGCCTGCGAATTCCCCCAAGGTGCTGCGGTTCGGGTCCTTTTCTGCGGCGAGCTGTTTCGCCCGCTCGTAGGCCGCCCGCGAAATCGTTAGCTTCACCTCTACGGCCTCGCTGCTCGCTTCGGGCGGCGCTGCCTCGCCAGGCCGGCCCGCGCTATCTGCATCTTGTCCCATCTTCCGTCTCCCTGCTGAGCAGCACCGTAGCACGGCGATTCAGTCTCCGGTGAACGAGACCGACGAGGCGGTGTTGGCGCGTTTTCCGTCCGGCTCTTGTGGTCTGTTGGCGGCAGTTCTCGATGATCCATGTCCGGGTGTCTCTTTGCAACGGGGATGTGAAGTGTCGCTAGAGCGCCGGCGATCAATTTCTCTTCAGGGGGTGTTTTTGCAAAGCCGTGCCGGTCGTTCACCTTTTTCCGCGTTTCGCTTCAATGACAATCGGTTCTACGCAGGGCGCGCTGCAACGCAACGGGCTGCCCGCTCCAAGTATCCGTGTTGCCCGTTTCCCCTGCGGGTGCGTTTGCAGCTTATCCGCCCTGCTGTTGGCCCTAGTCATCTTGAAACGAAACAAAGTGAAAAAGGAGAAGACCAATGACACAGAACGAAAACAAAAAGACCGAAGAGAAAAAAGCACCGGCT
>JAJFKJ010000034.1 GCA_021773275.1 Gammaproteobacteria bacterium
CCGGCCTCGATCAGGGCGAGCGCGTCCATTTCGCCCTCGGTAACGTAGACTTCCTGGGCACTGAGCGCGGCATCCAGGTTCCACAGCCTCAGTTCACCGCCTTCGCGCTGCTTGAAAGCCTTCTCGGCCAAGGACCGATACTTGACGTTGATGACCTCGGAACCGCGGCGGTAGGGAAATGCGATGACCTCACACTGTCCCCCCTGCATCGCCGTAGTACCGGAGGCGACGCCTGCCCGCTCCAAAGTCTGTTGGCTTATGCCGCGGTCGGCGGCCCACTTGATGGCGTTGGTGCTGATCGTCATCGCCTAGCCCTCCTGACCAACCGCAATGCCAGCAATGCCAGACGGCCCGCTCTTGATCGATATCGACGGATAGGCAGCGGTCCTTTTTCTTTCGCCGTTGGGCAGAGCATTCGGGGCAGGTTGTACGGTAGTGCCCGACTTGCTTGGGCCGAACATGAATGCTGCGGTCGCGCAGCCCTTCGAAGATATCCATTGCTCCCTCCTAGTGGATGACATCGGCTGCCTCCTGGTGGACGAGGGGTTGCCGGTCCTTGGCCTCGCGGTTCTTCTTTGCCAGCGCATTTGAGCAGCGCGTGAACCATTTGGGTTTTTCTGCCTCGGTGAGTTTCATCGAGTACCAGTCATCGAGCGCTTGAAGCTCTGCCCGTAGATCGAGGTGCCGGTATGACTGTTCCCAGGTCTGATAATCGTCTGCCGAGAGACGGATTACCTTCCCGGCAAAAGCGTAATTGTTAGTGGTGTTGTTCTTGGTAGTGTTTGGGGGTCCCCCTCGTTCCGGGGTCCCCGGTCCCCCTCGTTCCTCCCCCCCGGTCCCCCTCGTTCCGGGGTGCGGCCCTACCCCGGTCCCTGTCGTTCCGGGGTCTATGGCGATCTTGTACAGGCTCGTATGGCCCTGTCGGAGGGTGGTTTTGATGTAGCCACGCTCTCTCAAGATCGAGATACATTTCCGGGCACCGCGAGTGGTTATGTTGAGCCGTTGGGCCAGGGTCGTAACTGCCGGCCAGCACTTGCCGTCCTTGTCGGCATAAGTTGCCAAGGCACACAGGACGGCAAGGGTTGTGCGGCTTAGGTCTTTATCGAAGACGGCGCTGGCGGGGATCATGGCAAATCGCTTGGTCATTCGCCTTCCCCATTCCGGCGCTGCCAAGCGTGGTAGTGTTCGAGCTGGGTCGCTTCCTTGCCGATGGCCTCGAAAGCCACCGCCCAGAGCGTGTGCGCCCGGGCCTTGGCCTCAAAAGTCTCAGGGGTGGGGTTTGCCTCGAACATCCGCGCAGCGTTCTGGAATCCGACGAGGGCGGCCTCGGCCATCTCATCACGCGACCGCTTGATGCGGTCGTTGGCGTCGCTATCGATTGTTGGCCAAACGATTGTTGCAGTCTGAGGGTGGTCAGGATAAATGGTCATTGTTGTTGACCTTTTGAATGTGCCGCCGTGAGTCTGCCCGACTGGCGGCACTTTCATTTCTGGGGAGAGCTAGGCGGCCTCGTTATGCGTGTCGGGGTCGTCGTCTCCGGGAGGCAGGCCCTCTACCACCTCCGTTTGGGCGATGATCCACGCATCGACTTCGTCGGCGACGAAGTACAAGCGGCCAAGGATTTTCCTCGGTTTGGGAAATATGAGGCGAGTATCGCGCACGCGCCGCCAGAGCGTGGTTTCGCTGATATCGCCGAGTTGCTTCCGGACGCTTGCGGCTGTGCGCAAGGTGGGGCTTTCGCCGTCATGATTCGGGAAATGTTCGAGGGGCATGGGCAATGGGTCCTTTCACAAGTGGCATATCCTTGGCGTGAAAGGATCATAAAGGTCCGTCTTATCGATTCCTTAGGCCTTAAGTCGCGTTGCTCTTGGCATTCGCCCAAGCATCAAGTGTGTCGCGGTAGGTCTTCCGGCCCGGTGGTGCGATGGGCGGCATTGGCGGTTCTTCTTGTTGTAGGATGGCAGCCAGTGAAACTTGCCGCTCGGCTAGCAAATACTCTTTGATTCGTCTAATCCACCCCCCGCAGATTTGCCTAAAGTCGGGGTCAGTGTCTTTTTCTGTGCGGGGGTCCCATGCTGGTTTCCTGGGCTTGCGACCGAAGTACTCCCATGCATCAGCCATAACCCAGATCAGTCCTCGATTGGAAAATACCGGGGGGCGATTTCGGGGATTGACCTTAAGCAGGTCTGCAAATTCCTTATCGCCTTCTTGGCGCAGTTTCTTTGTCGTTTTCTTGTTGCGGCACATCGCCTCGTTGCCTGCTAGGCCGAAAAGAAAATAGAGGCCCGCACGGACAAGCGCGACAATGAGTTCATCGCGTTCCGCTGGCTTGGCGAGTGTTTTCTCTATTACGTGATCTGCATATTCTTGGGCGGCGGATTCCAGCCAGCCTTCCTCAACAAATTCAAGATCGGGACGCCAAGGCAAGTGGTCTTCGATCTTAGCCATGAAGGCTCTCGATACCATCCGGCCAGATCAGCGTTTTGACGTGACCGGCCCAGGCTTCGATTGCAGTCCTTTGTTCGCTCGCATAGCCGTAGTGGTCATATCCTTCGCCGGCAGACCGGGGCGGCGCGTGATGCATCACCTTGTCTTTGACGTGGGGCGGGATGCCTAGCTCGCCCAGCCGCGTTTTGAGGGTGTGGCGGCAAGCGTGGAACGTGAAGTCCTCAAGTCCGGTTTCCTTTTTGATGCGCCGTAGAAACACGCTCCAGCCGTTCATCGGCTTCCCGTGTCGCCGGCCAGGAAAGACCAGAGGATTGTCCGCGATGCGTGGCTGGGCCTTGAGGATGCGGACAGCAAGGGCCGGAAGTGGCATCTCGTGCTCGTCCTTATTTTTGGAGCGGCTGGCCGGTAGCGTCCAAATCCCTTCTGTCAGGTCGAGCTCATCCCACGTCAAGCCCGCGACTTCTCCGCGCCGCTTGCCGGTGATCATCAAGGTTTTGATAAAGGCACCTTGCCCCCCGCCGATCTTATCGGCTGCTTCCCAGATAGCCTTAATCTCATCGTCGTCGTAGTGGCGATTGCGGGGCTTTTCTCCGTCAAACGGCCTCTCGACGCCTTCGCATGGCGAATGCTCGATCTTGTCGCGCCCGGTACACCACTTGAAAAATGTTCGGAGCGCGGCAAAGGCTCGGTTCGCCATGTAGGGCTTGTCCTCTGCCATGAGGCGATCCAGCAAATCATGAATGTCGCGGCGGGTTATCTCGGAAAGTGGGCTGTCGTGCCAGCGCGTCCCTTCCTTCAAGAGCAGCCGTCTTACTTCGCCCACCGTGCGGTTTCGCTTTTTCCCGATCTGGTATTTCGTGATGTAGTCCTCAACCGCTTGGGAATAGGTCTCCGGTCCCCCTTCGGTTTCGGGCTGTTTCCCGTCCCTGGCCGGGTCGGTTCCTTGGTCGCGGATAGCTATGCGAGCGTGCCGAGCAAGTTCGCGCGCTTGGCCGAGCGTGAGGAGATCGCTGCCGTTGGCACTTTCGGGGGTGACCGCAAGCCGGCCAATGGTCCAACGGGTCAACTTGCCCTTGTTGGGACCTTTCCGTGGGCGGTATTGCAGCACGAAGGATCGGACGCCCTTCGAGGTGACCCGAAGTGCGAAGCCGGGCAAATCCTTGTCGGTATACTGGACCTGTCCGGCTTTGGGGACCGGGAGCTTGCCGACATTCAGTGTGGTGAGTTTCCTTTGCATGGTGCTATCCCCTCTGAGGCAACACCAAGGCAACATATAATGATGAACGGAAGTGTTGCCTTGTGAAAGGGAATGTAAGGGCAATAATATTGAAAAACAAGGAGTTCGATGGAGAAAAGCGTCTGAATGAAAGGCTATGAAATGACCGGTGGTTTGACTACGGATCAGGAGGTTGGGAGTTCGAATCTTCCCGGGCGCGCCATTCCTTAAGGAATGGTCGCCCTCTCATCCAAAAAACGAGTTCGAACTTCGTTCGAGCGGCCACGCCGGAACCCTTGACTCCGGCAGCACGGATTCTGAAGGCAGGAGGTGCGTGGGCGCCACTGTCCGCGGCAAGGATCAGGCCGCATCAAGGATCGGGCCGCATGAAGGATCAGACGACGAGCCTGACCAGCATGGACGGCCAGAAGGCGCCGTGAGCAATGGCATCCTGCATCAGTCCCGTGATGCCCATCGCATCGTAATTCGAGGCGGCGCGGGCTATGCCGACACCGATGGCCCCAATCCCGTAGGCGATGGCCGCGATGGCGATTGCTTTTGTCATCATGGTCTCAGAATAGGCCGAATGTATTAGCAACAGATTACCTCGAAAGTATTGAAACAAATACGTTTTTTATCCCACCGGTCGGAGAAAAACCCGGTTTTCCCAAGCCTTGCGACGTTGTCCCAGGGGAATTTCGTCAAGGCTGGCGATCCGCGACGATATTAATTTTCGGTGCCGCGACCGACGGGGGCGTGAATCGCGGAATTTTATTAGGATCCGGCCGCCGCCTTGCGCTCGGCAATGCGGCCCAGGACCGCGCGCTTGTCGTCGGCGCTCAGGATCGGCCATTCGCGGATTTCGTCGACCGTCCGTTTGCAGCCGATGCAAAGATTGTCGCTGTTGTCGATCTGACAGATCGAAAGACAGGGCGAGGGCACGCTGTGATCGACGACGAAGCGCCTTGGCGCCCGCCGCCGGCGTTGCTGGCGCGCTTCGCGGGCTTGTTGTCTTGCGTTGTCGTCCAC
>JAJFKJ010000035.1 GCA_021773275.1 Gammaproteobacteria bacterium
TACTTCGCCTGCGTTTAGAGCCGTCACAGCCGCTTCTGGAAGTGTTTTAGGTGTAAGACCTCTTGATGGACCTGACCCTGAAGATGAAGGCACTATTGCGAAAAAAATTAGGCTAGGCCCCGATAATTAATATGCCTGTAAGAGCTCTACCGTAGGGGTCGCACGTAGTACGACCCGCAAGCGGTAAAGATTTGCCTATTTGAGTTTATTGCCCGTAAATGGGTCTAGACGCATAGTTTTGTGATGCCCGTCTTTGTTCATCACTTTGACATGATAAGCATCATGATGCAGGTCAATTTCTTTAACATGCATAACATCTGCTTTACCTTCAACTTTTTTAGCAATTTCCATGGTAGACATGTAGCGGTCATTTTTCACAGCCTTGCCATGTTTATCAGTGATTTTGCCATTATCTTCAACCCGAAGGTGACGCTTCTGGCAGTTTCTATCATAGACTTCAGCGTGGAAATAATCATCGCGATGTTTTATTTCCTCAACTTTATAGCCATTTGCCTGCAGTTTTTCAATAGCAGTTGTCATTGACATATTCGTTGCTGACGCAATACCAGGTATTAAAAGAACGCTGAGTGCTGCGGGTAATAGTATTTTCTTTAACATGATTCAGCCTCCTTTATTTGACTTGTTTGCCACTAATTGCATCGAATTTAAGGCGATGGCTATGCCCATCTTTCATTGCTTTTACGCGATAATGTGTATCATCAAGATCAATTTCTTTGATGTTTGAATAACCCATAGCCTTAACATTATTTGCAATAGTCAGGGCAGAAACGCGATCATACGAAGTAGGGTGGCGTTCATGGCTTTGACCTTTTTCGACCGTGCCATTGCTCAACACTTTCAAATGATGTTTATGGCAGTTTTGGTCATAAACCTTCACATGATAGTAATCTGAGTGGCGTTCTATCTCATGAATTTTCGAGTAACCCGCGTCATTCACCTTTTGGATAGCTTGCGTCATCGACATTTTCATATCGTCGTGACCAGCCAGGGCTATGCTAGGAAGCAACATGGCGCCCATAGCAGCTGGAAGTAATGCTTTCTTAAACATTGAAGTTCTCCTTGAAAATCTAAGCTTAATACCAGTATAGTTCATCAGCAAGCAATTGAAACAAGGTGTTAACTTGTTGAAAAATAAGACATAAAAATCTATGGAGTTGGTGAGCTAACAGCTGTTTGATGTGTTACAATTCATTTGGGACCTACACAAAACAATAGAGACAACATGTTCTCATTCTTAAATAAAGTACGAACAAGCGTAGGCAGTGCCGTAGTCAGGGCGGCGTTTTATGTCGCAGATGCAGGTAGCCGGCTATTCGGACGCAGCGACAAACCCCCAGATGAGCCTCCCAACAGGGCCCCAGACCTTGCCCATGTACCTACCGTTGACCCTGCAAAACAGCTTTTGGACCGCATACAGGTTTATCGGGTAGTGGCGCCCACTTATCTTGTATTGCGTGATTTTGAAGAGTTCCTGCTAGATGAGGTAAATGCCCCCTCAGAAGTGCAAATAGAACTCATGAATAACGCCACCCGTATATTACTAGAAAGTACACAGGCTGAAATACCAGAAACTACGCTAATAGAAATTTTTGGCAATGAAAGCGTGTTAACGCAGCCGCAGCGCAGCCTATTAATTCATCTTAAAAATAAGCAAGGCGATAGCTATTATGATTTAGCACCGAAATATTCTGCTATACGCGAAGAGCTTAGACCGATTAACAATCACGGAAACGTAGTAAAAAAATTGCTATTGGCGCAGTGTAAAATTACAAATATGCCGAGAAAGTGGTTCCCTAAGTATGGTGAGACTAGAAATTGGAAGACAAAGCTTGAAAAAACCGAATATAAAAAAACCTATCGCCAGAGAGTACAAACCGCAAATAGTTTGTTGATGCTCGATGCCAGTTTGCGGGATGCGAATGTCACATTAAAACAGGATAACGATCCTCTTGAAACAGCTTATGCATGTAGAGCAGACAGCGAGGAAGTATATCCACTGTATTTGCAAGAAGTAGAAAATTGTAGACAAATGCTTAGCCTGGCTTGGGGCACGAGTGAGCATCTTTTGCGTAATACGAACTACTTAATTGCTAGCGTTTTATTTTTAGATTCTTCTAAACCTAATATTAATGCTAAAATTACCCAAATTTTTGCCCAGTTTGAAAAGCAATTCACAAGCGATCTAGCTGATCTCACACCATTACGCAAACATGCGGCAATAAGCACAACGACAGGCGCATTACTGGGTTGCTTGCTTGCTGTAACAGCAATTGGTTTTGATCTGGCACCCAGTTGCGCTACGACTTATGTCTTGGCAGCGGCAATAGGCGCAGTTATTGCCATGGCAATATACGCTGCCACCTATAAAAACGAACAAGAAAAGACGATAGCTGCAATCAAAAAATCATTAGCTAAACACGGTAGTTTGGAGCTCGCGCAGCAGTCGCCTTTGCAAGCATCGTTTAATTGTGTGCAGGAAGTGTTAAAAACCCAGTCTCAGAATAGAGAACTGCTCAAATTGCAGCGCGATCTTTTCAATTTGAACAGGCATTTAGTCGGCCGAAATGATATTGATGTGCTGGCGGAAAATATCAATAATGCCATACGCTTTGCATTAGCAGGCAAGAATGAGCTTTCAAAAGAGGATAAAGCTGCGAAAATTATGGACTTAAGAGAAAAAATTACAGATGCTGTGGCAAAGCTGCCAAACACTAAATCTAAAATTATGCTTTGCGCTGCTTTGAGTTTTGTGCTTACAACGGTCTGTTTATTTGCTTTTGAAGTCTTAAAAGATGCGGATGTGCCTGCTGGAAACTTTGTTGCTGGAGGTTTATGCATTATCGGATCCATCGTTGCTCTGGCGGTGACAGTCAAATACAGCAATGAAAGCTATTTTGACCCTGTCATCGACGACGTAAGCAGCTTGTCAAAATTAAGCCCTCACTAAACGTCTCAATTGAAACATATTGTTAAGCTATTGATAAACAAACAAAAAATATGTAAGAAACCATTTAACTAACAACCTTATTCGTGGTATAATGGCCTATTCGAAGTGATTAGAGGGTAGGTGTGTTATGTGGCCGTTTGTAAAATCAGTTGTAAATTTTGTATCAGACCCTATCGGTAGCTTAGCGGCTCCTTTTAGAGATCACCAAGAGCAGCAAGCAAAAAACGTTGCAGCTCAACAAGCAGCTCAACAAGCAGCTCAACAAGAAGTGGTAACCGCTGGAACAGTTGATGTCGATGGCAACACCACGCTCCACCTTGCTGCAAAAGCGGGTAATTTACAAGAAATTGCAAGGCTAAGAGCGCTCAAAGACGGTAACGGGGATTTTGCTATAGATGCAAATGCTAAAAATAATGCTGGCGAAACAGCACTCGATGTCGCCATCATGGCAAATACAAACCCACTTGCAATTGCCCATGCACTGGCAAGTACGTCCCCTGAACAAGGTGAGCCCGTAAAATTCGAAGCAAGACACCGCAATATTCGCGATATATTAGTCATTCGCCAAGGGTTAACAGTCCTTCCCAAAGATTGGATAGATGATTTTCCGCGCGAAGATTGGAGCGCAGAATTAGCGGGCATAGAACATGATCATGAAATCAAAGCGAGTGATTGGGGTTTGGCGTCCTTCAAAGACACTACTTTCGGCACGCGCAAGGCTACATGGACAATCGGTAAGTACACGTTTAATCCGACATTGCCGACAGTCACTACGAAGAACCCCTTTGCGAGCATTGGTTTTGGCCCAAACCGTGATGAGGGTATGTCCAAATTACGTGGCACATACTCTCATTGGGCTGAATACGCGCGCAGTCTGCAACAGCTTGATAATGCTTTACAAGCATCAGGCATAACGTGTAATACAAGTAAAGATATTATTCCGAAAGCACATTCCTACGCTACAACAAAGGGCTTACATGCAGGTAAGGTTGCTATTTTTAATGATAAAATGAAAACATTATTAAATATAAAATTAATTAGCGAGCAAGACGAAGACGAAGACAAAGACGAAGCCTTGGCTGAGACTCGCTTATCAAAAATCAAAGCTAACTCCCCAGTGCACCTTCTGTCTCATCAAGAATGTATAAAAATTGTTGATAATCTTAAAGATAATAATCCAGCAGCAAATAAGATTGATGTATTAAAAGCACTTGAAGCTGAAGCAAATAACAAGGTAACAGCTTTGTTCAGAAAACATAGAGACTTAAATCCTCAGGCTATAACAGAAAAGGTGCAGGCGAAAATCAAATATGGTTATGAAAAAACAGTAGAAACCAGGCGTGCACAATTAGTCGATAGGCAAGGCAAATGCCTGATTGCTTGTATTCTATTAATTGACCCTACGGATAAAAAACATCTTGTTTCACCGGAAGAACGTAAGGCGATCGAAGTGCGAGTTCATGCTGCAGCACAAGTGAAAGGGGAAACTGCTAGTCAAGCTGATGTGAATGCTGAAATTAATGCAGAGGTAACAATAAAATCTCAAGCCATAGAGCAGCACTACAAGCACAACACTCCCGCTGAAAAAAAGCAAGCTATTGATACAGCTATCAGGCAGGGTTATGAAGAAACTGTTCGTGCCACTGTTGTGCACTTTACAGCATCAGCGCCCAACACCGTTAGGCTTTACAGATGGGATGTGGATGGTATCGTAGGGCTAGCGATGGATATGCCTGCAACACTTCCACCAGCGCCTATGCCCAAGGTTCCTGATGGAAACACTGATCTTCATATCGCCGCAAAAAATGGTCGTATTGGTGAGATCAACAGACTTAGGGAATTAAAACACAATGGTGCTTACACCACAGATGCGAATATTGTCAACACGGCTAAGCAAACGCCCTTAGATACAGTTATTCTGCACAACAGAACAAATCCACTTGCAGTTGCACGCGCATTAACAAGCACAAGCGCCGACAGGGGCGCACCTGTAAAATTTGAAAAAAGACATGACCACATCCATGAGCTTTTAATAATAAGCCAAGACCTAGTAAAACTTCATAAAGACTCGATAGATAGGTTTAAACTCGATGATTGGAGCCAGGAACTAGCCACCATGGAGCTTGAGTATAGCACTAATACAAAGGCAAATAGTGCTACGCGTAGTCAAGGTCTAGCTAAGTTGGAAGGCAGTTATACACACTGGGTAGAGTACGCTCGTGGTGTGCAACAACTAGATAAAGCTTTACAAGTAGCCGACATAGTTTTTGATAAAAATAAAGGTATTATCGGGAGCGCAATACCTTATGCGCTTAGCAAGGGTCTAGATCAAGTTAATGTTAATAACTTTGTTAATGAGACGGAGCAACTTCTAAAATCAGTTGCAAGCAGAAGCGGCGAACCCGTTGAGACACAAATTGAATGCTTGATTGCGAGTATTTTATTAATCGACCCTAAAGATATAAAGCATCTCATCTCAGCAAAAGAGCGCAAAGCGATAGAAATAGCAACGCATAGCAAAGCAAAAGTAAATGGAAAAACGGCTAGTCAAGATGATGTGAAGAAAGCAGTTGAAGCCGCAGCAAGGCAAAAGATTGTTGCAATAAAGCGCAAATATAAAAATAACACGCCAGCCGAAAAAAGAACAGCCAAAGATGTAGCCATCAGACAAGGATATGAAAACACAGTTAAGGAAACTGTTGCAGAGTTTGCAAAAGCAGAAGCAACTACCTTCAAGCTTTCTAAAAAAGAGAAGGATGCTATTGTAGCCTTGGCGATAGATATGCCTGCAAAACTCGCAGTTGCACCTAAACCTGCACCTGTAGCAACAAAGCCTTTGAAAACCATTCGCGAAGTATTGGATTTAATAAACGTTAAGAGAGAGGCTGAAGCTGATCTTGTTAAGAAAGCAAATTATACAAAACTATTTGTCGATATGAACGAGTTAAACCGCCTTCTCGCAGGCAAAGATGACAAAATGTCGGATGCAGTTTACCACTTGTTGAACCTTGTGCTTAATGATATAGATAAAAATGGTAATCTCTCTACGGAAAAAGCAAATCACTTCAATGACTACAAACGCGAAGCTGTACGGGCCTTGTCTGCGTTGCCCACTAGCAAGACAAGAGATCTAGGTTTTGCTGTTTTAAGTATTCTGGTTGCACTTGCTGCGATTGCTTTGCTTGATGCGGAAGTAGACATCAGCGCACCATTTGATGTGTTTTCTAACGGAAAAGTGGAAACTGCGAGCTACATAGGAGTGGGTGTCGTATCTGCGGGAGCGGGTTTGTACTTTAGCGGTAATGGCCAACCTTATCACACGCATGTTAAACCTGTGCTTGAAGATGCTGAAAATATTTTAAAAGAAAGCCTAAAGCCAACGACTCCATAAGGCCTAAATATGACTAACGAGTGCGCGCAGTGCTGCGCGCAGTTCGTCATCGGCAATATCATCAGCCATCTGCTCTAAATGCTCGCGAGTAGCACCCGAAATAACTTTTCTAATGGCAGGGGCCGAATCTGTCGACCGCGGGTCGATCTCTGATCGATCCTTACAGCTGTTCTCTATAGCTTTCACTCGCGGCCTAATCGAAACCAGACCCAGCCAATCTTTATTTTTACGTAGCTCACTTAATATTGTGGGTAATTCATAGCGCAGTAAGGTCGCCATGCTGCCGTTAGGCACATCCAGGGTAACGCAGCCTTTTTCGATACGGCTGACCTGGCTGCACTCGCGAAATTGTTCAGGCAACAAAGGCTTGATAATCTGGTTCAAGGTTTTAATTTTTTGCAGCTCAACTAACAAGGAGCCAAGTTCGCCTTGTTTCAGTATGGCATGCATGTCTGTGGGTCTAGCCATCGCTTCAGATTCCAGGTATCGCTCGTCTTATGCTATTATATGTCGTTGACGAAGCTAAGGGGAAATTATGTTTAAATGGCTGTTGGGCTCACGTAATGAGCGCCAAATCAAACAACTACAAAAACGCGTTAAAAAGATTAATGCTTTTGAAACGTCGATGAAGGCCATGACAGACAGTGAGCTTTCTGAGCAAACTAATAAGCTTCGTGCCCAATTAAACCAAGGTAAAACCCTAGACCACATTCTTGAAGAAGCCTTTGCGACAGTGCGTGAGGCCGCGCGCAGAACTTTGGGCATGCGCCACTTTGATGTCCAGCTAATCGGTGGCATGGTGCTGCACAACGGCAAAATTGCAGAAATGAGCACCGGTGAAGGTAAAACCCTGGTTGCAACATTGGCAGCATATTTGAATGCGATTGATGGCAAAGGTGTACACATCGTCACCATCAATGATTACCTGGCAACACGTGATGCGGAATGGATGGGGCCTGTTTATAAATTTTTAGGTTTGACTGTTGGCGTTAATACACCCGATACACCACCGTCTGAAAAACGCGCGGCTTACGATGCCGACATTACGTACGGCACCAACAATGAATTTGGTTTTGATTACCTACGCGATAACATGGCCTTTGATATGGATGGGCGCGCTTGCGTTCGGCCACTGAACTTTGCCATTGTCGATGAAGTTGATTCGATTTTAATCGATGAAGCACGAACACCGCTTATTATTTCAGGCAAAGTAGAAGACAGCTCAGAAAACTATATCAAGATTAATCAGATCGTACCTAAGCTGAATGCTCAGGAAACTGAAGATGGCGAAGGTGATTTTACGGTTGACCTGAAAGCCAAGCAAGTGCATTTGACCGAGCAAGGCCAAAGCAACGTTGAAGAATTTTTGGCGCAAGCAGGCTTGCTGGCAGAGAACGATGATTTATACAGCGCGCATAACCTGATGTTATTGCACCATGTGAATGCTGCGTTGCGTGCGCATCATTTGTTCCAACTTGATGTCGATTACATTGTAAACGCTGAGCAAGAAATCGTTATTATCGATGAACATACGGGTCGTGCAATGAGCGGCAGACGTTGGTCTGAAGGTTTGCATCAAGCTGTTGAAGCCAAAGAAAATGTGCCGGTACAAAGCGAAAATCAAACGCTGGCATCGATTACTTTCCAGAATTTTTTCCGTTTATACGATAAGTTATCCGGCATGACCGGTACCGCTGATACCGAAGCATTCGAGTTCCAAGAGATATACGGTTTAGAAGTTGTGGTTATTCCGACGAATAAACCCTGTGTGCGTAAAGATACCTCCGATTTGATCTATCAAAAAGCCAGGGATAAATATGTGGCAGTTGTCGATGATATTAAGCGGTGTCATGAAAATGGCCAGCCTGTATTATTGGGTACGACATCGATTGAAAATACGGAAGTTATTTCTGCTCTATTAAAAAAAGCAAAAATACCGCACCGCGTCTTGAACGCAAAGTTCCATGAGAAAGAAGCCCACATTATCATGGAAGCGGGTAAGCCAGGTGCCGTAACTATTGCCACCAATATGGCCGGTCGCGGTACAGATATCGTATTGGGCGGTAACCTAAAGGCAGAAAT
The DNA here is from genome assembly GCA_021773275.1 of Gammaproteobacteria bacterium. Taxonomy (GTDB): domain Bacteria; phylum Pseudomonadota; class Gammaproteobacteria; order JABCZS01; family JABCZS01; genus JAJFKJ01. The sequence goes on from JAJFKJ010000035.1 coordinate 8,442, forward strand.
TGAACGCTTGGGTGAAAACGTAACGCAACAACAAAAAGATTCGATCACAGAAGATTGGCAGCAACGTAACGCTAAAGTAATCGAAGCCGGTGGTTTGCATGTGATAGGTTCGGAGCGGCATGAGTCGCGTCGTATCGACAACCAGTTACGTGGTCGTTCAGGTCGCCAGGCAGATCCGGGTTCTAGCCAATTTTATTTATCACTTGAAGACCCGTTGATGCGTATTTTTGCCTCTGATCGTGTTGCCGGCTTGATGCAAAAATTAGGCCTTGATGCGGAGCATAATATCGAAAGTAAAATGGTTACGCGCGCGATTGAAAAGGCGCAGCGCCGCGTTGAGACATATCACTTTGATATACGTAAACAGCTTTTGGAATTTGATAATGTCGCCAATGAACAACGCAAAGTTATTTACAGTTTGCGCGAAAAGGTGATGCGCCTTGACGATTTAAGTAATTATATCAACGACCTTAAGCAAGATGTATTTTCGGATACAGTGCACGAATACATGCCGCCTGAAAGTATCGAAGAGCAATGGGAAATAGCACCGTTGGCTCAGCAAATTCAAAACGATTTTAATATTGAATGCCAGATACAAGATTGGCTAGATGCTGATTCAAAATTGAATATTGATGGTGTTATTGATCGCGTTGCAGAAAAAGCCAAAAAAGTGTATGAAGAAAAAGAAGAGGGCCTTGGCCATGAAATGATGCGCAAATATGAAAAAGGTATTTTGTTGCAAATTCTTGACACAGATTGGCGCGAGCACCTTGCTGCCATGGACTACATGCGCCAAAGCATTGGTTTGCGTGGTTTTGCACAAAAAGACCCGAAACAAGAATACAAGCGCGAGGCATTCAAGTTGTTTACTGAAATGCTGGAAGATTACAAGTCAGAGTCGGTGAAAGCTTTAATGCGTTTCCGCGTTGCTAACCCAGACGATCTTGAACAACTGGAAAAACGCCGCCGTGTGGTTACGCGCGAGCTGCGCCCTGAAGAAGGTGCAGCACCCGATAAGCAAGATGGCAAGCGTACCTTCGTGCGCACTGAACGTAAAATCGGCCGTAATGAACCTTGTTACTGTGGTTCTAGCAAAAAATACAAGCATTGTCATGGCGCCATTGAAACCGAAGCACAAGGCTAAGCCTTTTTACCATGTTGCGGTAGGTGCTGTTGTAAGCGCAGACAACAAGGTATTAATTGCAAAACGTGCCGATCACAAACTCCAAGGTGGGCGCTGGGAATTCCCTGGCGGTAAGTTAGAGGCCGGCGAAACAGCGCTGGCAGGTCTTGCTCGCGAACTTGAAGAAGAGCTGGGTATTGTTCCACAAAAAACTCGCCCCCTGATACAAATCCCGTACGATTATTCTGAATTTGAAGTACTGCTTGATGTGCATCGTGTCGAAAATTTCACAGGTACACCGCATGCCCGAGAGAACCAAGATTTCCAGTGGGTAGATATTAGCAGGCTTGATGATTTTGAGTTCCCGGATGCCAATGTGCCCATCGTAAGAGCGATTCAGTTGCCGAGTGTTTATAAGATTGTTGATGCAGTTCCTAAACAATTCGATGCAAAATTAATTCGCGTCCGCAAGGGTGATATGTCTGTTGATGCGTACCAATCTATTGTAGGGGCCGTATTGTATGCGGCCCAGGCTTTGCGTGAAGCACAAAGCCAGAACGTAATAATCGATTTAATGGCTATGAATGATTTGTCGGAATACAGCGGCCTACACCTCACCGCTATAGAGCTCCACCAATTTGAACAGCGGCCTGTACCTAAAAACAAGCTCCTTGGCGCATCGCTGCATACCCTCGAAGACGTGCAACAGGCTAATAAGCTACAATGTGATTTTGCGACACTTTCGCCGGTCAAGCATACCTCATCGCACCCAGATGCCTCACCGATCGGCTGGGAGCGATTTGCGGAACTGATACACACGGCGCATTTCCCTGTCTACGCCCTAGGCGGTATGAGCCAGGAAGATTTAGAAACGGCTTGGGCGCATGGTGCACAAGGGGTAGCGGGAATACGCCATATATGATATTTTACAACGTCAACAGCACTGTAGGCGCGTAGCTCAGTGGTAGAGCACTACCTTGACATGGTAGTGGTCGGTGGTTCGATCCCACTCGCGCCTACCACTTTTTGGAAAAAATATGCCAACGATAACACTGCCAGATGGCAGTACACGACAATTCGATAAACCAGTCACTGTTTTTGAGGTGGCGCAGTCTATTGGTGCTGGTCTTGCCAAAGCCGCACTTGCGGGCAAAGTAAATGACAAGCTCGTTGACACTTTTTATACTATCGATAACGATGTTAATTTGAGCATTATAACGAGTCGCGATGAAGAAGGCTTAGAAATCATTCGTCACTCTTGTGCGCATTTGTTAGCGCAAGCGGTGAAGCGTTTATACCCAGAAGCACAGGTTACCATTGGCCCGGTTATCGAAGATGGCTTTTATTACGACTTTGCATACGCACCAGGGTTTAGCGAGCAAGACTTTGCAAAAATCGAAGCTGAAATGCAAAAGATTATCAAAGAAGATTTCAGTGTCAGCCGTGAAGAACTATCGCGCGATGCAGCCGTTAAGTTTTTCCGCGATATGGGTGAAGAATATAAAGCTAAAATCATTGAAGACATTCCGCAAGGCGAGGTGTTGTCGCTCTATAAACAAGGTGAATTTACCGACTTATGCCGTGGCCCGCATATCCCACATACCGGCATGATAAAAGCATTTAAGCTGACCAAAGTATCAGGTGCGTATTGGCGCGGTGATGCCAATAACGCTATGCTACAGCGTATTTATGGAACCGCCTGGGCTAACAAAAAAGATCTCGATGCCTATATACACCGCATTGAAGAAGCCGGCAAGCGTGACCATCGCAAAATTGCGAAAGCACAAGATTTATTTCATTTTCAAGAAGAAGCGCCTGGCATGGTGTTTTGGCACCCTAATGGTTGGGTGATGTATCGCGCGCTAGAAAACTTTATACGTGAAAAGCTTGATGCCGCAAATTATCAAGAAATCAAAACCCCGCAAATCATCGATAAAAGTTTGTGGGAAAAATCAGGCCACTGGGATAACTTTCGCGACGAGATGTTTATCACAGAATCAGAATCGCGTACTTACATGATTAAACCGATGAACTGCCCGGCGCATATTCAAATTTTTAATCAAGGTCTGAAAAGCTACCGCGACTTGCCGATACGTTTTGCTGAATTTGGCTGCTGCCATCGCAATGAGATTTCTGGAGCACTGCATGGCTTGATGCGCGTGCGTGGCCTCACGCAAGACGATGCCCACATTTTTTGCACGGAAGAGCAGATTGCCGATGAAGCCGAAAGCTTTATCAAGCTCTTGCAAGAGGTCTATACGGAGTTTGGCTTCACAGCGGATAACTTGCATATTCACCTCTCGACCCGCCCTGAACAACGGGTAGGCTCTGATGCCCTCTGGGACAAGGCCGAAGGCCGTTTGACTGAAGTGCTCAATGAGACAGGTCTCTCCTGGCAGGAGAACCCAGGCGATGGCGCATTCTATGGCCCGAAAATCGATTTTTACCTGAAAGACTGCCTAGGGCGTAGTTGGCAGTGTGGCACCTTGCAGCTGGATTTCGCGCTGCCAGGCCGTCTTGGCGCCCATTATATCGCTGAAGACAATAGCAAGCAGGTGCCAGTGATGCTGCATCGGGCTATTCTTGGCTCCTTGGAGCGCTTTTTAGGCATGCTGATTGAGCATTATGGCGGGATTTTCCCGGCCTGGTTGGCGCCAAAACAGGTCGCTATCCTTAATATCAGCGATGCACAGGCCGAATATGCAAAAAATATCGCCAAATCATTAGAAAATGAAGGATTTCGCGTGCATTCTGACTTGAGAAATGAGAAAATAGGTTTCAAAATTCGGGAACACACGCTTGCGCGTGTCCCGTATTTGTTGGTCATAGGGGACCGTGAGGTAGCGGAGAATACCGTTGCCGTACGTAGCCGAGATGGCCAAGATTTGGGTGCTATGCCTATCGCTGATTTTGCGAGCCGCCTACAGGCGGATGTGCAAAAGCGTGGGCGTAGTGTTGAATAAATAAACTGAGGAATAATCCAATCGCTAAACAACATGATAAGTACCGCGTCAATGAGGAGATACTTAAACGCAGGGAAGTTACTAGGGTACTGTTGGTAAATGAAGAGGGCAACAAAGACGAAGTTAATGTCACTGAAGCTCTGGACATCGCGAAAGAAGCAGGTCTTGACCTTGTTGAGATCTCACCTAACGCAACACCAGTTGTCTGCAAGATCATGGATTACCGTAAGTTCGTTTATTCCCAAAAGAAGAGGCAAGCTGAGGCTAAGAAAAAGCAAACTAAGACTACGCTCAAGGAAATCAAGTTTCGTCCTACGACGGGTGAAGGTGATTTCCAAGTCAAGATGCGCAATATTTTGCGCTTCTTGGAAGAAGGACACAAAGTCAAAATAATGATTCGTTTCCGTGGGCGTGAAGTTGTGCATCATCGCATTGGCCAAGAACTGATGGACCGCGTTGCCGCGGATGTATCAGTGATTGGCATTGTTGAACAACGAGCGAAGCTCGAAGGACGACAAATGGTGATGGTCGTTGCACCTATTAAAAAATAGGTTCTGCCTGTGCCCAGTTTTGCCTTGTTATACATTAACAAAACAGGCTAATAGAGGAAAATTGAAATGCCAAAAATGAAAACACATAGCGGCGCTGCAAAGCGATTCCGCGTTCGCAAAAAAGCGAAAAAAGGTTCGAAGGTCAAATGTCGTTCCTCAAATCGAGGTCACAACTTTGGTGCTGAAAACCGTAGTACAAAACGTCGTCGTAAATCGCCCGGTAAGAGCCTAGCTCCAGCTGATGAGAAGAAAATTCTTATTGTATTGAATGGGGGTTAAGCGATGGCACGAGTAAAACGTGGTGTGCAAGCACGTAAAAAGCACAAAAAAATTCTTAAGAGAGCGAAAGGTTATTACGGCGCTCGGTCACGCGTATATCGCGTAGCCAAGCAAGCGGTGATCAAGGCGGGGCAATATGCTTACCGTGATCGTCGTAACCGTCGTCGCGTATTCCGTCGCTTATGGATCGCGCGTATCAACGCAGGTGCTCGCATGCATGACATGCCTTATAGCCAGTTCATGAATGGCTTAAAGAAAGCATCTATCGGTGTTGATCGCAAAATCCTATCTGATTTGGCTATTTTTGACCAAGCTGCATTTGCAACGCTAGTTGAAAAAGCTAAAGCAGCACTCGCTTAAAATGGTGTGGGCGGCTAAGGCCGCCCATTTTCCACAAAAACTAGTTGACCAGCCTATTTCAAACCTGTAAAATACAAAGATAGAAAGCAAACTTCTTTGGGCATTCCACAAATTTTGCAGGGTATTTTGATGTTTAGACCTCCTCGTCGCAGTATTAACGATGATAATAACAACGATGATTCCGACAGTGATATTCAGGCTGGCCCTCCTCCTGCAAAACGCACAAAACTTACACCTGCAGGAAGCCTTGAAGTTTCCGAAGATGAGATTAAACAACTTCATGCTGTGTATCCTCATATTGAACACGGTGTTTTAAAAGAGCAGATAGCAATCGCTAACGAATTTTCTTTTCGGACCGAGCTTGAGAAGATCAAGAATGCGCTTTCTGAGAAAGATTACGTACAGGCTGGGAGCTTATTATTTTCTTTTGAAACTAGAGCTAAAGACGACTCCGGCGCCATGCAGGCGATGAATGAAAATAATTTAGGTCAACTTGTACATCGTGTTAAGAAATGTAAAGCAGCAAAAATAGTTAATTTTAACACAGTTGCATGGCCAGTAATTAACTTTAGAAAAGTAGTTTCTGCTGAGCTGGTTTCTGATGATCAGATATACCTGGTAATAAATAATAGATACGGCCACCTGGCTTTAAATGAGATGGTCGGATTGTTTGCAGTGAACCCTGAGACTGGAAAAAGCCAGATAGACAATTTTGTGAGTGGCAGTACATTTAGCAAAAAAACATTCATGCAATCTATAATTATTTGTATTTCAAAATACAAAAATTATCAGTCCCTAATGAAGTTGAAGGAGATAATTAAATGTGAAGATATTAAGGGTGCTGCAGCAGAATTGTTGATTAATACCAATACAAATAACAATGCCAATGCTAATACCAATCTTGATGCAGCTGATGCAGCTGATGCCGGTGAGGCTTCTGCTGTCGATGATGTCGATGTTGTTGATGTTGCTTCTGCTTCCTCTGTTAACTCCGATGCTTCTGATGCTTCTGCTTCCTCTGTTAACTCTGTGAACTCTGATGCTTCTGCTGACTCCGTTGCGCCATTTTCCGCTGACTCCGATCCTGTGCGACAGCTTAAACCACCTCAGCTATTGTCCGCAGCGCTCTCGGATCAATTCCATCAAGGTACACGTTTTCCCAGTTTTGCAGCCTGGGATGCCGAATGGCCCTTACCACAAGACGAAGAGGAGGCTAAGTTTGCAAAGCTGTTTGGACCGATCATGTGTGATGGTAAGCATCCCCCACTCCCACCCGCATCTGATGATGAAGGCGACAGAGAACCTGGTTTTGGTTTTGGGTTTAGCCAATAAATAGGGTATCCACTGACAAATATCTTCGCCACAAAATAAATACCCCCTATGTAAAGGAGGCAGCAAATGTAGGGGTCGAACCCTGTTCGACCCAGCGCAGCGAAGCTGCAACAGCTGCATCGGGGGATTTTATACTTGCAATAATCTAATTAATTGCATGCTTGTTTTGAGCAGCCGTCTCTGGCGCTGCAAAAAAGCCATCATTTCCTATAGAGGTGACAGCTTTGCCATTCTCACTATAAAAAGTGTTCGCAGCAGCTAACCAGGCAAGGGCTTCCGCATTTGTTTTAGGTGTTTTAAGCAATGCTTCTTTAAGTTCCTCACCAAGTGCATCATCTTTTGGCATTTCTGCTATCACCATTTCACGTAGCCCACGCATTTTTCTTGCTATATCTTTAGGCATATAAACAATGTTGCTGCGATGCTCACCATATTCTTTAGCGGGTTTAGCTAAGTTAGATGTATATAAGCATGCCATATACCCAAGGAGTGCGACAAAACCCAAGGCAGTACCAGCGATTTCAGCATGGTATGTAGCGTCATCATTTTTAGGCTTATCTGCTTGGTGGTCCTGGTAAGCTATGGACCAGCTCAATACAGCTTGCCACTTTCTTTCGAGACTTTCCCAGCAATTACGAAATATTGCAGTAGAATACTCATCGATCTCCAAAGCCTCAGCATATGTAGGCGCACCAGGTTGGCCCTGCTGACGGTTATATTCTGCCCAAATTCCATTATGCACATCTACTCTGTAGTAGAGTCGGCATATATCTTGATCGTCTCTGTTATATGACTTAAGTGCATGCGCCCAGGTATCATAAATAGGTCGCGATGGATGTTCATACCACGAATCCACATCTTCAGGAAAGGTCTGGTTGAAGCGGTACTGAGGGTAGCTAGAGTCACGGGAAAACTCTCTCTCATAGTCATCTGCAGCGCAATGGCCGCCATGCTCTATTTCCTCGCCTCTTTTTTTCCATTTATCAATGTCGTTTGGGAGAGGAAGTGCTTTTATGGCTTCATAAAGGCCATAACCAAGCCCGCCAAGCATAATCCCGCCATAGGTGCCAGCCAAGTAGTTTTTAACATGTTTGCTGTAGGAGGTTTTTTGTTCATTCAGCTCAGTTTGAAGTACTTGTACATGCGCTTGTCTTTTTGCTAAAGCGTCAGACTTTTCCGCGTCGTTGTGCTGTACACTGGGGGTTGTACTATAGCTAGCCGTTGTTGATGTGAGTAAGTTTTTTTCGACATCAGGCTCTGCATCAGCCTCACCCCAACAATATGTCTTTAACTTCTTATATGCTGCGTACATCTCAATACTCCTTACTACCTTTATAACAGATGGCTAGTTTAACAACTTACCAGGCCTAATACAAGCACATGCTTGAGGTTTCTACCATCCTCCCTCATTCTCTGATAGAATTAATTGACTGATTTAATTAAGGATTGTTTGCCCCTTCAGGGGCAAAGAACGTGAACCAGAACATGAACGATATTACAAACATCAAAAATATCACAAATACCGCCCTAGAGCGCGTAGTAGCCGCTGCTGACCTTGAGCAGCTGGATGCTGTACGTGTAGCCTATTTGGGCAAGAAAGGTGAGCTCACGGGCTTGTTGAAGCAAGTAGGGGCAATGGCACCAGAGGAGCGCAAGAGCTTTGGCCAAGACGTGAACCAGGCTAAGCAACAGCTACAAACAGCCATTGAGGCACGAAAAGCCAGTCTGTCTGAGGCAGATCTGAATGCCAAACTAGCTGCAGACATCATCGATGTGACGCTACCAGGCGCCAAACAGGCCGCGGGTGGCTTGCACCCGGTGAGCAGGGCTTTGCAACGGGCCACAGAAATTTTTGAGCAGTTTGGTTTTGATGTGGCAACCGGCCCTGAAATCGAAGACGAGTTCTACAATTTTGAAGCATTGAATACGCCAGAAAATCACCCGGCACGCGCGATGCACGATACTTTTTACTTCCCTGATGGCAAGCTATTGCGCAGCCATACATCGCCGGTGCAAATACGCACCATGATCGATAGCGAGCCGCCGTTTAGGATTATTTCGCCAGGGCGGGTGTATCGTTGCGATAGCGATGTCACGCACGTGCCGATGTTCCATCAAGTCGAAGGCCTGTTGATTGAAAAAGATGCAAATTTTGCGCAGCTCAAAAGCTTGATGCATGAGTTTGTAAACCGTTTTTTTGAAAAAAGCTTAGCAATTCGTTTTCGTCCTTCTTATTTTCCGTTTACTGAGCCTTCCGCCGAAGTCGATGTGGCTTGCGTGAAATGCGATGGCAAAGGTTGCCGGATTTGCAGCAACACTGGGTGGCTAGAGATTCTCGGTTGTGGCATGGTGCACCCGAATGTACTGGTTTCCTGTAAGGTCGACCCTGATGTTTATCAAGGTTTTGCCTGGGGTATGGGCATTGAACGTTTAGCGATGCTGCGCTATGAAATTGATGATTTGCGCATTCTTTATGAAAATGATTTACGGTTCTTGCAACAGTTTGAGTAGATGATATGAAATTTAGCGAACAGTGGTTGCGAGAATGGGTCAACCCGAAAATAAAAACCAATGAACTTGCGCAAAAGCTTACTGCAGCCGGCCTAGAGGTTGAGTCTGTAGAGGCTGTTGGCAAAGACCATGTTATCGAATTGGGTTTAACGCCGAATCGCGGTGATTGTTTAAGCATCCGCGGGGTTGCACGAGAGGTTGCAGTTATTACTGACCGTAAGGTGCTATTTGACCCGCAGGCCGAATTACATTCAGCCCCTGCGCAGATCGGCGCCACATTAAAGATATTACTCAAAGCAAAAGAACAATGTCCTCGCTATACCGGCCGAATCATTAAAAATGTTAATGTGACTGCGCAAACACCACGAGAAATTGCGGAACGTTTAGAAAAATCAGGTGTGCAAGCCGTTTCGATTATCGTTGATATTGCCAACTATGTGATGCTAGAACTAGGCCAACCATTGCATGCTTTTGATCTAGATAAGCTGCAAGGCGATATCACCGTGCGGATGAGTAAAAACGAAGAAGTAGCATTGCTTGATGGCACAACAGCAAAGCTGGGTAAAAACACTTTAGTTATTACTGACGACAAAAAAGTGGTGGCAGCAGCGGGGGTGATGGGCACACTTGATTCAGCGGTGTCTGATACCACAAAAAATATTTTTGTAGAAAGCGCATTTTTCGATCCGAAAGCCATTGCGGGTAAAGCACGCAAATTTAATATCAATAGCGATGCTGCGCAGCGTTTTGAACGTGGTGTTGATTTTGAATTACCGCCGATCGCATTAGAACGCGTGACAGATTTAATTTTGCAGCATGCGGGCGGGCAAGCAGGCCCTGTTTGCGAAAACACCGAGACAGAAAATCTGCCAAGCCGCGACCCGGTGCGTTTATCTTTGCATAAATTAAAAAATTTATTAGGTGCCGATATTGCTGCTGATAAAGTCGCCAGCATTTTGCAAGCGCTGGATATGCAGGTCGAGCAAAAAGGTGAAGACTTTGTGGTGACGCCACCAGCGCATCGTTTTGATATTAAAATTGCAGAAGACTTAATCGAAGAAATCGCCCGTATTCATGGCTATGATCAAATTCTAGAGCAAGCGCTTCCCGTGACGCCCGGTAAAATGCCCAGCGAAACAGATGTGTCTGTGCAAACCATTAAACAGACTTTGGTCGATCGTGCTTACCATGAAGTCATTACCTATAGTTTTGTTGATGCCACTTGGCAGAAAATCATGTTCCCCGATGAAGCAGGGCAAGAGTTGCTAAACCCGATTTCGCAAGATATGAGCATCATGCGTGTGTGTATCTGGCCGGGCTTGTTAAAAACTTTTTCGTACAATCAAAACCGCCAGCAAAGTGATATGCGTATTTTTGAAATAGGCCAATGCTTTAGGTTGCGTGGGGGGCAGTTATTGCAAAGTGACATGCTTGCAGGTTTAATCAGTGGGCAATGTTACCCACTGCACTGGAAGCTGCCGCAACGTCCCGTCGATTTTTTTGATGCCAAAGGTGATCTGGAAGCCTTGCTAGCGATGGTGGGTATTAAAGAGGCAAAATTTGTGCCTGCGGAGCATAATTCCTTACACCCTGGGCAAACAGCAAATATTCTTTTGGATGATGAGATCATCGGTGCCATCGGCGCGCTTAACCCAAGACTCGCTAAAGAATTTGGCATTAAAGGGCCAGTATTTTTATATGAACTTGAGTTAGCGTCAATTTTACGGCGCTCATTGCCAACATGTCAGCCGATTTCGAAGTTCCCCGCAATACGTCGTGACCTGGCATTATTAGTTGATGATACCGTATCGGCAGCGGTTATTTCAGCGCAGATCAAGGCCTGCGCAGGTACATTGCTAAGCAAAATTGAGATATTTGACATTTATCAGGGTGAAAATATCGCAAAAGGCAAAAAAAGTGTGGCTTTGGGCTTGATTTTACAGGATTTTTCGCACACTCTTATAGATGAGGAAGTAAATACATTAATTCAGAAAGTGATAGCAGATTTAGAAAAGCACTTGCAGGCAACAGTGAGGGAATAACAACATGGCAGCTATGACAAAAGCCGATATTGCGGAGCATCTGTTTACCAGCGTCGGCCTAAATAAGCGTGAAGCAAAAGATCTTGTAGAGCTCTTCTTTGAGGAGATTCGTGCTGCGTTAGAAAGCGGGCATCAAGTAAAGCTTTCCGGTTTTGGTAATTTTGACCTGCGTGACAAAAGTCAGCGCCCAGGTCGTAATCCGAAAACAGGCGAAGAGATTCCAATTTCAGCACGTCGCGTGGTAACTTTCCATGCCGGCCAGAAGTTAAAAACGAAAGTGGAAGAAGCAAGCAGTAATAATGGCGAGCAATCACAAAGTGAGTAAGCAATCCTTGCCTGAAATTCCTGATAAGCGTTACTTCACCATCGGTGAAGTTAGCACCCTATGTGCAGTCAAACCGCATGTCTTGCGTTATTGGGAGCAAGAGTTCAGTACTTTGCGCCCAAGCAAACGTCGTGGCAACCGTCGTTATTATCGTCACGAAGATGTCCTCATGGTGCGCCAGATCAAAGATTTGCTTTATGAACAGGGTTTTACCATCAGCGGTGCCCGTGCACAGCTCAGCGGTAGTAAAGCCAAAGCATCAGAAGAGCAAGCCCATAACGAGTTCAATAAGCATGTCATTGAACAGCTGCAAGAAGTATTAGAAATCCTTCAATAACATTAGCTAATTCCGCTATAATACCCGGATGAGTAAACAACTAGCCAAATCAACCGGATTAGTCGGTAGCATGACCTTGGTGTCGCGTATTCTTGGCTTTGTTCGAGATATGTTGGTCGCACAAGTATTTGGTGCTTCAGCGGCATACGATGCCTTTTTGGTTGCCTTTAAGCTTCCCAACTTTTTTCGTGGCTTATTGGCCGAAGGTGCTTTTGCGCAAGCCTTTGTGCCTTTGCTTGCTGAGTACCGTGATCAAAAAGATCATATGCAAACACAAGATTACCTGAATGCTGTAGCAGGCACGTTGGCAGTGATTTTATTCGTGTTTACCTTTATCGCTATAATTTTTTCCCCGGTTTTTGTTAAGGTGTTTGCACCTGGGTTTGAGATTGGTGGTGAGCGCTTTGATCTTGCAACACAAATGTTACGGATAACATTTCCGTACTTGTTTTTTGTTGCTTTGGTTGCTTTTGCTGGCGGGATTTTAAACACATATGGGCGATTTGCGATTCCTGCGGTAACACCCGCTTTACTTAATATCGCTTTGATTGCTTGTTTATTGTTGCTGGCCAGCAAATTGGCCGACCCTATCAAAGCATTAGCTTGGGGTGTGTTGCTGGGTGGCGTGCTGCAGTTTTTATTCCAAATTCCATTTTTATTGCGTATGGGTATGTTGCCCAGACCTAAATTAGGTTTCAAAGACCCAGGCGTGCGAAAACTATTGCGTTTAATTGTTCCTCTGATTTATGGTGCTTCCATTGTGCAGATCAACTTGGTGATTACCACGATGTTTGCATCGTTTTTAGTGGTGGGCAGTGTTTCGTGGCTTTATTATGCCGAGCGATTGATGCAATTTCCATTGGGCGTATTTGGCGTTGCACTTGCAACAGTCGTGCTACCGTACCTGGCAAAAGAACACGCGCGAAAAGACGATAAAGTTTATGGGCAAATTTTTGACTGGGCTATAAAAACAGGTTTACTTGTTGCCATCCCCGCAGCGGTGGCGTTGTATATTTTGGCAACTCCGATGCTGACAACATTGTTTCAATACCGCGAGTTTACTTCATTTGACGTAGCGCAATCTGCTCGCGCCTTAAAGATGTTTTCTTTTGGCTTGCTGGCATTTATTATGATAAAGGTATTGGCAGCAGCTTGTTACGCACGATTTGACATGAAGGGGCCAGTAAAAATCGCTACGATCAGCTTGCTTGTAAGCGTGAGCTTAAATGCAATTTTGATTCAATACATGCAGCACGCTGGCCTGGCGCTATCCACCTCGATTTCTGCCACAGTCACTATGGTGCTGCTGTATTTACGCCTGCACTATCGCCATGGTATTCGCCTGCAATCAGACTGGGGCATTTATACCGCCCGTGTATTGCTCAGCAATATCAGCATGGGTGTGGTCTTGTATTACGGTGTGGCCTGGGTCGGTGACTGGTCCTCGCTGTCTGCAGGCCTACGAGCCGGGTATCTCAGTATTATCGTGGTATCGGGCTTTGTCAGCTATTGTACGGTGCTACTGCTTACAGGCTTCCGCCCACGCCATGTGATTAAGCCCATCGCCCTATAAAGGGGTCAGGTCGTTGGTTTTAACAAAATAATTTAAAAAATAGGGGTAGAAAAAAACCAACCCCCCCTGACCCCTTTATAGGGCGATGGGCTTAATCACATGGCGTGGGCGGAAGCCTGTAAGCAGTAGCACCGTACAATA
>JAJFKJ010000036.1 GCA_021773275.1 Gammaproteobacteria bacterium
TACGCTCTGGGCTCTGATAAGGTGATAATCAAGATGCCTTCGCAGCTTTTTGTTTCTCAGCGCTAAATGTCAAGGCATCGGCTTTTACGCCGACTTTGATCATCTCACCCGATTTGAATTTCCCAGATAAAATATCATTAGCAAGCGGGTCTTCAAGGTATTGCTGAATAGCACGTTTTAATGGGCGGGCGCCAAATACCGGGTCATAACCGTGTTCAACAATTTTATCAAGGGCGGCATCGCTTAAACTGATCGCCAAATCGCGATTATGCAAACGTTCACCCAACTGTTCAATCTGGATTTTAGCAATAGCTTTAATGTTGTCTTTTTCTAATGGATGGAACACAACGCTGGCATCAACGCGGTTTAAAAATTCAGGACGGAAGCTTTGTTGCACCACAGCCATCACCGCATCTTTAATGCCGACTGTGTTACCGCTTTCTGTCATGCTTTGGATAATGTCTGAACCGAGGTTCGATGTCATGACGATTACCGTATTACGAAAATCAACGGTTCTACCCTGGCCATCGGTTAAACGGCCATCATCTAAAACTTGCAATAAAATATTAAACACATCCGGGTGTGCTTTTTCAATCTCATCGAGCAAGATCACAGAATAAGGTTTACGGCGCACCACTTCTGTTAAAAAACCACCCTGCTCATAACCGACGTAACCTGGAGGGGCACCGATTAAACGTGCCACAGAATGTTTTTCCATGTACTCTGACATATCGATGCGCACCATCGCCTGCTCGGAGTCAAACATAAACCCAGCCAGCGTTTTGCATAGCTCAGTTTTACCAACACCTGTTGGGCCCAAAAACATAAATGAACCAATCGGGCGTTTCGGGTCGGACAAACCTGCACGGGAGCGACGAATCGCATTCGACACCGTGTCTACCGCTTCATCTTGGCCAATCACACGTTCGTGCAATGCATCTTCCATTTTCAATAACTTTTCTTTTTCACCTTCCAGCATTTTACTGACAGGAATGCCTGTCCAACGAGCTACAACTTGTGCGATCTCTTCATCACCGACTTTATTGCGCAATAACGTCATTTTTGCTGGGTCAATTTTCTGCTCCGCTTCAAGTTGCTTTTCAAGCTCGGGTATTTTGCCGTATTGCAATTCAGACATGCGTGCGAGATCGTTAGCGCGACCTGCTGCCTCAAGCTCTACATAAGCCTGTTCCAGTTTTTCACGGGTTTGCGCTGCTCCGTGTAGCGCTGCTTTTTCAGCTTTCCAAACTTCTTCAAAATCTGAATATTCTTTCCCTAATGTTTTAATTTCCGCCTCCAAGTCTTTTAGGCGCTTTTTAGAAGCATCGTCTGACTCTTTACCCAAGGCTTCACGTTCAATTTTTAGCTGGATTAAGCGGCGATCAAGTTTATCCATCGCCTCTGGCATAGAATCTATTTCCATGCGAATCAAACTCGCGGCTTCATCGACAAGATCAATGGCTTTATCGGGCAGATTACGATCAGAAATATAACGATGCGACAATGTCGCTGCAGCCACAATGGCCGGGTCAGTGATATCAACGCCGTGATGCACTTCGTAACGTTGTTTTAAGCCACGCAAAATCGCAATGGTGTCTTCAACGGATGGCTCATCAACCAATACTTTTTGGAAGCGACGTTCGAGTGCAGCATCTTTTTCAACATACTCACGATACTCGTTGAGTGTTGTTGCACCAATGCAATGCAATTCGCCCCGTGCCAAAGCTGGCTTTAACATATTACCTGCATCCATGGAGCCTTCGGCTTTACCGGCACCAACCATGGTATGCAGTTCATCAATAAATAAAATAACGCGGCCGCACTGCTTTTCCAAATCGTTGAGCACAGCTTTTAAACGTTCTTCAAATTCACCACGGAATTTTGTGCCAGCAATCAGGGCTGCCAAGTCAAGTGCAAGTAGACGCTTGCCTTTCATGCCTTCTGGCACTTCGTTGTTAATAATGCGCTGCGCTAGACCTTCAACGACAGCGGTTTTACCGACACCTGGCTCGCCGATTAAAACTGGATTGTTTTTAGTGCGGCGTTGCAACACTTGGATCACTCGGCGAATCACCGTATCGCGCCCAATCACGGGGTCAAGCTTGCCTTGTTCGGCACGCTCTGTGTAATCGATAGTATATTTTTCTAATGCTTTTCGATTTTCTTCTGCATTTGGGTCATTCACGCCCTCGCCTCCTCGCACTTGTTCGATTGCCTTGCTAAGCGCTTTTTCATCAACACCCACCGCGCGCAATATTTCGCCGAGCTTGCCTTTGTCTTTACAGGCTGCCTGCACAAACAATTCACTGGCAATAAACTGATCGCCACGTTGTTGTGCCAATTTATCTGTCGCCATAAAAATACGATTAAGCTCTTGCGAGATGCCAATCTGATCGGGCATCTGCTGTAATTTGGGTGTTGCATCTAAGGCTTCGCTTAAGTTTGTGCGCAGCTTAGGTAAATTGATATTCATGCCTGCTAACAGGTGGTGCACCGTACCATCTGTTTGGTCAAGTAAAGCTTGCATCACATGAATGCCGTCGATCTCACTGTTATCGCGCCCTATTGCAATAGACTGCGCATCAGCAAGCGCCGTCTGAAATTTACTGGTTAGTTTCTCTATTCGCATCTAATGTCTCCCATGTCCTATTTAACACATGGTGCCGTTTAGGTATATTTCAAGTATAGTTGACTGTTAAGCGGCAAACCATGCACTAAGCAACTGTTTTTACAACATTATTGCCAATCTTGACCCTGCTTGCAGCAGGGATAAAAGCTATATCACTTGACCAGAAGAGTTTATAAAATTGCCGAGAGAATAGATCAACACCCAGAAAATAGCCAATATTACTCAGGTAGTAGGTCTTTGCTAAAGTAAATTATAATAGAAGTAAGCTAGTTGTTCGAGTTATAAAAATGCTTACATTACAATTTGTTGAAAAATTTCTCTCCAAGGCTGAGAGCCCTGATGATAGGGTCCGGGGTCTAGCCGAATGGCTAGAGGCTGCAGGAAAAGACAACGAGCACCTGGAAGATGAAGTGGCAAATGCGCTAAACGAATGGAACACTGCTTCGGATGAAGAAAGGCTAAGCACCTATTTGGACTGGGTTGATAGATACATAAGCAAGGGCCATATTGAGGCACAATCGGCGGTTACATACCATTGGCTAGCCACAAACAACCCTGTGCCCCTGCCTATTTTCCTTAATCACTTTTTACCAAGAATACCTGATGATCATAAAATAAATGCATTAAGTGTTTGGCTTGGAGTAACTAAAAATCAAGAGGAAGGCAGTAGGCTAATACAACCTATTCTAAAAAGCCTTGAAGAAAATACAGCGATTAATGTTGACGAACACGATGGCGAAATCAAAGTATTACTCGCATTCGTTAAAACAGAAAAAGATAAAGCCTTGCTCGTTTCCGCCTGGCTTAAAAACTCAAACAATGATATTTCTGAGACGACATTAAAACAGATTTACCCCCTAACGAAGGGCGGCCGATATGCGGCAGATGGACTTGCGGGCTGGGCCACTAAGCCAGATGATGGGCTGTTCAGAATCATTAAACTTATTCATATCATTCAAGAAAACAAGACGGAAGAAGACAAGCAAGATGGTAATGAAAGCAATAAGGTCGGTCGTGTTACTGAAAAATGGATAGATCAACCTGAAAACAAGCTTGATGCAGACGTGCTTGAAAAAACACTTCCGAAGCTTCAGCTTGAAGTGGAAAAATTATTTGCCATTGAACTTTGGGTGAGAAAAAATAAAGCATCACTCGATCCTCAAGACTTTATAAAATTTGCTAATGCATTAACAAACCCAGATTTCAAATCACAATTAGCATCTCAGCTGCTTTTCAAAGCTTTTGAGCATTATGGCCGTGATGTATACAATTTAACATTTGAGCAGTTTTATACCGTTGTCCGTCTCTTGACCGATGCAAGCAAGCAAGGGAGTTTTGCAGTCAAATGGCTAGAAAGCACTAAACATGCCATAGCTTATGAGCAGCTTTCACAGCTTCTTGCGCTTATTCCTGAAAAAGAGTCATATGAAAAATCTCGCATACTTGAGCAATGGATGGATAACACTAAGAACAAACCTAACAGCAAAGCGATAAATGATCTATTTGCCCTCCCTACATACAAGCGGGACGAAGACAGATATGAATTCGTACTTTCAGTCATAAAAAATAATCGCATGGATTCAATGATGCTTGCTGAAATACGGCAGTTCTTCAGTGAATCAGATTTTCGATACATGCGCATCCTAAAAGCATGGTTAGCAAAACCCGAAAACATCCCCGATGAAAAAGTGATTGTTGATCTTTTCCCTTCTGCAGAAACGAAAACTAGGGAGGTCATTGCTAAAAAATGGGCGGAAAACTCAGGGCAGGCTGATGACATAGATACTGTTGTTAAGATTGCAAAAGCGCTTGATGGAAATGGAAGCGGGCAACCATTAGACTTTCTTGAATTCTGGATAAAATATAGCCCCTCCCTCATAAGCTCAGATGATACCTCAAAAATTGCTGAATCAGTATTTGGATTAGACGATGACTCAAAAATTTTATTTTATAATGGATTTTTAAATGGAAGAAAAACAACCTCCATTGATGTGATCACATTCGGTAAATCATTAAGAAATGAAAACAAAAAATATAGTTTTATTGAAAAATGCATTAAATCTGGGGTAAAATTTAGTCTAGCTTCAGCTTCTGAAATCATCACCTTATTTGAGAGTAAAACTTACAAATCATTGATTTCCGAAGCGATAATAAAAACACTAAAAGTTACTCCGTTTAACATCATTAAAGTAGCAGCGTTCTACACGGATGACTATCAGCGCGCGGAACTAATTAAAAGCTACATAGACTCAAATAAGGAAATTGGAATCGATCAACTGGGTGAAATGCTAGAATTGTTCTCTAACAATTATTATAATGATCCGATTGTAAACAAGTGGCTTAACACGTGCAAAACGCCTGATGAGCGTTTGTCAAAATTTATTGAATTGGTTCACAGCAATGCCTATGTTAGCCCATTCGATCTCAGGGAGATCTTTTCAGCTTTTGAGGGTACAGGCTTTAAAAGCGGCCAAGTTCCCACTTTGTGCAAAAACCTCTACCCTCAAAATGAAGTCGCACAGGTGGATATGTTCTATTACGCAGTTCAGATTTCAATAATTCCAAAGACTGAACTTCCTGTACGTATCAGTGAATTTGCAGCTTCGTTCCAAGACGATGATCAATGCCTTCAAGTTTTGACATTAGGTTTAGGTCACGGCTTAACGCCTTTTGATGTCATGATGGTCGCGCGAGATAGGCTTTCATCTAATTTTTCCTCCTTGGAAAATGTGCTTGATATTTCTATCGAAGAAGCTTTAACTGATAGAGGTTACTATGAGGTGAAGCAACTCTTCAAGGATGCCCCTGAAGATTTTGACTTCTCAAAACTTAAGCTAAGCGCAATATTTTCTTACTATGATATCACTAAAAATATGAACGAATTTAGAATAAAAATTAAACCGGAGATTTCAGAAAAGTTTAATGCGAACTTTTCACCGACGCAGAATGCACCCTTTATACGCGATGATGAACATCATAAACTTACCGCCCTGCATATTGACCCATTACCTACTCTGCTTGACCTGTGTAAATACCTCAAAGATAACCTTAGACCTGTCCCCAGTCTTGAGTACTCTAGAAATATGATGGCTCTACAGGTTGCTATGATGCATGACGCAGGCCCTGCCTCTTGGGAACAACAATATCTCGACTTGCTTGATAAGGGTGACGACCTCACCAAGGAAGAAGTATTAACTTTCTTTAACATGATAACCGGTTTTGATCTAAATGAGGATGAAGGTTCAAAACTGCTTAGGTTAATCAAAGATCGAGAAGCAGAGCTCACTTATCTTTTTAGCCAAAAAGACGGCATTCTAGATTACGTTGGGATTGTCGGCAGCATTGGCGATGGTTGCATTGCTAACATGGGCACTAAAACAACTATTTACCTATATTCAAAGTTACTGAAAACCGCTGAGGCTAAAGTGCTCTACCCCTTTCATTGCGAAGAAATAGCAGTGCCTTTGCTACGCACACGCGGCAGTGATCGCCTTGGTGCTTCTAGCGAAGGCGCCAACCCCTTAACCAACACTTATATTTTGCAGGCGCATATCTCGCCTCCCGGCTTTTTAAAAGCGTTAGCAAAATACATAAAAGAATCGAAAATCAATGCATATAAATTTATAGAAAAAACTGTAAGCCCCGATGAACTACTTGCCTACGTCGACAATATTTTTGGCCAAGATGAAAAAGAAACTGAGATTGCTGCTTACGTGCTTATTCGCAACACAATGCCCAGTTTACTAGATCACCCTTCATTTTCTTCCGTTAAAGAAGAATATGAACAGTTTTTTGTGCCTGAGGTCGATGAAGAGGAAGAAAAGGACACTGCAAGCCTCAGCACAAAACCTACCTAGCAGGGCTATGAGGTCAGACCTTAGGGTGAATCGTGATAAATTCGTACTATCGACCAACGGATCTAAAGTATTGCAGCTCACTTCTCTGCTATTAATATAAATGAAACCATGCGGCCAGTTTGGCCGTCTCGCCGATAGGAATAGAACTGATCAGCGTCAGTATAGGTGCAATGCTCTCCACCGTAGCTGACATAAATACCCTTTTCTGCAAGCTGAAAGCGCGCGATGTTCAGCATATCGCACATGTACTTGCCGGGTTTATGGTCGCTAAAATGTTCGCTTAGACCTGTGTTTTGCGATAAAAATGCATCACGGACATCATCACCCACTTCAAATACATCTTTGCCGATTGCCGGGCCAAACCAAACTAATAAATCTTCAGGCTCTAGCTGCAATTGCGCGATAGTTTTTAATAAAATACCATCAGCAAGGCCTCGCCAACCTGCATGCACAGCAGCTACGATCGTACCCTGTTTGTTGCAAATCAATATGGGTAAGCAATCTGCCGTCATCACAATACATATACTACCTACTTTACGTGCAAAGCTAGCGTCTGCAATGGGCGGCGCATTAAATGCTTCATCGGCGCAAACAATATCGACAGTATGCTTTTGCTCTAGCCACACAGGCTCGGTATTCAAGTTTAGTTTTTCACGCAGTGTCGCCCTATTTTGCAACACCACATTAATATCATCATTCACATGTGTTGCGAGGTTGCCATTTTTACGTGTCGTAGTACCAGCGATAATATTTTTAGGTGCTGGCCAGTCAGCTATAATCATTTCGTAAAAGCTCCAATATCTCTTCAATGTCTTTGGGTAGGGGCGATTCAAATGTCATTGCTTTACCCGTGCCTGGGTGTTTTAAGGTTAATCTTGCCGCATGCAATGCTTGTCGCCGCAGCTTTTGTTTTAATTTATCGCTTTTTGTGCCATAAACCGCATCGCCTAACAAAGCGTGACCAATATGCGCCATATGCACCCGAATTTGATGGGTACGGCCTGTTTCTAGTTGGCAATGCACATAGGTATATTTTGTGAATTGTTCTTTAATGCGGTAGTGCGTCACTGCAGTTTTTCCGCCATTGACCACCGCCATTTTCAAACGATTTTTGGGGTGCCGCCCTATTGAAGCATCAACCGTACCACCACTGCTTAGTTCTCCATTTACAATGGCAGCGTATTCGCGTTGCATGGTCTTGGTTTGTAACTGATCAATCAAGCTGGTATGTGCTCTGATGCTACGGGCGATTACCAACAAACCCGAGGTGTCTTTGTCTAAGCGGTGCACAATACCTGCGCGCGGTAGCTTTTGTAGGTTAATATCGTAATGCAATAAAGCGTTAACTAAAGTGCCATCAGGCACACCCGCACCTGGGTGTACGATTAAGCCAATAGGTTTGTTGACTACGATGATATCTTCATCTTCATAAATAATCTCGAGGGGTATATCTTGTGGCAGCCATTGGCCTTCCGGCTCTAGCTCAACATCGATGCTTACCTCTTCGCTGCCGCTGACTTTATCTCTAGGTTTACAAGTTTTGCCATCCAGCAAAACATTGCCATCGTGTATCCATTGTTGAATACGTGCGCGCGAATAATCACTCAGTAACTGACTTAACGCTTGATCTAAGCGCATACCCGCCTTTTCATCAGGAATTGAAAGTTTAATTGCTATATTGTTGTCTCGCATCTCACTCTATCGTACAATACGGGCTATCAGTATATCAAAGCAGGTACGCTATGACAGTATTTCGTAAATTTTTAATTATCCTATGTTTGGCCGTGCTTGTCGCAGGGTGCTCCTCTAAAAATAAAAAGGACCCCTATCTCGATATGGCCGCCGGGGACATCTATCAACAAGCGACTGACGCCCTCCTGAAAAAGAAATACAAGAAAGCCGTTGCCGCCTATGAAAGCCTGGGCAACCAATATCCCTTTGGTGAATATACCGAAGACGCCAATCTTAACGTAATTTATGCTTATTACCGCTACCACGAGCTACCTGCCGCAATGCGTGCTGCCGAGCGTTTTGTACACAGCTACCCGCGCAGTGAAAACTTAGATTACGCCTTTTATATGCAAGGCTTAATTAAATCAACCGAAAGTATCAGTTTTGTTGCGCGCCTAGTGCCCCTTGACCTAACGCAGCGTGACACAGAGAATGAAAAAGTCGCTTTCTCGCACTTTGAAACGTTTTTAGACATGTACCCTGATAGCGTTTACGCCCCTGATGCCCGGCAACGGATGATTGCTATCCGCAACGATATCGCCAGCCATCAACTCGTGATTGCAAGGTACTACATGACCCGTGGCGCCTGGCTTGCAGCTGCTAATCGGGCACAAAATGTCGTTGAACATTATCCGCAAACCCCTGCTGTAAATGAAGGCCTTGCCTTAATGACTGTAGCGTATGATGAGCTAGACTTACCAGAAATGTCTGCACAAACACAGGAAGTGTTATTGTTGAATGCAGGTGAGGAACAAGCGCAGGAGCTGCTACAAGCTGCACGCAAGTTATCATAAATTAAAAGGCAACTGTCAGCCAAGGACGGGCTATGAAAAATTACTCAAAAGTTTATTATAAGCACCCTTTTGCGCGGGTTGGCGGAGAGCGCGAAGATCCTGTCGACAGTCATCGTCTCTACCCTGTTCTAAATGCTGAGCAATTGCTCAACATTAAAGGCCGCATGAATGTAGTGCATCAAATTCGCACCCAATCAGGCGCACCCACCGAGCACTATAATGTGCTTTACAAACAACTGATCGATAATTTTTGTGAATTTGTACAAAACTTGCCGTCACTGCGCAATCATCATTTAATGCGCATTGATCGGCAGCTACACTTTTCAAGCTTAGTGCTTGCATTGCGAGAGCCGTACATTATTGCAGGCGAATTGTTAAACCGCGTCACGAGCCATGAAAAATCCCTTTGGAATTACGTGGCATTTAGCAGTATCTTACTATCACGTCTGGGGGAGTTTTGTACGCAGTACGAAATCCCATTATGTGATGAAAAAGGAAATTACGAAAAACATTGGGAACCCTTGCTTGGCGCAATGAATGGCCAGGGCTCACATTATAAAATCCGCAACATTATTTCAGAAACCTCACGCATGAATAAAAACCTAAATGCAATTATTGCACATGGTTTAATGCCACTCGATGGGTTCATATGGATAGCCAGCAATCCCGATGCACTTGAACAGTGGTTATTAGGTTTAAATGTTGACCACGATCGCGAAGGCGAAGGAATCGGTGGCTTGGTTGCTACGCTTTACGCTGTAACAGAAAAATGGCTGATTGCACAACAAAAAATGATCAATGCTGAAGACCAGCTCGATTATGAAAAATTCTTAGAGGAGTTGCTTGAAGAGCTGATATTACAACACTCACAAGGTGAAGTGCCATATCTGCAAGATGATAATCTGCGCGCAGGCGAAGCATTTGAAAAATGGTTAAAAGATGGCATCAAGAGCGATAAGCTCAGTATCAACAAAAAAGACTCTGGCGTTCTGGTAACCGCGCAAGGCGTGATCTTGCTTTACCCTGAGATTTTTGAAGCTTTCCAAAAAGATAATGCGCGCTACGCTAATACATCGACGCAAGATATCTTTGCCCAGTATGCCAAGCTTGGCACTGTTGCTAATGGCAATATCGAAAGTTTCATTGCAAAAATTCCGGGCGCTGAAGAACAAAATTTGCGAGGTGTATTGCTACGCGAAGGTGCAGAACAGGTGCTGCAAGGCAAAACTCAAGCCGTTAAACTTGAAAGTGTGCGGTATATGGTAGAAGGGAAAGTTAACCAGGTGCGCGGCGAACAGTTTGTCGCACAGCGCGATGCCGTTGATGCGCAACTAAAAGAAGCTGCTGCTAAAAGCGATTTTCCAGAACTTAAATATGAAGGCCAAAACGCAAGCACGGCACCACGACAGATACTTAGCAATAAAATGGGCCCATCAGGGCGCTAGTCTTTTATAAATAAAGTATAAAGTGCTGGCACAACGCCGAGAGTAAGCACCGTTCCAACGGCCAAACCGTAGGCAATCACGCTAGCCATGCCGTACCACATTTCACCACCGAATAAAATCAGTGGTAATAAACCAAGCACAGTTGTTAAAGTCGTCATCATGATTGGCCTGAAACGTTTCAGGCTGGCTTGTATCACGGCCTCTTTTACAGCCTTTCCTTCTGCCAACTCTTGGTCCATGCGATCAATCAATACAATACCGTTGTTGATTAAAATACCACCTAATGACAAAAAGCCAAGTAACGCTACAAAGCCTAGTGTTGCATTCATAATAAGTAATCCTAATGCACCACCGATTATTAACAATGGTATCGTTAAAACGACAATCAATGGGCGCTTGAAAGAATTAAACTGCCAGACCAATAAAATAAAACCAAGGAATAAACATAGCGGCAAATTCGAGAATAATGCTTTTTGTGCTTTTGCAGCATCCTCAAGCTCACCACCCCATTCTAATCGATAACCTGGTGGCAGTACCATTGCATCTAAATAAGGTGTTAACTCACCTGCTAATTGGGTAGCATACATGTCCGGGTTGCGCGCCGAGACCGTAATCGTGTGTTCAAAGTTACGACGCAATAAATGTGATAGCTTCCAGTCAGGTACAAATTCTGCTACTTGTAGCAATGGTACGCTTTCGCCTGTCGTTTGTGAAAATACGTTGACGGTACGTAAACGATCAATCGTTGTGCGCTCAGACTGTTCGCCGCGCAATATGATCGGGATAATTTTATCCTGCTCGCGATAATCCGTAATTTCAGAACCCGTATAAAATGCATTCAGAGACAAAGCAACATCTGATGGGCTGATATTAGAGCGATTAGCTTGGGTTTGATCGACTTCAATATGCACACCTAGCGTTTTATTACCCCAATCATCTTCTATAGACATTGTTCCAGGTATTTTTTGCAGGTCTGTTTTTACATTTTGTGCCAGATCATAAAGCATGTATGGGTCGGGCCCTACTATGCGCAGCATAATCACACCCACTTCTGTTGGCCCCATCGATAATGTTTTTACATCAGCATTGGCTTCGGGAATATTATGCAAAATAAATTCTCGGGTGCGTTGCATGAAACCTTCAACATGCTTAAACGCCGTTAGATCGACCAATACAAAAGCACGGTGCGGATCAGGGTCAAATGGCGAAAGTGATAGATAAAAACGCGGCCCACCCTCACCTACATAAGAAACAACATTGGTCACTTCTGGATTAATGCTTTGGTCTAAAAGCCAAGCATCAAGCAATTGTACTTTTTCTTCGGTCAGATTGATGCTGCCACCACGGCCCATATCCAAATAGATAGTGAACTGTGCGCGGTCAGACGCTGGGAAAAATTGTTTTGGTACGGCTTTTAATAATTGCGCTGAAACCAGCATAGCCACAATCATCGCAATTAAAAATACAGCCCGATGTGCCAATACCCAGTCTAAAAATCTACGGTAGATAACATAGAAACGTGTATCATAATTATTTTCTTCGGCACTTTCCTTCGCGTCGACCTTGATGAATTTTGCGCACATTAGTGGCGTCACAGTTGTCGCTAAAAACCATGATGATAATAGTGTGATCGTCACCACTTGTGCGATTGAGTACAGGTATTCACCCGCGCGGTGGTCTGCTAAAATCAAGGGCACAAAGGCAAGTATGGTTGTCAAAGATGATGTCAACAATGGCAACACTAAACTGTTGCCTGATGCAATAGCTGCTTCTTCATGCGAAAGACCTTCGCAGATACGCCGCTTAATATCTTCAGCGACAACAATACCGTTATCAACCAATAGCCCAAGAGAAATAATAAGTGCTGCAATAGAAACACGTTGCAAAGCGATTCCAAGCATGTTCATAATAAGCAGCGCGAGCAGCATGGTTAAGGGAACACCTAGGCCAACGATTAAACCCGTACGCGAACCCAAAAAAAAGATTACAACAATTAATACGATGCCAAGAGTTTGATAAAGATTACCACTAAAATCTTTGATGGTATTTTCTACCAGCTCGGATTGAAAAGTTGCCCATTCCAGATTATAACCAATAGGCAAATCTTGTTCGATGGCTTGCATGGCTTTATCAAGATCAGCGCCCACATCTAGAATATTTTCGCCTTCAACCATCGATACACCCAAAATGATCGCGGGCTCACCCATGTGAAAAGCCATCATTTTTGCAGGGTCAATGTATTCACGTTCAACTTCAACAATGTCGCGCAAGTAGACGGGTTGTGTATTACCCGGCACGGCTATTTGTACATTGCGAATTTCATCTTCTGAAGTAAAGTTGCCAGAAGGCTCAATGATAATTTGCCGGCCAAAAATTTCAACTTTACCACCAGGTAAAATAGTATTGGCTTGTTTGAGGCTCGCTATTAATAACTGCGGCGACAAGCCATACTCTGCTAGCTTTGCATTGGAATAGGATAGTACGATCACTTCCTCTTGCGCACCGTATAATGTTACTCGCTTTACACCATCAACTGTATAAAGCTCACGACGGATGTCTACTGCGGTGTCATACATTTCAGTTAGGTTAAACCCGTTTGCTGTCAAAGCAAGCGATGCAATTGCTACATCACCAAAATCATCGTTGACTACGGGGCCACGCGTACCTGTTGGCAATTCAGATTTAACCTCATCCATTTTATTGCGTAGTTGGTTCCAAATCGGCTGCAGATCGTAGTATTTATCGTAGACATTCACATGAATCACCGAAAGATCGGTTTTCGATGACGCTTTTATATATTCAACTTCGGGTATTTCACGGATTTTTTCTTCTAAGCGTCGGGTAATTAAATTTTCAACACGTTCCGCTGACATCCCAGGGTAGAAAGCTGTTACCACCGCTTCGCGCACGGTAAATGTTGGGTCTTCCTGGCTCGGGAAGTTGGCGTATTGGTACAAGCCCATGGCAATTACGAAACCCAACAACAGAATAAACAAACAGCTGTTTCTAAATGCGAATTTAGTCAATGAAAACATAGATACCCTTAATTACCTTGGTAGAGCACTACTTCTTGCCCATCTGTCAAAAAGTGCGTGCCAGCAGTTGCAACGATATCGCCATAATCTAAGCCACCGCTGACTTCGACTGAATTGTCTCTGATGTTGCGCGTTACGATTTTTGTTTTGTGTACAGTTTGAGTTTCAGGGTTATAAACAAAAACATTTGCCTCGCCTGGATTATCCGCTGGCGCCAATGCTGTTGCAGGAATTAAGAATGCTGTATTCTGCTCGCCTTCTGGAGTAAAACTGAACGTCACATCGGCTGTAAGGCCTGGGTAAATATGCGCTGAATTATCCAACAAAACCTGGGTTGCGAAAGCATTTGTGTCGCCAGTGTTTGCTGCGATCTCAGAAACATGCCCTGTAGTCGAAACACCTTTCAAGCTCGGAAATGTTACCCGCACAGGCATATCAACTGCTACATTACGACGCAAGCTTTCTGGCAAGGCTAATTTCACTTCCATACCACCATGACCCAAGATTTGCATAGCCGGCATACCTGCTGCAACGTTGGCAGCCCGGTCTATATTAATGCGGGCAATTTCGCCATCAAAAGGTGCCGTCAATGTTGTATGCTTAAGATCACGTTGCGCCAACTCTAGCTGGGCATTAGCTGCTTCGATATTTTGCTCTGCAGATTGGTACTCAGCATAAGCCGCATCGACTGCGGATTTCGAAACATAACGGTCTTCATAAAGTTTTGCTTTAGCTTCGTAATCATTTTTTCTGTCCGCGAAAACCGCTTGCGCTTTAGTAAGCTCTGCTTGTTTGGCATTCACTGCAAGCTCATAGGGCCTGGCATCGAGTGTTGCAAGCTTTTGCCCCTGTTTGACCTTCACCCCCAAGGTGACATCAACACTGGCAACATTGCCGGTGACCTGAAAAGACAAATCTGCCTGGTCGCTGGCTTCAACCACGCCAGAAATAACACGTTGCTGACCCTGTGCATATTCTGTTACTTCAATGTATTTTATTGCACGAATGTTCTGGCTTTGCTGTTTATCACCACTACACGCTGCCAATACCGCAAACACGGCAGCCATCACCAGCCATTTCAAGTTTTTCATCATCAACCTTGTATGTAATAACTATCTTAAAGATATGGGCCCAACGGACTCCACTACCTGCAGTTTTACTGATGATGAGAGAAAAGTCAATTGCCCATGCACATTCACAAAGAAACGTACGATGTCACTAAGCTCGCCCAATGGCTTGAAACACAAGGCCATATCGTCTTGCTGTGCTGGATGATTGATCTGCACCCCCGACTCCTCTAAGGCCCTGGCGAGCTTCGCGAGAATAAGGGTATTGTCCATACGTGGGTTTACACGCACATGATTAAGCTCAAATAGCATACCTTGCAGGTCAACAGACGGGTTAATTACCGCCTGCATACGATGCTGGGACAAAGATTCGACATACCCACACTCCATCACAGCAAGATCTTCGGTGAGCACGAACTCGTAGAAGATGGCCTCGTAACGGTCAGTTACTAGCGTCGAATTAATGACTATTTCTGTTGCTTGTTTCATCATATTCTAAATAACGGTCAGAATCGATGAAACTTAAGGG
>JAJFKJ010000037.1 GCA_021773275.1 Gammaproteobacteria bacterium
TTGCTATCTAAATTAGGAATGCCTCCACAACTGTTACCATTAGCGCTGATTCGTCCCTTTTCAGGTGCGGCAGCTACGGGTATTACCGCCGAGCTCATTAAAGAAAATGGTGGCGATTCCTATGTCTCACAAGTAGCAGCAACCATGATGGGCAGTACAGAAACTACCTTTTATGTTATAGCGGTTTATTTTGGCGTGGTTGGTATTAAACGAACACGTCACGCAATACCGGCAGGGCTTTTAGCGGATCTTGCTGGCATCATTGCCTCAGTATTAGTATGTCGATATTTGTTCTTATAATTTAGCGATCTAACCAAATAAGGTTTTATTGCTGTGTTTATCTATAATATTTGCATCTTCATACAAATTTAGCTGCGCTAACAAGGTTGATGATTTTGCTTGAAAAGACGCTAGTTCTTTACTTGGAACGGGTGCTGTGCGTGGCAATGCCACCAAAGTTGGATTTTTGGGCTGGCGATTAATATGAAATTCATAGTGGCAGTGCGGCCCTGTAGCCAGGCCTGTTTGACCCACATAACCGATTACCTGCCCTTTTTTCACATAGCTTCCTTTGCTTAGACCTTTTTGGAAACGCAGCATATGAGCGTATACAGTGATATAACTGCGATTATGTTTGATTTTTATCACATTACCATAGCCACTATGTCGTTCAATAACAACAATCCGCCCGCTGCCGGTAGCTTTTATTGGTGTCCCTAAAGGCGCGGCAAGATCTACGCCTTTATGAGGGCGTTTTTTCTTAAGAATAGGATGATATCGAGTAAGGCTAAAGGTGGAGCTAATATGGCTAAAATTTATTGGGTATCGCGCAAAGGCTTTTTTAAGACTTTTTCCATCCGCGGTATAATAGTTGCTTTCACCATTGGCACTAGTATGACGAATGGCCTGATATTTTTTTGAACGATTGGTGTAAGAAACGGCGACAATATCTCCCGTTCCTACCAATTTATCTTCTATATAAAAAGCTTTATATATAATAGTAAATTGATCCCCTTCGCGCACGTCCTTGGAAAAATCAATATCCCAACTAAATAACGACGTCATTTCTCGAATTAACTTATATGGGATATTTGAGCGTTTCGCTGTGGCATACAGTGAGCCTTTTACTGTAGCTGTTAAATAGTGGTTGTGGCTGCTCATTTTACGAGAATGGATCGTCGACTTATATCCGTCCTTATCGTGATATATTTCTAGGGATTGTGTAGCGGTGAGTGGAACAATAAGTTTTTCCAAATGCGAATCTTTTATTAGCAGTTGCAAGGTTTGACCAGGTCTTAGTTTAGATAGTAATGACGCGTGCGGGTTTTTTTCAATAATTTGGATAAGATTTTCAGCACTTAAACCATTTTTTTTGAATATGGTAGCTAAAGAGTCGCCTTCTTTGGTGTGAATTATTTGCCATTCATTGTGTCTTGGCTCGTTAGTAGGATGAGCTTTTATTAGTGTTGGTTTTGGAAGCAAGAGTGGTTTATCTGTGGAGGTTGTTCGGTTCTTGTGATGGAAAGTATTTACAAGCAAAAAGGGCAATACTACCGCCACTAAAAGGGCAATTAATGCAAGTATTTTTGAGGGGCGTTGGTTATCCTGCATGCAATCCTCTGTATATTCCTTTTTTACGATATTGTTTATAGTGAATACTTTTTGTCACTATTAAACCTTATTCACACAATACCATAATTATATTATTTCTGGTACATAGGGCCCTTCACGATATTAGGTGCTTTGCCATTAATCGGCGTAATACTGAAAGGGGTTATTTTTATCGACAGATATTCTAAACCGGGCTAAGATACCCCGTGATTAGAGCTAGGTCAATGGTTTTGGCTCTTGTACGGTTTTTTTGTAGGAAGGTTATCGTTAGAATTTGTGACTTAATATTTTGAATAAAAAGGTTTTACATGAGTGTACATAAGATAGATATTAAAGAATTTACGCAAGGATGTTCTGAGGTTATTTCAGAAGCGTCTTTGAAGCTAAAATTAGAACTAGGGCGTCCTTTGGTTATCAAAGCTGGTTTTGATCCAACCGCACCAGATTTGCATTTGGGACACTCTATTGTCTTAAATAAGTTGCAACTTTTCCAAAAAGCCGGTCATAAGGTACAATTTTTGATTGGTGATTACACCGCTATGATTGGTGACCCCACTGGAAAAAATATTACGCGCAAGCCTTTAACACGTGAGGAAGTACTGCAAAATGCCAAAACGTACCAAGCGCAAGTGTTTAAGATTTTAGATCCTGAGAAAACAGAGGTTGTTTTTAATTCTAGCTGGATGAGCCGTATGAGTGCTGCGGATTTGATTTCACTTGCAGCTACTCACACGGTCGCACGAATGCTAGAACGCGATGATTTTTGCAAGCGCTACCAATCTCAACAGCCCATTGCTATTCATGAATTTTTGTATCCCTTAATACAAGGATACGACTCAGTAGCCATGAAGGCAGATATTGAAATGGGCGGTAGCGATCAAAAGTTTAACTTATTGATGGGACGTGAGTTGCAAAAACATTATGAGCAAAGTCCTCAGGTCATTATGATGTTTCCGCTGTTAGAAGGTCTAGATGGCGTAAAAAAAATGTCAAAATCACTGAATAATTATATTGGCATCACCGATTCGCCTGAAGATATGTTTGGAAAAATAATGTCTATATCTGATACGTTAATGTGGCGCTATTATGAATTATTGAGTTTTCGACCAAGCAGTGAGTTGCAAACATTGCAAACACAAATTAAAGAGGGACGAA
>JAJFKJ010000038.1 GCA_021773275.1 Gammaproteobacteria bacterium
GGAACTCATACAAAAAGCCATAAAAGCCATAAAACAACTCAATCCAAAACCTGGTTTGCAATTAGACAATAACCCCGTTGCCAGTATTATTCCTGATGTTGTCATCAAGGTGGAAGACGGTGAAATTATCATCAGTTTAAATACGCACTTCCCTAGTTTGAAGCTGAACCAAAAACATGCGCACGATCATAGCAATGAGCACGTTAAAAATGCAAAAGACTTTATTTATAATATGCATATGCGCAATCAGTCTTTATTGGCTGTGACACAAAGCATTATTAAACATCAACAAGGCTTTTTTCACCACGGTGCCAGCGCATTAAAGCCGCTCACGCTAGAAAAAATTGCTAAAGATACTGCATTGC
Source organism: Gammaproteobacteria bacterium (assembly GCA_021773275.1). Lineage (GTDB taxonomy): Bacteria > Pseudomonadota > Gammaproteobacteria > JABCZS01 > JABCZS01 > JAJFKJ01. The sequence goes on from JAJFKJ010000038.1 coordinate 366, forward strand.
ATGTATCGACGTTGTCACGCATGACGCAACAAAAACATGTGCACACGCCTTTTGGCGTATGCGCGATGAAATATTTTTTTAACAGCGCCTTGGCGCAAGAAAAAAGCGATGAGCTTGGTAGCACAGCTGTGCAAGAAATGATCCGAATGCTCATTGAGCAGGAAGACAAAAGCCAACCCTTATCAGATAACTACATAGTTAATTCGCTAAGTAAAAAAGGAATCACAATTGCGCGGCGAACTGTGGCAAAATACAGAGACAAAATGAACATTCCATCTTCGGTGCTACGTAAGCATTTATAGGGGTATACTATGCAAATGAATATCAGCGGTAAAAATATTGAGATTACTGAAGGCCTCAAAACTCATGTGCACGAGCAGTTTGAAAAAATTTCACGGCACATCCATAACATGACTAACGTACATGTAATATTAAGCGTCGATGCTAAAGAACAAGTTGCAGAGGCAACCATCAATGTGAAGAATGAACAGCTTTTTGCAAAAGCAGCAGCAAGCGATATGTATGCCGCTATCGACTCACTTAGCAAAAAACTTGACCGACAAGCAGTCGACTACAAGAACAAAATGCAAGATCACCACGGCAACAGCGAATAAGGATATTTCAATGATGCTGGACGAACTTACGCCTGAGCGCATTAGCTTGGATCTTGATGTACCTACGAAAAAACGCACACTCGAAGTGATCGCACAACTGTGTGCACCCGCAAGCGAACAAGCTGCTTGCTTTCAAGCCTTAGTCGACCGAGAAAAGCTAGGCAGTACAGGTCTGGGGCATGGCGTTGCTCTACCACACGCACGCATTGCGGGCCTTGAAAAGCCAACTGCTTGTTTTTTGCATCTGCAAAAACCGATTCAGTTTGAAAGTATTGATGAGCAAGCCGTTGATTTGATTTTCGGTTTATTAGTGCCCGAATCTGAAAATGATACTCACTTGAGAATATTGGCCAACATAGCGTCTATTTTCACGCAAGCAGAAATTCGTGAGTCTTTACGCCACGCCAGCTCCCCCGGCGAAGCTCTTCAGATATTGTCAAATGCGAAAGGAGATTCCGCGCTTGCATCATAATATTACAATCAATGAAATATTTGAAATGCACAATGACAAACTGCAGTTCACTTGGCTTTTCGGTCAAGAATATGGTCAACGCTGCTTGCAATATGCACCTGAAGCTTTATCAACTTTGGTTGGGTTTTTGAACTTTGTACACCCACCGAAAATCACTATTTTTGCGGCACAAGAGTTCCATTATTTGGCAAACCTTGAAGTCACCGCTTACCAAGAAGCTATCAAGCAATTTTTTGCTGCGCAACCCACCTTGATTGTTTTATGTGAAGACCAACATGCCACTGATGAAATTTTGCAGGGTGCACAACAACAAGAAGTACCCATCATTCGCTCACATATGTCTGCAACAACCGTACTGAACCGTTTAAATCATCAATTAACAACCCGTTTTGCACCTAGCATTACCGTGCATGGCGTATTTATGGATGTATTTGATTTGGGTGTTTTGCTCACCGGTGATAGTGGTGTTGGTAAAAGTGAATTAGCATTAGAGCTGGTTAATCGTGGCCATAGACTGGTTGCCGATGATTCACCTGTGTTTTCTAAAGAAGCACCTGATTTATTGATGGGACGCGCTCCAGAGTTGCTACAAGATTTTCTAGAAGTACGCGGCCTAGGCATTATTAATGTTAGAGCCATGTTCGGAAACACGGCTGTAAAAGAGTGCAAACGTCTCGACCTTATCGTGCATGTAGTCGATATGTCTGACCCAGCAGTAGGAAAAATTGATCGCTTGGCAGGCATGCATCGAAAACGTGAATTTTTAGATGTTGCCATACCAGAAGTTACACTACCTGCTGGGCCAGGCCGCAGCTTATCGGTTCTAGTAGAAGCTGGCGTACACAATCAAGTCTTGCGCAAGAGTGGCTATAACGCTTGTAATGTTTTCACGAAAAAACAAAGCAAAATGATAAGCGAAGCAAAGGAGCTAAAGTCATTACCGCTATCTTAACCATAACGCACCAAGACATTGGTCAATCGATGCTGAATGCTGTAAAGCAAACGTATGGCAGCCTAAGCATGCCTACAAAATCTATTTGCGTCTCTGCTGATAGTGATCCTGAAACGATTTTAGAGCAAGCAAAACAGCACATTAAACTTCTTAACAACAATGGTGGTGTTTTAGTTTTAACCGATGTCTTTGGTGGCACGCCTAGCAATATCGCGCACAAACTACACAATGCAAAAGATATTTTTGTTATCAGTGGTTTAAGCCTCACCATGTTATTACGGATTTTCAACTACCCCGATGTAAGCCTAGCTGAACTCGCCAAAAAAGCTGTTGCTGCGGGCCGTGAAGGAGTCACAAGTTTATGTTAAGAAAGAAAATCATGATCATCAACAAGCTCGGCCTACACGCACGCGCTTCTGCAAAGCTAGTGACGGTTGCTGGGCAGTATGAGAGCAAAATCGAAATAGAAAATCAACAACGACGCGTCAATGGTAAAAGCATCATGGGCGTCATGATGCTTGCAGCCAGCCAGGGTACAGAAATAGAACTTATCATTAATGGACGCGATCAAGATGATGCCTGGATAGCTATATCCGAGCTTATTGAAACGCGCTTTGGCGAGGCCGAATAGCCTGGGCAGTATCTTTTAACATAGAGATAGATTATACTGATAGGCAGTTAACCCCATCCTAGGCAAGTTAATGTGGCATCTTTATAAGAACAGGACTTTTGGCTCCATCCTCATGGTTGCTGGCACAACCATTGGTGCTGGCATGCTAGCCCTGCCTCTGAAAACTGCAGCCGGTGGCTTAATCCCAAGCATCATCTTATTTATTTTATGTTTTGCTTTCATGCTGTATACAGTAGTGCTGCTGCTGGAAGCTAACTTAATGATGCCCAGCCCTAGTAGCAATATTATTTCCATGGCAGGTGAGCGCTTAGGGCGTGGCGCACAAGCAATAGCCTGGGTATTCTTTTTACTTTTATTATACAGCGTGGCAGCTGCGTATATGTCTGCGGGTGGTTCTTTGATCACCGTCGTGATTCAAGATATTTTTAATGTCGACATTCCCCAATACCCTGGAATGTTCTTATTTGCGATTATTTTCGGCGTTGTGGTGTTTTTTGGTACCTCAGTTACAGAACATATTAACCGTATTTTATTGATAGGCATGATTATATGTTTTATTGCTTTAATATACGATATGGTGCCCCACCTTGACACCTCTACTTACCACGAGGGTGACCCAATCTTGCTGTTACCAGCCATTACTGTCATTATTTTATCATTCACCTCGCATGTCATGCTGCCTAGTATCAGAGAATACCTAGGGTCAAATCATAAGAAGATTATATTAGCGCTGTTGCTTGGTAGTGCGATTCCTTTGTTTTTCTACATTGCTTGGGAAGTCATTATTTTGGGCTTGTTCCCACTCTATGGTGACCTTGGCATGATCAACATTGCTAAGGGCGCGCACCCTGTTGCTTCCATGGTTAATATCCTGCAAGACAACTTTGGTTTATTATTAATAGCCACTATCATTGGTGCTTTTTCTTTTTGTGCATTAGTGACATCATTTTTAGCCGTAAACTTGAGCTTACGTGACTTCCTTGCGGATGGGCTCAAGGTAGAGAAATCACCCCTGGGTCGTCTTTATTTGAGTGTGTTTGCGATTATACCGCCACTTATTTACGCCCTATTATTTCCCAAGGGTTATATTGTTGCATTGGAATTCGCCGGTGCTTTTGTAGCTGTACTCTATTGCTTGCTGCCTGCAGCCATGGTCTATCAAGGTCGCTATATTGCGCAAGTGCATGCACCATTCATAACGCCGGGTGGTAAAATAGGCTTATGGCTTGTGGGGCTTGTTGCTATTGGCATTATTATCACTGAAATTGTTACTTACTAGATTTTTGAAAAACCAAATTGTAACAAACCTCGCCCCGCTCTAAATATTTTTTCTCGAAATGTGTTCTGGCTTTTGTATCAGAGTCTATAATGCTATCGGACTTTAATTTCAAACCCCAAACATCTGCAAGAACCTCTCTAGCCTCTTGGTAATAAAATTTCTCATTGGTGGCAAGCTCTAGTGTCGCATTTATCTTCATAGTTTCAATAATATAAGCCATGAACGGCATATGCATAAAGCGTTTATTTTTATGCTTTTCTTTAGGATAAGGGTTGGGGTAAAGCATAAAATACTTGTCAACTTCATTGGGTAAGATATTCTGTGGAACCCAATGTTGCGCATTCGCATGCACTGGGTAGATATTCTTTATATCGGGGTGATGCTCTACCCTACCTGCAAACTTTAAATATTTTTCGCGCGTTTTTTCGATCGCAATAATATAATCATCCGGGCTTTGTTGTGCATATTGGATAGGGTGCAAGCCAACACCGCACCCTATTTCAACGATTAAATTTTGTGCATCTTTTTTATGGACTCTGAAAGGACTGTCAATAGGGTCGCTCACAAATGGATTTTTAAATAAGCGCATGGCCTTAGTCTTTTTGGTTAAATGTTTTGTATTTTTCAAGCACGATTTTACGTCGCTGAGTATAGTCTAATATAGGTCTCGGGTAAGATGATTTTTCTGCCATGACACTATTATATTGATAGGGGTTGTGAATTGATTTAGCGTCAAAACCTCTAAGCTCAGGACAGTATTTTCGAATAAAATCACCTGCCGGATCAAAATTTTTACTCTGTTGCCAAGGGTTGAACAACCTAAAATATGGAACGGAATCTGTTCCTGTAGAGGCACTCCATTGCCAACCGCCATTATTTGCCGAAAAATCTCCATCAAGTAGGTTTTGCATGAAAAACTTTTCACCCAGGTGCCAGTCCTGCCCCATTAGCTTACTAAAGAACATTGCTGTTATCATTCGCAGTCGATTGTGCATCCAGCCAGTATTACGCAGCTGTCGCATAGCTGCATCCACGATTGGGAAACCTGTTTGGCCTTCATACCACGCTTTTTGCCAAGCCTGGTTTTCGCCCCAAGGCATCTTGTCATATATGCGATGAAACGCATGCCCCATGCATACATGCGGAAAATTAAACGCTACATGTTTGTAAAACTCGCGCCAAATTAATTCGCTGACCCATGTGTCAAGCCCCTCATTATTTTTTGCAGACCTTATTTTGAGTGCGGCCTGCAGGCACTGCCTTGGCGAGAGCATTCCTATTGCAAGGTAGGGTGATAAACGGCTTGTTCCATCAATTGAAGGGTAATCCCTTTTTTCCTTGTATTCTCCCAGATGTAGCTTGAGAAATTTCTCTAATGCTTGTTGTGCATTTGCTTCACCTACCGCCCAAGCCTGAAGATCAATCTTGGGCAAAAAACCAGCTAGTTGCACAGGAACTTCTGTTTCTTTAGCTATCGGATTTTTTTGTTTTTTTGTTTTCGAGTAGAGCATTACATCATCATTGTTGCCTGCCAGGTTAAGCCAGGTTTTTTTAAACGGCGTGAATACGCTATAGGGTTGTCCTTTAGCCGATAGTATTGCGCCTGGCGGCATAATTACTTGGTCGTGGTAGGAAAAAACATTTTTTCCTTGATTTTTTAGGGAACTAGTAAGTTGAGAATCTCGTTTTAGCTCATCATACTCGTATTGTTTATTAAAATATAAGGCGTCGATCTTGTGCTCAAACATGAGCTTTTTAATATCATTTGCACTATCTTTGAAGCTCGGCCGTTCTATTATTTGTAATTTAATGTTTAAGGCATCAAGGTCTTTCTGCAAGCACACTAGCTGCTTTAAAATAAAACCAACTTTATTGCCGGAAACGTCATGACGCAACCATGTCTCAGGCGTTAAATAAAATACGGCTAACAGGCCATCATGACATTGCTCGCTGGCCTTAGACAAAGCCTTGTTGTCACATACGCGCAAGTCTGCACGAAACCAAACAATACCTCTCATATTAACCTTCTTTTAGGGTGCCAAGCAGGAAATTATCCAGCCTGTTTGTGACTGCTGGTAAACAAACCGATCATGCAAGCGATTAGGACGACCCTGCCAAAATTCAAAAGCCTGGCCCTCCACTTTATAACCACCCCAATTAGCAGGCATGGGCACCTCTGTATTTTTATATTTTTCAGATAAAATATGGTACTGCAGCTCTAATGCTTCGCGACTTTCTATGACTGCACTCTGGCTTGAGGCCAGCGCAGCAAGTTGGCTTGTTTTTGGACGCGAGTAAAAGTATTCTTTAGCCTCTTTTTCAGGTAAACGCGCAGCCTTACCTTTTATGCGGACTTGACGGTCGAGTGTCGACCAATAAAAATTAAGTGATACATAAGGGTTGTCTTCAATTTGCCTTCCTTTTGCACTGCCTATATCCGTGAAAAAATAGATTGATTTACTATCGCATTTTTTTAATAGAACAATTCGCGTGTCGGGGTGATTGTTTTCATCGACTGTTCCTAGCACCATCGCCGTGGCATCGCGATTACCAGCGTCAATCGCCTCCTGCAACCAAGCCTTAAGCTGTAAGTAGGGGTTAGCATCAAGTTTATCTTTCGATAAATGTTGGCCTTGATATTCACGCCGCTCGTTTTTGAAGGAATCATTTTTCATGCCTATCTCCCAAGCCATATAATCTGCATATAGCTCTAAATATCAGAATATTATAACCTTGTATTTCTGCGCTATTAATATAATCATCTAAGAATTTGCTTACTGTATATGTTTTAAATAGTTTATCGTCTGGTTTTGTTGCAACCATGTGTGCCAGGTTGCGAACACGGCTCCACAATGATAGCTGTTTTTCCTGCACATAGAGGTCAGCAACATCAATCAGGCCGTAAGTCTTGTCATCAAGCAACAAAATATTACCCAAATGTATGCCCCGGAAATACACCCCTGAAGCATGTAATTTTACCAGAAAAGGTAAAAAATCTCGAACAATTTGCATATTGCCTTCGCCAGCTAAGCTCCGCAAATCTTGCCCCTGCAGCGGGGAGTAACGCACTGCGTAACTATCATATTGGGTGATGTGATATATGCTTTTGATATCGACTGTTGCTATCGATAAGCGCTTTAAATCATTAACGTTATTTATAAACTGTTTGTACTTGGGAAAAAAATGCCTTTTGGTAAGTCCTGATTTTGGGTTAAAAACTTTTACATAATCGCCACCCTCTATGGTAAAAACCTTTGGGCCATATTTTGAATGTGAAGAAATTATTTTACCTTGTTTAGACAACGCTGCAAAAGATTCTTGATTGAGTTCTATTTTTTGCAACACTATTTCCCTGCGCGCACCAAGCCACCTAGGCCTGCCTCTTCTAATGCGTGGTTTAATAGATCGCGAATTGCGTTCGGGTCTTTTAATAAGAGCGCTTTGGCCAACAGATCTTGAGCTTGTTTTAAAGTGAAACTTCGAATAACCCATTTTACCGATGCAAGGCTTGTTGCGTTCATGCTAAGCGTGTTATAACCCATGGCTAGCAATAGGATTGCACTAGCGGGGTCACCCGCCATTTCTCCGCAAACGCTTGCTTGCTTACCCTGAGCATGTGCACTGCTGACAACCTGTATAAGCGCTTGCAATACTGCCGGGTGTAAAGAATCATATATGTTGGCGACACGCGAATTATTGCGGTCCACAGCCAATAAGTACTGTGTAAGATCGTTACTACCAACTGATAGAAAGTCACATTCGACAGCAAAGTCTTCAGCTTGGTAGACAGCAGAAGGCACTTCGATCATTGCACCTATTTTAGGCTGCTCGATTTGCGGGTCTTCTTCAGACACTTCTTCATAGGCTTGCTGAATGAGCTTTTTTGCCTCAAGCATTTCAGAGATGCTAGTCACCATCGGTATCATAATACCTAAATTATTTAAACCACTGCTGGCTAATAACATTGCGCGTATTTGCACTAGAAAAATTTCGGGGTGGTCCAAAGTCAAACGTAAGCCACGCCAACCCAAAAAGGGATTTTCCTCTTTAATACTGAAGTAGGGCAATGCTTTATCACCGCCTACATCCAAAGTACGCATAATAACGGGTCTAGGTGAAAATGCCTCTAACAATTGCCGATAGATTTGTTGCTGCTCTTTTTCACTTGGGAAGCGATCACGGATCATGAAGGGAACTTCTGTACGGTACAAGCCTACACCTTCTGCGCCGACATCCAAAGATGAAGGTATATCAGCAGCTAGACCTGCATTAACAAGTAGTGGCAAATGATGGCCATCTGGTGTAACGGCTTGCTCAGTTTGTAAAGCTTCCAAACCGTCATAAAGTTCTTTCTCTTCGCGCATTAAACGTTGGAATTCACGATGTAATGTTGCTGATGGTGATATATATACCTTGCCATGGTAACCATCCACGATAAGCTGTTGCCCTTTGATATTTGCCAGTGGTAAGTCGACTGCGCCCATCACTGTCGGGATGCCCATAGATCTAGCCAATATTGCCGCATGTGAGTTTGAAGAACCACGCGCCGAAACAATACCGACCAGCTTTTCTCTGGGTATCTCTGCTAATTTAGCTGCTGTGATTTCACTACCCACCAATATGATCTGGTCTGGGTAATCAGGTGTTGCTTGCTCTTCTGCTTGCAAATAAGTAAGTACACGTCTTCCTAGGTCCCGTAAATCCGCTGCGCGCTCACGCAAATACTCATCGTCCATTTCTTCATAATGACGCACATGCTGTTTTATGACATCGCGCAATGCACCCTGCGCCCAATTTCCTTGTTTAATAAGGGTAATAACCTCAACGCCCAAACTTTCATTATCTAATATTTTTAGGTATGCATCGAACAGGGCTTGCTCTTCTTCCGGCAAGCTGCCTTGCAGTCTTTTGGATAATACCTTAATTTCATCGCGGGCCAGGCTTAAAGCATCATTAAAAATTTCAATCTCTTTTTCTGTATCTTCGACTTCCCTGTTGGGAACCGCATCTAGATCAGCTAGCGCGTAACTGGGGACAGCTTCACCGATTGCTACACCGGGTGCTCCAGGAATACCTTTAATTTGCTTGCTTTGCTTACCTTTCACCGCACGCTTTATGCCTTCGAACCCACCTTGAGCTTTTGCATGTGCGATCAAACCTGCAAGCTGTGCTGACACAGTGAGCATCAAGGATTCTTCATTTTCATCAAATTTGCGTTTTTCGCGCTGTTGCGCAACCATCACCCCTAACACTTTGCGTTGGTGAATAATAGGTACGCCCAAAAACGCCTTATATATTTCTTCGCCTGTTTTCTTGAAGTAAACGTACTTTTCGTGGGCCTGTGCTTCTTCTAGGTTAATAGGCTCTTCGCGTTGCGCCACAAGACCAATCAGCCCTTGTTCTTTTTTTATGCTAATTTTTCCATCTGAGCCTGGTTTGAAACCCTTTGAAGCAATCAATAAAAAGTTTTTTCCTGCTTCATCTAGCAAATAAATTGATACCGCTTCTACGTTCATGAACTCACAAATACGTTCCACGACAAGATTCAAGGCATCAGGAAGGCCTTGTGCGGCATTCACTTCTTGAGTGATTTTACGTAGGAAATTTAGCATTACACGTTTGCCTGCTGCTCAAATAGTATGGGCTCAAATTGTTTTAATACGTGCTGATAAACGTCCTGCTTAAATTCAACGATATTATCAAGCGGGTGCCAATAGTCCACCCACTCCCATGCATCAAACTCAGGGTGCTGCGTAGCATCAACTTTTATTTTCTCATCTGAAACAAGTAAACGCAATAAAAACCAAATTTGCTTTTGGCCAATATATACCTCACCCGATGAAGTTGTTTTATTGCCACCGAAAATATATTTTACCCACTCTTGGGTCTGCCCCAAGATGGTAACATCGTCAGCATGCAAACCGACTTCTTCATCTAATTCACGGTACATTGCAGCTTCCAGTTCTTCACCCGGTTTAATGCCGCCCTGGGGGAACTGCCAAGCATCCATAGCGGTACGTTTGGCCCATAATAGCTGGTTTTTATTATTGCATATGATAATGCCAACATTAGGGCGATAACCCTGTGCATCCACTGCATTTGTCATGTTAATACCCCCTCATCCATCCCATTTGCAGGATAGCATAACTTGTTAAGGATATGTTATTGCCTTACGCAACTATTGTGTCTTGAGGTAAGGCCTGATGTTTTCGAATGTGCTTTGGTGCTACGATTTTAGCTGTTATCCGCTGTCCATCGATCTCCACTTCTGCAGTGGTAGCGCTTACAGCTGGCATTCTTACCAAGCCAATGCCTTTTTTAAGACTGGGTGAATAGCCTCCACTCGTAATTTCACCGCATAAGCCTGCAACATACACGGGCAAAAAGTTATAGAGTGCTTGGTCCGCCTGCAGAATAATACCCTGCAAAATAGGGTGTGATTGCTCCTGTCTAGCAAGCAATGCTTGTTTACCGACAAAATCTCGATCACTAGTTAAGGACACTGCATGCATTAGATTCGACTCAAGTGGCGTATGTTCTACATCAGTGTCAATACCATGGCAATTATGGCCAGCTTCCAAGCGCAGGTTGTCACGAGCGTACAGGCCACAGGCTTGAATGCCTGCCGCCACGCAAGCATGCCAAAAAGAAACGGCTCGTGACTCAGGCAACATGATTTCAATCCCTTTTTCACCCGTATAAGATGTGTAACTAATGAAAAGGTCATTGATTGCAACCGTTGTTTTGGGGCGCAGCGTCTGCATAATGGCCCATTCTGTTGGTGCTAGTACGTCTTTTAATTTTTTGAAGGACTGCGGGCCTGAGATTGCCAACATAACTAAATCATCACGCAGGCTAAGTGTTGCCTCAAATCTAACCATTTGCATGGTTAGCCAAGCAAGCACCGTGTCACGGCTTGCTGCATTGAACACCAAACGGTACAGACCGTTTGCTAAGTAATATACCATTAGGTCATCTAGCACACCTGCATCCATGTTCAACATACAGCTGTATTGCGTTCGGCCTGGGTACTGCAGTTTAAAAACGTCATTGCTGAGTAAATATCGCAAGCAATCTTCTGCGTGCATGCCTTCAATATCGACGATCGTAAGATGTGAAACATCGAAAACACCGGCTTGCTGGCGTACAGCAAAGTACTCCTGCGTAGGGTCGCCATAATGCAGGGGTACATCATAACTCGCATAATCAATTAGCTCTGCGTCTAAGCCAATGTGCTGTTCATGTAAAAAAGAGGGTTTCGCCATAATAAGCTGAGTCTAGCCCAATGCTACCTGCATTGCTATTTTTTTCAGGCTGTCTGAGTGTCGAAATAACTGCATGCCACGGTGCCTTAATTTTTCATTCAGGAAGATTGACATGCCATGTGCCAACACAGCATTATGCGTTCTGCGGCTACGCTCAAATTTTTGGCGCAGCAAATCTTTGCCCCAGTGTTGGCTATCAGTTTTGTTGAGTAGCGTGAACAAATCACGCGCATCAGCAAAACCAAGATTAACACCTTGCCCCGCCAAAGGATGGATTGTGTGAATTGCATCACCTAATAAAATACAAGCATCGTGGCCATATTGGTGCGCGTGTTGCATGCGTAAAGGAAAGCTGGCAGCTTTACTTGCAACATGTATTTCTCCAAAATTTTCACCGGTAGCCTCTGTGATGACTGCACTTAATGCTTGCAGCGTTAACGCTTGCTTTTGTTGCGCGTCTTCATTGGGCAAGGTCCAAACGATCGAACATAGGTTTTGATCATGCATTGGTAATAAAGCAATAGGGCCTGTAGGTAAAAAACGTTGCCATGCAGTGTTTTTGTGTGGTGTTTGTGTTTTCACATAACAAACCAGTGCACGCTGCTGATAATCTTTTTGTTGCGAAGTAATGCCCAGCTGTTCGCGCAACCACGAGTTACCTCCGTCTGCACCAATAGTGAGCTTGGCACCGAAGTCATCGCGTGATTGCAAAGCATAAGAAAAATGACTGGCGATATTTTTATGCTGCAACACCCGCTGCTGCAGGGTATATAAGACATGTTGGTTTTCAACAATAATGCCTAAATAATCTAAAACCATTTTTTCGGCAGAGAATTCAAGAGTGCTATCAGTATCTTCCTCACACACCGTAATATTTGTAAAATAATTAAGTCTTTCACTGCGTAACTGTGAAAATATTTTGATATGCTTAAGCCATGCGAGTGACGCATTCGACAAGGCAACAACACGTAAATCAAGCTGCTCCGGAAGCCTATCTATCGCCGGCTTGGCATCGATAACTGCAATCTGATGGCCTGCATCTGCAAGTGCTAATGCAATACTGCTACCAACCAAACCTCCGCCTATAATAGCTGCATCATATTGCATCTTGCACCGCCTGCAGTTTTTTGCCACGGTGCTCGCTCAAACCTGCCAAAGTCCTGGCCAAACTGTGCTTCGCGCCAGGTAAATTATCAAGCACTAATAGACCCAAGCTGCGTGTGTGCTTGAACTTATTAGTCTGCGCCAAGCTTACCAAGCGATCGGTAAATTTTAGCATTTTTTGGTGCTCAGGTAATACTTTTTGTGTGTAGCTTTGCAAGGCTTTCGGCGTAAGGCCTTCTTCCTGTATGCAATCAATTAAAACAGCAATGTCTCGCATCGCCAAATTTAAACCCTGTGCTGCAATTGGGTTAATTGTATGCACAGCATTACCTAGCAATAAAAATCGTTCGCGTTGCATGTCGGTGCATTGTAGCGATTGCAAGGGATATGTGAAGCGCTTACCCAGGTTTGTAAAGCCACCTAGTTTTTTGCCAAATAAGCTTTCCAGTAATTCTAAATAAGCTGCGTCATCGCGTGCTTTTAAATCCCCGAACAAATCGTTGTCAACACTCAATACTGTTGTCATGCGGTTATTTTTAAGCGGTAGCAAGGCCAGCGTGCCCTGTTCTGTAAAACGCTCATAAGCATGGTTTTCATGTGGTTTAGCAATATCCACATTAGCAACGATAGCCTGTTGCTGATGGTCTTTTGTTTTCGTATTTAAATTAAATTTTTGACGCAGTGTTGAGCTGGTGCCGTCACAAGCAAATACCAAATTAGCTGTTATAGTTTTTGACTCGCTATTGCTAAGATAAGTTATTTCAGCTGTATTTGGCTGCAAACTGATATCAGTAAGTTGCGCTGGCGCAATCTCGATAATATTCGCATGCGCTTGCACAGCTTCGGCCAAACCCATACCCAGCATAGGTGCAGGAATAACCTGCCCAAGGTAATCGAGGTTCATTTCACTAGCTCGTAAATGCAGCTTTCCAAAATGGCCTTGTTGTGATGTATGGACCGTATTAATCGCAGAGGCGTGCCCTTGTAAATACTGCCAAACAGATAAATTCTTTAATAATAAACAAGATGTATATGCGAGCGCAATAGCGCGGCCATCTTGCTGCTGCATTGTCGTCAAATCGCGTTTTTTTGCTTCAAGAATAATAACGTTAAAACCTAGATCAGCCAATGCCAGAGCCGCTGTGTACCCCACAAAACCACCGCCAACAATTACGACATCACATTTTGTCATGCTGATTTTGCCATCTCGCTTTCCACTTCTTTAACAGACTTCGCTAAACCTTTTGATAATATATCGCAGCCCTTATCCGTTACAACAATATCGTCTTCGATACGCACACCCAAGCCTAACTCAGAAAAATAGACACCTGGCTCAATGGTTAACACCATGCCATTTTGAAACGGCCTTGGTTTTTCGTCCTGCGTGTACGCACCCACATCATGCACATCCAAACCCAACCAGTGCCCTGATGAATGCATGTAAAACTCTTGGTAAGACTGCTTATCTATGATTTCATCTTTGCTACCGTTGATAATACCGATATCAAGCAAACCCTCAACCAAATCGTTTACCACTTGTTTTTGTATCATTGCCCAAGTATTGCCAGGCTTCACTTGTGCGATTGCATTTTCTTGTGCTCGCAACACCACTTCATACACGTCTTTTTGTTGCGACGAGAACTTACCCGAGACAGGGTAAGTACGCGTGATATCAGCTGCGTAATTCTGGTATTCTGCTGCGGCATCAACCAATACCATTTCACCTGATTTTAATTTTTCTGTATTAGCTTGATAATGCAAAACACAACTGTTTACGCCCCCGCCGACTATAGATTCATAGGCTAAGCTATTGCCGCCTTTATGCTTAAAAACATATTCGTATTCGGCTGCCAATTGGTATTCGTATTCGCAATTTTTTACCTGCTGCATGCCACGCTGATGCGCTGCAACGCTGATCTGCGCAGCTTTGCGCATCAGTTCAATTTCAGCGGGACTTTTAATAAGGCGTTGTTCGCCAATAATCCCCGCCAGAGCCTTAACATCTTGACCTTCTAGCCAAGGTAGACTTGCTTGCGTACTGTAAACTTTTTTACCAGCCGCAAGCGCTGGTAACTTTTCGTCTATTTCTGCAATATTATAACTTTTATCAACCCCCAAGACCTTGCTGGCATCTTCTTGCCCTAACACTGGCCCTTCCCATTGCGATTTTTTAGGATTCGGCGCCTGATTAAACAAAATCACTTCGTTTGTTGCTGCTAATAACACCAATACTGCATTGGGTTCATTAAAGCCTGTTAAATAATAAAAACTACTTTCTTGTCGATAAGGATATTCTGAGCTGTGCGTACGTTTATGATGCGTTGCAGCCGGCAAAACAGCAATAGTATCTTGCTCCAGGTTTTTCATCAAAACATCACGACGCTGTTTGTATTCACTTACTGTAATCGCTTTCACTTGCATATTTGTCCTTTACTAGTGCAGTTGTGGTGCATCGCTTGATGGCGATGCTTGTCTATTTAATAATTCTTGATGTATCAGTGCCACTGCAACGCGGACATACTCTACGATTTCTACAAAATTTTGCTCATCTTCCGGGTCGTCTTCAATTTCGAGACTGATTTGCGTGATTTCATTCAAATCAGCTAAGGCTTCAGCAGCTTCGCCTTGCAGAAGATCTTGATGATCTTGATTGCAATGCCTAAAGGCTTGCATAAAGCCGGCACACCACTCGCTAACGCCATGTATTCTATCGTCAAGCCCTTCTTCATCATCAGGCAGTAGTAACTGCATTCTGTACTGCGAATCACCCAGCTGTTCTACAGTAGCCTCAGCGATGGCAAGCAGCATATGCTGCAAAGGTGTTCCTAGGCTGCCCCATGTTTCAGGCCGGCCAACCACTGTATTTATCCAATCTTTTGGTGAAACATGGCGGCCACCACAAATCATCCCAGTCCAAAAGCCGTGCGCATAGCAAGGGTGGGTCTGTAGTAAACAAGTACTAAATAAGTGGGCAACATCATCAAAGCCCGGAAGTTGTTTGATTTCTGACATATTTGCTATCTTTGCTGTAAATACTTATTATAACATTTGTAAGCGCTTGTCAGGAAATTTGACCCGCTGCCATCAGAGAGCTATTATCCATATACTATGTCAGAATTTATTTTAGAAAATTTAGAGAGCCGAATTACCACGCTGGTGCAAAATTGCCATGATTTGCGCAATGAAAATGCCCGTCTGCGCAAGCAGTCACTGCAATTTGAGCAGGAAAATCTATCTTTGCGCCAAAAACAGGCTCAGGCACGCGACAAAGTCGAGCATGTCTTACGCCAAGTCCAGTCTATCGATGCAGGTGAAGAAGATGTCTGAGGACAAACAAACCATACAAGTTTCCATCGCTGGCAAGCGCTATACCGTGATTTGCCCTAGCGAAGATGTTGCCGCCCTTAACCAGGCAGCAAATCATCTCTCACAACATATGCTACGCATCCAAAATAGCGGCGCAATCTCTAACCCAGAACGCATTGCTGTCATGGCGGCATTAAATTTAGCGCATGAGCTCTTGACAGAGAGGGATGTTTCGTTAGATTATAAGACTGTAGTGGAAGAGAAGATGAAATTATTAAGCGCCACCATGGATGAAGTCTTGATCACGGCGGCGGATACACAGTAAACTTTTTCACGGTGTGTTCTGGGTTGTGCGACAAGACAATGTGTTTTGAGCCGATATTAACACGCCTTGGGAGCTCTTTGAATGTTGTTGTTGTGCAAGCCTGCATGCTGTTAGCAGGAAGCCTGATACGGCATCTGACTTCCCCCCTAAATTTAGGGTTCAGGGCATGCGTCTATCGGCAACTTGGAATACACCACTTAATTTATGAACATTAATGAAACAAGAAACCATCTCATTGCACATCGCAGTGGCATGGACACAACCACCTGTGCTGAGCTCAGCACTGAAATCACTACGCAGTTGTTACAACAGCCCATATTTGAACAAGCGCAACGTATCGCTGTATACCTTGCGCATCGCAATGAGGTAAGCACTGAAAAAATCATTCAAGACATTTGGGCGCAAGGCAAACAATGCTACCTCCCAGTACTGGCACCTGATATGCCCAACAGTCTGCATTTTTTACCTTACACAGCCGAAACAGTTTTGCAGCCCAATACCTATAAAATTTTAGAGCCCATCTGGGATGCCAGCGCTTGCCTACCCGCCCAAGATTTCGACTTAGTGATTACGCCACTTGTTGGCTTTGATAAACACTGTCATCGCATTGGTATGGGTGCCGGCTACTACGATCGAAGCTTTGCCTTCATGAATACCTCACCGCGACCGCAACATCCTAAGCTTGTGGGTCTGGGCTATGAACTACAAAAACTGGATAACATCGAACCACAACCATGGGACATTACCCTGGATGCTGTATTTACGGAAAATACGGTGTATCAGTGTAACTTTGAGTAAAAGTTGTCTGACAGAGAAAACATGGCTTGGACATGCGCCATAGAGGTGGCCTTGCCCTCAAGAAACTGTACAGCAACCATGGCGAGCGCACCCACCAATACCAAACAGCCTAACAACATGATAACATCGGGTTTACGTGCCATGGTTAAATACCTCTACTTCTCTAAAGGTATATCGGCAAGATAGCTTTAAGCTTTAGTATTATCTAACTATAAAAATCAAGGAGTTACAGATGAATTATTGGTTAATGAAATCCGAACCAGAGACTTTCAGCATCAAAGATTTAGAACAATGTGAGAATAAAACTGAATTTTGGGATGGCGTGCGCAACTACCAGGCTCGTAACATGATGCGCGATGAAATGAAGCTTGGCGATATGGTATTATTTTATCATTCAAATTGTACACCTCCTGGTATTGCCGGCATCGCTACCGTTGCAAAAGAAGCTTGCCCTGACGCGACTGCACTTGACCCCAATTCGAAATACTTTGACCCCAAAGCCAGTAAAGATAACCCACGTTGGTTTGCTGTTGAAGTAAAGTTTGTTGAAAAATTTCCTGAGCTCATTGCACTAAATGAGCTGCGTGAAAATCCAACACTGAAAAACATGAAGCTTCTAGCAAAGGGTAATCGTTTATCGATCACCCCTGTTAGTGAAAAAGAATGGCATAGCATTTTAAAAATGGTTGACTAAACCTATTTTTCTTCGGGCGGGTGCGCTGAAATTTCTTCTGGTTTTTCATGCACTTTTTCTTTGAAATATTGTTCTGAAAGTTTTTTCACCATACCTGCTAACAGCAATATAGCAAACAGGTTAGGTAATATCATTAGCACGTTTGAAACATCGGCTAATGCCCAAACAATTTCAAGCGGGCCTAAGGCACCAACCAATATTAAGGCAATAAACACCATGCGAAACGGCAAGACAGCTTTTGCACCCAGCAAAAATTGGATCGCTCTATCGCCAAAATAAGCCCATGCGATCATGGTGGTATAGGCAAAAAACATTAAACCTATGCCTACTATCACGGCTCCGATCGTGCCTGCAACAGCGCCAAACGTATCTTTTAAACCTGTTTCAAATGCTGAGGCTGACAAGCTTGCGCCATTTAAGCCGCATGGCAGTGTGTCTCCCCAATGCCCGGTGACAATAATGACTAAAGCCGTCATGGTGCAAATTAACATGGTATCAAACCACGGGCCAATCATCCCGATCATGCCGGCACGCACTGAATAATTTGTTTTAGTTGCGGCTAGCGCAATTGGCGCTGTACCCATACCAACTTCACTAGCAAATATTGCACGCGCAACACCAAACTGAATAGCGACACCAATTGCTCCCCAACCCGCTGCAGCAGGGTTCAAAGCGTAATTAAAAATAGTACCAAAAGCACCTGGAATTTGACCTGCGTTTAAAAGCAAAATAAGAAAAGCAGCAGCACAATAAATCAATGCCATGATTGGCACTACTACAGAGGCAACCGTGGCAATACGTTTTACACCACCGAGAATAACTACGGCAACCAAAGCACAAATCACAAGCCCAATCAAAAATTTATAATCGTAAGCTTGCGGCACAACATAAATAATGCCATCAACAACTGAGTTTGCCTGCACCATGCCGCCGGTTGTCACCGCACCCAGCAATACAAAAAACGCAAAAATCATGCCGAGTACGGGCATGTTCAAACCATATTTCAAGGTATACATCGGGCCGCCGGCAATCTCGCCGTTGCCATCAACACGTCGATAATGATGCGCCAGGGTACAAGAACAATATTTCAATACCATGCCAAATAAAGCTGTTACCCACATCCAAAATATTGCGCCAGGGCCACCGAAGGTAATGGCTGTTGCGACACCCGCAATATTCCCGGTACCAATGGTTCCAGACAATACGGTTGCTAATGCACCAAAATTAGAGACTTCACCCCGACCTTGTTGGTCGTCAGGCTGCTTCACAAGATAGTGAAATGCTTGTTTTGCTTTGCAGAACTGCACGCCACGCATACGAATGGTTAGATAGATACTTGAGCCCAGCAAAAGAACAATAAAGGGGTAGCCACGCGCATAGCCGGCTATTGTATCGACAATGGTAAGAACAGTATCCATGGTGCCCAATAATTTTTTATAGAGCAGCTAGGTTCTCATATTTATCATAGTAGTGCAACTAATATTCTTGGTTCTGCCCGAAATCAAAATTAAGCTGCTGCCCTTCTTGAGCACGAGGGTCAAGCTGTTGCGCTTCAGAGGTAGTTTGCGGCACAGAGACAAACTGATTATCGACACCACGCACCACGATTGGCAAACGAATAATCCTGAAGATTGTAAAGCTCGCCAGTATAAGACAGCAAAATATCATATAAATAAAATAACCTAAATTTTCTGACAAATACATAAACGGCACCAAGATAATGGGCCCTACTGCCGAGCCAATACCGTAAGCGATATACAGTACTGCCGCTGCAGATACAATGCGATGTGATTCAACAAAATCGATGCTGTGTGAAATGCTGACCGGATAAATCGTAAAAGCCGCACCTCCCAACAAAAAGCAAAAAACAAAGATTAAGGCGATGTTTTGATAAAACATCATAATGCCAATGGCACAAAAAATACTTGCGGCACAAATACCAACCAATACTTTTCTGCGATCGTAGCGATCAGAAATTTTACCGATCGGAAACTGTAGAACGGTACCCCCGAGAATAACTGTAAACATAGTCATCGCAATGTAGTTGCCATGACCGATATCGGTCATGAATTTTGGCAAAAAGCTGTATATAACCGAAAGAATCAGGCCTGACATCGCACAGCCTACTATCCCTAAAGAAGTGCGCTTCCAGAGAAACTTTAGGGAAATGACTTCTGGAGACTCGGGCATTGGCGCGCTGTAACGCGTGACTGCTAAGGGCACAACGCTTAATGCAATAAATAACGCAATGATCGCAAAAATAACCAGGAAAGTATTATGCGGCACTTCAAGTAACCATTGGCTGGTGGCTTGTGCAGCATAAAACGATGCCATGTACAAACCTAATACGCGCCCACGATTTTCTGGTTTGCTTAAACCTAGCAGCCAAGATTCAATTACAATATACATACCGGCCAAACAAAAACCAATAATGAAACGTAAAAATATCCAGCTGAACTCGTTATACCACAAGCCCTGGGCAATAGTCGCCGCTACCACTAAAGTACCAAATGCGGCAAAAGCACGAATATGAGTGATTTGGAAAATAAAGCGCTGGCACTGATACGAGCCTAGAGCAATCCCCATGAAGAAACTCGATGAAACCCAAGCAATCGCCAGATTGTCCGCTAGGTTTTGATCCATGACGACAGTTGTCATGGTTGTACTTACACCCGTGCCCAGCACCAGCAAAATGATGCTCAAAA
>JAJFKJ010000039.1 GCA_021773275.1 Gammaproteobacteria bacterium
GGGTGGCCAACAACAGGGTTTACGCACAGGGACGATGGCGCCGCATCAGATTGTAGGCATGGCCAAAGCAGTGCAGTTCAGCTGTGAGGATATGGCTTCTGAGGCCGCAAGACTGACGAATTTACGCGAGCAACTCTGGAGAGGCGTGGCTGATTTACCGGGTGTCGAGCGTCATGGTGCGCCTGCTCAGCTAGCGCCACATATTCTTTGTATCAGCTTTGCAAAACTGCCCGCCCAGCAGCTGCTGGAAGCCCTGCCAGATTTAGCGCTTTCTGCCGGTTCGGCCTGTCATTCCGCGAGCCTTGAGGCCAATCATGTGTTAAAATCCATGGGCTTGATGGAACTGCGAGCGCATAATGCCCTACGTTTTAGCCTGGGCCGATATACAACAGCAGATGACATTGAGCAGGCTTGTCAGCAGGTGCAGCAAGCCGTGCAACAACTTAATAAGGTACAAGACAGCTTATGGCAATTACCATAACATCGCAGGCAGCGCAGCATATCAAAGGTATGCTGGAAAAGCGTGGTAAAGGTGAAGGTTTACGCTTTGGCGCAAAGCCCGATGGCTGTTCTGGTTACAGTTACCTTGTTGATTATGCCGATGCCATAAATGCCGATGATACGGTATTTGAAGAACATGGCGTAAAGGTGGTTGTTGCCAAGAAAAGTTTATCGCTAATAGATGGCACACAAATTGATTTTGTGGTCAAAGGCCTGAATAGCGCATTTGAATTCCGCAACCCGAATGCTGATGCATCTTGTGGTTGTGGCGAAAGTTTTAGTATTAAAAACGGAGAGAAAAATGACTGAACGTACATTATCAATTATAAAACCTGATGCAGTAGCAAAAAATGTGATTGGCGAGATCTATTCACGCTTTGAAAAAGGTGGTTTGAAGATCATCGCTGCAAAAATGATGCATCTAACGCGCGAGCAAGCCGAAGGCTTCTACGCCGTTCATAAAGAGCGTCCTTTCTTTAATGACCTGGTTTCTTTTATGATTTCCGGTCCAGTAATGATACAAGCATTAGAAGGCGACAATGCTGTTATTAAAAACCGCGATCTAATGGGTGCCACTAATCCGAAAGAAGCGGAAGAAGGCACTATTCGTCGTGATTTTGCTGATTCTATCGATGCGAATGCAGTGCACGGCTCTGATAGCGTTGAAAATGCCAAAACTGAAATTGCATTCTTTTTTGATAACGATGAAATCATGTCAAACGCAGCGTGATCAATTTATTCAATTACACTGAATCCTCATTGCGACAATGGCTCGTCAGTATTGACGAGCCGCCCTCGCGCGGCAATGAAATCTTAAAAATCCTGCACCAGCAGCATGAAACTGATTTTTCAGCGTGTGAACAACTTTCTAAATCTTTGCGGCAAAAACTAGCATCTTTGGCTAATGTTGAAATACTCAGCGCAACCGTCGATAACATCGCCACAGATGGCACCCACAAATGGTTGTTCAAGCTGAACGATGGTAATCACATCGAGACGGTATTTATCCCTGAGAAAAACCGCGGCACTCTGTGCGTTTCATCGCAAGTGGGTTGCGGCTTAAATTGCAGCTTTTGTGCGACCGGCAAACAAGGTTTTAATCGTAACCTAACAACAGCGGAGATCATTGCTCAGCTATGGGTGGCATCAAAACACTACAATATTACCAATATTGTATTCATGGGTATGGGTGAGCCACTTTTGAACATCGATAATGTTGTTGATGCAATTGAGCTTATGCTCAGCGATTATGCCTATGGTTTATCAAAACACCGTGTGACGGTGAGTACTTCAGGCTTAGTGCCACAAATGCAGCAGCTTGCGCAACGCACTGATGTAGCGCTAGCGGTTTCATTACATGCACCTGACGATGCTTTGCGCAATATCTTAGTGCCGATTAATAAAAAGTATAATATCGCAACATTGCTAGCCACATGCAAAAATTATTTTGGCACAAGCAGTAAGCGTAAAGTTGTGTATGAGTATGTGATGCTCGATGGCATTAATGACACACCCGAGCATGCCGCGCAATTAGCCTCGATATTAAAAGACATGCCAGCAAAAGTGAACCTGATCCCATTTAACCCGTTTATCGGTACGCAGTATCAACGCTCCTCAAACGAGCGAATAGACAAATTTTATCAGATTTTATCGGAGCAGGGCATCGTTGCCACCACCCGCAAGACCCGGGGTGATGATATTGCCGCCGCTTGTGGCCAGCTGAAGGGCGATTTCAACGATCGCACTAGCCGTCGTGCACGTGAAGCTGTGTAAGCTTGTAAAAATGGCTCGGCTAACCGCTTTCGCTTTAAAGGTATTATTTCCGGGGTTGATCGCTATAGTAGAATGAGTGATGCTATTGATTGGTTATGTGCGGCAGAGCTTGTTATTAAAGTTCCGATTGCTAATCATGGAACACTACCGTTTAGTGCCCACACCAAAGAAAATATGTTTAGACTTTATATGCTGGATGTTGGCTTATTGGGGGCGCTTAGTGAACTACCGATAAAAGCAATTTTGGATTATGAATATGGCAGCTATAAAGGATACTTTGCGGAAAATTTTGTTGCACAGGCATTTCTAGCCTCAGGCCTGAATCAAGTCATGCTTGGCAAGAAGGCCGAAAGGAGCTTCAGACTCATCCGTCGGCTAAAACGCATTACTTCCCGCTTTATTTGGCGGGCCATTTTCATGATTTCCAGCTATAATAAACAAAAAGGTACGGAGCACCCCAATGAGCACACATGGCCCAGATTTAGAAGATAAAAGAGAAGCTGACTCACTAACAGCTATTCCTGAAGGTCCTGGTGCCGCCCTGCGCGCAGCCCGCGAATCTAAAGGGTACAGTCTCCAAGATGTTTCTGAACGACTGCGTTTAAACAAAGCAATCATTGAAAACATTGAAGATAATGAGTTTGGAAACGGTACAGCGCTGGTATTTGTACGTGGTTATTTACGTGCCTATGCTGAGCATCTACAGCTTGATAGCGAGCCCGTTATTGCTGCTTTTGAGACCCTAGGCCTATCCGAAGAGCGTAATATCACTAAGATTGTAAAGGCAAACAAAAATCGTGAGGCTAAATTCAAAATACCCGTATCGATGGCTTGCAAACCACCTGTTCTTTGGGGCAGTGTTGCCGCGATGGTTATCGCCTTGACCGGCATCCTTTGGGTGTATGTGGGTGATAGTAGCCGATTGAGCACGACTGCAGAAGCCGAAGTAAGCACACCGCTGCAAGAGCTGACGGCTGCTAAAGTAGCTGATGGTGAAGAGCCAAGTGCAGCAGATGCGGAAGATATAACAGCCGCTGAGAACACAGTCGCCATCATCCCAGGTGATAGCAACCCACAAGCAGAAGCCTTGCTATTTTAATGTTGTAGGCCTGCATCCCATGCTATAATGCCTTGGTTTATATTGAGAATCGAGGTTTTTCGTGACAAAATTGCAAGCAATTCGCGGCATGCATGATATATTGCCAAGTCAGGTCCATACCTGGCAGTGGGTTGAAGAGCATATCCGCCTGTTGATGGCCGGCTATGGATACGAAGAAATCCGTATGCCCATTGTTGAAGCTACAGAGCTGTTCGCACGTGCGGTAGGCGACGACACAGATATCGTCAGCAAAGAAATGTATACCTTCGATGATCGCAATGGCGATAGTTTAACGTTGCGGCCTGAAGCAACAGCCAGCTGTGTGCGCGCGGCAATACAACATGGTTTATTACATAATCAGACACAACGTTTGTGGTACACCGGCCCGATGTTTCGTCATGAACGCCCACAAAAGGGACGTACCCGTCAATTTTATCAACTAGGCGCAGAAGCGTTTGGCTATCCTGGCCCAGATATTGATGTTGAAATCTTAGCGATGACGCGAATGTTTTTGCAACGCTTGGGGGTTATCAAAAAGGTACGTTTGGAAATTAATACCTTGGGCCTGCCTGCTGAGCGCACAGAGTATAGAGCTGCATTGCTCGATTATTTTGCGCAGCATGAAGAAAAACTCGATGAAGATAGCAAAAATCGTTTAACAACAAATCCTTTGCGTGTTCTTGACAGCAAAAACCCAGATTTAAAAGACCTCATTGAAAATGCCCCCAGCATTCTAGATTACCTGAGCGATGAATCGAAAAATCATTTTGATGAACTCTGTGCAATGCTTGATGCCTTAAAATTCGAGTACACCATTAACCCGCGTTTGGTACGTGGTTTAGATTATTATACGCACATGGTATTCGAATGGATCACCGATGAACTCGGTGCCCAAGGCACTGTGTGTGCAGGTGGCCGCTACGATGAGCTCGTAGAATTGATAGGTGGCAAGGCAACACCGGGCGTTGGTTTCTCGCTAGGTTTAGAGCGCCTTATTGAATTGCTTGAACAAGAAGAAGCGGTAGAGGTTAATCGCCCGCATATTTGTATTGTGCCTTTGCAAGAAGATGCTAAAGCTGCTGCTTTACAGCTGGCTGAAATGTTACGCGCCTATTTGCCAGACTTACATGTGCATAATATTTTGGGTGGCGGTGGCGCAAGAAGCTTATTTAAGCGCGCAGATAAAAGTGGTGCTCAGTATGCCCTCATTATTGGCGATGAAGAACTGCAGCAAAATGCAGTGACCATAAAACCATTGCGCGAAGACCTAGAGCAATCGCGCTGGCGTATTGATGAAGAGTTGTTTGAGTTTTTGGCCCAACAGTTTGATTTTAAACAGGAGTGATCGATGAGCATACAAGATGATGCAACAGCACAAGCAGTAAAAGCATGGTGGAAAGAATACGGGAAAACTGTTTTAGCAGCAATCGTTATTGTTGCAGTAGTGTTTTACGGCATCCGTTTTGTGCAACAACAAAAGCTTAGGGTTGCGGTATCTGCATCTGTAATTTATGACGAATATCAACAAGCGTTGGCAAATGGCGATTTACTCACTATAGAAGCCTCTTATGGCATCCTGTTAAATGACTACAAAAAAACGCCTTATGCGAGTGCTGTTTCTCTAATTGAGAGCGCACGTGCAGCAAATACGGGCGATCTTGCAGGCGCAGAAGAATATTTACAATGGGTTTTAGACAATGGTGAAGAATTTGCGAAGCCTATTGCACGTTTACGTATGGCTGAAGTAATGGTGCAAGCACAAGATTATGACGGTGCTTTTGCATTGCTGGAAGAAATTGAAGAAGGCAGCCCCTATAAAGCTGCATATGATGAGCTGCAAGGTGATATTTTAATCGTCAAAGGTGAAATCAGCCAAGCATTGTTACAATACCAAGTTGCCTTGCAAGAATATCGCGCCCAGGGCTTAGACAATGTATTGCTACAGTTCAAATTACAAACTTATGCACCAAGTCAAAGTGTGGCATCAATTGTTGAGGAACAGCAGTAATGTTAAAGTGGTATCGAATCAAGCCTGTTTTTACTCTTGCTTTATGTTGTTTCGTATTGATTGCATGCAGCAGTAAAGCGTCGAAAGTAGATAAACCTAAAAAACCCAAATTTGTGCATCAAGTGACCTGGGAAACCGAATGGAAAGCAAACGGTGGCCAAGGCTTGGGTAAAATTCATTTAGGTTTGGCGCCAGAATTCGTGACTCACAAATCTGATGTCTGGGTCGCAAGTGTCGATTACATGGGCACAGTCACCGTCGTCGATGCTTATACCGGAAAACGGCAGTGGCGCTCACGTACTAAAGTTGATGCCAGCAGTAATATCGGTGAAACCGCCGATGCCATTATCTTTGGCACACAAAAAGGTGAGGTTATTGCGCTTGCAAAAGAAGATGGTAAGGAACTGTGGCGCAGCCAAGTATCAACTGAAATATTATCCAGCCCCGCAGGGCGTGGTAACAATGTGGTTGTCTTGAGTATCGACAGTCGTCTACATGGTTTAAACGCAACAACAGGCGAGCAAAATTGGATTTTTGATGCGACAGCACCGGCATTAAAGTTGCGCGGTGGTGCCAATCCGATGATTTTTGAAGACAGCGTTTTAGTTGGTTTCGCTAACGGACAACTAGGCATGTTCAATTTAAGTAACGGTGATGTTAATTGGGTACAGCCAGTCGCAGTATCGCGTGGACGATCTGAAATCGAGCGCATGGTTGATATTAATGGTCGTATGGGCCGCCGCGGTGACACCGCTTATGTTGCAACCTACCATGGAAAACTTGCTGCCGTTGATCTAGCACAACAACGCTTTCTCTGGACCCGTGACTTATCTTCGTATGAAGGTTTGGCTGTTGGTAACCGAGAAGTTATTGTAACCGATGCTGATAGCACGATTACTGCCTATGATCGCTTTACCGGCGATACACTTTGGGTGCAGTCGCGTCTAGAAAAACGTTTTGCAACAACACCCGTCATCTTCGGTGATTATGTAGTTGTTGGTGATGTTTACGGCTATGTTTTTGCGCTGTCATTACAGACAGGCGAGCTTATGGGCTGCAATAAACTAACGCCAGCTGCATTACGCAAAGCGCCTATAGTTGACAGCCAAGGGATTATATTTTTGAGCCATCCAGGAAGATTGTTTAAAATACGCCCAGAAGCCAAGGGGTAATAGCATGTTACCCGTCATTGCAATTATCGGCCAACCAAATGTTGGTAAATCCACACTTTTCAACCGCTTAACAAAATCACAAAACGCGCTGGTTGTAGATATGCCGGGTGTAACCCGTGATCGCCATTATGGCGAAGGCAAAATGGGTAATATGCCTTATATCGTTATTGATACAGGTGGTATCACAGGCGATGAAGAGGGCATCGATGCGATGATGGCGGGTCAATCATGGCAAGCAATTATCGAAGCAGATGTCGTATTATTTATGGTTGATGCTAAGCACGGCGCAGCGCCTTGCGACCATTTCATTGCTAAAAAGCTCCGCGAAGAACACCCGAATAAAACGATTCATCTGGTTGTGAACAAAACCGATGGAATGGACGAACAACTTGCTATCAGTGATTTTTACCAGCTCAGTATCGGTGAACCGGTTGCCATCGCTGCAAGTCATGGCCGAGGTGTGCGACAATTAATTCAGCAGGTATTAGAACCCTTGTTTGACGAGGAAGCCGAAGAAGAAGAACAAAAGCACAAGGGCATTAGAATGGCGATAGTAGGTAGACCGAATGTCGGTAAATCTACATTAACAAATCGCATGCTAGGTGAAGAGCGGGTCGTTGTATTTGATGAACCTGGCACCACCCGCGACAGTATTTATATACCTTTTGAACGCGAAGGCCAGGATTACACCATTATCGATACAGCAGGCGTGCGTCGTCGTAAAAACATGCATGAAGCGCTCGAGAAATTTTCTGTGGTTAAAACCCTAAAAGCCATTGAGCAATCGAACGTGGTGATCTATTTAATTGATGGTCAAGAAGGTATTACCGATCAAGACATGAGCTTGCTAGGCTTTATTTTAGAAGCAGGGCGCTCACTCGTGGTAACGGTGAACAAATGGGATGGCCTTGATGAAGATCAGAAAAAGCAAATTAAAAGTGATTTTGAAAGGCAGCTGCACTTTGTAGATTTTGCCCGCCGCTTTTTTATATCGGCATTGCACGGCACAAACGTCGGTCATTTGTTTGATGCAGTAAAAGAAGCTTATGAATGTGCGTCACGTGATTTACAAACATCTTTACTAACGCGCATCTTGCAAGCGGCAGTGAAGGCGCATCAGCCGCCTATGCGTGAAGGCAGGCGCATCAAGCTACGTTATGCGCATGCGGGTGGCAAACTGCCACCTCTTATTGTAATCCACGGAGCGCTGGTAAATCGATTGCCACTTTCTTATCAGCGTTATCTTGGTAATCACTTTCGTAAGTCTTTGAAACTGGTCGGCACACCAATCCGTTTTGTATTTAAAGCACCCGCAGAAGATTAGAAAGCAGCTATTCTAGCGATTCAGCCTGCTTGCATGCACCCATTATCTGCGGATGCGAACAAACATACATCACCAATGCATTCACAGCTACGCCGATGATCAGGCCATCGATGCCATAAGGGCTATCTAAAATCATGCTCCAAGTCAGCATCGCTGTGATACTGCAAACAGCCGCTGTTACAAAGTGTCGACAGGGTGCTTTGTAGCCAAAAATAGCTGCAATTAATGGCACGAGCACGATAGGTGCCCAGAAATGATAAGCATAAATTAAAATATCCAAAATGCTTTGAATTTGGATGGCGAAAATAATCGCTGATATGCCAACGGTAAACGTTACAATTTTCGCTAGCACCAATTCATTTTTCTCTGACAAAGGCACGCGTTTTAGCGGCTTAATAATATCGTTACTGAACGCTACAGCAGCGCTGTTCAAGAAAGAATCTGCACTCGACATCACAACGCATATGATTGCTGCAACGACGAGGCCACTGGCGCCGACGGGTAAGGCCGTTTGTACAACATAGGGAATAGCAAGGTTGGGGTTTAAATCAGGTGCCATGGTTAATGCGACCAAGCCAATCGCGCCACTGATAAAGAAAAACGGAAAGGAAAAAATACCGCTCCAGAGTGTGCCGCGCGCAACGGATTTTGAATTTTTACCGATGAGTAAGCGTTGCAAATAGGGGGGTACTAATGTTTCACCTAGCAAAAACACCAAAAATAGGGAAACAAATGCAGCAATAGGCATTTCACCCAGCAAAGTAAGATGGTTTGTAGGAACATTAGCCATCACTACAGACCAGCCACCGACTTGTTGTGCACCAAAATATAATGCCAACGGCAGGCCTACCAGCAGAATTAAAAATTGCGCGACATCCGTAAAGATGACCGCTTTCATGCCGCCTAATGTTACGTAAACAATTACGATACCGCAGCCAAGCAAAATGCCAAATGTGCGTGGCATATTTAGGAATACTTCAAATACATAGCCGATTGCACCGACTTGTGCACCGACAATACCCATGCAGACCATGACCGCAAATACGCCACTTATTACCTTGCTGGTTTTACCGTAAGCACGCTGCATAATGTCGCCTACCGAGATGCAGTCACGAAAGCGGTCCATTTTTGGTGCAATAAAAATAGAGACTAGAACCTCTTTAACGCTGAAGCCCCACAAGGCCAGGATATTGACAATGCCGAATAAAAATACTTTTTCAGCATTCCCAAGGGTGAAGCCGCCACCGATGAAGGAAGCTGACAGTGTTGCAAAAATGATAACAGCAGGGTAGTTACGGCCCGCTACCGCATAGTCTTCAAGGTTCTTAATGCCCCGGCTGGTGTAAAGCCCTAGAGCCAGGATCCCAAGTAGATAAACTAAAACAATTGTGTAATCAATCGTCATTATTATTTTTGCCTTTTTAGCTGCTTATATAAAAGTATTATAGCATCCCGTCGTAAACCTATACGAGAGCTCAGAGAACACTATCTGCCTAACTAAAGCATGGCCGCTTGGTTGACAAAGAAAGCTTTCATATGTAAGCTGGCCAAGGCTTAAGAAGTTGGGAATTAAGTTTGTATTCCAACAATTTAAGCTAATATTACGTAGTAAAAATTAGGAGATATTATGACTACAAATAAAAAACTATTAGCCGCAGCTTTGACTGTAGCAATGGGAACAAGCGTTGCACATGCTAACTTTGATGTTGACGGTGTGTACGTTCTAGGCGGTATCGGCGCAGGCTTTTTTGACGATGCCAAATACGATTCAAGCTCAGATTCTTTCAAGTCTGAAGACAAATCAACTTTCGCTTGGCGTTTAGGTGCTGGTTACATGTTCAATGACTATCTTGGTCTAGAACTTAACTACATCCACTTCAACGAAGCTGAAAGTTCTTACAACGATTCAGACAGCGACAGAGTTAAGATTAAGCATTCTGCAGAGTCTGTTCCAGTTCTTGCTGTACTTAAAGCACCTGTTGATCAGTTTGCTTTGTTTGCAAAAATCGGTACAAGCTATAACATCGTTAACAAAGACGTTAAAGTTGACGGTACTAAAGTTTACTCTGATGAAGACAAGAAGTGGGAATTTGCTTACGGCTTCGGCGGCGAGTATAACTTCACTGATAACATGGCCGTACAAGTTGAATACTTGGTAACGGGTGAAGACACTTCTGGTGTATTCGGTAACCTTGCTTACAAATTTTAATTTGTAACACGGTAATCAAAAAGGCGGCCTTGTGCCGCCTTTTTTAGTTGACAGAATTACTGCTCAACTATAAGCTAAAATAAGCTTTATAAGGAAATACCCATGCTTAAGAATAAACTTTTTCTGGCTGCAGCGTTATCAGCAGCCCTGATTACCCCGGCCTTTGCAGATACCAGCACTGATGACGCGGATGCGATGCTCGAGATTGAAGATGCAGGTCAAAAACAATCCTATTTCTACATTGTTGGCGGCGGCGGCTTGGGCGTCATCAAGGATGGCAATTTAGACAAAATTACCAGTACAGGCGCTTTTAAAACCAATGATGGTAAAGGTGGGGTATGGCGTGTCGGCGCAGGCTACATGTTTATGCCTTACGTGGGCGTGGAAGCAGATTATTTTGGCTACCTCGATACAAAGAGCAGCGCCACCGATCCTGATCCTGCAGTCGGCAAAACTGATTTCACAGCCTCATCAGAAGCAGCGACTTTATTGGCAGTGTTAAGATACCCCATCAATAATTTTGCAATATTTGCAAAAGTAGGTCCGTCTTACAATCGCGATAAAGTGAAAACAAAAGTGCTATTAACTAAAGCAAAAACAACAGCAACGGATGAACATTGGGAAGTCGCTTACGGCGGTGGTTTTGAATACGATCTTATACACACGTTTGCACTACAGCTAGAATATTTAGTAACAAGCCCAGATACTTCTGCCGTCACAATAAATGTGGCCGGCAAATTTTAATGAACCGCAGCGAATATAAGGGAGAGAGCTCAGAAGCGTAGCCCAGCAGAAGTTCATTGCTTCTTGCTTGCAGAGCCATTGTTTCTAGTAAATGTCTCTGCTTGCATATTCGCGGCAACCAAATTTGCTTTAGTCATTGCCGTCGCCACCTGATGGGTAATATGTCTTTCGAATCTAGCAGTGTTGGATTGGCTGATCTGGTCACTTTCCTCTAATTGGCTTGCTCTTTGACCAAGGTTTGTTGTCATTTCTACAACAGCTTGTAGTTGCACTTGTTGTTGTTGTGTTTGTTTATACATGATCACAAAGACTTCTTTAGGTGCAACACCCTGCGGTAAGTCTGGGTGGGTAAGGTCAATTTCTTGAGCCTGAACCTGTCGTCCAGAACCATTGCCAGCACCTCCCATCAAATTATCACGTTTATCCTTCTCATTTAATTTTTCACGTAACGCTTTGTTTTCAGCCTCTAATTCTGTCACCTTTTTTGCGAGAAGTTCGGTTGTAGATGCCGTTTTAGAAAAAGACTTTTTGAGTTCGTCAAGTTCTTTGTTGCGTGCTTTTTGTTCATTTTCAACGCGTTGGAAGGCAAGAAGCGCTGCTTGAAAACCAACAGGGGCAGTTTCCACATTAAGGTTTGCATTGTTGTTAGAATTACTGTTGGTCGTAGCCCCGGGTTTTTGCGGTCTTTGCGGTGTTCTTGGCGCCGTTTTTAACGGCGCACCCGTTAAGAGCAGAACCAACTGTGCGATTTTAACATCTTGCTCATTATTTTTAGGCTTGACTGCCATCATATGACTTAACAAATAATATGCATCTAAAACCGCGCGCTCTTCAGCTGGCTTGAAGCGTTCGCCAGACTTAACTTGTATAAACAAGGCCTGACAATTATTTTTCAGTTTTGACAAGGTTGATTGCATGGGTTTAGGGAGATCAAAATTCCCTTTAATTTCTTGCTTCTTGGCCTGTGTGCATTCAATAGCTAGGCTTAGGCAAAAGTGCGAAATTTCATCCGATAACAACACCCAACTTGAAATTGCTTTCATGTTTCTGTAGCTGCTAAATTCATCTGCTGTATTAATCGCATGGTTAAGTAATGATACAAAAGGAGCGGCAGCCGGAACAAATAAACCGACAGCCTGTGACACGCCAGTCAAAAACCGCGCCCATAACTGTGGTGTTTGCTCGACTTTACCTGACCTGATCACCAGGGCAGCCCATAACGTCTGGTCCATGGTACGAAGCAATGCCTCAAAATATAACTTTGTATCAGGATGTTGCTCAATAATTCTGATCGCCTGCCGAGTATTGGAGTCAGCACGCTGTTTTCGAATAACAGGGTCTAGCGTTTCTTCAAGTACTGTTTGTTGTTGTTTTAGTTTTAAAAGCAGTGATTTAATCTCATCTTGTTCACTAGGGTTTAGGTTTTGAATGTACTCAAGCGTTGCGTCCGAGAGACTGTTTAAAATAGCTAGGCTTTTTTGTGACCTAGGGTTAGCAAACGCAGAGTTTGCCCATGCTCCAAAAGTTTGTGTATCTGGCTGTATGTTCACAGATTTCACTGTTGTTTGAGCTACTTTTGAGCCTCGGTTACGCTGAACCATAGCCTTGATTTCTGCCATCGCCGCCTCGCCGACTTGGTTGTGTTCAAGGTCGAGTGTTGAGAGGGTGGTGTTCTGCGAAAAAGCTTGAGCGCCTGTATCTGTAATTTTGTTCTTTCTAAGATCGAGTGCCTTAAGGGTGGTACTCTGAGAAAGTGCCGCGGCACCGAGATCCCCGACTTGGTTTGTTTGAAGGTGAAGCGTTGTGAAACTTTTGTTCAGTGAGAGGGCTTTGGCACCGGCATCGCTAATCTTATTGCACCCAAGCTGGAGTGTCGTCAGCGTTTTATTTTGTGCTAAAGCGATAGCCCCCTGATCTCCAATTTGGTTATTCCAAAGGTTAAGTGTTTTAACTGCGGTATTCTTTTTTAAAGCCTCGCACAAGATAAGCACGTCGGCATCGGTAAGTTTTTGCTTAGTTAAACTTAATTCCACTAAGCTTGGATCATTATTGCGCAGCTTCCGGAGGATCGTTTCATCAATTTGAGAGCTTTGTTTTACCGGCGCAGCCACTGGCTCATGTGGTTCAGAACCAGGTGAATTCCACTTCAATCCAGGCCAGATTTTTTGCGCCTTGTTAAGGGTGAGCATTGTTTTGATGGCTGCCAGACCTTCGGCTCCTACTGGGTTGCCCTGAAGAATAAGTGTCGTGAGAGCATGATGATTTTTAAACGCTTTTGCACCAATGTCCGTGATATTGTTAGCAAAAAAGGTAAGTGTTGTAAATTCCTTATGGCGTGCAAGGGCAATAGCGCCCTCATCTCCAATTTGGTTCCATTCCAGGTAAAGTTTTTTGAGGCTGGTATTTGTTTCAAGCGCTTGGCACAAGATGAGTATGTCTTTATCGGTAAGATCTTTCCTGCTTAAATTCAATGTGGTTAGAGTTGGGTCATTGCTGCGCAGCCTTTGCAGTATTTCTGCGTCAATTTTTGATTCTGGCTGCGGTGTTGTAGCGCGTATCGCTGGCTTCTTGCCTTTATTAATTTGCTGTGTTGGTGTTGTTGTAAAGTTTGGGCTAGGGATTAATCCCTCGAGCGAAAAACCAATTTTTTTTGCTAATTCTTGAAAAGTAAGGCCATCTTTATTTCTGACATGGTATTCGAATTGAGAAGAATACCTCAATAGTAAACTTAGTAATTTAAAATTGCGATACGCAACTGCCATATGTAACAAACCACCATTGAAGCAGGGTTTGCCATCAATATATTCGGCACGAATTCGCACGCCTTTTTTCAAAAGCGCTTCTGCTCTGGGTATGTCTTCAGACTGGATAGCTGATTTCAAAGCGTTTGCTTGGCTTATGTTTTGCGCGAGCTGTCTTTCAACTTGTTTTTGTGCAACATCGCTAATTTGGTTGTGGCTAAGGGTAAGCACCGTAAGTGTTTTGCTTTTAGCCAAGGCTTTGGCACCCGCATCGCTGATTTGGTTGTGCTCAAGGTCAAGCACCGTAAGTGTTTTGTTTTCTGCCAAAGCTTTAGCACCTGCATCGCCGATTTGGTTGTGGCCAAGGTCAAGCACCGTGAGTGTTTTGCTTTCTGCCAAAGCTTGAGCGCCTGCATCGCCGATTTGGTTATGGCCAAGGTCAAGGACTGTGGGTGTTTTGTTTTCCGCCAAAGCTTGAGCGCCTGCATCGCCGATTTGATTGTGGCCAAGGCCAAGCATGGTGAGTGTTTTGCTTCCTGCCAAAGCCTGAGCGCCTGCATCGCCGATTTGGTTGTGGTCAAGGTCAAGTGTATCAAGAGAGGTATTCTTTTCCAAAGCATTACAGAGTTCAATGACATCGGCATCAGTAAGTTCTCTCGAACTTAAATCTAAAGCAGTTAAAGTTGGGTCATTGCTGCGCAGCCTTTGCAGTATTTCTGCGTCAATTTTTGATTCTGGCTCCGGTGTTATGCCTCGTGCCGCAGGTCTTTTGCCTTTATCAATTTGTGGTGCTGGTGTTGCTGCGGGCTTGGGAGGCTTGGGAGGTTTAGCAGGAGGCACAAGAAGCCCCGCTCGCTCCTTGTTATATTTAAGCATCATTTTAATGGCAGCTTTTGTCTCTGGAGTCCAGGAAGGATCTGGAGTCCAGGAAAGATCAAGTGTCGTGAGGGTGGCACTTCCCGCCAGGGCTATAGCATCCTGTTCCCCAATTAGGTTGCCTGAAATGGCAAGCGTCGTGAGCGTTGTGCTCTTTGCCAAAGCTTGCACACCTACAACGCCAATTTTGTTATGCTGAAGGTTAAGCATCGAGAGTATTTTGCTCTCTGCCAAAGCTTGCGCCCCCGTATCGCTGATTTTATTGTTTAAAAGCACAAGTGACGTAAGATTAGTGTTGTTTTTCAAGGCGATACACAACGCTATGATATCAGCATCAGTCAAGCCGCTATTGCTTAAATCCAACTCAGTTAGACTTGGGTCATTTTTTCTCAAACGTTCAAGTATATTTTCATGAATTGGCATTATTTCACCCTGGGTATTATTTTTGTTTTTTACCCTAAATTAGTCGATTAGTCAAATAAATTTGTTGTGGAGGGCCCTATTTCACTATACTGACAATCTCGCCATCGGCGACTTTGCTGCGGATGGTGTCACCGCTTTTGACTTGTTTGACACGGCGAATAGCTTTGCCTTGTTCATCAAAACTGATCGAATAGCCACGGTTCAAAATGGCAAGCGGGCTGAGTGCCTCCAAGGTGCGCGTCAGTTGCAGAAACTTCTGCTCAGAGCGTGCTACTTTGCTTTGCATGGATTGTTGATTACGTAGCCACAAATCATCAAGGCGCTGCGCGTATAACTGCAGTTGTTGCCGCGGGTGGGGCAGGCGTTTGCGTAAATACAATACTTGTTTTTCACGGGCATCGAGCATGTGTTTCATGTGCCGTGCAAGTTTTGTAATTTGTTGTTCTATGTAATTCAATAAGCCTTCGCCATCGGGCGTTATGATTTCGGCAGCAGCTGAAGGGGTAGGGGCACGCAAATCAGCAACAAAATCACAAATGGTAAAATCAGTTTCATGGCCTACACCACTGACGATCGGGATTGTACTGGCATAAACAGCGCGCGCGACAATCTCTTCATTGAATGGCCATAGATCTTCGAGTGAGCCACCGCCACGCGCAACAATCAACACATCAGCCTGTTTATGCTTGTGCGCTAGTTTAATCGCTTTAACAATATTCGCCGCTGCGTTTTCACCTTGTACTAAAGTGGGGTAAATAGTGACCGGCACCATCGGGTAGCGGCGCTCAATCACATGCAAGATATCTTGCACGGCAGCACCTGTTGGCGAAGTGACTACGCCTATCGCTTTCGGAAATTCGGGTAGCGTTTTTTTGTGAGCATCGTCAAAAAGCCCTTCTTTTTGTAATTGTTTTTTTAAGGCTTCGAACGCTTGTTGCAGCGCACCCACGCCGGACTCCTCCATACGTTCAACAATCAGCTGGTAATCGCCGCGCGGAGCATAAACACTGACTTTAGCGCGTACCTGGACCTGCATGCCATTTTGCCAGTTGCCGGGGCTTTTGCTTGCAAAGCCACGGAACATTGCACAACGTACCTGAGCATTTTCATCTTTCAAGGTAAAATAGATATGCCCCGAAGGCGGGCGCGCCAGATTCGAAAGCTCACCTTCTACCGTGACCTGCCCTAAACCACCTTCCAGAAGTGATTTAACCTGATGATTGAGGCTACTTACGCTTATAGCTGTATTGTTCATAGGCTGATTCTAACACAATCCTAATAGAGCTGAGCCAAAGATCAGCCTTGCTTTTGGCACCATTTCTGGTATTATATGGCGATGACACAGATCGAGACGGCGCTCACATTTGACGATGTACTGCTCTCTCCGGGCTACTCGGAGGCCTTGCCTGCGGACGTCAGCTTAAAAACCCAACTTACCCACGATATCAGCCTTAATATTCCACTGCTTTCAGCGGCCATGGATACCGTGACCGAGGCGCGTTTGGCTATAGCTTTGGCACAAGAGGGTGGCATCGGCTTTATCCACAAGAATATGTCTATTGAACGCCAGGCCATGGAAGTCCGTGCGGTCAAGAAGTTTGAATCTGGGGTCGTCAGCGACCCTATTACCATCACGCCACGCAGCACGGTGGGTGATCTATTAAAGCTGACCATGCAGCACAAGATTTCAGGCGTCCCAGTAGTGGACGGCAGCAAGTTGGTCGGCATCGTAACCCACCGCGATTTTCGCTTCGCAACCCAGCTAGACCAGCCAGTTGCCAGCATCATGACACCGCAAGATAGCCTGGTGACGGTGAAAGAGGGTGCTGATAAAGAACAAGTCATGCGTTTATTACATGAGCACCGCATTGAACGTGTGCTGGTTGTTAACGATGGATTTGAACTGAAAGGTTTGATTACCGTCAAAGATATTCAAAAAGCCAAAGAAAAACCATTGGCCTGTAAAGACGCTGCCGGGCATTTACGTGTCGGTGCAGCGGTGGGTGTTGGTGAATCTGGCCAAGAACGTATTCGCGCTTTAGTCACTGCTGGCGTTGATGTGATTGTCATTGATACGGCCCACGGTCACTCTAAAGGCGTAGTTGAACAAGTAAAATGGGCAAAGAAAAATTTTCCGAAATTGCCTATCATAGCCGGCAATATCGCGACCGCGGAAGCGGCAAAAGCCCTGGCTAAAGCCGGTGCAGATGCAGTCAAAGTCGGTATTGGCCCTGGCTCAATTTGCACAACCCGCATTATTGCTGGTGTTGGTGTGCCACAGATTACGGCCATTCAGGATGTTGCGACGGCATTACGCCACAAAAGCGTATGTGTGATTGCCGACGGCGGTGTTCGTCATTCCGGCGATATTACCAAAGCAATCGCTGCAGGCGCGGATTGCGTTATGATGGGTGGTTTGTTCGCAGGCACAGAAGAAGCGCCAGGCGAAGTTGAATTATTCCAAGGTCGTTCTTATAAAATGTATCGTGGTATGGGCTCAATGGGTGCGATGTCACAACAGCATGGCTCATCTGA
Organism: Gammaproteobacteria bacterium; assembly: GCA_021773275.1. GTDB lineage: Bacteria > Pseudomonadota > Gammaproteobacteria > JABCZS01 > JABCZS01 > JAJFKJ01. The sequence continues at coordinate 17,406 of JAJFKJ010000039.1, forward strand.
TCGCTACTTCCAGATGCATGAAACCGCTGAAAAATTAGTACCCGAAGGTGTTGAAGGCCGCGTACCATATAAAGGTTCGATGTTGGCAATTGTGCATCAGTTGTTAGGTGGTCTACGCGCAGGTATGGGTTACACCGGTTGCGCGGATATTGCGACTTTGCAAACACATGCTAAAATGGTGCGCTTAACGGCTGCGGGCATGCGTGAATCACATGTGCATGATGTCACCGTCACCAAAGAAGCACCGAATTATCCAACAGGTGATTAACGTGACCACAGATGTACACGCAGAAAAAATTCTAATTCTCGATTTTGGTTCTCAATATACCCAGCTCATCGCACGCCGCGTGCGCGAGATAGGTGTTTACTGTGAAATTTACCCCTTCGATGTCAGCAATGAAGATATTAAAAACTTCAATGCCAATGGTATTATTTTATCGGGCGGCCCTGAAACAGTGCTGATGGAAAACGCGCCCAGTGCACCCAGTGCAGTATTTGAATTGAATATCCCAGTATTAGGTATTTGCTACGGCATGCAAACCATGGCGCAGCAACTGGGTGGTAGTGTAGTGGCCGAAAGCAAGCGCGAGTTTGGTTCAGCACGCCTACAATTGCAACATCATAGTGGCCTACTTAATGATATTGAAGATGATGTTGATGCCAATGGCCAAGCCTTACTCGATGTATGGATGAGCCACGGTGACCGCGTTGAGACTTTACCTGAGGGCTTTAATAGCATCGCTTGCACCGGTAACAGCCCGCATGCGGGCATCGCGCACGAAGAAAAGCAGTTTTACGGTGTGCAGTTTCACCCAGAAGTGAGCCACACTAAACAAGGCGCACGCATTCTTGAGCGTTTTGTAAAAACCATTTGTCATTGCGAAGGCCTCTGGACGCCAGGGCACATCATTGATGATGCAATAGCGCATGTGCGCGAGCAGGTCGGTAATGAACACGTTATTCTAGGTTTATCTGGGGGTGTTGATTCATCCGTTGTCGCAGCATTGCTCCATAAAGCTGTCGATAAGCAGTTAACCTGTGTATTTGTAGATACCGGCTTGTTGCGCCTGAATGAAGGCGATAAAGTCATGCAGACCATGGCTGATAATATGGGTATTAAAGTTATCCGCATCGATGCGGAAGATCGCTATTTGCAAGCGCTTAAAGGCAAAACTGACCCCGAAGAAAAGCGTAAAGTCATCGGCAATTTATTCATTGATATTTTTGAAGAAGAAGCTGCAAAAATTAAAGATGCAAAATGGTTAGCCCAGGGCACCATTTACCCTGATGTGATTGAATCTGCAGCCAGCAAATTTGGTAAAGCACATGTGATTAAATCGCACCACAATGTGGGTGGTTTGCCAGAGCACATGAAATTAAAGCTTGTTGAACCCTTGCGCGAACTGTTTAAAGACGAAGTGCGACGCCTTGGTGTCGAATTGGGTTTGCCACGTGAAATGGTTTATCGTCACCCCTTCCCTGGGCCAGGCTTAGGCGTGCGTATTCTTGGTGAAGTGAAAAAAGAATATTGTGATATCTTGCGTCAGGCCGATGCCATTTTCATCGAAGAACTACGCAGCAGTGGCTACTATGATAAAACAGCGCAGGCTTTTGCTGTATTTTTGCCGGTTAAATCCGTTGCTGTCATGGGCGACGCACGGGTTTATGATTATGTTATTGCTTTACGCGCCGTTGAAACCATTGATTTCATGACTGCGCATTGGGCACAACTACCGTATGATTTATTAGCAAACACTTCAAATCGCATCATGAATGAAGTCAAAGGCATTTCACGTGTCACTTACGATATCTCCGGTAAGCCACCCGCAACGATCGAGTGGGAATAAGTGAACAACAGCTCTAATCTAAAATACCTTTATCTATTGCCGTGGATGCTTATCAGCTATGGTTTTTTAGCGGGTTTATCAAACGATATTTATTTGCCCGGCATGCCAATAATGGTCGATTATTTTGATACGACCGATCAGATGGTGCAGCTCACCCTAACAGCATGGGTTGTGGGTATTGGCTCATTGCAAATATTTATGGGCCCCTGGTCTGATTATTACGGCCGCAGACCCACATTAATCTGGGGTGGCGGGGCATTTTTATTAGGCACTTTTGTGTGCGCAATTGCGCCTAACATTTATGTCTTGTTGCTTGGCAGGGTGCTGCAAGGTTTTGGCGTGTGTAGCATCATGGTCATCACTTTTGCAGCGATGAAAGAAGTATTTGATGTTGAAAACCGCATGAAATGGCTGGTTTATTACAATATGACGCGCTCACTAGCGCCACTCATTGGCCCGGTGATTGGCGGTTACGTGTTGCTATTTTTTACTTGGCGCGCAAATTTTATGTTAATTTTCATTGCAGGTGTAATCTCATTTCTGGCTTTATTATGGTTGCTGCCAGAGACTAAACCCAGAGAAAGAGCGCCTGACACCAAGCCATTTAATTTAAAATTGATAGTCGATAGCTATAAGCTGGCATTGCGAGATCGTGCTTTAATACGTTACCTGCTTACCTATGGCGGTATTTTTGCAGGCATTATGGTGTACTTGACGGCAGGTGCATTCATCCTTATCGAGCGCCTGGGTGTGTCTGAACAAATGTTTGGTTATTACCAGTTTGCGATCAGTGGTGCATATATTGTCGGCGCGTTTTTTACTAAAAAAATGCACAACAAACTCGGCGTAAACAAAATTATCATGATGAGCATTGGTTTTGTGATTGCCGCTACCGCAAGCATGATGCTACTAAATCTTTGGCAAGAAACCATTTGGTTTGTGGTATTACCCGTTGCTGTATTCAGCTTAGGTTTTGGCATGAGCTCAGCACCCTTGAATGATAAAGTATTAGCCCATGAACATTTTGCCGGCGGCATTTTAGGCGGATTAATCGGCTTGAGCATGAGCATCTCAGGATTCTTTGCCACAATTATCGTGAGTTTCACACCCGATACCGCCTTCACAACCGGCTTAATCATGCTGGGCTTTGGTCTCTTCAGCTGGTGGGCCTACCGATATTATTAAATATATATTCGCCCCCTTTTTGAAGGGGGCAGGCGCAGCGTAGCTGCGGCGGGGGATTTTTTACTTGCAACGCTAGCCGAAAAATCTAAAACCCGTGGCTATGTTTAGTAGGCGTAGGCGCAGCTCGAGCCGCAAGCGGGTCTGCAACATTTGAAGCACCACCACTACCATTCGGCGCACCACCCGTTGTTGGCTTGGTAGTCGCACTAGAACCGTTAAGCGGTTCTAGGGCAACACTACTGTCAAGTGATGCAAATGCATCAGGTGCTTTTTGCAGTTCATTAGCAGGAGTGGCCTGATCGCCCAATAAAGGCGCATTAAGTGCAGTGGTTTGCACTTCATCTGCAGTATAAGATTTGTAAACAGCGTAGCTAAACGCGGCAACAATACCAACACAAAAAACAACAACAAGCGTAATCCAAGCCGCGGGATCGCTAAATGCGATAGGAATTTCAGCAAGAAAATCAAAGCTGGCAACATTTCCTGCCCAGCCTAGAATACCGCCACCACTATTAATCGCACCGGCTTCGATCAATATCTGGGCAACCACATAACCGATAGCACCAACCGTGGCAACAGTCAGCGTAGCAAGCACAAACAGTGACCATGCCCAGGTGAGGCCACGTTTAAACATAGCTTCAGCTCGGCCATTTTGATCAAAGCCAAAAGTACGTGCAATCCCAAAAATGATGCCACTTAGCAGATCAACGGGTATATTTATGAGCACCATGATAATGCCGATGAAGCGATTCAATGGGCTGCTGGAATTCAGCAATTGCATCTTCCTGTTTTTACCTGGAAGGTCAAAAGATGTCTCTTGCCAGCGCAGCAACATGTTCTCCATAAATCTTGTTGCTTCACTGATAGCTAAAGAAACATGTAAGCGAAGCCATGTACCCAAAGGCATAGTTGGTGTTGCCTGCGCAAGTTTTCGTTGTGTTTGGATGCGTTGTGCTTCAAGTTTTTGACCCAAGGTTTTACCGTTTGTGGCACCAAATAATACCATCACAAGTGTAGGCAGTGCGGCTACAGCTACTGCAAATATAACAAAAGGGAGCGTGACAGCAGAAACAAGGAACCTAAATGCCCGCATACCATATTCGCTGCGGGGTGTGCCGCCAGTTGCGGTTTTTATAGCAGGTGGTGACTTTATGTTTTTAAGGTAGTTTTTTGCAGCCTCACGGCCAGCAGCGGATTTTTTAACAAGCACATGAATTTTTTTATCATTGTTGTTAGGAATATCGGCGTAATAGACAGCGATATCGCGCGAGCCTTCTGGCAAGTTTTTAACAAAATCCTTTTCGTAATTGCTGGAGGCATTATGGGTTCCAGGCGTAAAATAAGCAGAGTCTGCCGTAAAGCTTAACACCAAAAATTTCTCTTGACCATTGTAAGTTTCTTTAATGTCACGGTCGGCACGTACCGTTTGCCCTTTGCTCAGATTGTGTGCCAGCGTGTCTAAGCTTGTCTTTAAACCTAAATGCTCTTGCGCTTCGCTCGGAGTGGCCGATTGCATTGGGCTTGTCTGGTAGGCAAGATCAGCCATTGGGTAACCAATGCTACGGTCTGTTTCGATACGTTCATAAAAGTTATTCAGCTCGTCAATCGTTGTAAACTCTAGCGCTAGTTCTTTATGCGTGCCTGAGCCGGCAAGATGTGCTTTTTTAGCATCATCAGGAGTGTTCGCAGGTAAAGCATGGATAGGCTGGCAGTTTACTGCTCTGCCCGTAGATGCAAAAAAGCTATTCACCCTGGCTTCATGTTCATTGGGTACGCGTAGTACTAGCCTATAGCTAAGATTGTTTTCATCAAGCCATGTATGCGCAAGTTCAACGCTCAGCTGGCTCAACTTTGCTTGTAGTGCAGTGCCTAGATTTTTTGTTTGCTTGGCGGCTTTTACATGTTTTTCCCAATATGTACTCAGGCTGGCAGAAAATTTTTGGCCTGCCTCCGGGGTATTAAAGCTAAGTTCAATAACAGTGGCAGGTGAAGCTTTCAATTGCCCAGGATTATTGGGGTCTGAAATTTGTGTTTGACCTTGCGCAACATCAAAGCTGTAGTTGGTCGCCGTGATATTTTTGGTTTCGTTCAGTCTAGCTTGCAGCCATGTACGTACTGCATTCTCATCACGACCTGGCAATTCGATTTTCATGCAAAGCGTGCCGGCAGCATTTGTTGTAATGGTTTTATAGCTATAGCCTGGTGTACCAGCACCGCTTGCGTCTTTTCCTGCATTTATGTCTTTAATGCCGAGAGGCCAAGCCAGCTGCGTCATAATAGTATCGTACTGATCGGCAGCACCAAAATTTTTGCTAAAAGCATCAACAGCCGCTTGGTCGGCAAAACTTAAAAGATATTTTACTTTGCCATTTTCATTTGTTTTCTGAATTTTACTTGGGTCAATTTTGCCTTGCAGCAGTGCATCAGCAGAAACCTGGTTGTTTTCATCCACTTTAAAACCTATTTGAGCAGCCTTGCCAACAGTGTCTGCACGAAACGCAAAAGCTTCATCACCCAGTGACTTTCCAAGTGCAACACGTGCGCCTTCTATAGCTGGGCATAATTCTTGTGCGGCTAGTTCAGTTACCCCGAGGTAGGCTTTTTCAAAAGTTTCAACGGCATCGCGGTATTCTTTGATTTTTTGTTGAGCTGCAATTACTGCGTCAGCATCTTTTTGCCCGTTTGCAGCTGTAGCTATGGGGCCAGGTATAAGTTCAGGGGTTGTGACATTGGCAGCACCACCCACGGTAGGGGCTGCTTCATCTAAGCGTTTTGCCTTGTTAGCATCTAATGCTTGTTGACTTGGGTTAAATACAGGCTCAAGTAAAGTTGCTTTCATTCTCTCAAATTGAGCATAAGTAAAATTATTGGGGGTTGTTAAGAAATTATCTAAAGCTGTACCGTTCAGGTTTGCACATATTTTCACAACGCCGTGCAATTCAGTAGTGTAGGAGCCAACAGCAGATTCGCCATATTTTACGTTCAAACGACTCATCGGCAAGGGGTTAGTACCCTGCCCGGAAAACGCAGTAAGCGCATCACTGGCTTCTTTGAGCTTTTGTGCTGCTTGTAATAATGCTTGTACTTGCGCTGAATTCTTATCTAATGGCATTTGAACCTCATTTGTTGACCAACTCACTATACTATAAATGTACCATGCATATTGGCCCTGTGTCAAACGCTATAACATTTTGTAACAATTTGATTTTTATAAAATAAATCAGTAAACTCAGCACCTTAGCGCTAGCTGAAGAAAGAGTTTGTCAGATGACCAGTTGACTTTGCTGGTAGGTCAAATATACTCTAATATATTGTGAAGCTTACAAAGAAAGTAGTTATTTTTGCAAGAGATATGAAGGGCTTATGAAAGTATCACAGAACAACATCATTGACACTAAGGCCGAGGTGGCATCCTACCTGGCTTTGCACGCCTTAAGTGGCTTGTTAGCCCAAACGGCAGTATCAATGGCCGCTCAGGCCACAATGCAAGCAGCCGCTGTTGTGCCGTATTTGCTTTTTTGGCAGCAGCAGGGCTTTTTAACTGCGCCAGCAAATATCCAGGCAATACTGAGCAAACCTGCAGACCAGGTTAATGAAAGTGATCAAACAGCCTTGCGTGAGTATTGCCAAAACATCGCGGGCCGCGCGGCCGCCAGTGCTACCACTAAAAATGATTTGCAAGTAAGGGCCATGCACTTGCCTGTGCTGGATAAAATCATGGCTGTAAAAGATCAAGAAAATGGTGCCGTCAATGTGCAAGAGATGGTCGAGCATTTACCAGGTTTTGAAACAGGGGCGGACGCAAACAGAGTAGCGCAAACGACAAAATTTGCAGAACAATATTTAAAAGACCCTGACTTTACTGTTTCTTTTTCACAGGTCAAACAAGTTAATAATCGTCGCGTAATTGATTTAACTATTCCGGACGGTTTTTCGGTCGATGCCATACAAATATGGTTTGCGAGCAATGACATTAGACTTAACGGCGTACGCATTACTGCAAAACCAGACGGTGATGGCTTTGTTTCATTTGTATATAACGATAACAATGGCGTATGCCCTGAAAACTTAGAAAGCCAGTATGTTGAGGTTATTGTCGAATGGTTGTACCGCGGCGCTGCGAGCCTAAAACAAGCGCCACAAATTACGCCACCTGCTGCCAACCCAGGTTTATCTGTAAGGGTGCAGCCGCAGACCCCAGCACCTCAGCAACAGCAGCAAGTTCAGCAGAACGCAGACTCATTAGGCTATGATGACTTTTTTGCAGATGAGGTTCCTGAGCCTGCAGCACCCGCAGCGGTAACGCCACCACCCGTCGTAACGCCGCCAGTCGTAAATAAGAAAAGCGAGCTGACATCGGAAGATTTTTTTGCAGATGACGTTCCTGAACCTATAGAACCACAAGCTCCTGCTGCGGTAACGCCACCAGTCGTAAATAAGAAAAGCGAGCTGACATCGGAAGATTTCTTTGCAGATGACGTTCCTGAACCTATAGAGCCACAAGCTCCTGCTGCGGTAACACCGCCGCCAGTGATTCCGCCATTAGCAGAAGAAAAAGACCCTATAGAATTTGATGATTTCTTTGCAGATGACGTTCCTGAACCTATAGAACCACAAGCTTCTGCAGTAGTAACACCGCCGCCAGTGATTCCGCCATTAGCAGAAGAAAAAGACCCGATAACGTTTGATGAGTTTTTTGCAGACGATATACCCGAAGAAGATGCACCTGAAGTACCTGTAGCTGCTGCACCACCGCCGGTTGCAACAGAAACCACCGATGATGTGCTTGACGAAGCTTTGCGTGATCTTGATGATGTTATGGAACTCGTGCCGGCCCCCGTACATAAAGCGGCTGATATCAATGATACTTTGGCCAAGCTCAATGCAATTGCGCAGCCTGATAAGCCAGCAGAGCATGCAGCAGAAACAACCGAAGAAAAACCTGAAGAAAAAACACAGCTTCAAGATGAAACATTAAGATCAATACTTGAACGACATGAGCTTATACTAGAGACAGCCCGCTCATTAAAAGCAGGCGATGCTTCTTTGGAAAATTTCTTTTCAGATACCGCATTAATGCAAGGCAATAAAGCGGGTTACGACAGGGTAAAAACAACAGATCCAGATGCACTTTCCATATCAGATAAGCTTAATGCTTTTCGTTCTGCTTGCCTAGATGCCAATATGGCACAAGCAAGAATTATAAATGATCCAACTTCGCAAGCCAGCGAAAAAGAAACAGCGAAAAGCGTGAGAGCGATGGTTGATGCTTTGGTATATACACCTTTAACAATGTTAACTGCAGAGCTGAGTGATTGGCTTGTGCAACAAAAAAATCCATCTGCAATAGTAGCACCTAAAAAAGACAGCGCTGCCAAACCTCAAGCTACCAATACAGATAAATTGGATGCACTGTACGCCAAATCATCTGTTGTTATTCGTGAGATGCCGCAGTACAATAAAAAATACAATCCAAGTATTGTAACGAGCAGGTTGGCGGATTTCGGTGACCGCAACAGCAACAGTAAAGCAAAAATAGCCGCAGTCACAAAAGGCGCTGAAGCAACGTATAATAATTTCAGGAATGAAACCATAGCAGCGATGCAAGCGTATCGAAACAATGGCTTGCCTGAAAAAGAAATTTACTTGCAAGAGACTTTAGCTGCATTAAATAATGTTTCCGATGCTTTTTTGCAATGTTTAGGTCGATTTTTGGGTAATGAATATTTTCTAGTATCCCAAAGTGATGGCGTTCGTAGCGTTTCTGATGACATGCTAGGTAGGCTTTCCAGGTATGACCCTGAAGATACCGTTTTTGCGTCAGCCGAAGGCTATTTGGCGGATTTTAAAGAAGCAAATGCGATACTTGCTGATAAACGATTAGAAGATGTTTTGCGATTTTCCAGCACCTACGTGCAAAATAATGGCATGCCAAATAGCGAGCAAGAAACTGAAAATTTTGAGCGTGAATTGCAAAGTAAATTTCCCAAAGCAGATCAAAAGCTTGATGCAAAACAGCTCAAGGCAATTGATAAACACGCGGCGAGGCTAATTAGTAAGCTTGATGCGGCGTTAAAGGCTTTCGAAGAAAAAGGTAAAAAACATGTTGTTCGTGAAGAGAAGTTTGAGCAGAGTAACAAAGCAGGTAGCCGCACTTCAAACAATGACCGCATAAAGGTCATGCGCAGCATGCAGCACATTCATGAGCAAGAAAGAAATATTGCAGCTGCCTATTGTGACTTGCAGCACATCCTTTCTGACTCCAGACTTGACTGGGGAACCCAATTTGAAATTAAAAAAGCATTGTCAGGGTGCAGAGAAAACCTGAGCAGTAAAGTGATTGAGGGTGGGCTCTCCAACCATGCCGCAGAGCGCGCAATGTGCTTAACAGGCTCATTGCAGTCAGATGTTCTACATCGTGCCTATAATGCCGTAAATAGTTTGGGTATACAGCCTAACGGCATGCTCGATCAAACGTTAACCATAATGTTAAGAGGCACCGAGTATCTTAGTGAACAAGAAATAGGAAAAGTAGCAGATGAGCTTGTTACTGCATCAGAAAAGGGTGCCGATGCCATACAGACAGTTTTGGATAACACGGAAAAGCTGATACAGCAGAAAAGCACTGCTATTGCCCCGCCCGAGCCTATTACGGGTAATGAACTTGATATTGAGCGGCAAGTCGACCCAACATCACCTGGCAATAATTAATGCTAGCAAAACAAGCAGGCCAAGCAATCCGTTTTGTTGAAACGCCCGAAAGTAATTTTGTGTTCTGTGTGCCTGCAATACTATAAAAACAATATATAAGCCGGCTAAAAAAACATAGATATTCTTGCTTGCTAAAAATAATAGGCCTAAAAATACTGCATAGAACAAGCTCACCCATGCTGAAGCATACCTTCCAAATTTTATAGCCGTGGATTTTATGCCAACTATCAAATCATCTTCTTTGTCACTCATTGCATACAGGGTATCGTAGGCAAGTGTCCAGAAAATTGTAGCCAAGTATAACAATACTGCTTGTGCAGGTATTGTATTTAAATGCGCAGCATATACCACCAATACACCCATGTTAAAAGTTATGCCTAAAACTAGCTGCGGAAAATGTGTAAAGCGTTTGCATAAAGGGTATAAGCAGGTCAGCGCTGCAGCAACTAACGCAATATAAAAGCTCAAAATATTTAAAAATAAAAGTAGCGACGCTGATAATAGTAATAGTATTACAAACAAAATAACGACATTTTTTATTGAAACACTCCCTGAGGCCAGGGGTCGATTTTTTGTGCGTGCGACATGTTTATCTAATTTTCTATCAGCGATATCGTTAATAATACAGCCTGCGCTACGCATCAAAAATACACCCAAGCTGAAGATAATAATTAAATAAATAGGTGGATGGCCATCGCTCGCCAACCATAAAGCCCAGGCTACAGGCCAGAATAACAATAAAGTGCCAACAGGTTTATCAAAGCGGATGAGTGTTAAGTAGTGTTTGAATGTCATAATATAAACTGTTCTTCAAGGGTGATCAGTTCCCCGAGCACTTCAAAAATAGTTGTACGATCTGTAGCGTTGCTGTGCTCTCGTTTAACGATACGATAGTCTTGCTTAAACAACCAATCACCCAAGGGTTTATTGCCTAATGAAAGCAGCACATTGAGCTTGCCATTTGCGGCATCAGCAGGGATTGTCGTGCGTGCAAACATAAATTTTTGTGTTTTATGCCACAGTTCAGCATCGCGTAGCCATACATTTTTACCGTTGTAGTCACAGAATGTTTCTTGTAAAACAACAATCGTGATGTCACCGCCCGTGAGCTCACGCAGGGTTTGTGTCATTGAGCCGCGGGTATACACTATATCTGGTGTTAATTTAATCATCGCAACATGATATCATCCTTGGTATGCAAACTCTACATCACAAGTTAATCGAGCAGCTGGCAGATGGCCAGTTCCATTCTGGCGAAGGTCTAAGCCAAAAGCTAGGCGTTAGTCGTACACGTATTCATCATGTTGTGCAGTCGCTACGAAACAAAGGTCTGCCTATACCTGCTGTGAAAGGCAAAGGTTACCGTATTTTTGACGGTATGGATTTATTGCAAGTTGAAACCATTACACAAGCTTTTCCAGATCTCGATGTTGCTATTTTTGATAGCTGCACTTCAACCAGTGACTATTGCCTTGAACAGGCAAAAGAACCATTTGTAAAACCGGTGCTGTGTCTGGCTGAACAACAAACAAAAGGGCGTGGCCGGCAGGCACGTGTTTGGCAATCACCCTTCGCAGCAAATATTTACTTATCATTATTGCAGCGCACTGACACGCCTTTGTCGCAATTGGCCGGCCTGACATTGGCCATTGGCGTATGCATTGCTGAGCTGCTTACGCAAACCGGTGTTAAAGACGTTGCGATAAAATGGCCAAACGATGTTTATGTTGGTGGCAAAAAAATTGCCGGTATTTTAACCGAAGTAGAAGGCGATGCCTTAGGGCCAAGCTCACTTGTGGTAGGTATAGGTTTAAATGTAAATATGCCCGCTGCAGCATCACAATACATCGACCAAGCTTGGACCGATTGCAGAACGGTTTGCCCAGTTAAGTTATCACGTACGCAATGGGCCATACAATTAACGCGGCAATTACTGCATACATTAGAAGTTTTTTCGCAATACGGTTTAGCGGCTTTTTTAACAAAATGGCAAGAATATGATTATTTGCAGGGAAAAAAATTAACGGTTGTGCACGCAGGGGAGCAGTTAAATACCGTTGCACAAGGGATTACCGAGCAGGGCTATTTGCGCATCAAAGATGCACCGTATAAACTATTGAGCGGTGAGATTGTTTTGCTGTAGGGGTCGGCACCCTGTGCGACCCGGTCGAGCATAGCTCGACAGTATTCCACAGGCACAACCCACAGGGTATTGCTAAATTCACCAAAATTGCTATTATATTCACTCTCAAGGCCGGCATAGCTCAGTTGGTAGAGCAACTGATTTGTAATCAGTAGGTCACGGGTTCGACTCCTGTTGCCGGCTTCATTTTCCAAGCTCTTGTTTTATAAAGAAAAATAGCCTCTAATAAGCTTCACATTTAGTCTCCATTTTGGTATAATTGAAGGTAAGAGCCAACAATCATTAGAGGGGCGAGCCATGCCACACAGTTTTCATCAGTTAATACAATTCATTACTTCTAGTTTGCCTAAAGAAGGGGAACCGTTTAATCAAAACTTTGTCACGCATCCCGATTTCAATGATTACGCTAAAGAACTGCATGCAATTACCCTAACAGGCGAGCAAGATAACCTATGGGAGCAGCTTAGAACACTTTTGCTTAATAACCGAGTCGTAGGGTTATCAACCGATAATGGCCCTGGGCAAGCTGGTTTAAATAAGCTAGCAGCTGATGTCAATGCGCTTAGCACTGGTAAAGCTGCAGTCGGTTCAGGACAAGACTTAGCAAAGGAAGAAACTAATCTCAAGAAATTGAGGGATTTACTGCAAAATTTTGAAGACAGCTTGAATGCGCCGTATGGGGTATTAGACACAAATGATAAAACCAATATGGATGCTAATGATCCTATCCTCAAGCAAAGCAACGCGAATGACGCAAGTGCGGGCACGGGCGCACCCACAGCAGAAGAAGCTGATGTCTATGTAATCAAGCTTGAAGAATTTATGGCGGGTGGCGCCAATGATCAGCAAAAAGGCGAGGCCTGGGTAAAAGAGGTTGAGCTTGTCACGCGCGATGGTTTTAAAAAGGGTAAGTGCGAAGGCGTTGCTGTACGCATAAAAGATACCGTAGTACTAAACGATGATCAAAAACGCGCATTGGCTGAAGAAATGGTTCGTTTTTATATTCAAGGTGGCGGTAATGAGAAAAACGTACCGTTACAAGGCAAAGATGAAACACTGGTGATGTACGCGATGCAGTGTTGCATGAAGATGGGCTATGCTTTTGAGTTGCGCGGCCATGATAAAAATGATTTAGAAAATAAATTAGTTGCAATTGAGAAAAAAGCGGATAGCACTATCACGGTCGTTGCTGACCTTACGAAAAAGTATTCAGGTGACAAGAGTACCAAAGGTGGGCCATTCCCGGACCCGCATGCTGGTCCAGGGTTGGCTAATGCTGCAGAAAGCAGAGCAGCAAAAGTTATACAAGAAAAAATCCAAAAAGAAGAGTTCACTACAAAACCTGATCAATCAAAAGTAGATGAGCTAAAATCTTGGTTTGAGAAAAAAGCTTTTGAGCGAAAAGAAGAAGGTGGTGCAGAGAAAGCCGAGCCTGATGCTGGCAGTTCGTCTAAAAATAACAAAGGGCCAGGTAATAACTAGATTTATTGTACCGAGGGCCGGAATCGAACCGGCACTCCCAAAAGGGAACAGGATTTTGAATCCAGCGCGTCTACCAGTTCCGCCACCCCGGCAATGAAGGCGATTATATCATCTTTTTGTGTCATACGCATCGCTACGCGATGCCGGGCAGCACAGGGTGCTGCCCCTACAATAGAACCCTGCAATAAATTAATGTAGGGGTCGTATCTTATGCGACCCGATGCAGCGTAGCTGCATGAACTGTAGCCATCAAATGTGATACAATCGCCTCATGCAAATAACTGACTTTGACTACCAACTACCTGAGCATTTGATTGCCCGCTATCCGCTGCCTGAGCGCAGTAGCAGCCGCTTGCTGCATTACGATCGCGGCAGCAATACACTCAGCGATCGTCAATTCAGTGATATGCTGGATCATATTCAGCCCAATGATTGCTTGATTTTCAACAATACTAAAGTCATGCCAGCACGTTTACATGGCCAAAAAGCTACCGGCGGCAAGCTTGAGATCTTAATCGAGCGTTTAGCTGCCGACAATATTGCCTTGGCCCATATCAAAGCCAGCAAAAGCCCAAAGCCTGGTACACAAATCGAATTGCAAAATGGCATCAATGTTACGATGACAGGCCGTGAAAATGGTTTATTTATGCTGCAGGCCCAGCAAGATTGGTTGCAAATCATGCAACAACAGGGTGAAATGCCATTGCCACCGTATATGCTGCGAGCAGCAGAAGAAATGGACACCCGGCGTTACCAAACGGTTTATGCTAAGCAAACTGGAGCAGTTGCGGCTCCAACGGCTGGCCTGCATTTTGATGATGAGCTGATCAATAAAATCAAAACCAAAAATATTGCGACGGCGCAGGTCACCTTGCACGTGGGTGCGGGTACATTTCAGCCAGTGCGGGTAGATAATATCCATGAACATCAAATGCATAAAGAATGGCTGCAAGTGAGCGACGAAGTCTGTGACTTGATCACCCGTACCAAGCAACAGGGCGGCCGGGTGATCGCGGTAGGTACAACGACGGTGCGCAGCCTTGAAACAGCCGCCCGAGCAGGCCAATTGCAGCCTTATACCGGCGATAGTGATATTTTCATTTACCCAGGTTACAAGTTTCAGGTCGTAGATGCGATGATTACAAACTTCCACCTGCCGAAATCAACCCTCATTATGTTAGTTAGCGCGTTTTGCGGCCTAGCAGAGGTGAAGCAAGCTTATCAATATGCTATCGAACAAGAGTATCGCTTTTTCAGCTATGGCGACGCGATGCTGCTCACCTAAATTTTGCGATAACCTTGCGGAATTCCTTAAAAAAAGGCACAATAGCGGGTGATTATAAACCTACGAGGAACACCATGGAAATTGCGATACTAATATTTTTCTTTGCCATTTTTTACCTATTGATTTTACGCCCACAGACCAAACGTGCGAAAGAGCACCGCGATATGGTTTCCGCCCTAGAAAAGGGTGATGAAGTGATTGCCGGTGGCGGCATTTTGGGTAAGGTTACAGAAGTTGCTGACCAGTATATCACCGTTAAGGTCGACGACAACGTAAGCTTAAACATACAACGCCAGGCCGTTAGCCAAGTGCTACCAAAAGGCACTATCAAAGAAGTAGCCGCAAACTAGGGATAGAACATGGTACTCAACAAATACCCTCGCTGGAAAAACATATTGGTAGTCGTATTGTTGCTATTAGGTTTGCTTTACGCATTGCCTAATGCATTTGGCGACGATCCAGCTTTGCAAATCTCCTCCTTGAAACTAACATCACTTGATGCAAATGCGCAAACACAAATTGTTTTAGCATTAGAGCAAGCAGATATTGAATACAGGGCAGAAGATGACAGGGGTAATTTGTTGTTACGTTTCACCAGCGCTAATGCGCAGTTGCAAGCAAAAGATATCTTAACGCCTATGCTTGGTGCGGATTATGTTGTTGCTTTAAACCTGGCCCCAGCGGTGCCCAATTGGCTACGCGCCATCGGTGCCAGCCCAATGAAGTTAGGCTTGGACTTGCGTGGCGGTGTGCATTTCTTGTTGCAGGTAGATGTGGTGGCTGCGCAGGAGCGTTACCTGGATAGTTTTGCCGAAGGCTTAAGAACTCGTTTGCGTGAAGATAGTATTCGCTACCGCAATATTAATGCCCAGGGGCAACAGCTGCGCATCACCTTTGCTGATGAACAAATGAAAAGCGAAGGCATTGCACTGATGCGCCGCGAATACCCAGGGCTTGAAATAGCATCTGATGCTAGCGCTTCTGCACTGGTAGCTACAGCTGTGTTAACTGATGCAGAAGAAAAAGTGGTACGCGATTATGCCGTAGAACAAAGCATGATTACCTTACGTAATCGTGTAAACGAATTAGGCGTTGCAGAAGCTGTCGTGCGCCGTCAAGGTGCCGATCGTATTGCGGTTGAATTACCCGGTGTGCAAGATACTGCGCGCGCTAAAGAGATATTGGGCAAAACGGCCTCGCTTTCATTTCATATGGTAAACAATGATTACAACCCTAGCCAGTATGTCGACACACGTCCGCCAGCGGGTACAGTTATGTATTCTGACCGCGAAGGTCGCTCATGGATTTTTGATCGCAAAGTGGTGTTAAGCGGTGACAATATTGTCGGTGCACAATCCGGCTTTGATGAATACGGTAAGCCTGCTGTTTTTATCCAGCTTGGCGGCAATATTCGTAATTTCTCAAAAGTGACCGGTGAAAATATCGGCAACGGCATGGGTTCTGTTTTTGTAGAAACACGCTTTTTTGATAAAGAAGAAAACGGTGAGATTACACGTGTGAGCGAAACCACATATGATGTAATCAGTGTCGCGACCATTCAATCGCGTTTGGGTAATCGTTTTCAAATCACTAATATGGAAAGTGCTGATGGCGCACGCAACCTAGCCTTGTTGTTACGTGCAGGCGCGTTGCCGGCACCGATCGATTACGTTGAAGAGCGTGTGATTGGCCCAAGCCTAGGTTTGGAAAACATCCAAAAGGGTTTGATATCGTTGGGTCTGGGTTTGTTGCTCGTGTTGATCTTTATGGCGGTGTATTACAGCAGCTTTGGTCTAATTGCCGATTTAGCCTTGATCATTAACTTGGTATTGCTGATGGCTGTCTTGTCATTAATTGGCGCTACGCTGACCTTACCAGGTATTGCCGGTATTGTTCTAACCATGGGTATGGCAGTTGATGCAAACGTTTTGATCTTCGAGCGTATTCGTGAAGAGTTGCGCAACGGGCAATCGCCGCAAAGCGCCATCCAAGCAGGTTTTGAAAAAGCGTTCTCAACCATTGTGGATGCCCAGCTTACAACCTTTATTGCAGCCTTGGCGCTGTTCTCGATGGGCAGCGGCCCGGTTAAAGGGTTTGCAATCACCTTGATTATTGGTTTGTTGACCTCCGTATTTACGGCCGTGATGGTGTCGCGTTCGATGGTGAACTTTGCTTTCGGTGGTAAATCTTTGAAAAAATTATCAATAGGCATTTAATATGGAATTTTTTAAACTCGATACGCATATTAACTTTTTGCATGCACGAAAAGTAGCCATGGCTGTGTCCTTGGTTTTGGTTATTGCTTCGGTTGCGACACTGGCGATGCGCGGCATCAATTGGGGTTTAGATTTCACCGGTGGTACGGTTATTGAATTAAAGTACCCAGAAGCGGTTGAGATATCCAGCATTCGTTCACTGCTTGATGCACAGGGTTTTGGTGATGCTGTGATTCAGTATTTTGGGTCGACGCAAGACATTATGGTGCGTTTAACACCGCGAGAAGACATGTCTGAACAGCAAGTGGGTGCGCAGCTGTTGCACGCTTTACAAACCGCAACGCCTAACGTTGAGTTGATGCGTGTTGATGTTGTAGGTGCACAGATCGGTAAAGAAATGGCCGAAAAAGGTGGTCTGGCGATACTGGTCGCGCTATTAGGCACAATGATTTATATTGCGGTACGTTTTGAATGGAAGTTTGCAATCGGTGCAGCCGTTGCCTTAGCACATGACCCGATTATTATTTTAGGCATATTCTCGTTCTTCCAATTAGAGTTTGATTTGCCAGCGCTAGCAGCGATTTTGGCCGTAATTGGTTATTCGTTAAACGACACTATTGTTGTGTTTGACCGTGTGCGCGAGAACTTTAGAAAACTCCGCAAAGGTGAAACGATTGAGATCATGAATATCTCACTTAACCAAACATTATCACGCACCCTAATGACTTCATTCTTAACCTTATTAGTGGTGGTGTCATTGTTGATATACGGTGGTTCTACTTTGTTCGGTTTCTCCTTAGCATTATTTATCGGTGTTATCGTAGGTACCTATTCATCTATTTACGTTGCTAGTGCAATAGCACTTGCTTGTGGTTTAAACCGTACAGATCTAATTCCGAATACTAAAGAAAACCCAATTGACGACATGCCATAGAGAGGGGCACAGATATGCATCCAATGCTAAACATCGCTAGCCGCGCAGCCCGTAAAGCTGGTAGTCGCATCATGAGCGGTTTTGATCGCCTTGATAAAGTTAAAGTGGCATTAAAAGGTAAAAACGATTATGTTACAGAGATTGATCATGATGCTGAAGCCATCATCATTGAGGTGCTAAGGCAAAGTTACCCTACGCATGGTTTTCTTGCGGAAGAGTCTGGTATGACCGAAGGTGATGACTACCAATGGATTATTGACCCACTTGATGGCACAACAAACTTTGTGCACGGCTACCCGCATTTTTGCATCTCGATTGCATTACGCTTTAAAGGAAAAGTAGAACATGGTTTGATCTACGACCCTGTTCGTGAGGATTTATTTAGCGCCAGCAAGGGTAGTGGTGCGTACTTAAATGAAAGGCGCATGCGGGTAAAAGATACAAAAAAACTAGGCAAGTCGCTTGTAGGCATGAGTTTTCGTAAAAGCAATATGTCAGCAGATGTTATAGACGGTTTTTCCAAATTAGGTGATGAGGCGGGCAGTGTGCGTCGTGCAGGCTCCTCAGCTTTGGATTTAGCTTACGTAGCAGCGGGAAGATTAGACGCTTGCTATCAAGCTGGTATGAGCACCTGGGATGTTGCCGCTGGCGGCTTGATGGTTAGAGAAGCAGGCGGGATCTGTGTTGATGTAACGGGTGGTGATTATAATGAAACAGGCCATCTTATAGCGGGGAATTTAAAGCTGGTTCCGCAAATCGAAGATGTTGTAAGCCTCTAATGTTAAAATGAATTTAGGTAATCTAAAAAATATTCGTATTGTGCTAATTGGCACCACTCACCCAGGAAATGTAGGGGCGAGTGCACGTGCGATGAAGTCAATGGGTATTACAGACCTAGTGCTAGTAGACCCGCAAGCATTCCCCCACCCCGAAGCAGATGCGCGTGCAACGTCAGCACTTGATGTGCTGCAAAATGCAAAAATAGTGGCAACACTGCATGATGCTATCGAAGATTGCGGATTGGCGATTGCAACGAGTTCACAACTACCTTCACTGCGTTGGCCTGAAATACCCGTACGTGAACTTGGCAGCAAAGTATTAAATTCAAGCACTGATAAACCTGTTGCAATAGTATTTGGCCGTGAACGTACAGGTATGCATCTGGATGAAATTCAGCAATGCCAGCACCTTGTGCAAATCCCTACAAATCCTGATTGTCGTTCATTAAATTTAGCGTCGGCGGTGCAGTTGATCTGTTACGAACTTATGATGGCCAACGGCATTGAGAAAACTCCAGTTCGTATTAAAAATGAATATGGCGCACAGCCAACCATCGATGACATCGATCGTTTTCATAAGCATTTGTTCGCAACCCTGGAAGATATTGAATTTCTTGACCCCGAGCAACCGAAACTGATTCGTCAGCGCCTGATTCGTTTATTTGCTAAAGCACAGCTCGACCAGAATGAGCTGAATATCATGCGTGGCATTTTAACGGCTGTTGATCAGAAGAAGTAACAACAATTTTGCCAGCAGAGCATCTTGTAGGGGTCGCAAGCAGTACGGTCCCCGAGTCTCGCGAAAACCTACTGTCAGAGCCGCGCGCGTGAGCAAGCGGTGATCAGCCAGCGTTACATCGTACCCATCGCTAACGCTCTGGGCTCTGATAATCCGATC
>JAJFKJ010000040.1 GCA_021773275.1 Gammaproteobacteria bacterium
GGGGATTGTTAAGGGGGAGAAGCGCAGCTCGCCCCCTTAACGCGCAGAGCGAACTCATTTCGCTCAAGCAGTATATTAAGCATACCAACCGCTTACTAGCGTGCGCGGCTCTGACTCAAGACCACTGCAAGTAGCCATGGGGGATTGTTAAGGGGGAGAAGCGCAGCTCGCCCCCTTAACGCGCAGAGCGAACTCATTTCGCTCAAGCAGTATATGAAAGCTACGACCCCTACAACATGCTCTGCTGGCAGGGTTAAAGTAGGGGTTCAAAATAGCCCCCTAGCTTTTTTTAATTATTTTCTTTCCTTTTCCTCAAAATAAGTATATATAGCAATAGAAGACGTTTTATTATTAAACCGAGGCCAATATGACTGTACTTTTAGAACCTTCGCCTGAACCGCCTTCCGGGAGCCAATATGCATCCGGCAGCCCCTCTATGTCATTGCCCAACATCCCTGTTTTTTTAGAAAAAAACAGCTGCTCAAGTACTAAAATTATACTGCCTACAGCCCACTTAAAACACCCGGCTAAAGCTGAACCGTTTCCGATCAGCGCGCACACAAAAATGTTCATGAAAAAACATTACCCCCATGTCAGCGTAGCGGAATGGAATAGCTGGAAATGGCAGGTTAGGCATAGAATTCGCCATGTTGCACAAATCGAACATATCATTGATCTGACGCCTAGCGAACGTGAAGCAATTATTCAGCGCGGGGAAAATTTACCCATCGGAATAACCCCGTATTATTTATCACTGCTTGACCCTAACAACCCAGAACAAGCTTTGCGTAAAACGCATCTGCCATTGATGAATGAGTTTATACAAACTATTGGCGAAGAACCTGATCCACTTAACGAAGATAAAGACACCGCCACCCCTGGTTTGGTGCATCGTTACCCAGACCGTGTGCTTTTTTTAACCACGGGATTCTGCTCAACCTATTGCCGTTACTGCACACGCTCCCGCATGGTCGGTGAAACCAATGGTGAATACAGTTTTAATATGCGTAAATGGGAACAAGCTGCACAATATATTGAAGCACACCCTGAAATCCGTGACTGTTTATTGTCAGGCGGAGACCCGCTCAGCATTGGTGATGACAAACTTGAGTTCTTGCTTGCAAGACTGCGGAAAATAAAACACCTAGACTTTTTACGCATTGGGACAAAAATACCTGTCGTCATGCCACAACGCATTACAAAAAATCTTTGCCGTATTCTAAAAAAATACCACCCATTATGGATGAGCATCCATTTTGCACACCCTGATGAGCTCACCCCGGAAACCGCCGAAGCGTGTAAACGACTTGCCAACGCAGGCATACCTTTGGGCAGCCAGACAGTACTACTGAAAGGGATTAATGACGACCTCACCGTCATGAAAAACCTGATGCAGGGCTTGTTAAAAATTCGCGTGAAACCTTATTATTTATACCAATGCGACCCGGTTTCTGGCTCGGCACATTTTCGCACAACCGTGGAAAAGGGTTTGGAAATTATCCGTGGTCTTCGCGGCCATACAACAGGTTATGCCGTACCACAGTTTGTGGTCGACGCGCCTGGCGGCGGCGGTAAAATCCCATTATTGCCTGACTATGTCCTAGGGCGAGACGGCGATGATTTATTGCTCACGAACTTTGAAGGTGGTGTTTACCGCTACCCTGATCCCCTCGGTCGTACAGGCATTGCGCAAAACACACTCCAAAAACAGGGTTATACGCTCAATAGCTGTAATGGTTTATATGAGTGCGAGAAGAGCAAAAAATGAAAATAGGTTTTGTGTATGACCTGCGAGATGATTACCGTCAGCTGGGCTGGAGCGAAGAAGCAACGGCTGAATTTGACTCGCCCAAAACAATTGATGCAATTTATACAACATTGCAAAGCTTAGGGTATGAGGTTGAAAAAGTGGGCAACTTTTTGCAGCTAAACAAAGCGTTGCTTGCTGGAAAACGTTGGGATTTGGTTTTTAACATTGCTGAAGGTTGTTATGGACAAGCGCGAGAAGCACAAGTCCCTGCGCTACTGGATGCCTACCAAATACCATACACTTTTTCAGGCCCAACGATACTTGGCCTGACATTAAACAAAGCGCTTACCAAGCGTATTGTTCGTGATGCAGGCATACCTACAGCACCCTTTGATGTTATTCATACATTAGATGATATTGATGAAATCATAGACCTTCCTTGGCCACGCTTCTTGAAACCCAATGCAGAAGGTACAGGAAAGGGTGTAAGTGCACGCTCACGTGTGACAAACAGTGCCGAGTTTAAAAAAAGCGCCGCCAATTTGCTAGAACGGTTCCAGCAAGCGGTTCTAGTGGAAACATATTTACCCGGCCGCGAATTTACTGTGGGTCTATTAGACAGTGGCAAAAACACGCAGGTTATTGGCGTATTAGAGGTTATTTTAAATGATTCAGCAGAACCTTGGTGCCACTCCTACAACAATAAAATGATGTGTGAAACACAAGTTAATTATAAACTTCTTTCCGACGGCCCAGATAAGCAAGAAATAGCTCGCATCGCTAAAAAAGCATGGCAAGTGTTAGAGTGCCTGGATGGCGGCCGTATTGATCTGCGCATGGATGAAAATGGAACCCCTTGCTTTATGGAAGTTAACCCATTAGCCGGCTTGACACCGGATTACTCTGATCTGTGTATTTTAGCCAATCAAGCAGGTATGAAGTATGCGGAATTAATCAAAGCGATCGTAGATGCAGCTACTTCACGGATTTGTAATACACCCGCTTGTCATCCCCGTCTTTATAAAAGTCTCGAAACGTAGCAGCCAGCATAAAACCCATTTTTTCATAAAAACTGTGTGCGGCAGCGTATTGTGTCATGCTAGAAGTTTCAGCATATAAGTGTGCACCACCTGCAGCTGCTATTGTTTTCAGTGTTTCAGCCAATAAGCGATTAGCAATGCCATTCTTTTGGTAGGGCGGGTTTACCGCGAGCCAATACAAGTCATATGTTTTGGCCGTCAAAGGTGTCTTTCCAAAGCAAGTGTAGCCCAACAATTGCTGGTCCACATTACGTATAAAAATAAAATCATACTTGTCTTTCCCGCTTAAAGTATCCTGCGCTAATTCTACAGCGACGTTAATTTCATCCTCTGAGAATACCTTAGCCGCTCTCAGAATATGCTCAATGGCTAAAAAATCAGACGTTTTAAGCTGCTTATCTATTGTCATATTCATTTAAGGTTCACCTGCTAAAAGTATGTGTTTTATGACCGCCTCTGGCGTCAAACCATGGGCCTGTGCCGCCGCCATAAACCCTGCATCGGAAGCTAAACAAGGATTAGCGTTGACATCAATCACCCAAGGATTTTGCTCCTCATCAACACGAAAATCAACCCTGGCATAAGCATGTAGACCTAAGCTTTGCCAACAAGCTAAAGCCTGCTTGACTAAGGCCTGCATAAGATCGCCATGCACATCTTCTTTCATAAATTGCCGTGTGGTTTTAGTCTTTGCTTCTTCTTCATTCCATTTTTGTTGATAGGTAAGTACATTATAGGTCTGTGGTACTGAATGAAAAAATAAAAGCTCGTAAACCGGCAAGGCAGTCACCACCCCTTCAATTTCCAAGAGCGTCACATAGCATTCACGCCCTGCAATAAAACGCTCTGCAAACCAACTCCCGCCATATTTTTTTTCGTTGCAGCGAATAACATCACAGAGTGCAGCCGCCTCATGCTGTATAGCATTTTCATCAATACCTAAAGAGCCGTGTTCTGTGGCCGATTTCACAATATAAGGTACCGTACCATCGATTTTTTCACAAGCTTGTTTATCCAGGCATTCAGGTGTTGCGATACCTGCGCTGCCCAGATAAGCTTTCATAAGTGGCTTATCAGCCGTCCATGAAAGCGCTTGGCTTGGACTGCCGGTATATGGGATTCGCAAGAAATCCAATAGCTGAGTGAAGCGATACACCTCGGCATCACTGCCTTGAAGACTTTCTACTAGATTAAAAACACAATCCGGTTGCAAAGCTGTTAACTTTGGTAAAATTGAAACCAGCTCACCTGTGCAGGAAAATTGAGTTAATCTATAGCCAGGCATCTTTTTAATAATGTCAGAAATTTCTTCAGCAGTATCTAAAGTATCAAGCTCGTCAGGACGATCCGGGCTGCCGCTATAGGCTAAAACTATATGAGTAGGACACATGGCCGGATTCTAACAGAATCTATATATTTTGAACATGAATGTCTTGCCTACCGTTGGCGGCGAGCTTCGTAGAGGCAGATGCCAGTAGCGACGGAGACATTGAGGCTCTGAATTGAGCCAAGCATAGGGATATAAGCAAGATGGTCGCAGCATTCCCGGGTGCGCTTGCGCAGGCCTTCATCTTCCGCGCCAACAACAATACCGGTACTGCCACTCATGTCGATGCTGTTTATTGGTTGGGCTTCTTCGTCTAATAAGGTGCCGACCACCCAAACCCCAGATTTTTTGATGGTTTCTATACCACGGTTCAAATTGGTCACGGTAAATAAATTTAAAACATCTACAGCGCCGCTGGCTACTTTGCGTACTAGCGGGGTAACATTGGCCTGCTTGTCTTTAGCCCAAATAACGGCATCAACGTTAAATGCGGCTGCGCTCCGCAGGCATGCGCCTAAGTTATGCGGGTCTTTGATGCTATCTAAAACTAAAATGAGCGCGTTACTTGGCATATCTTCACAAAAATCTTTGAGCGCTTTTTCATCACCAATGCGTGCCGGGGTAATGCTAAGAACAACACCTTGGTGATAAGGGCTTTGTGCGAGTTCTTCGAGCTTATCTCTGCTGTGCGAAGACAGCGGTACTTTGAACTGTTGTGCCAACTCGGTAATAGCTTGCACAGCACCATCACTTCTACCCTTTTGGATGCACAGTTGCTTTGCGCGCTCAGGGTACGTCTCTAAAAACTGCATGACCGCATGAATACCGTAAATATTCATTTTTTATCCTTCTTGTCTTTTTTACCTTTCTTGCTTTTCAAAGTTTTCTGTTGCGCAGAAAGCTGTTGCTCTAATGCAAAATCAATTTTTCTATCGTCAAGGCTTACTGATTGCACACTGACTTCAACTTTATCACTAAGGCGTAAAACTTGCCCTGTGCGTTCGCCTGTTAGGGTGTAGTGTGTTGCATCAAAGTTGTAATGATCGTCACGCATGCTGTTCACATGCACCAAACCTTCAACGTATACATCCTGTAACTCTACAAAAATACCAAAATGTGTCACGCCACTGATCACGCCAACAAATTTTTCACCTACGTGATCTTGCATATACTCGCACTTTAGCCACTGCACGACATCGCGTGTAGCATCGTCGGCTCGACGTTCGGTCATTGAACAATGGTCACCCGCTGAAAGCATTTGTTCTTCGCTGTATAAATCCATTTTCTTATCAATGATGGCTTTTAGAGAACGATGCACGATAAGATCAGGGTAACGACGAATTGGCGAAGTGAAATGCGTGTAAACATCGTAAGCCAAACCAAAATGGCCAATGTTATCGGGTGTGTATATTGCCTGGTTCATAGAACGCAATAATACGGTTTGCAATAAGTGGTGATCGTCACGTCCTTTGATGCCATCGATAATTTTGGCGTAATCCTTGGGCTCCGGGTCTTTGCCACCAGGCATTTGCAAGCCAAAGGGTCCTAAAAACTGTCGCAACTCTTCTATTTTTTCTGGTTTCGGGCTATCGTGCACGCGGTAAAGGCTATGTACCTTATTCTTTTCTAAAAACAGAGCGACTGTTTCGTTCGCGCTTAGCATGCATTCCTCAATGATCTTATGCGCATCATTACGCTCAGAGGGAACAATGCTTTTGATTTTTTTGTACTCGTCAAATAATATTTGAGTTTCTTGTGTTTCAAAATCAATAGCGCCACGCTTTTCACGCTGGCCGCGCAACACACCATAAAGCATATTGAGCGCTTCGATGTGCGGGATCAAATTATCTGGCACTTCATGTGCTTCACCGGCAAGCATGTCTGCAACTTGCGTGTAGGTTAAGCGTGCATGCGAGTGCATCACCGCGGGGTAAATATCGTGGTGCTTGATCACGCCGGCATTGCTGATATGCATTTCACAAACCATGCATAGTCTATCTACTTTAGGTTTTAAAGAGCACAAGCCATTCGATAATATCTCTGGCAACATCGGTATCACGCGTTCAGGAAAATACACCGAGTTTCCACGCAACAATGCTTCCCTATCTAATTCGGTTCCCGGCTTCACATAATAACTAACATCTGCAATTGCTACATATAAGCAGTAGCCACCTTTTGTTTTAGCGACGTGCACAGCATCGTCGAAGTCTTTGGCATCTTCACCATCGATAGTCACTAATGGTAATTCGCGTATATCTTTTCGCCCTTTATAAGCAGCTTCAGGCACCGTTTCTGTCCAGTGTTTGATTTCATCTTTTACCGCTTGCGGGAAGTCATGTGGCAGGTCGTGTGCGCGGATAGCAACATCAATCTCCATGCCTGGCGCCATGTGCTCACCCAATATCTCCGTGACTTTACCTACCGCTTGACGGCGCATTGTAGGTTGCTGAGTAATTTCAAGCACAACCATTTCGCCCGGGTTGGCTTGCTTGCCACCTTCGGCAACCAAAATATCTTGTTGAATGTTGATGCGCTCTGGCGTTACAAAGCCTACCTTTTGTTCGTAGTAATATCGCCCTACGATTTGCTTCGTGTTGCGCTCCAGCACTTGCACGATCTGCCCTTCTTTACGATTTTTGCGGTATGGCGCCACTTCTCTGGCAGTAACACGATCGCCGTGGAATACAACGCGCATTTCGCGAGGTGATAAATACAGATCTTTGCTGCCATCATCAGGGATTAAAAAACCAAAACCATCTTTGTGGCCAATCACACGGCCTTTTACTAAATCTTTATCATCAATGATGCCAAAAGTAGCTCGCCCTTCTCTGGCCAATTGACCGTCACGCACCATAGCATGCAGCCTGCGCTCGAGCGCATCTTTAGTATCAAAATCGTTAAGCCCTAGGACTTTTGCAATCTGCTTAAAGCTTTGGGGTTTACCCGCTTTCTCTAACTGCTCTAAAATATATTCGCGGCTAGGAATAGGATTTTCGTATTTTTGTGCCTCACGCTTGTGATGAGGATCTTTCGACTTTTTTGCCATGTTTGAGTTTTTCGCCTTACATTTCAGGTGCATTCTACCATAGTATAGTGTAAAATACTCGCCATGAAACTAGCTAGCTTATTTCGCCGTCTGGCGGCCATATTCTACGACAGCTTGATTGCCCTTGCCATCATGATGTTTGCAACCGCCCTGCTGCTGCCCTTTACAGGTGGACGAGCCATCCCCCCTGGGACGCTGGCATATGATATTTACTTAATCGTTGTGGTCTATCTGTATTTTGCATATTGCTGGCGAATGGGCGGGCAAACCATTGGTATGAAGGCCTGGAAGATTCGCCTGGTGTCTGATCACCGGCTTACTTGGTCACAGACTTTCGTGCGTTTTTTTGGCGCGATTGCCAGCATTGCTTGCTTGGGTCTAGGCTTATATTTTCGCTGGCACGATAAATGGTCGAACACCCAGCTAGTAAAAATTTAGCGGTGCTTGTCTTTCTTATATTGCATACGCGCATATATTCTCTTCAACATACGTCTATGCTCAGGCCCTAGTGTTTTAACGCCACAATAGTACTTCATGAACTGCAACATTTCCGTTTTGTTGCGCCATTCGCAACGACGGATAAAAGCTGTGAGCTCATTGATAACGCGCCGTTTAGTGACAATGCATTTTTTGGCTTTTTCTAAATCAATTAATTTGATGGTAAGCTGCCCATCTTTTTCGCGTATAAAAATATGCTTAGGAAACAAGCAATGGTGCAACCAACTGTGATTGTGTATGCGGCGCAATGCTTGTGCTGTTTTCAAAAATGCCTGCGCGCGTAACTTGCGATCTGGAGTTTTTGCCAACCATTCATCAAGCGGCAGATAACCCACCAAACCTTTTGTGATTAAAATGGCACGTAGCGGGTTTTTCTTGGTGTTGTCCCTTTGCTCAAAATACAAGGCCTGCATCGTGGGAATACCTAATTTCCGCCAAGTATTGATGTTTGAAAATTCGCGTGCGCAAATAGCTCTAGGGCGAACCATAATGCGGGATTTTGTTGTAATGTAGTTTTCTTGGCGCTTCATGTAAACAGTCCACGTTTTGGTGCTGTCTTCTAGTTTTAAGCGCACAACATGTGAATGCCCAGACTTATGCTTTACATTACCTTCTTCTACTAAGCGGCCTTCATGCAACCAAAGTGAATCAAAATCTGCCAGCTCATGCTTTTTTAATACCGAAGAAAATACCGGATCTAAAAATCTTTTTTTCATTGCACCCTTCGCATCATCATATAACCTAACATAGCAAACAACAATAATGGCAACATAGCAGCCAGCACTGCAGGGAAATGATAAACTATGCTAAGTGGCCCAAAAATCTCATTTGCTAAATAAAATGTAAAACCTAACAAGATGCCCGATAATATGCGCAAACCCATCGAAGCACTGCGCAGAGGCCCAAAGATAAACGGAACACCTAATAACACCATAACAATAACTGAGAATGGCTGCAATACTTTTTTCCAGAAAATAAGCTGATAGTGACTAGCATCCAAATTATTGGTTTTTAAGTAGTCAATGTAACGTGAGAGCCCTAACAAAGATAGATCATCCGGCTCATATAATAAAACATTGAGCAGACTAGGGTTAATCAGCTTAGGCCAGATGGCCGATGCCTGTGTATCAGTAGTCACTTGTTCGGCTGAGATGTGACTTTGCTTTATGTTTTCCAGCAGCCACTGCTCCTTACGGTACTTTGCCTGCGCCACGAAAGTGGCTGTTTGCAACCGATGCTCATCATCAAACTCGTATACCGTAACACCTTGCAAGACACCTTTTGGCAATAAAGCACGCACGTGTATAAAATTATTGCCTTCTCGCACCCATGTGCCACGCGCTGTTAACATTGCTTGGCCTGCACTTTTGGCACGAATTTTTAATGATTCCGCGGCATACTCTGCTTTAGGCACGCCATACTCACCCAGCAAAGTTACAACCAACGCTAAACCCAAACCCACTTTTGCAATGGCTGTGGTGATCTGCAATACGGAAACACCACTGGCGCGCATGACAATCAATTCACTGCGCGATGAAAGCAAACCTAAAGCCAATAACACGCCGATCAAACTGGCCATCGGAAATAAATCGTACAAACGGCCAGGCAGTGTTAATGCGGTATACAACAAGGCCGCCATGGCGCCGTAGTCACCACGTCCTATGCCGCCAAGTTCATGCACGTATGCGAATAAAAAATCAACGCCAAGCACCAACAGCAATGCTAAAGTGATTAACACAGTAACGGTTTTGGCAATGTAACGTTGCAGTATTCTCATTGTTTATTTGCCTGCCACCAAATGCCAAAAGCTGCTAATAACAAGCCTAAAAGGGGCACCCAAAATAATCCTACCCAAAGGGGTATAGTTGTATCTTCATAAAGACCACGCGCAAAAATTAACACATTAACATACACAATCGCGGTAATAATGCCTGGCAATGCTTTTGCATATTTCCCTTGACGTGGTTTTACCTTGGCAATAACCAAGGCAAACATCGCTAAAATAATGCCTGACAATGCAATGCTAATGCGCCATTGTAATTCTGCTTGTTCGTCGCGTGAGCTTGCGCTTAGTAACTCCATTGAGGTCATTGCGCTTTCACGCACTTTAAATTTTGCTTGTCGTTGCAATATGCGCAAACCATATTCTTTAAAGGCCATCAGTTGATACTCTTTTTCGCCAGGGTTACCTTGATAACGGTAACCGTCTTGCAAAACTATGTATTCATCTTTTGTATCTGGGTCTTGCATCTGGTAACCCGAGTCACTGGCAATAACGCCCAGTCGGTACTCATCGCCCGGCGATGGCTCTTGCTCAGCGACAAAAACATCGTAGGCACGTTTTTCACTCGCGGATATTCTGTCGATGTATAAAACGTATTTGCCGTCATCTGACGCTTGAAAACGCCCAGGCTGAATCGCCCGCGTCATCAAATCACTTTCGGCCTCTGCCAGGGTTTTTGTGACTTGATACAGATAATACGGCGCTAGCCATAAGTTTAAGACCAGGGCGATAGCCGTTACCAACAGTGCCGGCCGCAAAACGGTTTGTAGCAGGCGTTTATAGGGCATGCCACAGGCCAGCAAGGCTGTCATCTCAGATTCAGCATATAAACGGCTCAATGCCATCATGATGCCAAAAAATAGTGCCAGCGGCAGCAGCAAACCCAATAGACTGGGTAGATGCATGGCGACAATCTTAAACACCAAAGCCGGGCTGAGCTCGCCTTTGGCCGCATCGGCAAGATACACCACAAACTGGTTACTAATGCCTATCAGAAGCAATACCAGCGTGATGGCCAGCGTTGCCAGTAAGATCTCTTTGCCAATGTAACGTTGAATTATCAAATTTTCACCATAAACTCATACATTTCAGGTAGAATTAAATGCTTAATGAATTATACACGTTAGATAGTTGTAGGGCTCGAATTAAGGATAAATTACATGAAATTTGCATTTGCTGAACAACTGCTTCAAGAACGTAACGACGCTATCGTCGTCGGGGTTTTTAAAGGTAACTCACTCACATCTACTGCGCAAGCACTCGACACCGCCACAGGTGGTCAACTTAAACAGGTTTTAGCGCTAGGCGATTTCAAAGCCAAGCCCGGCGAAACCACCGTTATTTTTAACCCAGACAATCTCAATGCCACTACCCGACTTGTTTTGGTGGGGCTCGGTGATGCCGAAAAACTTGATGAACAAGAATACCTAAAAGCACTTCGTGGTTGCGGCGCTGTCATTAAAAACCTTAAAGCGGAGCGTATTGCTTGTTTTTTACACGAAGCAACTGTCGACAACCGCAATCAGTATTGGAAGGTGCGTCAAGCGGTAGAAACCATTGCACACGTTAACTACAAGTTTGATGCATTTAAAAGCAAAACCCAAGATACTGACAACGATGATGAAACGGAAAAAACTATTTTGTTTGCATGCGAAGAGTTTTCTAAACATCAAACAGAATCTGCCGTTACGCATGGCAGTGCCATTGCGGATGCCGTGAAACTCACCCGTGACTTGGCAAACACGCCCCCGAATGTTTGCAACCCTACCTACATGGTAGAGGCAGCTAAAGCAGCGGCTAAAGAACAAAGCGCATTGACTGTACATGTGATTTCTGAAAAAGAAATGGCAAACCTTAACATGGGTGCTTATTTGGCGGTGAGCCAAGGCAGTGATGAAGCTGCTAAATTTATTGTGGTTGAATACCATGGCGGTGATAAACATCAAAAGCCAATAGCCCTGGTAGGTAAAGGTGTAACTTTTGATACCGGCGGTATTTCATTAAAACCCAGCGCATCAATCATAGGCATGAAATACGATATGTGCGGTGCCGCAAGCGTACTTGCAAGCATTAAAATGGCCGCCGCATTAAAGTTGCCGATCAATATTGTTACATTTATGGCTTGCGTTGAAAACATGCCCGATGGTAAAGCAACACGCCCCGATGATGTCGTCACAACCATGTCAGGAAAAACTGTTGAAATTGCGAACACCGATGCCGAAGGTCGTTTAGTACTGTGCGATGCACTCACCTATGCACAACGCCACGAGCCAGAAGTAATTATCGATGTCGCAACACTAACCGGTGCTTGTCTTGTCGCTTTAGGCGATCAAGCCAGCGCTGTGCTGAGCAATACGCAAACACTTGCCGATGAAATACTTGAAGCTGGGCAAAATAGTTTAGACCGTGCATGGCAATTGCCGCTCTGGAAAGAATACCAAGCACAAATTGATAGCCCTGTTGCCGATATGTGTAACCTCGGTGGGCCAGGTGCTGGCACGATTACAGCGGCCTGCTTTTTAGCACGCTTTACTGAAGATGCCGTTTGGGCACACCTTGATGTTGCGGGTACTGCCTTTAAAACAGGCAAAGACGCTTCTGCCAGCGGCCGCCCTGTTCCTTTACTAAGTGAATTTTTATTGCGACGTGCCGATGTCATCCCAGCTTGATACAACATACGACCCTAAAATTATAGAATCTCATTGTTACGAAAAATGGGAAAATGCCGGTTACTTTACGCCCACAGGTAAAGGTCAATCGTTTTGTATTATGTTGCCGCCACCGAATGTAACAGGCAGCTTGCATATGGGCCATGCCATGGAAGCATCGCTGATGGACTGCCAAGTTCGCTACCATCGCATGAACGGCGATAACACACATTGGCAAGTGGGTACTGACCATGCAGGCATTGCAACACAGATGGTTGTTGAGCGCCAGCTCGCTGCAGATAACATTAAGCGCACCGACCTCGGTCGTGAAAAATTTGTTGAAAAAATTTGGGAATGGAAAGAGCACAGCGGCAACACCATTGTTAATCAATTTAAACGCATGGGTGCTTCTGCCGATTGGCAGCAACAGCGCTTCACCATGGACGATGGCATGTCTGAAGCCGTGCGCACTGTTTTTATCAAGCTGTTTGACGAGGGTCTTATTTACCGCGGCAAACGCCTGGTAAACTGGGATACAAAACTACATACCGCAGTGTCTGACTTGGAAGTTGAGCATCGCGATGAGGATTCTTCGCTATGGCACATCCGCTACCACTTTGTTGACCAGCCCGAAAAATACATTGTTGTAGCAACAACGCGCCCGGAGACTTTACTGGGTGATGTTGCGGTTGCCGTAAACCCTGACGACGAACGTTTCCAAGATTATATCGGCAAGATGCTACAGCTGCCCTTAACTGATAGGCATATCCCTATCATTGCAGACAACTATGTCGATGCTGAGTTTGGCTCAGGGTGTGTCAAAATCACACCGGGTCATGACTTTAATGACTACGAAGTCAGTGAGCGCCACGGTATGGGTTTGATTAATGTATTCACCAAAGATGGCAAGCTCAACGAACATACACCCGAAGCTTATCGTGGCATGGACCGCTTTGATGCACGCAAAAAAATCATCAGCGACTTGCAAGCACAAGACTTGATGGATGAAATTGAACCGTACAAAACCAAACGTCCTTATGGCGATCGCTCGGGTACGGTTTTAGAGCCGATGCTAACCAACCAATGGTACGTTAAAGTTGCACCTTTAGCAGAAGTCGCCGTGCAAGCCGTCGATAAAGGCGATATAGAATTTATTCCTGCAAACTGGAAAAACTCGTACGATGCCTGGATGAAAGACCTAAAAGATTGGTGCATCTCTCGGCAATTATGGTGGGGCCACCGCATTCCTGCTTGGTACGATGACAAAGGCAATATTTATGTTGCCGAAGATGAAGCGGCTGCTCGCAAAAAATATGATTTATCTGCTGATGTAGCGCTTAGACAAGATGATGATGTGCTGGACACTTGGTTTTCATCAGCCCTATTTCCATTTTCAACCTTAGGCTGGCCTAAAGATACCGATGCATTAAAGACATTTTACCCAACCACGGTATTGATTACGGGCTTTGATATTATATTCTTTTGGGTAGCTCGTATGATTATGATGGGGATCAAATTTACCGGTAAAGTGCCCTTCCATAAGGTTTATATTCACGGTCTGATCTGCGACCATGAAGGTCAAAAAATGTCGAAATCAAAAGGCAATGTCATCGACCCGATTGATCTGATCGATGGTATTGATCTGGAAAGCCTGGTTAAAAAACGCACCGCAAGTTTGATGCAACCCAAGCAAGCCAAAAAAATCGAAAAGGCCACACGAAAAGACTTCCCTGATGGCATTCCACCTTTTGGCACTGATGCCGTTCGCTTTAGCTTCTGCGCCCTGCCAGCCACGAATCGTCATATTCAGTTTGACCTGAACCGTATCGCCAGCAACCGTAATTTTTGTAATAAGATCTGGAACGCAACGCGTTACGTGTTGATGAACGTCGAGTCTTTACCCGCCATTGATGATTGCGAATTCAGCTTGGCTGACCGTTACATTCAAGCGAAACTGCAGCTCGCTACACAATCCATCCGCGAAGGCCTGGATACTTACCGCTTCGACTTTGCGGCACAGGCTGCTTATGAATTTATTTGGCATGAGTTTTGTGATTGGTATTTAGAACTCTCCAAGCCGCTGCTAAAAAGCGATGACGGCCGCATTCAAAATGCAGCGCGTTATACATTAATCATCGTACTTGAAAGTATTCTACGATTACTGCACCCTTTTATGCCTTACATAACTGAAGAGATCTGGCAGCGTTTGGCTGAAATGACTAAACCTGAAGTTGACTCCATCATGTTGGCTTCTTATCCACAAGCCGATGCCAGCAAAATTGATGCGGCTGCTGTAGCGCAAATTGATTGGCTGAAGAAAGTCATTGAGCTTGTGCGCAATATGCGCGGTGAGATGAATATCTCGCCTAAGCAAAGTTTGTCTGTTCTAGTAAAACATGCCAGCACCGATGACAAGCAACGCTGGGAAGATCTGAATCGCTTACTACAACAGCTTGCGAATATCGAACAAGCTGAATTTATTGCCGATGACGCGGCCGTACCACTAAGTGCCAGTGGCGTTGTAGGTAACCTTGAAATCTACGTGCCGATGGAAGGCTTAATCGATACCGAGGCTGAAGTAGCACGTCTGAGCAAACAAATTGCAAAATTTGAAAAAGAACACAGCTTGCTTAATGGCAAACTTCAGAACAAAAATTACGTCGACCGCGCGCCAGCTGATCTGGTCGCACGTGACAAAGATCGTGTTGATGAATTGGCAAGCATGATCAACAAGCTGCAAACTCAGCTCAAACAATTTAAACGTTAGGAGGCAACATGGCTATCGCTAACAAACAATCACATCAAAAAAACCAAGAAATTGCGCAACAGTGGTTATCAGGTATATTAGCGGACCAAACTGCTGGCTCAGTAACACAAAGTATGATTGCAGAGCAGTTCCATCGCGAATGCACATCACAAATTGACTGGTCAGCATACAGCTTTGAAGAAGCAGAAAATGGCTGCCCTACATACAGCCGTACATGTATTGCTGAAAGTAGCGAGCCCCTTCCAATTTGTATTGTTGCCTATGCCTGGCCAACAAAAGAAATTGTTAGAGCGTTCGGTGAACAAGAGGCCTTGGGATTTACAACCCCTAAGCACTCGCACAGTGTGTTTTGTCACTTTTGCGTGGTGTCGCAAGGTGCTGAAATTACAGAGCAACAATACCAATTACTTGAAAATGACACGGTCACTAAACTCGGTGCTAAAACTTATACTACGGGCGAAAGCGCCGTTGATATTCCTAGTGAAAGCAAAACTCAATATATACACACACTAACAAATACCTGTAAAAAACTTGCGGTCAGTTGCCATATATACGCCGCAACCTACGACAATGTCGCCACTGTTGTAAACACGTATTACCCGTAAGCCAAAATATTGACGACTTGCCTAGCGAAATAATTGTAAGCTATACTTCCAATATACAAATAACTATATGTGTTCTATGCAGCAGCAACTGACAAAAAAAAATGCCCACCTAGAAATCAATATCTTTAGACTCTCACTGACTATCGGTTTGTTAAGTGGTGTTGTCGGTGGTTATATTGCTTTGCGTGGGCAATCCATTACCATCTTCATCGATTCAGCCTACAGCTTTTTCAGTGTATTAGTGGATGCGATTGCTTTAGCGGTGGTACATAAGCTATGCAAAGTTCATGATCGTGATTTCAATTACGGTTACTATAAACTTGAACCGATTGTTGTTAATCTCGAATCTTTGCTGATTATTTCCATTGCTGTTATTGCCATTACTTTATCGGTGATTGCGTTTATGCGCGGTGGTGAACACACACACTACGAATTGGCCATCGTTTATGCAGGTATTGCCGCCGTTGTTTGCTTTGGGATGACTCGCTTGTGCAATAATGCGCAGAAGAAAACTGGCTCTAAAATTTTATTTGCGGATGCAAAAGTCTGGCACGCCGATGGCTTAGTCTCTGCTGCCGCATTTATTGGGTTTTCTTTAGCTCTTTTAGCAAAAGACACACCTTACTTTGCTTATGCACGATTCGCTGACCCGATTCTTGCTTGCGGTATTGCAATCTTTA
This sequence comes from Gammaproteobacteria bacterium, assembly GCA_021773275.1. Taxonomy (GTDB): domain Bacteria; phylum Pseudomonadota; class Gammaproteobacteria; order JABCZS01; family JABCZS01; genus JAJFKJ01. Next base: position 16,145 of record JAJFKJ010000040.1, read on the forward strand.
TTGTGCGCGAGCCCATCAAAATGATCCGTGAAAGCTTTATGGAGTTGCTCGATACAACGCCGAATACAGAACTGGAGCAGCGCATTGACGCACTTATACGTGAGACTTTTATTTCACAACAAAATATTCAGCTTAGCAAGATTCGCACCAATACGGCTGGGCGGCATATTAATATTCATATCGGTTACGAGCTACCAGACATGATTGCACGTAAAGACCTAGATGCCTGTAATGCCAACATTCGTAGAGCATTAGAAAAACAGTTTCGATCAGTTAGCGTGAATTTTTATGTGCATGGGTGATGGATGGAAGAAAGCATTGCTACGCAATGCCGGGTCGCACAGGGTGCGACCCCTACGGTAAGATCTCATTATCAGAGCCCAGAGCGTAAGCGATGGGTGCGATATAGCGCAGATTATTGCAAGATTATTGTAGGGGGCAAAAACCCCCGCCCGCCTTTGGCGGACTGCCCCCTTTAAAAAAGGGGGCGATCACAAACCTTTATTTATGCAGTTGTTTCTGTTTTCTCAACAGCTTTCATGCTAAGACGTACGCGACCTTGGCGGTCAACTTCAAGTACTTTAACCTTAACTTCTTGGCCTTCAGTCAAGTAGTCTGAAACGTTGTTAACGCGTTCGTCAGCAATTTCAGAAACGTGTACAAGACCATCTTTGCCTGGTAAGAAGTTTACAAAAGCACCGAATTCAACAATCTTAACAACTTTACCATCATAGGTAGCGCCTACTTCAGCTTCAGCGGTTAACTGTTTAATACGCTCAACAGCTTTTCTAGCTGCTTCACCATCAACAGCAGCAACCTTTACTGTGCCATCGTCTTCGATGTCAATTGTAGCGCCTGTCTCTTCGGTCAAGGCACGAATAGTTGCGCCACCTTTACCAATAATGTCGCGGATTTTATCAGGATGTACTTTTATAGTCGTGATACGAGGAGCAAAGTCTGAAACATCAGCGCGTGGTATATCAAGCGTTTTTTGCATTTCGCCAAGAATATGTAAACGTGCTTTCAATGCTTGTTCCAATGCAACTTGCATGATTTGGCGATTGATACCTTCAATCTTAATATCCATTTGCAAAGCAGTAATACCTTCTTGCGTACCGGCTACTTTAAAGTCCATGTCACCTAGGTGATCTTCATCGCCCAGGATGTCTGTTAATACGGCAAATTTTTCACCTTCTTTAATCAGACCCATGGCAATACCAGCAACAGGCGCTTTTATAGGTACACCGGCATCCATCAATGCTAGGCTGGTACCGCAAACGCTGGCCATCGAGCTAGAGCCGTTAGATTCAGTAATCTCAGAAACCACACGCAATACATACGGGAACTCACCTTCATCAGGCAATACCGCTTTAATCGCGCGTTTTGCCAAGTTACCGTGGCCAATTTCGCGACGCTTAGGCGATAACATCATGCCTGTCTCACCCACACAAAATGCAGGGAAGTTGTAATGTAACATGAAGCTTTCGCGGTATTCGCCGGCTAAAGCATCAATGCTTTGTGAATCACGATCGGTACCAAGCGTTGCAACCACAATCGCTTGAGTTTCACCGCGTGTGAATAAAGCCGAACCATGTGTGCGTGGGAAAATTTTCACTTCCGTGCTAATCGGGCGAACCGTTTGATTATCGCGACCATCTATACGCAATTTGCCATCTAGAATTTCGCCACGAACATGTGATTTTTCTAATTCGCTGAATAAATCGCTTACTTCTTGGCCTGTCACTTCACCGTCTTCAGGTGCAAGTTTCGCAATAGCCTGTTCTTTAAGCGTACCAAGTGCAACTTTACGATCCGCTTTTTCACGAATACCATAAGCTGTAGCTAGTTCATCAGCAACAAAGCTTTGTAATTCAGATTTAAGCGCCGCATTAGCTTCAGCTGCTTTCCAATCCCAAGACGGTAAGCCCGCTTCTGCAACAAGTTCTTCAATCGTTTCAAGCACAATTTGGAATTGCTCGTGACCAAACATCACAGCATTTAGCATCACTTCTTCAGATAAAGCTTTGGCTTCTGATTCAACCATTAACACGGCAGATTTCGTACCGGCAACAATCAATTCAAGCTCAGATTCTTTTTGTTCAGTTGCTGATGGGTTCAATAAATATTGACCATCTTTGTAACCAACACGAGCACCCGCAATTGGGCCAGCAAAAGGCGCACCGGATAATGCAAGCGCAGCAGATGCACCGATCATCGCAGGGATATCAGGTGTTACATCTGGGTTCAATGATTTCACTGTCGCAACTATTTGCACTTCATTCATGAAGCCATCTGGGAATAGTGGGCGAATCGGACGATCGATAAGACGTGATGTTAATGTTTCGAATTCAGAAGGACGCGCTTCACGACGGAAATAATTTCCAGGAATGCTACCCGCTGCGTAAGAGCGTTCTTGGTAGTTTACTGTGAGTGGAAAAAATTTCTGGCCAAGTTTAGCTTCTTTCATGGCAACGGCGGTAACAAGTACCACTGTTCCTTCCATATCAACAAGAACTGAACCTGATGCTTGGCGTGCAATACGGCCTGTTTCTAGAGTAACATTATGTTTACCCCATTGAAAGTTTTTAGTCGTAATAGACATAGTAATTTCCTTTAGTATTTATGTTTTATAGTTATTAATCAGCGACGCAAATCTAGTTCAGCAAGAAGCTTCTGATAACGTTGTTGATTGACATTTTGTAGGTAGTTCAACAAACGACGACGCTTGCTAACCAGTTTGATCAAACCATGACGTGAATGCACGTCTTGTTTGTTAGCTTTTAGATGCTCGGTTAAACGACGCACTCTATTAGTAATAATTGCAATCTGCACTTCTGGGGAGCCAGTATCGTTGCTCGCCAGTTCAAACTTTGATGTGATATCTTGCATGACGCTCGCTTTCTCAGCGGTAGTTAGGGACATTTCGTTCTCCATTCATAATCTTAATATTTAGACATTCAATTTGTGCCTATTTTACCATTTTTAAACCCAAAATCAAAGGTCAATGATGCCGGGATGCGATGATATTATAAAATAAATTTCTACTGATTAATCAACCGCTTAGGGGCAACCGTGCCATCGCCGACCACCTCGCCGATGCCTAGCAGTACGGCTTGCTCACTCAACAGGCGAACATAACCCTCATCTGGCAGTGCATTCACCCGTATCGCTTGACCCTGCTTAAGGTAGTGGCTTGCAACACTGTTCAAAGAAATAGCTGGCCAATCGCTCAGGGCCGAATCTAGAGATTTAACGTACCGGTCTAAACCAGGGTAGCCATCGGTTTCCAGCGTTTGCTGCAACTGCTCCAGCGTGACCATATCTGCTTGCGTATATGGGCCAGCCTGCGTGCGCTTTAAATCTTTCACAACACCGCAAGTTCCTAGGGCTATGGCTATATCTTCGACCAATGTGCGCACATAGGTGCCCTTCGAGCAACGCATATGCAAAGTTACAGTATCTTCAGTGTTGCTGATAATCTCTAATTCATAGAGGTTGATATCCCGTGGCTCACGCGGCACTTCGATGCCTTTACGCGCGTATTCATACAAGGGTTTACCTTGATATTTAATGGCTGAAAACATCGATGGAATTTGTTGTGTTTTGCCCATAAATTGCGTTAGTACGGCAGGTAGTTTTGCAAGCCAGTCTGCAGGAATATCCATTTGTTTAATGACTTCGCCTTCTTGATCACCGGTAGTCGTTTGCACGCCTAGCTGTGCTACAACTTCATAAGCTTTATCTGCATCCAACAAAAACTGTGATAATTTCGTGGCTTCGCCTAGACAAAGCGGTAAAATACCTGTCGCAAGTGGATCTAAACTGCCAGTGTGGCCTGCCTTTTTGGCATTCATGAGACGCTTTACTTTCTGCAGGGCATCATTAGAGCTCATATCGTAAGGTTTGTCTAAAACGATGAATCCGGAAACATTTCGACGAATTGTTTTTTGTTCAGTCAAAACTACTCCTCCCTTTTATCTTTATTTATTAGGTCTTCGATGCGGCGTGCTTTTAACAACACTTTATCAAGGCGAAAATGCAGCACCGGAATTTTCCGTGAGCTTAAACGCTTTGCCAAACTACTGCGCAAAAAACCTTGGGCATTTTTTAAAGCGGTTTCAATGCCATCAACTTCACACAACAGCGTATAGAAAATTTTGGCATTATTGAAATCAGGGCTAATATCCACGCGCGTTATATTTATCTTATTTAAACGCGGGTCTTGTGTTTCACGCAGCAGAATCTCTGATAGCAACTTAGCTACTTGTCGATTCATGCGATCTGTGCGTTGAAAGTCTGGGCTCATAAAGTTCTAACTACGGCAATTTTTTCATATACTTCAATTTGGTCGCCAGATTTAATATCGTTATAATTTTTCACGCCAATACCACATTCTTTGCCGTGTTGTACTTCAGCAACATCGTCTTTATGACGACGCAATGATTCCAACTCACCCTCATAAATAACAATATTCTCACGTAATACGCGAATAGGGTTATTACGTTTCAGGGTACCTTCAATCACCATACAACCTGCAATAGCACCCAGCTTCGAAGAGCGGAATACATCACGAACTTCAGCAAGACCAAGAATGTGCTCTTTGAACTCAGGGTTCAACATGCCAGTAAGCGCTGCTTTGATATAATCAATTAAATCGTAAATAATGCTGTAGTAGTTGAGGTCAACACCTTCGTTAGCAGCCATTTTTCTAGCAGATGCATCTGCTCGTACATTAAAGCCTAACAATAATGCGCTCGAAGCCAATGCCAAAGTTACATCAGACTCATTAATACCACCGACACCTGTACCAACGATATTAACGCGGACTTCTTCGTTAGAAAGTTTCGTCAAGGCATCGCTGATGGCTTCGGCAGAACCTTGTACATCTGTTTTAATCACAACATTGAGCGCACGGACATTGTCTTGGCCCATTTGCATCATGTCTTCAACTTTTTTCTTATGCTGCTTGGCAAATTTAACTTCACGGAAGCGCCCTTGCCTAAACATAGCAATTTCACGTGCTTTACGTTCGCTGTCTACAACCAACAGTTCATCACCCGCGTTCGGCGTGCCTGATAAACCTAAAATTTCTACAGGTTCTGAGGGGCCTGCTTCTGCTTGTTTATGGCCTGCTTCATCAAGCATTGCGCGTATTCTGCCATGCTGCAAACCAACCAACACAACATCGCCTTGCTTTAAGCAACCATGTTGCACCAATACAGTAGCTACCGAACCGCGGCCTTTATCTAAACGTGATTCAATAACCACGCCTTTAGCTGGACCTACAGCAACGGATTTCAACTCTAATACTTCCGACTGAATGAGCACTGCGTCTAATAGTTCGTCGATGCCCATACCTGTTTTTGCAGAAACAGGGATAAACATCGTGTCGCCACCCCACTCTTCGGGAATGACTTCATGCGTGCCTAATTCTGATTTAATGCGGTCTGGGTCTACAGACTCTTTATCCATTTTATTAACTGCAACAATAATCGGCACGCCGGCTGCTTTTGCGTGCTGCACTGCTTCTATTGTTTGTGGCATCACACCATCGTCTGCTGCTACCACAAGAATAACAACGTCTGTACACATCGCACCACGTGCACGCATTGATGTAAATGCGGCGTGACCCGGTGTATCTAAAAACGTAATCTCGCCTTTTTCGGTTTTTACTTTGTAAGCACCAATATGCTGTGTAATACCGCCTGCTTCACCCGCTGTTACGCGCGTACGACGGATATAATCTAGCAACGATGTTTTACCATGGTCGACATGGCCCATAATCGTTACCACCGGTGCACGAGAAATCTCATCACCTTTGTGTTCGGCAAGCTGCGATGCCAAAGCTTCTTCTAATGCGTTTTCTTTTAACAAAATGGGTTTGTGGCCCATTTCTTCCACAACGATCGCTGCTGTTTCTTGATCAATCACTTGGTTGATGGTTGCCATTGCACCCATGCTCATCATCGTTTTAATAACTTCTGATGCTTTAACTGCCATTTTTTGCGCTAAATCACCTACGATGATGGTTTCTGGAATATTAACCTCATGCGTCCTAGGTGCCGTAGGCTTTTCAAATGCGTGCTCTTGGCTATCGTGCCTTGG
>JAJFKJ010000005.1 GCA_021773275.1 Gammaproteobacteria bacterium
GCCAGCTTGCAACACCTCAATAATCTTGGATTCACTAAAACGCTTCTTCTTCATATATACCCCCCAGTCAGTCAGAAAATAACCACAAAACTCTATGTGGCTCCTGGGGAATTATAGGGGATGCTTACCCAGCGACTCTTCATCGAGGCCACCTGAATGCTTGGATTTTAGTTTTGTGGTTCCTGTAAGATTAAGCAGCTCTCTTATGGCGCATTCAAACTGAGGAACAAGCACGTAAATCGCCGCCACTAAATCACCATTGAAATAGGAACATAGCCCAGAACTTAACTGTTTCCTGTGATTTTCTGAATATATTTCAGATTTGGCAAACCAATCTTCGCAGGCTTTTATGTTAACTTTATCATGACCTACGGTCTTCTCAATATATCTGGCCAAAACTGGCATATTAATCTGAATTAGCTGAACATATTGAGAAATAAAATTGTTTTCCCCAACGTTTGAATGCGCAGAAGTCTGGCTGTCCGGGCCTAATATTTTTCTATTAAAAGTGTGAGTCATTGGGTGCTTTATCCTGGTTTCTTCTGCTATATTTATAGCATTCTGCTTATTTGGGATAAAGCCAGTTGCTAAATATTTTAACACCTCTGCCGAATCATGCTTACAAGCCTCGTCAATCATTTCGTCTATCTCCCGAAAATCAATAGGCACACTTACTTGGATTTTATGCATATCTTTATGGAGGTTGGCATTTGCTTCTCGAAGCTTTAGAGTAGCATTTTCCATTATGTCGCCTGATACACCATAGTTTTTACCGTAGCTAAGCGCTTCTTCGAGAAAGTGTTTCTGCCACATGGGGCGCTCGTTATCGCAGCGCTGAATTACGTGGGCAATATAATCCGAAATACTTGTTTTAGCCTCAGATTTTTTACCCATGGCTTTATAGTAATTGGAAAGAATCAATGATGAACGCAGTGAAGTGTCTAAACACCTATTGTTGCAATGCTCCTTTAGCGTTTTGGTGAGAATTAACGTTTCATCAGCTGACAGCATTATTGTCCTACGTTTATCAAGCATAAACTCTACACTTGATAAACATACCCTTTCACTTAGTTGTGTTAACATTTGGTATTTTACAAGGTTAATCAGCTTGCTATCCCTAACTGAAATTGAAACCTCAAGCGCTCTTTTGAGCTTCGCCATTTCCTCAAATTCATACTTATGAAGATGTGATTCTGACATCAATATACAACTTTCAACAAAAGCTTTAGCGGCAGGAAATAGCATTTCCCGACACTCATTAATTTTACAAAAATCATATACTAGCCCAGCATAACGTGCTTTTAATACGGGGTGCTGAACCTGCCCCATTCTCCCATGCCAATAATCAACTGTTTCTTTATTTATGGACTCTAACGCAGGATACGTTTTTCCATCAGCGGAAGCAAAAATTGGGCCAAAATATGTACCCCAAGGCTCTTCTTTGCAGTTGTTCCAGTTATATCTTTCAGGCAAAATGAAGGTCATATTCTCAAGCTCAGCTACGACACGCTCTTTCTCTGAAAGACTATTTGGATCAACTTTAGACAGCGCACTAAGTACGTCAGTCTCGGTTATTTGCAAACTAAGGTCGTCTAAAGCAGAAATAATACTGTGGATATTTTCTGTTTTCATTCTGAAAGCTTACCATAAAATAATTGGTTGATTTTTTATATTGCCCCCACCCTAATGACAACCTTTAGGCCATAGCTCATTAAACATATATGCGGTCTGCAAAGGTTAAACTTATTAATGTGGTTTGATAATATTGAGACTGCTTCAAAATGCCTGCAAAAAAATACCTAATAACTCATTGATTCTTAGCATCAAACAACTCAACCTATTGATATACATGCGATTTATATATTTTTGTAAGACATCTCTTACAGATAGCATAGCTAATCACCCCTTGATATTGGTATCCGAATAGCTTAATCTGGTTATCTAGTTTAGTTATGTGGGGTATTTTTATCGCCCCACACAGAACAAGAAAAGCGTTGTAAGTTGAGAATAAATTAACCTCTAACTGCCACACCAATGACAACATGGACGCTGTCATCCAGACAAGGATGTCTTTTTATTTTTCAGGTTCCGCATTTACTAGGCGCGTCCTTAGCAACTATTGCTGGTTGTTGCGCATCAATCATCCAGCTTATTGTCAGTACATCCTTTAGTAGATGTATGTGGCTAATGATAAATAAAGAGGTATTATCATGAGGTCATTCAAAGCAGAATTTTTTGCTGCGTATCGCTTTACCAGAAAGGTGAACTTTCTGGCGTCTAAAGAAATAGCAAATTCCAACTCTTCGGCCCTAGCATGGATACACAAAATTGACTTTGATGCTCAAAAAAAAGAATCATCACAGGCATATTTTTCCCGTAGTCTTGCCCAAATAAGCGCACACATGGCAGGAGCCACCAAAAACGCCGAGGGCGATTATGCATTAATACACCTTTCAACAACAAGCGAACGACTGCGTGAAGGATATGATAACCTGTACGATACCTATGGAGGCCATATAGTATTAGGAGCAGCTCAGTTCAGAAATGGACTGTTAAACATTATAGAAAAAGGCTCTATAAGCAAAGGGTTTGACCCAAAAGCGAAGGTTATAAAAAAAGAAACGGATGCTAATATATCAAATAGCGACGGTAGTGTTAAAACCCTAAAAGGACAAGAATACCAAAGAGTTGCAAGTTTTGATAATATCAACCGAATTAAAAAACTCATCATGGGCCATTTTGTTACTCCAACACCATTAAAATTTGGCAGCACACAGTACATTATAGTGCTTCCCTTAGCTGCAATGGGCTTGAGCCTTGACCAGGTAATAAAATACATGGAAAACTATAAAAACGACCTTGACCATGGCAAAGTGTATGACCGGATGAATGATGCCTGCACACATGCTGTAATTGCCAGCTTGGGCATGAAACCAGATATTCGGGGATTGACAACACAGAGGGCCGCCATGAAGATTCTTAGCCTAACAAAGCCGCATGATAAGGAGCTTTACTACGGGTTGCAGGATGCAGCGAAGAGCCTCGGGCTATCTTTTACTCCAGCAGAGGTTTACAATAGGCGTATACAACAACAAGATTTCGCTAATAGGCCTGACGCGCCCAAAGCAAACAGACCTTGAACAGGAGAAATACGATGCTAGCAAATTTACATAAAGCCATAGTGAGACTAAGCAGGGCTGTACATACTGCTACAGAAACTGTGCCAAACGCCGTAGCTTCTGTCAGCAAACCAGTCCTATATAGCCAAACAAGACCTGCCGCGACCCCCAATTGGGGTGTCATAGTTGATGAGCTAAACACACATCTAAATAACAATAGAGCATCTTCTATTCTAAAAGCTATCCCCCAACTTGAAGACCGCTTAACCGCTCTTTCCCCAAAAAATTGCAACAAAGAAGACACAAAAACTATTTCCAAAATATGCAGCATGTTTGGCTATGCTGAGAATGGCAGTTCAGACCGCGATGTTGGAAAAGCATGGTATCTGCGTGCACTTGAGTTTGATGAAAATAATACCGAAGCGCAAGAAGGCTTAAGAGGCATTCTCTCAGAGGAAGGACACTCAAGCGTAGTACATGGAAAATTCACATCAGGCTCAGCAAGGATTTGGTGATGGTCATGATGAACAAACACAAAAATCACTTTACATCGCAATATAAAAAACTCTTCCAGTCAAAGAAAATCAGACATATTTTTAAGCTAGTTTTTGAGCGCGCTGGGCGTTAAAGCCCCGAGGCTGGTATGCGAACAAACTGTGTTTCAATAGTGGATATACGCATTGATATCTTTTACTCCAACTGAGGTTTACAATGTAAAGCCCCCATATTTACCCCACCTGCAAAAAAATCTTTCTGATGAGTCCAAACCAAGCAAGCCTATTCTGGTAAAATACAGCTAGACACATTTTACTTGACCAAAACACTTTCTTTGCGGCCTGATCAGGTTTATAGTAGGTATGGGAGAGAGGAAGAAAATGACCAATCAGGCAGAATAACTGGTAAGCCCAGTAGATCAATTTGTAAAGGCAAGACCATGTTAACTTATTTACGAAATATCTTTCCAGGATTAAGCAGACAACTTGGCAGCCGAACCCAAAGTGCAGCCGCCGCTTTATTACCGCAATATACTAGCTCGACAGAGAAACAAATCTTAGTGACAACATCCTCACCTCGCTGGGAAGAAATAGCACAGCGGCTTGAAAATGATTTAGAAAAATATGAACTCGGAAAAGTTTTAGACTCTGTACCAGATATAGAACGCTCTCTTGAATCAACCATACTAGAAAACTGTAGTCCTGATGAAACAAAAGCAATCTCTAACATATACACTGTAATTGGCCGCACTAAACGCTATGTTGCGGCTCGCGATGAAAGTAAATCTTGGTTTCAACGTGCGCTTGAACTAAATCAAAACAATAATGAAGCAAACAAAGGCTTGGATTCAATTTTAGCCGCAGAGGGTGACTCCGGCAAAAAGGTTACCTTTTACGCTCCTGTTTCTTCAAAATTTAAATAGTAACTCTCTAAACAGCATGACTAGAGGAGCAGGACTGCAAAGAAGCTTCCATAAAAGACATCGGGAAGCTGCAAAATAATTTCTCGCTAGTAGCCTTGAAAGCATTAGTTAATCAAATATTCCATGATACGCAATGCGAACTTCATTTAGCGTGGACTCGCAGGATAATTCCTTACAAGTTGCGAGCATAAGTTTTTTTATTTGTATAAACTCATCGGAAGGGTTTGCGATGCTGAGAAAAGACCTTACACCCTTCATAACCTTATGAAATTCATCGCCCTCAACACTCTTTAGAACATCAGCAAGACCTTTTTTATCCAAATCACACAAAACAAGCTGGTCGGACAGCTCAATGGGTTTTCTTTCCCCCATATCCTTCAATATGTCCTTGATGGATTTTTCCGTTTTTTCGCACCGAATTATGCTCATGACTTTCGATCTAATTATTTCATCTTTTAGCCGATCATAAGAAGAAAGGTCGCATTCGGAAAAAAACCAATACCGGCAAGATTGATCTTCAAAATAATGTTCAATAAATTTATCGGCCTGCTTTTCAGCTTTGAGCTTTCTGTAAACATGCACAATATAGTCTAGGTCATGTGGGCTAATTGCCTTGTAATTTTTGTAGAAGGAATCTTTTAACTTCTCCAACACATCAGTCTCGTTACTTTTGAAGCTTCCACCTATACTATTTTTAACATCATTATTAAATTGTTCTCTAAATTGTATTCTATCAAGCGCTTCCAGAAGAATTCCTGCTTTACTCTGCACAGTTTCTTCATCGAAATACCCACTATCTATACCCCCAGCAATAACCAAGTCAAGGCCGTTAGGACCATGGTACCCATAATCTTCCAATATTGATTTCCATAAATGATGTCTTGTGTCTTTGTCTTTTTTTTCAAAATCAACAAGGCGCCATTTTCGGTCTAAAACAAAAGCACGCTCGGGAATAGAATCATCTTTAGAATAAAAACACCATGTGTAAAGAACAAGCGTCCTTATAGCAATTTCTTGAACCCCCACACTATACTTATGCAGCAAACCAAAAAGAATGCCCGCATGATGTACAGCTTTTTGCAATATTCTGATATTGTTGACCCCTAATTTTAAGACACAGCTTTTGATGTCTTTAATAACTGCATCGTTCAAATCATTTCTTTTTGGATTATTGCAAACCAATTCCCAGCATTCTTCTGGCGTAGGATCAAACAAAAAATTAATATCTATAACTTTTTCTCGGAATTCCTGATATTGAACATCATCAACTTCTTTAAACTTGTCATCGTTAAATATCAAAACAAGTTGGCAATTTTTTTGCTCTTTAAGCTCCGACACAAAACCAAGAAGCTCTGTCATTTTTAAACCATCACCTTTACGCTCAATATCATCAATACATATGAGACAGTTTTTTATGACTGAATAAGCCAGCTCATCAAATATTGAGGTCGTAACGCCAACCCCATAAAAACTAATATTTTTTAACGCCTTGGGTAAATAACTTAATTTTGAAAGACTCCACCTTGACACCCAGTGGAACGATTTCTTTTTCTCATTTTCCACGAGATCATTATACTGCTGCGATGCAATTTTAGATTTAAGCTGATTAATATTATCCACACCAAAGGCGGACACGTAGATATATTTTTTCTTATACTCTTTGTTTGATTCTCTGTGATTTTTAAGATACTGGTTCCACGCATAAGTTTTCCCAACACCCCATTCCCCGTGTATTGCAAATACTTCTGGCTCAGGTGAATCTAAAAATATACTAATCAGTTCTTTAAATTTTTCTAACATCCCGCGAGCACCTTAAGTTATAAGTTAATTGTTTATGCGTTATTTTTTTTGATTAGTGTTTGCTGAAAACTCTTTCTTAAACCGCTTGTACGCTTCACGCAGGCTTGGAGCAGCGTCAGATATTATGCCTAGCTGAACTGCACCTATAAAAAAAGCAGGGAGCGACACTAGAACAAACAGTATCTTCATCCATGCCCTGCCAGAGCCAGAGAGAGCTATAGAATAAAATACGATTGCAAATATAGCGATGAATGCAATAGGAAATGCCTTTTTATGAACAATAGCGACTACCGTGTCAATCAAGCTTTTATCAGATTCTTCGTCTGATTTATCACCATCAAAATTGTCATCACTCATGATTTGTCTCCCGCATTGTTTGGCGGCGTGCTATCTTCTTTATAGCGATGCCGCTTCTTAACCTTCTGTGCTTGCGTCTCATGTTTGCCTGCAAGCTCAGTCTCCCGTGCATCTATGCCGCCTCCTGCCTTTTCTCTTTGGGCATCAACGACATCCCTTGGCTCATAGTTTAACGGATTCTTACCGACATTTTCAAGGGCTGCATCATCTTTCAGGGCGTCTTTTTTCTTATCATGCTGACTTTTCATATCGTTTTCAGTGGTTTGCTTTATTTTGTTACGACTTTGCTCAAACCCTTGCGCTAGTGCTGCCTTGTCGGTATTAGGCGATTTAATGAACTTCTCGGCTATTTTATCAACCGCTTTTTGCGCCAAGCCTTTCATGCGCTGCGGGTCTCTTGCATCAATCTTGCCCAGCTCTGCGATGGTATAAGGCTTGCCTGTATCAGTGTTAATTTCGTCTCTCAAGGCATTGAGTACCAGCTGATCGGCTCTTGTGTTAAGCGATGCGGATTGCTCCTCAACTTTACTCATCGCCTCACGAATGCTTTGCGCCTTAGATAGCGTTTGACTCGCCTCATCGCGAAGACCCACTGCTTCGTCAAAGCTGGTGCGATCTGTCTCGCTTACGCGCGTTGATTCTTCGCCCGTGTGTCGTTCGCTGCCTGTATGCTCACTGCGTGAACCCAGCTCAAGCTGGCTTTGCAAAGTTTGCTGATCAACGGCTTGACTAGCAATTCCCCAAGACTGTTGTTCTGCATCTGAAAAGGTCTTATTTAAATCTATACCAGCATTCGCCATTTTAGTACCTATTCTGAGCGAGCCACCCACCTGTGCATTCATAGCCTCACTTAAATTCCAGCCATTATCTGCCATCAATGTATCTGTTTGGTTTTTAAAGTCTAGGGCAGATTGGCTTTCTGATGTTAGCTTGGTATTGCTCCAAATACCTTCTTTTTGGTGTATGTCCGCAATAGCAGCACCTCGTTCGTAAACATCACTTGCTGTATTGCTCATGGCTTTATAAGAACTTACCATTTGATTCTGGCCGTCCGTTAATGTTTCTTCGTAGCTTTGTGCTAATGATTCACTAACGCGGCTACCAAGATTAACATTGGTATTAAGTTGTGAGGTCGCTTGTGAGTTTTGCAGCAGCATCTCACCATCAGGAGCCAATATCTGCTGACCACCTTGCGGTGTTTGCATCGAAAGCATATCTGATTGATAGGCCATGTTGGTATTGGTATGAAAACCTGACGTATTGTAAGCATTGGTGTTATCAAGTGATACATTGCCCAAGCTGTAATTGCCTGTTGTCGCTTCTTCTGCGCCAGTACTGGCGGCAGATTGCGTCGTGCCAGCAATTTGCGTAGCAAGCAACGGGAAGTAGGCGCGACCCGTCATGATAAGCCCAAATGAAATCATAGGAATCACCATAGAAAGATAGGCAGCAATCAAGGCCCTATCACTGGCTATTTGTTCAATACCTGGCAGGTTTGCAATGGTAATGGCTGACAACTCTAGGTGTGGCGAATGTATCAAGCCTACCAATGCCGTTCTTGTATCAAGGTTGGTGAATAGGTTTAAAACGGCATACAGCGGACCCCAAGACTGAATCCAGAACAGTGAGAGGATGTAATTTTTGATAATGGGCCAGGAGTTAGGTAGCAGCATAATGGGAAACACCAGCAAGAAGCAACCGTAAATCAAAAGCTCAATCACGCTTTTAAGCATCGGCAGTATATGCCTTGCAAGCCTGCCACTGATACCATAAGCAGCACGTTGTTGTTGCAGCGCCCTTGCCGTGCCATAGCTTTCTACTGCGGCAGCCGCCCCTGCTTGTGAGCCTTGGCTAATAACAGAGTCGTTAAAAGCATTGATAATCATATTTTGTTGCATGATATCTGTCGCTGTAGCTGAAAGGTTACCCATATACTGGTAGCTAATAGGTAAGTATCTTATGAGGGATGCGGCGGGGTCCAAGGTTTCACCAAAAAAGCGTTGTCCATAGATTTCTTGGGCTTGTTTTATTTCTTTCTCCCAGTCTGTTGTCAGCTTGTCAACACCTGCGCTGCAAGTCGTGATGTCATCATTATATAAAAAGGCTCTGGCTGGACTTGCGGTGTCTTTAAAAAATTGCCACAGATTACCCTCATTAAAAACATCATCCAAGGTGTATTTGTTGAGCAAGATATCGTATTGCACGCATTGTCGCATAAAGCTATCAAGATTCTTGGCCATGCTGGGGCTAGTGACCTGAAAGCGACTTGCCGTTTCAATCAGGCTTGCCGCCATTAATGTGCCTGATTTGTGATATTTTAAATCATCGGGTGTGGTAAAGACGGTTTCGGTAAGGCGAGTCAGTTTATCGCCTATTTGGCTAAAGGTGCTGACAAAAAGTGTCAGGCCAAAAGGCGTGTTGGCGACTACATATTGCCTATCACCCATCGCCCTGTCAGTGATAAGAAGGTCTACTTTAGGCACCAGCATAATGTTAAAGGTTAAAAAGAATGCAAAGAACCAGTGCATGAGCGGTCTGATTTCGATTTTAAATGCAACTTGGAACATCGCCATCCCAAAAGCAAAAAAGGCTGCGATTTGGACGATGCTCACATAACTACTGTCGCCAACAACAGCAGACAGGCCATTAAAAAATTCCCAGAACTTATCCCCTGCGCCGTAAGTTATTAATTCATACATCAGCGTACTCCATGCCCCCAGCCCAACACATGCACCAAGTGCGATGACAGCTTACCTGCCAGCTCTTGCTCTAGCGCTTTGGTGCGCTGTATAAGGTCAATGTTCTTAGATAGATTATTTTTGGTGGTGACTTGTAACTTGTACAGCGCCTCTTTGGCATCCTTGATGCCGTTTTTATAAGGTTGTATTAAATCATCTTCCATGTGTAATAATTGGCTACTTGCCAGCATGATATCTAATGACTCACTTAGATACTGATGAAGAATATCAAGAGCAATCATCTCAGCGTAGCTATGCAGATTTAATAGGCTGCCATTAGTCGAGTAAGCAGCCTCTACATTGAGGATTTTATAAATAGGCAAGCTGGTAGCCCCTAAGAAAGCAATTTCTTGTTCACTTAACCCCTCTTTGTCCTTGCTGACTTTTTTAACAATCCCGTCGAGTATGAGTTGTACTTGATGCACAAAGCCGCTTGCCTCATCTATGCTGACTGTATTGTGAGTAATACTCATGCAGTTATCATATTCAGAGCAATGATAAATTTTGGCATCATCACCATACATAAGTGCTTTTATAAGACCTGCACTCTCTCCTAGTGGATGATATGGCGTATACCTTGGCTTAGTCTTATCATCTCCTGGCACATTAATCACAACCGTGCCTGTCAGTGACATGAAAAGCTCGGCCAGTTGCGGGTCTTTTTTCAGAAAATCGTTTTTTTGTATGGCTTTCCAAGCAATGTTGGTATTAGGTAGGATATATTCTTTATAATCACCCTCTTGATTATCGCGCAGTATCTTGGCGCGTTGCCCCTCAGCACCACAACCATGCATGGCCGCGACCCTGTCTGCATACAACCCTGTGCTTGCACCAACGTTGGCACAGATTTGTTTTTGCGCTTCATCAGTTTTAGGCCACATGCCACCCACCAGTGTTGCCGCACTTTCACAAGAATTAATATTAAAGGAGTTGATTTGGCTGGCGAGCGTTTGCATGCTTTCAGTCGCATTGTTAATGGAGGGCGAAATGGTGTCCATTGCAAGTAGCCAAGTAAAACCTAGTGCATTATTACCAATGGCTTCAAACATGTTTACAAGCTCATCAGCATTAATGAAACTAAAGCCGCCCATGTACATATCAATACCACCGCAGCCACCACGGTAACTAGGAAACTCTATGTAACCAAGATTCATTTGCCGCACCTCTTGGCGTGCAAAGAGCTGCCCGCCTGTGTAAAGCCCTGCGGCTTGCCCTTCATAAGCTCCGGCTCCTGTGGTATTGGTTTGAAAGCCTAGCGAGTTAAAAAAGCTGGTCATGTCACTGCTAATATCAGCTTTGGCTTGCAGGGTGAATGCAAGCAAACTACAAGATAAGCTTTTTATTAGTCTTGCTTTATTCATTGCAGTTCTCCTTGTTTTTGGGCTAATGTACTCATGCGGCGTAATAACTCTGCCTCACTGACAAAACCGTGAGCTATGGGGATGACGTGACCTCTTTTAGGATGCACTGCATACACAGCGGGTACGACCTCTATGCCAAGCTCTGCTGCCATGCCATTATCCATTGTGCTATCTGGGTATTCAGGCAATGTGCCACCATCAAGGGATATCGCCATGACAGAAATACTGTGCTTATTCTCAAAGCTTTTTAATACAGGCGCAAAGGCGTGGCAGTATTGACAAGACTCTTTAAAGAAAAAGAACAAACCGTATTCGCTGTTGAGTAATTCCACCATTTTTTCATCACTTACTTTTTTCACATCATAATGCATATGTCTTGCTGAATTATCAGTGGGATTATCAATGGAAAAGTCAAGTTCAGGCGTTTGCCAAATCACTTGTTGCCAGGCGCTGGAAAAAAGACTGGCTCTTTGTATAACGGCGTTGTGCAGTTCAATGTAGTCACTGACATGCTCATATGTGGGATACATCACGGCAAGCGCTTTCGCACCTTCCAGCTCAAGCTGAAGTTGTTCAAGCTCAAATTGTGCTTGTTGAGGCGTAATAGGCACATCTTGATTTGCATCATCTTTTTTATGAGGCGCGATAGGTTCTGAGGGCTTTGTTTCATACCAATGCCAGCCTTGTGCGCGGTTGTCATAGAAAGGGAAGGGTTCCGCTTGCAAGTTATGACTGACCAGCACTAAAGCTAATACTGCCAAGATATACAAGACGATATAATTTGATTCTTTCAACGATTTATCCATGATTGCGCCTCACCTCTTAAATCTCCTTTGCTTGCAAATTGTTTTAACGCATATTCAATACCAACAGCGCCGCCTAGCTTGTCATAGTGCTTACCCGCGCAAAGCTCAGTGTTACAGGGGTAGCTGTCTTGGCTTAAAATAATACTGGGAACATTAATGACATCAAACGACTCGAAAACATTGGGGTCAATGAGAACACGCGAGATGTCCAGCTTTTCATCCCAATAAGATAGTTGTCGCATCATGCTCGCCATATCATTATCTTTAAACCCTTGGAATACAACATAAGCACCGTGCTTATTAGCTTGACGAATGTAATCTATGATAAGTTTTTCGGGCATGGAAAAACTCACCGCTACAAAAAGACGAGCTTCGTTGATACTTTGACCCAGCAGTTCAAGCTGGGTTTTATTCATGTTGCCACTATGATTCTCAAGCTCGCTAATTTGGCGTTGCATGATATTTCCGACGTGTTCTTGCAGCCTGGCTTCGTCAACTGCATGAACATTAATAGCTATTAACCATAAAAATAATATTTTAACTCGCACAACAATTCCTTTTTCGCCATAAGATGTATGAGAAGTCTTCGCCGCCCATCGGATATGATTTTAATGATTCCCACAGCACCGAGCTTCGCCCCATCGGATTACATGCAAAACTGCTACCATGACTGGGTACTGCGGGGTATGTCATCTGTGTTTTGTATTGGGATTTTTTCATCGTTCGCATTCGGTAGTACTCACACATGGCATCTTTTCCAATGGTTCCTGGCATGGTTGACCCAAACTCACGGTGTAACCTGAATGCTGCGCGTTGTGCTATTAATAAACTCGCCTGCACATTGCTCACATGGTTAGAGACATGCCCCGTTACAGGGAACATTGAACCCTGACACCCCGCACACCAATACAGGCTGTCTTGTGCAAAACTTGCCGTAGCTGAGGTGCAATCTGCCGCGCACGCTGATTGCGATGCCAAATTCCCAACAAGCGCTGCCTCGGGGTTAAAAATAAAAGACAGTTCATCGTTAAGCCATGTAGGGTCAAGCTCACTTGCGTAAAGCAACCCTAACCGCCCCCCTTCGGCGCAACCACCCATGCTCATGCCTAAAAGACGCAGGATAGGATAGCGATATACATGCACATGGTATTCACTCTTGCGAGAGCGCCCTGGGCTTGTTTTTAGTGTGCCTTGCTGTGTACTAGCAGCTAGTTGCATGCCGCCAAGGCTGACAAAACAATAAGGCGTTCGCGTTACATCTACCAGCCTTGCTGGCTCCCAAAACCCCAGGTGTATACCAAATCGTGGAAACGGTTTATCCGGGCATTTGCACCCTGCCTTGCCAGGGTTGCCTGTATCTAAATCATCCCCACTACCATTAATACTGGTATCGCCTATGGTAATGGGAAAGATGCATGACCAACAGACTTCTGTTACTGGATTAACCACGCGTCCATAGCAATTTGCATGGGCGTACAAAGGTGCCACCCACAGCACTAGCAGTAGTGTTAGTTTTAATTTCATGATTTTTCGTCAGATATTTATTGCAGCCTTATTCGCTTTACCTGCTCTGGCCCACCAGCTTGTGAGGCAGCCATACGTTTGTAGCGCTCTTGTTGAGCCTCTTTCCAGTGCTGCATATGTATTTGCTCTATAGTGTCAAGTTGTACTTGGAATGTTTCGCTGTCACCATCTGCCGCTTTAATAGTAAAAGAAACCTCACCAACGGCTAATTCATCAGTATGGATTGAGTGTGAAAAGGCGTAAATTTCATTTTTGTGTCTTTCCGTAAATGCCCGCAAGCCAAGCACATCTAATTCAGCTTTGTTAAGAATATTTTGAAATAAATCATCCATGAAACCTGGTTTATTAACAATGCTCTGAATATACGCTTGAAAATCACCTGGGCATTCTTTTCGCAAATCCTGGTATTCGGCCTTAGAATATACAAACGCCTCTGCATTTTCACCTTCACCTAATGTCATTTCATAACGCATACTGTCGTGTTTTTTTCCATTATCATCCACAATGTCACTGACCTTAAAATAAAGTCTATCAGCATTACATTCTGCAAGCTCAATAACCCCTGCATTAAGAAGTCTTTCGACCTGCTTTTCAGACATTTGCAAGCCTACCAAGGCATCTGGAAAATCTTGGCTGCCGCATAATCGAAAACCGCCAAACATGTCTATGTGTTCATTTAAATATTCAGTGAATAAGGCGTAGCGTTGCTTGTCATTAAGCAAGGCAACACCTGGCCTACCATTAACATATCCCTCATAACCGTGTACTACTCTACCCATATAAACTGCCTCTTAGAACTAGATAAAACAAAGTATGGCAGCTAGTTTACTCGCTTCAGATTAGAACTTCAAGCACTTTCAGCCAATCCTTTTCACCCGTGACTTTGGCTGGCACCTGGCTGATATTGAGACTATCAGTCAACTTGCCCCCTTGGTCAAAATACACCATGAGCTTATATTCATCCATGAGCTGCATCACGCTGCCCTTGACTAGCACAATGGTGTCATTGGGGTTGGCATCCTCGATTATCCACTCAATCTGGGCTTCGTCCGTGCCGTCTATGAAATAAAGCGTCCTATCAAAATCAATAGTATCGAGCGGGTTAATTTTGCTCCCCTTGGCCACTAGCACATTACCCTTTGTATCAACAATATGCTCATCCAAAATGATGCTTGGGTCAACATAGAATGTGCGCTCTTTTTGAGTTTTGTTGACACCTTTAACAGGTGTTGGATTTTCCAAATAATTTTTAGTTTGCTTTTTCATATCGTCTTGCATCATCTCTAACTCTCCTGACTGTTCCATTTGGAATGCTTTTTCAATAAGCGTTTGCTTGAGGTTGTCTTCAATAACGGGATAAGCTGGCCCATACTGGCCTAAATCTTTAGTCATGGCCGCACTACCACAAAGGGTAAGCAACACCAATAATTTCATCTTCATGAATCAACCCCATTTGTGCGTAACGTGAATCAAAACTATCTGTGTGCGATGTCCAGACAAAAGCAAACCCTTTGGGTATTTCGCCTGTATAGCCTGCTGACAACCGCTTGCCTTCTTTAGTTTTAGCTTTTATTTTTCCCATGCATTTATCATTGATATAGGCCGTTGCATTTTCAATGCGCACCACATCACCCGCAACACCCACCACTTGCTTAATGAATTGTGTGCCGCTGGGCAAAATCCCTTGTGTGTCTTTTGTGAATACAACATAACCCTCTGGCCCTGGCATTTTGTTTTTATGGATGAAATAAATTTTGCGTGGCAAGCTCTGCGTATTATTGATACCCAGCACATAATGTTGCGGTAAAACTAAAAGCACGATGAGCGCCGCCCAAAGCGATGCGGCTAAATATAATGTCTGCCTCACGTTTTTCAAGGCAACTTATGTACCCTGTTAGCCTCAAGCAACGCATCGGAAATCACAGTCTTGATCTGGGGCGTATAATCTTCAAGGGGTGTGACTACTTGATTTGATGAAAACAATATAGTTTTATCACCTATACGCTCCAATTCATCATTTAAAGCTTCGCTGTAGAGGAGGAGCATTCGTGACTTTTGCTCATCTGTAAGCTCGGCTTGTGCCAGATAAACTACAAATGATTGATTGATCTCATGCACATCCACCATGCCAAATTGCGGCACCTGGAAAGCTTTGGTAAAGGCGTTGCCCAGCCAGAGAAATGCGGAAATTAAAATTATTTCAAGAATATGCCTTTGTGCAAAACTTATCATATCATCCATGGCATCGCTTAAATATTCGGCTGCATCAGTTAACTTTTCTTTCATGTTTTGTCTCCATCATTTTTGTTAAGGCTTGTGTGATTGATAAGCCATCTTTCATATGCTTTTTAAACTTAACTAGATCATCAGGTGTGGATGAATAAAGCTCTGCGCTAAACGAATCCCAAATAAGTTTGCCGTATAAAAACAAGCCTGGGCCAATAATGGCAATCTCTGCATACTCGCCTGACTTAGCCGTGAGTTTGGCTAAAATGTCAGCTTGTTGCGCTGTCACATCTAGCTGGCCTTTGGCAACGGCTTTTTTTACGGATGCAGGCTTTTGTCTTAGGACTTCGATAAAATCAATGCTTTCTTGCGCTGATGCAATCAGCAGATTCTCAAAGACATCAGTGATATTTTGTGAACAGATATTCATGCTGCCATTATATTTTCTAGCGCGACGACAGGCATCATTAAGAAATGAGCTGCCTTGGACTTGTTTGATGATATCCCAAGCCTCATCAATCAAACATGTAATTTGGGTTTTCCTATCACCTAGATACATGGCCTGAGTGATTTGATAGATAAGCATCATTAACACAACCGACTGCAAATCTTTCTTATTCTTTAGACCATCAAGCTCAAAACAAACCAAGGGGCTATCAAAATTAATATTGCAATCGCCTGAAAAATAATGTGCGAATGAGCCGCCGTTCATATAGGGTGATAACATTTGGCCCAAATTTCTAGCAGGAGTGTCTTCATGGTTTTTTAAATACCGCCCAACATGCGTAATCGTACTTTGCCTTTGGTGCTTGTGCCAGGTATCCATGATGGCATTCTCAACATAAGAGAGCTGCAAATCGTTAAGACCTGCATTAGGGGAAATCATTTGTGCAATCATGGGCTTTAAAAGCGCCATGGTTTCACTGGGGTCCGTATTCATTTCATTGACATTGATATTGCTGAACGGATTGAGGCTGATATTGGATTTGGGTGTGAACTCAATATACTGCGCTCCAGTTTCACTTAACAGCATCGCATTTTTTTCATAAGACCCGCCTGCATCAATGATAAAAGCACGACCCCCTGCCCCTATGCGTGACAAGACTTTCTCTTGGTTGAAATTCGATTTACCACTGCCTGATACGCCTACCGTGACTGCGTTATAATTACCGCCTTGGCTATTGGCAAGGGCGTTATAAAGACCAAACTGACCCTTGGAGCCTAGAATGGGCAAGAGTGGTACGGGCATTCCTTTGTTCTCAGCCAAAAGCGGCATGAAATGTGATACGCTGCTTGCAAGCTTGGTTTTAAACCAGCCAAAAGCTTTTAGCTCACGGTAACTTGTCTGATGCATTTTCATCGGCAAGCTTGATAAAAAAGCAGGTAACTGCATGTATTTTAATCTTGCAAACTTGAACTTCTTCGCTGTTAACAGACTTTCAACTTGGGTGGCTCCTTTATCAAGGGTTATTTGCGTGCCGTAAACAGTTAAATTAAAACAAGTTTTTAAGAGCTTATCACCATCATCCACGGCCTTAACCGTGTATTTTAAATCTTGGTCAATGCTGACAAGGTTTGGAATCATATTGGCAAGCTTGCTGCTGGCTTTTTGCGTGGAGCGAAGATTCATCGTTTGCAGGCGCAATTTATCGGATTCATGTTCGCCTGCATAAATCAGCACAGAAAGTAAAAAAGGATTACCAATACGCAGGCTCGTCTTTTGAGAATCGCCAATCAAATCTGACATGGTGCTGGCGAGCCACTGCTGTGGGTACTGCGTCAATCTATAGCTTTTTGCCTGAATCGCCCCTTCATTTAGGCTAATAGTTTGCGCATCCAGCGAAAGGCTGGTATCTGTCGGCGCTGCTTGAACACCTAGATGCTCGCTATCTTCATACTCTGGAATGCTATTCAAATCAATCCAAGGATTGATGAGTTGTTGTGTAAGGCGAATCAGGCCGCTGGGCTTTAGTAATTCATGAGCCATATTGATTGATTTTAATGCAAGCAGCAAGCTGTCTTTAAGCTTTATAACATCATCCATGTTTGTTTGTCTGGGCATTGTCACACTGAAATACAATTTAAAATCCCGTATTAAATAATCCTCAGACTTTAAAAGCGATTTTCTAACACCTTCCCGCAGAAAATCAGCTCGTTTTTTCGCAAGCTCAGCAAATATACCCCCGCGCTTACCCCGGTTTGCTTGCATTTGATTCAATGCATTTTCAATATCAGGGCTGGCAAAAAGCAACACTTGCAATACAGCACCATCAGGTAATTTATCTTGCAAAAAGCTTGTGATACTGGCTAAGCTTTCCTCATCCAAACTCAGCATGGGGATGCCGCTTATCACAAAGCCCAGTGATTCACGGTTATGGTAAATGCCTGTGGCTTCATCATATGCTTCATATGGCATGAGCGTACTTAGGGCGTGTTCTTGAAAGTATGCTTTTTGTTTTTCAATGGCTAAAGACTGATTTAGCACATCCGCAGGGATATTGTCATCAAATATTTCTTTTAAAAAGCTTTGTGCTGATTTTATATGTGCTTGCAGCTTATTCATTATCAATTTGCCATTGCGGTTGCTTAATCACGGTGTAGTAGCTTGTTTGCGGGTGATAATTATCAGCTTCATCAATTTGAGCGGGAACCCAGACCTTTACCCATAACTCATTTGAACGCCCAGGTATGGATTGCTCATAGCCATCAATCTGCGCAAGCTTTAATTTTTTAGCTTTAGGTGAGGATGAGAGCTTTTGGGCATCCCCGCTATAGCCTTGATTAATTGCTTGATTAACATCCGTAACCGATGTGCAGTTTAGCCCTTGGCCAACCCCGCAAGCTGGTCTAGAACTAGCGCAAGCCGATATAAAAAGGGTGGTTGCGATTAATAATGCATAACGTTTATTCATGGTTCACCTCAAGATTCATTGGTTTGTGTTAATTCAAGGCCATGGGAGCCACTAATAATTAATGTGATTTTGCGACCAGGTGCAATTTGGATAACAGGGTAAATTTGTTCAGCCCTATCAATGTAATACTGCGCGAGCCTATCAAGGGCGTTGCTCGCCCCATCACCCAGCCCCATTTTCATGATTTCACTTGTGTCATAAGTTTGTACGGTGCCAAGCGCGGAGGTTGAAGTCGTGCCTGTGGAATCCGCAATACCCTGACCAATACCGCCCAGCAAACCTGCGGCAAAACTTTTTGCCAAAAGCGGGCCTGTATCATCACGCATGGTGCCAAGCACACCCACACTGCCATCATCCCCTGTAATATAACCCTCAATCTCAGATTCAAAGATATTTCCTTGCAAGTCTGTACAGGTAATCGTTTCCAATCGCATCATCACGCGTGTTGTTGATAACTCACCATAAGCCCCCGCTATCACATGGCATGTTTTCATTTGGCCGCGAAACTGGCGAGGCAACACCGCATCACTTGTTAATCGCATTAAAACAGGCAACGGATTACTGGATGCGGTGGTAGCAGTGCTGGCATCAAGACCATTTAACAAAATCGCCTGGGCGAAACTGCCTAGCGGGATATAGTCTGTCGCAGTTTTTGTAATAGGTGGGGATGATAAGGTGTAGTTACGGCTCACAATGGTAGTATTGTAGGCGGGAGACTTGTGAGCCGTATTATCATCCCCTGAAACATCATTATCAAGAACACCTGGCACCTGTGCTTGGCTTTGCTCGAGTAAGCTTGTTAGATTGTTAATCTGCGCTTGCAAGTCATGAATTGCATCATTGGCACCAGCATCATCTTCAATAATGTGCATAGCCTCAATCTCGGCTTTTAAAGCTTCTAATGCTTGTGTATTACTGTCTAGCCGATCTTGTGAACGGTAAAGCCAGATATCTTGGATATCAACCAGCTTGTCAGCTGTGCTTATGCGCTCACTTTGGGTCTCACTGACAGCAGTTACACTTTTACCGCCAGGCCACAAAAAAGCCATGATGCATACTGATAGCGCCCCGCCCACCACAAAAGCGCGTTTCTTTTGCGCAGGAAGTGCGTTCCAAGTGGTTTGCGCATCTTTTTTAATAAACCCTGGTTTTTTAAATTTAAGCATGGCGTTTTATCCTGTAGGCAAATGTATATTGAGCGCGATCAAGCGTGCGTGAAAGCAGTACAAGGGCCACCGTGTTCTCATCGCTTAAATCAGATTCGTGTAAGATTTTTGTTTTACGTGAATCGTTGGTGACCACCAGCACCTCACCAAAATAATCATCCCCCCAGACATTTGCAATATGCGACACCGCCAGTTCATTTCTGATGGTTTGCAACACCTCTCGTGATAATTCTTGACGCACAAAGTCATCCGTGGTTTTACCCAAATGCATGGCAGCTAACAGCGTGTGGATTTCATCTTGAGTGTCATGACTATCAGCATCTTGTTTTTCTGCTTGCCTGTTATCTAACATTAAAGTTTGTGGGGTGTCAGCATCAGGTAAGAGCGTGACACTGTAAGCAAATCCCTGTTCACTTCCCAGGTACAAATGCATAGGCTTATCCATATGAGTAATGGTTGGCTTGACATACAGCTCGCCGCTTCTCTCATCATGCTCACCATGAAATTGACCATCGAGTGATTTCACGCTCTGAATGCGGTCATGTTTTAAATAAATGCGGTTTAGATGATTGGGCGAGATGGTGGCTTTGATACTATCACCATCAGACAGCTTGAAATCTTGGCCTGCGATGGCCTGCATGCACAGAAACAAGCTTGCAAGCGTGATAAATTTTTGTTTACTCATATTAACTCCTCAATTTGTTTAATCCAAAGTCGGGTATTCTCAAGCTCAAAATCTATCTTGATCGACTTTTTAGAGCGGATGGATTCACGACCTAAAAAAACAATAAACTCACCCTTTATTTCCATGCTTTGCCCTTTAGCGTGATAGATGAACTCACTTGGATAAAATGTACTCATGATGTTTTTTTGCTTGATGGAGTCTGCATAGCGAACAAGGTTGATTTTGACATCATTCATATAATGCGCTGGTACGTGTGACAACAATGTTTCGACCTGACTATCAACCGATTGGGGTGTGGTGCTATAGACAAGTCTCGCGTAATAATCGGCCATTTGGCGTATGTAGCTTTCTGAAACTTTCTTAGGGCTGATGGTAAAAGGTTCAGTAACGATATCCGGCAACACAATAATCTGTGCGCGATTACCTGATTGCTTAATCGTTACCATGAATAAAAGCAGTAGTATTAAACTCACGATGCCCAGCACGACCAGCAAGCGATGGCGTGATTTTGCAAGCTGATTTGTTATTTTCCCTTGATGTTCAACTTTCATCCTAGGTACTCCCTAATGTAAGTGGGTGGCAGTGTTTTTAATTTGTTTTGCGGAAAATACCAATAAGCCGCGCTCAAGATGCAGCTACCTTCAAATGACTTTTGCAATTTTTTGAGTGATAGGCCCATGGCAACTGAGCCAATAATGCCCAGCATAATAAAGCTAAAGACAATCCCTAACATAAACGGGCCAAGTAAAATGGCGGCCTCAGCGTGTGTCCACATGAGAATGCGCGGCGGCTCATCAAGGTATTTCGGCACATAAATTGGGTTCATATCACAGCTCCAGTGAGTGAGATGAGGAAATCAGGGCCGTAATTTAAAACAAGCGCGACCATCAGCACGCTTCCCATCGGCCTGTAATCAAATTTTGTACCTAGCTGCCAGACTGCAAAAGCAAAGGCTGCATACATCAAGCCTTGTGCGAACCAAGTGGTTAAAATCTCCTTTAAATCATCCACCAAGCCTGATAACCCGCCTGCGCCCGTGCTAGCCATGACGTCGGGGCTTGCGAATAAAAGTGTGCTAGCGAGGATTGCCAGCAGGCAAGCATTAGCTGTCCGTGTTTTCATTGATAATATGTCTCCATTTTTCGTGAAATTTCAGTAGGCGATCGAGATTTTGAAGCGAAACGCCATAAATTCGGCCACGTAATAATCTGCAAAGCACATCTTTTCGCACAAAACACTCGCTAGAAAGTTGGCGATAAGAAAGGTTGCGTTTATTGCGTATCAACCTAATATCACCCAGTAAGCCATCTACTCGCACGCTTTATTTATCCCGCCCTCTAAAAGATTGTTCAATACAATCTTTTTTCCACCACATGACTTTTGCCAAACGGATAGAACAGCGGCTAGCTCTTGCCAGTTTTTTGTATAATGGCGCAGCAGCTCAACAACACTTTGCACACGCACCACCCCGCCACCATTGGTTACCAAGGCTTTAACACACTTCACATCGGCACCTGTTTTTATCGCAATACCCTCAAAGCTTTTATCCGACTTATTAATTTCTTGGATTATGACTAAGCGCAATGCGTGAATTGAATCGCGCACTAATTGGTTTTCTATTTTCATAGAGCTTCCTTATGATTTGTTTTTGAGGATTAGGGGCGGGCTTTTTTTATAATTGCGCGGACAGCCTGCTCTTGTTCAACTGTTTTTTTACGCAGTTCTTTATGGTACTCAGATAGTACGCTGCCATCTTGCGCATCTTGCTCACTAATGCCTGTAATATCACTACGTGATTTCAAGTGCCGTCTGTCTGCCAACCAATCAAGTTCCGTTTTAAGTGTTTTGGCATAGCCCTCACCCACCCGCTCAAGATAATCATGCAGAGCATGGATGGTGAGGGAGATGTTTTTAGGGTCGCCCCGGTGTCGCTCTACTGCACTGATACAAGCTCTCACCTCTGTTAAGACTTTGTCTTTGTGTTCTTGGCCGTTAAACAGTTTGCTTAAAAACGATACATCTGCCTCGCTAATGAGTCTTTTCGCCCGGCGCAATCGCTCAACAACCACCTCACGACTGTTTGCAGCAAAGAAACTAAATTGATAGTAGGCATTGCCCCCGCCCACTTGCTGAACATTATTCATTGAGGCACAAAAATTCTTCAAAAACCTTTGGAGTGAGCTGTCAGCATTGCCGCCGAACATCTGAACAAGCTTTGTCCATATTTTGCTTTCGTTGTAAATCTTCACCTCATCGTAAATAGTATTGACACACTCGCTGATGCCATAACAAGCATCAGCAATGGTGTAAGGGCTATCTTTACTGGAACCTCTTACCATTGCTTGCTGCTGTATGATGCTATCTAACAGGCGCTTGGTATACTGTCTCTCAAAAAGGGAAGCAACACGAAACTGCGCGAAATAACTCCTAATCAGGTCTTGCGCTCGGTTTAACACAGGGACAAGCAAGCCTTTGTCAGATTTGGGTAAAAATGCCGCATCCTCACATTCAAGCCTGACCCGTTTTAATGCAATCACAGCCCGCGAAGGTTTTTGCCAAAGTGCTATATTAAAACCGAGCGATGTGCTGGCATGATCGGCCTCAATCGCAACTATGGCTTCTTGCAGATAATAAGATGCCTGCGCCCCGCTTTCTGAGTTTTCAAGTTTATCTCTGATTTCGTCAAGCTGGGTCCTTCTATCATCACTCTTAGAATTCAATACCATGCCGTAGGCTTTGGCGATTTCCCTATCAAACACACCCAAAACAGCCTGACGCGCAACAACATCGAAACTAAAAAGCATATCACCACTTTGCGTTAAAGCACCCCGAACCAGTGAGGCAGCGCGACGTAGATTTTTCCAAGGCGCAGATTTAGCAATAACACTCCCTTTAGCCTCTATGTAATGCTGCTCAACCTCTGTAGAAAAGGACTCCCAAAAACTCCGGTAGCGCGAATCCCAGTAAGTCACAATGCTATTTTTAAATGTGCTATCACTTTGCTCATCAAGAAAAATACTCTTCAGCTTGTGTCCTTGAGCAGAAAGGAACGAGGCAGCATCACCTTTTAAGCTAAGAGATGAAAAATGCTTACTAAATAGGGTTTCATGCCTTTTGGAGATATCAATTAAAACTGCTTCGCCAGCATTGAATCGTTTAGCAATGCTGCTCTGTATATATCCTTCAACTTCTTTCTGGCTTTTTCTTGCCTCACACCAAGCATCGCAATAAGCGGTTGAAAACCAGCCTTCTTCCAGTGCGTTAGCTTTGAAAGCGTCAAAAGCTTGATGTAACTTTTCCTCAACTGCTTTATTGCGGTCGCTCCCAAGCTTATCTATGGCCAGCACTAAATCGGCCCGGGCTTTATCGCCCATGCCGACACCAGCGAGCTTATCTTTAAGCGTCTGTCTACTTTGCTTTGACACGCCCATCCAAGAGACGGCCCAACCTTTGCGATTTTTTTGCGCCTCACCTAGCAACGTTTCAATAAAATTAATAAAATCTTCAAATCGGCCCTTGTCAGAGGCTTTGTTGACATCATCCGAAAGATTGCCAGTTTCCTCAACTAAAGCATTCATCACATCAGATACCCAGGGCGCGGCATGTAAATCTTTACCACTAAAATCAGATTGCGTAAAAGATTGTTCGATGTATTCACCTAGAACCGGCATGACATCACGCTGGTAGTCACGAGGGAATAAGCCCTGCCTGCGTTTATTGATGAGCAGATGCTCTAGCTTGTCTGCCAATGACGCGCCTTCTGAGCTTTTGTCAAACTCAATGGCTCTAATATCGCCAATCATTGCTTTCAGGCGTTGGTCAAGGGCAAAGAACGGGTTACCTGCAAAACTTTTAGGTCTTCTTTTGCCAGGGCTTCTTAGCAGTGCTTCGCTTGTGCTTGCGCTATTGTTAACGTTATCCACTCTGTCATCAACATACACACCATCATATATTGTTGGCTCAAGGGCTTTCCTATGCTCATGGAACTTATCAGTTAAATCAAGCAATAAATCAGCATCTTCAGGTGGTATTTCATGCTCATCAAAAATAACTTGAATCTCATTAAGCAGCTCGTTTTGAATCTCAAGAAAAGCCGCGCTTAATACATAATATTTATTGTTTAGCTCACCGTTAATCCTATAGAATATCGTGGGTTGTACTTCTAGTTTTTGGGCATCACTTTTACTCATGCCCATTGTATCCGCGTCCAAGCTTTGTGTGGTTTGCACAACCCGCGCATAGAACGCACCACTTGATTTAATTAAATCTAGGCTCTCATTTTTTAGTTTACGCTTGCTCATATCAATATCCCCTTATTAAATGCCAACCGTTTTTTTGGTTTTGGCGTCTTGCTTGTCAATCTCATTAACCACTTGCTCCCACAATGTTTGCGCATCTGTCGCATCCAGAAAATCAACAGCTGCATGCTTCTTAAACTCATCCCAGCTATACCAGCCAAATTTGCAAAGCTCGTTTTCCAAGTTCACTAACGACAGCGTTTCATCATATTTTTGGGATTTGATGTAGACATATAAATCAGATAGTTGTGATTCAATTTGTGTAAGCACTTGGCTGTAGGCGTTAGCCCCTGCGACACCTGTAAGTTCAGGTATGCGCGACTGGGTTTTCAATTTTTCCCAGGTATACCAACCACTGCTTTCAATTTCGGCTTTCAGACCTTTCAAGCTTAATGTATTGGCGTGAGACTCTCTGATAATGAAATCACGAATGGCTTCAAACTGACCAGCTTCTTGAGTACGCGCCTGTTCAATGAGCTTGCTTGCGCCACCTATCGGCATCCATGTAACAAACGCTTCATCAACAAAATCATCCCATGTGTACCAGCTCATTTCATTAATTAAAAACTTCACTGTATCTAGGTCTAGTGTTTTCTTGTCATATTGCTCCCTGACAAAACGCAGTACACCATCACGTTGCGCCAATCTTGTAGCATCGCGCATGGCTTGCGCTTGCCTCTCACCATACCCACCTGCAATCGTACATAGGTGGGTCACGACCCAGTAAATAATTTCATCTTTTAATAACGTTGCATGAGCAGGCACCCTATCAGGAAGTGGAGATTTTTGGCAGCCCAGTTTCCACTCAAAGCAACACATCTCCACAAGTAAATCAAGCAGAGCTTTAATGCTAAGACTGCCTTGTTTGCTATGCTCATCTATAAAACGATAGACCTCGGCCTTCTGCGCACGACCACAAGCCTGGCTGTGTACATGTTCACTGTGTTTTGCTTGCGCAACTCCATACAACAACATATGCTTGGTCGGTCCACTGCCCCCTTTGCCAACACTTGGGATACTCAGTGATTTTCGCTTAAGCTCAGCCTGGATTTTCACCATGACGGGTTCAGTCGCGCTAATATGGATGCCCGGACCTGGCAAATGTTGTGATTTTATGTATAACTCACGTCTTACTGCTTTTTTAGCTAAGCTGTGCAGCTTTTTTGTTTGGGCATCTCCCAGATTAACTGCATCGGGCATGTTATCAATAAACTGATGCAGTGTGCGCAGGTTTAAAAATCCTAAACGGTCACAGCGCAAAATACCAGCTATTAAGCGGCTCTCTTGTTCAATGACTGCTTTTGTGCGTGGCGGTGTGCCTGTAAGCCAGCGGCCTGCATTACGAATGCTATCCCAGCCAGTCAGCCCCTCATTGAGTTTGCCTAAGTATTCCTTTAATACCCTGATTGTTTCAATAGGCAGTCGATAGCCTCGTGAAAACAGCCAGTAGTGCGGAATCATGGTGGCAATGCGCACACCCATGCCTTGCAGCTGATCTCGTAACACACCAAGTTTGTCTTTAGATGCCGCCTGCCAATCATAAGACCAGACTTTCTTATCAAAACCAATTTTTGTTAATATTGCTTCATCTGGCAAATCATCAAACAATGTCGTTAGCATGGCAATCTCACACCCCATGTCTTCGTGCTTGACTTTGGGTTTTGCTTTTAAATATTTCGCAATATCACGAAGCACCTGTCCAATCATAAGAGCAGATTGTGCAATGTTTCCCTGTGAGGCAGTAACAACTTGATTGCTTGTTAGCGCCAGCGGAACTGATACAGACATGGAATAAAAGGCATGAACCCAAAATCGCTGGCTAGCGCCCTCACGCTTAGCTTCACTCTCATCAATGTGAAGTCCTCTGATAAACTCAGGGTGACCTTCCAAAAAATCAATGAGCTTGGTACGGGCCACAAAATCACGCAACCTGGGGTCTATCATCCCAGCAATTTGTCGCATTTGCTCAGTATCACTGATAAGCGGTATTTTAAGCTCTGGGAAAAGCAAAAGTGCATAGGTAGCACGTAGCAAATCCACCTTGGAAGCATGGGCATGTTCGGCAACTTCTTTGAAAAGCCCATGGAGCATGGTTTTTTGTATAATGAGCTTATCTTTAAAAGTGGTAGAACTTTCAGTGCTGCTTGTA
Organism: Gammaproteobacteria bacterium; assembly: GCA_021773275.1. GTDB lineage: Bacteria > Pseudomonadota > Gammaproteobacteria > JABCZS01 > JABCZS01 > JAJFKJ01. The sequence continues at coordinate 26,559 of JAJFKJ010000005.1, forward strand.
CCATCAAATATTGCATCTACCCATTTTCCAAGCGGGCCGTTAGGACCACCAGTACTCCATTCGGTCAATTTATTGCCAATTTCTATTTCACGCATAGTACACCCTCAAGCTATGTTGATTATTGAAAGCTGTCATTTTGAATTAGGCTCTGCCAGCAAAGCCAATTTTAATACGTACTCTGTCAGGACATATTCCTGCATGTGACGCATAGTCATCGAAAAGCCTCGAGCTAAAAAACCTTATCGCTGTTATTTTATTTAAATGTGCGTCCAGTGATTTGCTTTTACATCTTAAATCGCGGACAGCCTGACTGATCACTGCCGCATAGAGTTTTTGATACGGACTCATCATCACATCAATTTTGTCAAAAGTTATTCCGGCGGCAACATTACCAACAGCCCTAGCGTCTGCATATATTATATTTACTTCTGGCATTTTTTAACCTCAAAAAAAAGCCCCGGTAAGGTCGGGGCTAAGCTTCTTGCAGGAATTTGCATCATGGGAAACAGTATGTCAAAACATCTCGCGGGTTGCAAGTGCATTATGCAAAACTATGCAAATGTGAATAGCTTCCCCCTATTTTTTTATATAATTTTCTTTCTAATTCATCTCTCTTTTCAATAAGTTCGTTGAAAACAAGTTGGTATTTTGGTTCCCAGATGTTTTTCCAGTGCTTACTTGAAACACCGCACATTCTCGCCAACTCTACACGCTTATATTGAACTCTTCCATCACCAAAGCATTTTTCACAAGAAGTTAATTTTAAAACCCCTGTTCCTTTACAGATTCTACATATTCTTGGAGACATAAACTCCACCAACGCTGTTTCGCACATTCGCCCTAAAAGCTCCACATCGTCAGCACAAGTCCAATCATCCTTGCTGGCTATTTGTTGCGTCTTCCGCAACAAATGCCGTAATAGACAAGTTCGTGAACCCTGGTTCTGGTTAACATACCAATTACCAAAATGGTAAATCACATCATCGCCTTTTAGTGAGGCTACGATATCAAAGGCTGTTAAACCGGGCCTGGAAGATTTCTCCGAGTATTGAAGGTTAACACCACTAGGTGAAAATTTAGTCAAGTGCTCAAGTATGCTCATTGTATTTCTCCTGTTCTAATTGCTAAGCGTGCAGCCAGCCATACTGTGCAAGGGGAAGTGTAGGACTTCCCCTACATAGTAGGGCTGCACATGCACAGTGACGTAAGTAGTTGACAAATAAAAGTAAAAAACTGTGCATATTGTTAAAAGTAGATTTGCACATGCACAGTTGCTTTTGACGTAACAAATTGTTTTCAAATAGTTTGTCGCAGTGCAACTGTGCAAGCTGTGCAATTGCACAGTGAAAATTTGCACAGTTTTGCACAGTTTTGCACAGTTGCCAGCTACAGAAAAACCTTCTAGATGCTTTCATATCAAACAACCTCAAATAGAATTTTCTGACGATTGGTTCTATTGATTTTCACATCGGGATGGGTTTTTAAAGTCTCTATTAGGTTATAAGCAGAACGCCTCGAAACACCCAAAGAATGTTCCAGATTGTCACGTAATTGACTGCTGCTTAGCAGAATATTCGATTCCCGTATAATGCTTATCGCTTTCTCTACTTTTTCGCTTCGCTTATTTGATTTTTGTACTTCTTGCCAACAGCCGATATCACGGTTCAGATATATATGTTGGCTTTCTGGTGATTTCTGATGCCGTGTATCGTAATGCACGTCTACACGCTCATTTGATCTTGATAATAAAATTCCTGTGTCATACCAACCCTGCCAAGCACCACTACCCCGAATATTTGAAAACAAGGACATATCGCTTTCATCCCGAGTTTTTTTGAGGTGATGAATAAGAACCATGGCTGGGTTTGAATCCACAGAGTTCTGCAAACCAACAACACGATCATAAAGAAGTTCTGAAACTTCTTTAGATGAATTTTCATCTACTGATGAAAAGCTTATTATTGGGTCTATCCCAATAATGTCTGGCTGTACTCCAATCGCTATGTTTTTTAAATCATTCCAATCACGGTTATTCATTAAGTCAAGGTTTAATCGACTTGAAATATAAATATTCTCGTCAGCCAGGGATTTTTGTTCAAAATAAACTGATTTTTCAAAAACACTGATTCTTTCCTCAAGGTATGCTTCGTGAATCTCAGCTTGAAGGTATAACACCTTTAACGGGGTCGAAAAATTTTCACCTAAAAATTTTCCACCACAGGAAGCTTTCAAAACCATTTCTATGAAAAAATCTGACTTCCCCACTTTTGGAGCGCCAGCAATTAACATTCTATACCCTTGTGCCAACACTCTATTCTTCCAATATTCTTTTGGCATTTTATGCGCTAACTTCTTTAGATCGCCAAAACTATCAATGACGATTCTTCTATTATTAACAGTATTTTGAAACATGTTTACCATCTCAGATTAATATTTACCTGACACTACCTCAACAAATAAGGCAAAACAATAAAACCTCAAAAAACTATCCCAATGTGAATAGAAATGACAGTTACCTTCATTTTTCTATTCACATTGGGATAGTTTTAGCATTTTGAATTGCATTAAGTTTAAAAGAAATTTAACCTGGATTTGTACATATTTATTAGCAGGGAATAACTGTGCAATGACAACACTAACGTTACAAGAAGCTGCTGGTTTTTTGCAAATCCACCCAAGCACACTACAAGATCGTGTAAAAAGAGGGTTAATCCCTGGTGCAAAGGTTGGAAAGCGGTGGGTGTTTATTGAGGCTGATCTTGCTGATTTTGTTAGAAAAAGGTATCCTAGTAGCGGGGAAAGGCTGCAAGGCTTCCGAAATAAGGAGGTAATGCAATGTCTATCTACAAACGTGGAAACGTGTACTGGGCAAGGTTCACAGCACCCAATGGACAGCGAATATATCGCTCTGCTGGGACTGAGAACAAAAGACTAGCGCAAGAATTCCACGATAAACTTAAAGCTGAAGTGTGGCGAATTGCTAAATTAGGTGACAAACCTAAGTATTTATGGCAAGACGCTGCAAAACGCTGGCTAAAGGAAAGGGGTGACAAAAGGAGCATTCGTGACGACAAACGGTTTTTACGATGGTTCCATTCATATCTTTATGACATGGAGTTAATCAATGTTGATAAGGCTCTTGTTGAAAAGCTTATCCAGCTAAGGTTGAACGAGGGTGTTAAAAATGCCACCGTTAACCGAACCTTTAGCCTATTACGTGCGATTTTAAGTCGCGCAAAATGTGAGTGGGAGTGGCTTGAAAAAGTTCCAAAAATTCGGATTTTATCTGAGCCGCCAGGACGCGACAGATTTTTATCTGATGATGAAGTGAAAAGGCTCTTTTCCGAGCTTCCACCCCACTTACGCGAAATGTGTATTTTTGCACTTGCGACAGGAGTACGCCTTGCAAATGTTGTTGGCCTGCAATGGAGCCGAGTTAACCTTGAGAAGGGTCTTGCTTGGGTTATCGCTGACGACGCAAAGGCTGGGAGACCCATAGGGGTGCCATTGAACAAGGACGCATTAAATGTTCTTGTTAGAATGCATGGCAAACATCCTCAGTATGTTTTTACATACAAAAGGAACCCTATAAAATCTCCAAATGGTCGTGCTTGGCGAAATGCGTTAAAACGTGCTGGGATTAAAAATTTCCGCTGGCATGATTTACGTCATACGTGGGCAACTCGTCATGTAACAAATGGCACGCCGCCACATGTGTTGCAACAATTGGGTGGGTGGTCAAGTTACCGCTCAATGCAAAATTATGCACATTTATTTGTTGATTATACAAAGGAGTACATAGGTAATGTTGAATTTTACGAACAAGTTTGACAACAAGTTCGATACAATTTTGGGACAGCCTGTGTTTTTAGTGCTCGAAAGGTTGTTAACTAAAACTCTATATCTTCTTGTTTTTATTAGAGAAAACTGGTGGGTCGTGATGGATTCGAACCATCGACCAGCGGATTAAAAGTCCGATGCTCTACCAACTGAGCTAACGACCCAAATAGCATGTTTGCTAGGATGTTGTAATCATACTAAAATTGCTGAAAATTGCAAGGGGGCGATTACCGGCCCAAGTACAATTACTTATGCCCACCAGGCAGCATTTTAGTCTTTACTGCAAGAACAACCTGATGTGTCGTGGGTTGCTTTGAGTGACTTTGAGCAAATAAGCCATTCAGTGATGCCGCTCCTGTATGGGTTTGACTACGCTTTTCAAGCTCTGCCTGAATCTTGCTTGCAAGGTCTTCCAGCTTCTTCATATCAGCCTTCAACTCCTTTACTGTCGCCTTGGGAGTCTCTTTACGATTGATTTCTCCATACAAAGCAGTTAAACGCCCAAAGCTTTGAGCTTCGTCAGTCGACGGTGGAACTATGCCTTTATTTTTATGAATGAATGCCAAAATATTGCGTGTTTTAGCATACAAGGTCTGCCCATCGGACTTTTGATCTGTCGCCTCTAATTCCGCTATTAGTTTGAACAAAGGATTTTTTTGTAAAAAATCTGCCAAGGCTGCCATTCCAAATTGCTTCGCATGCTCTGAAAGCTGGCCAGCCTGCAACAACTCACTGAATGCACGAATTGCCATCGGGCCATGGTTGGTAAATGCGTCATCGATGAACTCACCAAAGGGCACAATTTTTACGGCTAGGGCATCGTCGCCCGCACCTGGCCGCAAACCAAGCTCTGCAAGCTGCGCATCTTGCTGCGCAAGATTTTCTGCAAATAGTATAAACATCGAAGTTGCCATATAGGCATCATCAGTGTTTCGGCGGTCAGCTGTATTTGGGAATTCCTCAGTTTTAATCAATTTATCTTTAAAAAGATTAGCTGCTTTCGCATATTGTTTTGGCAATCCATTTTTATAAGCCTCGACCAGTATATGCGCCGCCAGTTGCTTAAGCGCAGGTATTTGTGAACCAATTAAAGCATCGGCAAGCTCGCGTATTTGGCCTGCACTTTCCAGCGTAGTGAAATCTACTTTTTTCATTTCCGCTATTACAAGATTTTTGTCGTCATCTGGTAAATTAAAATCACCTATTTTTTTCAATATATGAGCAAGTAGTTGGTGTTCATGTTTGCTATCCTTGAGGGCTCTATCTAACAATAAACTACCACCCGAACCTACTTTAAACAAAGCGCCAGAGTAATATTCTTCCAGTATTTCATCAATAACCTTATCAATACCCTGCCCCATGCCACCCACAAAAGCTGCGGCTTTTGAACCGGGTGTGTCGCCAGGGCGTTCAATGGCACGCAATACAAGCTGGCCGCTGCGCACAGAAAACACGACGGAATCAACTGCTGGGTTAACGCCGAAGTTGCCCAATACTTTCATCGGTCGTGACAGCCCATCAAACACAGGTGGTGAATAATCGGGGTGGATTAAATTTAAATTTTTTGCAAACGTAAACTGTTCTTCTGCTGTGATGCATCTTAAGCGGCGTGCTTGTAGTTGCTTTTTTCTGGCTGAATCTGGCTCGGCTTGCATGGCTGCATCAAGCTCAGAAATTAATCTGTCACGCGCTGCTTTACCATAGGGAATATACCAAGCCGCTTGGGAAAGATGCTCATCATAAATTTCAGCTAGACGCTCCCAGGCTTTTTCATTGTGCACGTCTTTTAATGTAACACTGCCTTTTGAAATAGTGATGCCCAACTCAGGTTCATTAATTTCTATACTTGCTTTGGCCAGATCAGGGTTAAACTGAAAAAAACCATGCTCTTCTTGCCACTCAAGCATACGGGCAAGATTATTTAAACTGTAAGCTTGGGTGATAGCGGAAAGTTGTTTTGATAAAATTGCATCTTTGAGTGTAGGCATGATAAATCCTCCTGTATAAAATACTTGAATTCAGCGTATAGAAAACAAACAGGAAGTGCAACTTTATTTTAGCGACCAGGTTCTTCGCCCCAGATCACCTTGTGCAACTGGACTTGCATGCGCACAGGTAAATTATCTTGAAGAATCCAATCAGCCAGTTCTGCAGGCTTAAGCGTTTGATAGACGGGTGAAAATAAAATTTCGCATTTTTCATTTAACTTGAGCTCAACGATTTTTTCTTTAGACCAATCGTAATCTTCACGATTTGTTATTACAAACTTGATTTGATCTTGTTTTTTAATAAAATCTAAATTTTCATAGCGATTGCGATCAACTTCGAGTGAACCAGGTGTTTTTAAATCCATAATTTTTACAACGCGCTCATCAATTGGCGAGATATCAATCGCACCACTGGTTTCTATCGAAACAGTGTAACCTTTGTCGCAAAGTTCTTTTAATAGTGGAATGCAGTTTTTTTGTGCGAGGGGTTCGCCTCCGGTAACACAAATATATCGAGGCTTATAAGATGCGACCTTTTCGAGGATTTGCTCAATAGAGCTCTTCTCACCACCTGTAAAGGCATATTCAGTATCGCAATAGCCACAGCGTAAGGGGCAGCCCGTTAAGCGTATAAAGACAGTGGGCAAGCCCACGAACGTAGACTCACCTTGTAAGGAATAAAAGATTTCTGTGATACGTAGCTGTTGGTTCATAATTTTTCCTGTCGCGCTACGCACGACCGGGTCGCATGCAATGCGACCCCTACTTCTTTACAATCAATCTTCTGCCATAGGGTCGATGGCGACATTCTGTTTAATCTGAATGACGCGTTGGTCTGCTAGACGTGCAACACTGCTATTCGGATATTTTTGCTTTACTTGCGTAAGCGTTGCGATGGCTTGGTCATATTGACCCGCTGCATCGTAAACATAACCCAACTTTAACATTGCATCCCCTGCTTTTTGATGCAATGGGTATCGCTCAATCACAGCCTGAAATGATGCTTCAGCTTTATCTAAATCATCATAAATAACATGCGTTTCGCCTAACCAGTAATAAGCATTCGCAGTGTACTGACCTTCAGGGTTGTCTTGCAAGTAAGCATCAAATGCATCAATGGCTGCAGCGTAACGCTGATTTTGCAATAAGCTATAAGCAGCTTGATAAGCTTCTTGTTCACTATTCCCAGAAACAGACTGAACAGCAAGCACTTCACCTACAACTTGCCCATCAGCACTGGGTGCAACAGCAGCCAAAGGCTCAGGCTTAGCTGTACTTGTATCTTCAGCTAGATCTTGGCGAATTTCTGAAATGCGTTGATCCAAATCAGCATATAAATCACGCTGGCGCGTATGCAACTGCTGAATTTCATTTTCGCTGACTTCTAACATGCCGCGCAAAGTTTGCAATTCTTCTTGCATCCATTGTATCTGCTGCGTTAGATCATAACTGTCAGGGTTAGCACTTAATTGTGGCGCCGTGCTAGCACTGCGTGTGCGTACTTCACTGACTTCCGGCGCTGTGCTAGCACTGCGTGTGCGTGCTTCACTGACTTCCGGCAAAATCAGCTCCATTTCAGCCTGGGCAGTTAAAACTGCCAGGCTGAGTCCGGCCACAAGACCAATTTTCTTAAACATATTCATTAGCGCTTCTCATACGCAATTACAGCACGACGGTTATATTTCCATATAGACTCATCATGTCCGCGCATTGCTGGCTTTTCCTTACCGTAGCTAACAACTGAAATCTGGCTTGATTTCGCACCATCAGCAACCATAATTTGCTTTAATGCTTGTGCACGTCGTTCACCTAAAGCAATATTATATTCACTGCTACCACGGTCATCCGTGTGACCTTCAACGCGGATATGCGCATTTGGATGGTCTTTCAGGTATTTCGCGTGTGCGTTTAAAGCGCGCATGTAGTTGGGATGCACCGTGCTTGAGTTTAGAGCAAAGTAAAATGTTTCACGTTGCAATAAAGCATCGTAGTCCATTTTCGCTAGATCTTTTCCCCAAAAACGATCATCTTCACTGACCCCGTAAGAATCTGTAGTCGATTTACTTAAAGAGCTACCACTTGAACTGCTGTTACCGCCTTTGCCGGCACAACTTGCTAATACTACGCCTGCCAATATTAAACAAGCTAATTTTGTTAGTTTACTAATCATTACATCACTCCTTGTTGCTTATGAAGACATAAACGGTGACCACGCTGGATCTTGAACATCACCATCTGGTGTCGGAATCTTGAGTTTAACACGTCCGTCTAAAGATACAGCACTTAATATTCGCTGGTCCCCATCGACGGTACTATAGATGACCATTCTATCATTTGGCGCCAAAGAAGGCGACTGATCGAAGGCTGTTTCGGTCAAAATATAGAGTTGTTTGCTGGCTAAATCTTGCACAGCAATATGGTAACGGTCGCGGTCACGATGAATCATGATCAGCTGTTTACCATCACTGGTCGGCGTTGCGCGCGCATTGTAATCACCTTCGTAAGTGATGCGTTGCACCTTTTTATTACTGGCATCAACACGGTAAATTTGCGGCATACCACCCCGATTCGAGGTGTAATACAAAAAGCGGCCATCAGGTGACCAACGCGGTTCGGTATCCATGCTCCAACCATCGGTTAACTTTTCAAGTTTGTTATTGCGCAAATCTAAGACATAAATCTTCGGCACAGTTTCATGTGACAATACCAGGGCCAAGCGATGACCATCTGGCGACCATGCAGGCGCACCATTAATACCGGGTTCTTTTGACACTAAGCGGCGCTTACCACTTGCAACATTGGCAATAAAAACTTGCGCGCGGTGGTCTTCGAAGGAAACATAAGCGACCTCTCTGCCATCAGGTGACCATGTCGGCGACATGATGGGTTCTGGGCTAACCAATATCGGCTGTGCGTTATAGCCATCGCTGTCCGCCACTTCTAAACGATACTCATCAAGCTGGCCCTTGCGGTTCCATTTTGTATTCACGTAAGCGATGCGTGTATTAAATGCACCGGGGTGGCCTGTTAGGCTTTCATAAACTTCATCACTGATGTGATGCGAGAGACTGCGCAACTGTCTTTCACTCACGGTGTAAGAGCGAGATAATATCGGGGCTTTATCTTCCGTGGCTTTGTAGACATCAAATACATAGAAATCCACTTTGTACTTATCGTCGCCTTCGCGCGTAACATTGCCAACGACTACAGCATCCATTTTTAGACGACGCCAATAATCTAAATCCACCTCTTGTGGAACGCCTGGTTTTTGCGCCATGTTGCGCGTTGCCAACAATTCAAACTCACCGCTTCGAATAAGATCGGCATCGATGATGTCTGTAATAGTGCGAGCAACTTGGTCATCACCTTGAAAAGGAACGATTGCAATAGGTGCTTTTGCCTCAATGCCCTGGGTTACTTCAATTTCAAGGGCGGCAAAAGCCAAAATTGGGAATAACAAAATGAAATATAATAATTGGCGCATGTTATATCTACCTCTCTGAAATAATGGAATCTGGGCGTAAAATTAATGTTAACTCACGAAACGATTTAAATACATCTGGGTCTTCTGGCACGGGTAATGGCGAGGCCTTGTACACCGCTGCAATCGCGGAACGATCTTGTGCAACATTTCCGCTGGAACTTTTCAACTCAACTTTCAATACAGTACCGTTCGGTGATAAGCGCACCGATAAACGTGTGGTCGCATTAGGGTCGGGTGCCCCTTGTATTAACCAATGACGCATAATCGCTTGCTGCACCATGAGTTTATAGCGGTCGACCTCACGTAAGGTAATCGCATTTTGCTCAGCTTGCTGTGCAGCCAGCAATACTTGACGCTCCGCCTCTAATGCGGCTTGTATTGCAGCTTCTTCAGCGGCCTGTTGTGCGGCCAATGCTTGCCGGGATTCCAAGGCCGCCTGCTCCTGTGCCAGTCGTTGCTGCAGTGCTTTCTCCGCGGCCTGATTTTTTGCTAATTCTTGTTGCCTTAATTTTTCAGCCGCTTCATCGACTAGACGTTGTTGCCGAGCTTTTTCAGCTGCTTCTTCTTGCTTTTTAAGCGCCGCTAAACGTTGTTTTTCCGCTTCTTGCTCGCGCTTTATACGTTCTTTCTCAGCTAGTATGCGGCGTTGCTCTGCCAGTTTATCTTGCTCTATTTTATTAAGGCGATCCAGCTCATTTTGCAACTGCGCTTCGGTAATGGCTACCGCTTCAATAAAAGGCTCAGCTTGCGCTTGCATGGGCAACGTAAGCTTACGTGCCTCTGGGTTTTTAAATGTTACATTGACTAAAACAGCGCTAAGTATAAGCGCGTGCAAGGCTACAGAGCGCAACAAACCTCCTTTGAATTTCAAAGAATTTTTATAACGCATTAATCCTCGTCCTCAAACGGGCTGGTGATTAAGCCAACACTCGGCGCGCCTGCTTGTTGCAACATCGACATCGCTGTCACTACCTGCCCATACGAAACATTTTCATCACCGCGCATCAATACTTGCCGATTCGGGTCATTAGCAAGTGCTTGCGCCACATGGGCACTTAAGTCTTTTGGCATCATGGGTGTTGTCGGCGTTTCGCTGATATTTAAAAAATAATTACCAACATTATCAACGGTAACGACCATCGGTTGCTCAGGTTGCTGCTCAAGTGCGACTGCACCTGTTTGCGGCAAATCAACTTGCACACCCGAGGTTAATAATGGCGCGGTGATCATAAAAATGACCAGCAGTACCAACATCACATCGACATAAGGCACGATGTTGATTTCTGCGATAGGTTGGTCTTCTGTGAAATAATTTTTTAGCATAATAGTTTCTTCTGCAGTACGCCCAGCACCTCTTCACCAAAAGTCTGGTAGCTGTTCACAAGTTGATTGATATGGTTTGAAAAACGGTTATAAGCAACAACCGCAGGTATCGCTGCAAACAAGCCCATCGCTGTTGCGACTAGCGCTTCTGCAATACCCGGCGCCACCATGGCAAGTGTTGCTTGTTGCACGCCACCTAATGCGATGAATGAATGCATAATGCCCCAAACTGTACCAAACAAACCGATATAAGGGCTTACTGAGCCTATCGTTGCAAGCCAGTTAATATTTTTTTGTAAAGATTCACGTTCGCGCATAATAGCGATACGCATCGCGCGTTCTATATGTTCGCTACTGATTTGCACAGCCGTGTCTTTATTTTCAAAACGTAAGAAGTCGCGCATGCCCGCCATAAAAATAGCAGACGTGCTATCAAGCTTACGCTTGTTAGATGCCAGTTTTTCGTACATGGTACTTAGCTCTGCGCCCGACCAAAATTCATGTTCAAAATGTTTAGAACGCTGCGTGGTTTGTTTTAACAATCTGCGGTATTGAAAAATAAACGTCCAAGAAAGTACAGACAAGCCCAACAGCAGGAGCATGATCATTTGCACCAAAAAGCCTGCATCGGTAAATAATTGCCAGATGGATAATTGCGTTGTCATTATTTGTCTCCTGTTGAATCTGTTTGTAACCCAAAATGTAAAAATGCTTGTTTTGTTGCTAAGCGTCCGCGTGGTGTGCGATGGATAAACCCTTCTTGTATTAAATAAGGCTCTAATACATCTTCGATGGTGTCTTTCGCTTCACCGATGGCTGCCGCCAAAGATTCAACACCCACAGGCCCGCCTTCAAATTTTTCGATGATCGCTAATAGTAGTTTACGATCCATGATGTCAAAACCACGTGGGTCGACATCTAAACATTCTAGTGCATGTTGCGCACTTTGTGCGTTTACCGTACCATCACTTTTAACCTGTGCGTAATCGCGCACGCGGCGTAACAAGCGATTGGCAATACGCGGTGTACCGCGCGAACGTCGGGCAAGTTCCGCTGCCCCGGCTTGATCAATCGGAATACCCAATATATCTGCCGAGCGTAACACGATTTCAGTAAGCTCAATAGTATTATAGAACTCTAAACGCTGAATAATCCCAAAACGATCGCGCAGCGGCGAGGTCAACATCCCAGCACGTGTGGTTGCGCCCACCAATGTGAAAGGCGGGAGATCTAATTTAATCGAACGCGCTGCAGGGCCTTCACCAATCATGATATCAAGTTTAAAGTCTTCCATCGCAGGGTATAAGATTTCTTCGATGGCTGGGCTTAAACGATGAATCTCATCGATAAACAATACCTCATTTTCTTGCAGGTTGGTGAGCAATGCTGCGAGATCCCCTGCTTTATCAATCACGGGGCCAGACGTTGTTCTAATCGCAACATTCATCTCATTAGCAATAATATTGGCCATAGTGGTTTTACCCAAACCTGGCGGGCCATAAATTAAGGTGTGGTCCAGGGGCTCATCCCGCCCTTTTGCAGCCTTGATAAAAATTTGCATCTGTTTTCGGGCAGCTTGCTGACCAATATATTCATCTAAGGTGCGCGGCCGAATGGACTTTTCCAAAATTTCTTCGCTCACATCCGCTGTCTGTGCGACAATTCTATCTTGCTCTATCATTTATTGTCCTTTAATTTTAAAGCTTAGCACTAATTATACAGCCTTTAAGGCAGCGCGGATGGTTTCTTCGGCGGTTAAGTCTTTGGCGCATTTATCCAGCATTTTTTGGGCATCATTGGCTTTGTAACCCAGCGCAAGTAATGCTTCAAAGGCTTCATCTAAATGGGCGGATTTGCCTTTGCTGCTGGTCAGCACAATTTGTGTATCGAGCTTACCCTGCATTTCCAGAATAAGTTTTTGCGCCATCTTCGTGCCCACGCCAGGCAGCCTGGTTAAGCGCTTCACATCTTGCTCATGAATACACTGCACCAAAGCAGGAACTTCCATGCCGGAAAGAATGGTTAAGGCAAGTTTCGGGCCCACACCGTTTGTTTTTATCAATTGCTTAAAAGCCTGTTGTGTTTGTACATCGTGAAAACCATATAAGGTTTGCGAATCTTCACGCACAATAAACGTCGTGTATAGGTGTACGGTTTGGTTCAATTCGGGTAAAACACAATAGCTGCTCATGGGTACCAATAATTCATAACCTACGCCATTTACATCAACAACAATGGTGGGCGCTTTTTTGTGGGCAAGCTTGCCTTTTAGGTATGCGAACATGGTTTTCCTTAACTCATATAATTAAATAAAATTGCAACAATCCCAACAAATACAGCCATCATACCCGTCATCCCTGTAAATAAATTTACAGTTACTTTGTGGGCACTTTTATCAATTTTGCTTTCAAGTTCAAATTTTACTGAGTCAATTTTATTATCAAGTTGAATGCGCGTCATATCAAGATCATGCTTGGTAGCCACATTGGCCTCCTGAGCTTCTGCAACCATGATTTGAGCATCAGCCAGACCTTTAGCCTGGCGCTCACTAAAACCATGGTCTTCTAAATGGTTTACATATTTAAGTGTATCAAAGATTGCTTGCGCATGCGTCATATTTTACTCCATTTTTATTGTTCTTATAGGCTTATTATAAAATAGATTTAATTTAACAATCAATGCATTTTGGCTTATATTTTGGCAGCACGCCTATGATATAATATGCACTATGAAAAAGATAGTTATCTACCACAACCCGCGTTGCTCCAAATCCAGGCAAACACTCGCCCTGCTGCAAGAACGTGGCATCGAACCTGAAATTATTGAATATTTAAAAACACCGCCTACGCCTGCAGAACTGCGAGCCTTATTGCAAAAACTAAATATTGCGCCGCGCGACTTATTGCGTAAAAAAGATGAGGCGTATAAAACTACAGGTCTACAAAACAAAAGTTTAGATGATCAAGAAGTCATCGAAATCATGTGCGCCAATCCGGTGCTCATCGAACGTCCTATCGTTATCACTGACAAACAAGCAGCTATTGGCCGCCCACCTGAGAATGTGCTAGATATTTTATCGTAGATTATGGGAATGGCACAAAGCACATGCCAAGGCATCCGCCGCGTCCGCCTGCGGCACAGCATTAAGCTTTAATAAACTTACCACCATGGTTTGCACCTGTTCTTTTGCGGCATTGCCGTAACCAACAACACTTTGTTTTATTTGCCGTGCGGAATATTCAAAAATTTCTAGATCGTGTGCAAATGTTGCGGCGATTGCGGCCCCACGTGCTTGGCCAAGTTTTATAGCACTATTGGGGTTATGATGCACAAATACTTGTTCGATCGCAAACTCGGTAGGTTGATAGGTTTGAATGACTTCTTGCAGGCCCGCAAATATAGTACGCAGTCGTGGCGCTGCCTCGCCCTGCTCTGCTTTCACTACGCCACTGCTCACATATTGTGGCGTTCTGCCATCCATAACGATTACACCGAAACCAGTGCATCGTGAACCTGGGTCAACACCCATGATGATTCGCTTTGTCATATTATTCGTACGCTTCGCTCGGAATATCTGCATTAGTATAGACGTTTTGCACGTCATCGGAGTCTTCAAGCATATCGATCATTTTGATAATTTTCTTGCCATCATCGACATTAACTTCTACTTGTATTTCTGGCAGCATGGTTACTTCAGAAAAATCTGGATTCAGGCTCTGGCTAATAAACGCTTGCTTAACCACTTCAAAAGTCTCTGGCGAGGTAATGACTTCGAAACTACCGTCATCGTTGTGGCGAATATCATCAGCGCCCGCATCCAGGCCGACTTCCATTAACTTATCTTCATCATGATCTGCCGAGAACAGCATCTGGCCGATGTGATTAAACAAATAGGCAACAGAACCGTCAGTACCGAGGTTACCTCCGCACTTGGTAAATGCATGACGCACATCAGCCACGGTGCGATTACGATTGTCGGTCATGGCATCAACCAACACCGCAACACCACCCGGCGCATAACCTTCATAGCGTAGCTCTACCAAATCACTACCTTCATCACCACCGGCACCGCGTTTAATTGCGCGTTGGATGACATCTTTTGTCATATTGGCAGCTAAAGCTTTATCGATTGCCGTGCGCAAACGTGGATTTGACCCGGCGTCTTCTCCACCTAGGCGTGCTGCGATGGTCACTTCTCGAATAAGCTTAGTAAAAAGTTTTCCGCGCTTTGCATCTTGTTTGCCTTTACGATGCTGAATATTTGCCCATTTACTATGGCCTGCCATGATGTCGTTCCTTAACTTTCTGCTTCAACTGCTGGTTTGCGTATACGAATATTTAATTCTTTTAACTGCGCTTCACTGACATCAGAAGGTGCTGATGTTAATGGGCATTGTGCTGTTTGCGTTTTCGGAAAAGCAATAACTTCACGAATTGAGTCTGCACCAACCATGACCATGATTAATCGGTCTAAACCAAAAGCGATACCACCATGTGGCGGGCAACCGTATTTTAGTGCTGTAAGCAAATGTGCAAAACGTGCATTGGCTTCTTCGGGGCCCATTGCCAACAATTCAAATACGGCTTCTTGCATTTCAATGTTGCTGATACGAATTGAACCACCGCCTAATTCAAAACCATTGAGCACCATGTCATAGGCGCGGGACAATGCTGCACCAGGGTCTTTTTTAAGTTGCTCTGCCGTCACATCTTTTGGCGAAGTAAAGGGATGATGCAAAGGGTCCCAAACACCTGAACCTGCATCTTGTTCGAACATCGGGAAGTCAACCACCCACAATGGTGCCCAATCGCCTTGCAACATGCCTTTGTCTTTGGCGATTTTCTCACGCAACATACCCAAGGCTTCATTGACTATTTTCGCTTTATCAGAACCGAAGAAAATCAGGTCGCCATTTTTTGCACCCGTGCGTTCAAGCACAGCATTAATGGATTCTTCGTTTAAAAACTTCAAAATAGGTGATTGCAAGCCTTCTGTGCCTTGTGCCATATCATTTACTTTGATGTAGGCTAAACCTTTGGCGCCAAATTGACTCACAAACTTGGTGTAATCATCGATATCTTTCCGCGACAACAACTCACCGCCATTGGGTATTTTCATCGCGGCAACGCGACCTTTTTTATCTTTGGCTGGACCAGAAAATACTTTAAAGTCGACATTTTGCATGACGTCTTTTAAATCAACAATTTCTAGCGAGTTACGCATGTCGGGTTTATCTGAACCATAACGTGACATGGCGTCAGCATAGCTGATACGCGGGAATGGGTTGGGTAATTCAACGTTCAATAATGTTTTAAATAGGTCACGGATCATGTTTTCCATGAGCCCCATGATGTCTTCTTCATCAGTAAAGGTGGTTTCAACATCCAGCTGGGTAAATTCAGGTTGGCGATCGGCCCGTAAATCTTCGTCACGAAAACAGCGCACCACTTGATAATAACGATCAAAACCCGACATCATCAGTAACTGTTTAAATATTTGTGGTGATTGTGGCAGCGCAAAAAACTCCCCCGGGTGTGTGCGGCTAGGTACAAGATAATCACGAGCCCCTTCTGGCGTAGCACGCGTCAATACCGGTGTTTCAATCTCCAGGAATTCATGTTTATCGAGATACTCACGTAAAAAATGTGTAGTTTTGTGGCGTAGCTTCATGTGCGCGGCTATTTCAGGGCGGCGCAAATCCATGTAGCGATATTTGAGGCGCACATCTTCGCCTACTTGAATATAGCTATCGAGCGGAAATGGCGGTGTCTCAGAGCTATTGAGCACTGTTAATTCTGCCGTCACCACTTCAATCTCGCCAGTGGGCAACTCAGGGTTGATAGTACCTTCAGGGCGACGACACACTTCACCGGTCACCTGTACCACGTATTCACTACGAATCTTCTCGGCTAGCGCAAATGCTGCGGCTTGCTCAGGGTTTACCACTACCTGTACTAGACCCTCGCGATCGCGTAGGTCGAGGAATATCACACCACCATGGTCACGGCGACGATGCACCCAGCCACAGAGTGTTACGGTTTGCCCTAAATGGTCGGTGGTGATGACACCACAATAGTCAGTTCGCATTGCTGTTTTCATGTATTAGCCCCTTTGTGTAGGGGTATTATATCAAGAATTTAAGGCGGGATGGTCGTTAACAGCAAAAATTAAGGTGATTTCAGGCCCTCTACAGAACTTCAAAGCCAGTAAAATCTTCAGGTTTTTCAAGTTCTGTTGTTTCAGCCATAACCAAGCTTACTTTGGCTGCATCAGGCCCATGCCATAACCAACGCTCGAACATCGCCAGTTGCGCCTCTTCACCACAGGCAACCGCACTGACACTACCGTCTAGTTCATTCCGCACCCAGCCTCGCAGGCCAAGCTCATTGGCCTTTTTTTGTGTATTCGCGCGGTAGAATACTCCCTGTACAACACCTTGAATATTGTATTGATGACAAACTTGACTCATGGTTGTTCACCTTCACTGATCGTCATTTCACGCGTAATCATACAACTAAACAATACGATTACCCACGACAAATACAACCACAAAATCAAAATTGGCAACACTGATAAAGCACCATAAATAATTTCATAAGCATGAAAATAAGACAGGTACAAGCGGAATAATTGTTTCATGCCTTCAAAAAGCGCCGAACCTACCAGAGCACCCCACAAAGCGGGGATGATAGGCACATAACCATTAGGCACAACTTTATATAAAATTAGAAAACCACAATAGGTTGCCACACTGGGCATTAAAATTTGTTTAAAAGGTGTGAAAGTACCTAATATAAAACTAGACAGCGCAAAACTTAATCCAATAAACAGAGGGAAAAACACAATAATCGCAAGGTGCTTTAATAAACGTTTCCACCAAGCGTGATTATCTACCCCGTAATGCCAAATATGATTAATTGATAGTTCAAGGTTGATTAACAACATAGTTGCCGTAACAAACAAAAATATAACACCTACCTTGGTTAACTCTGTGGCCTGCTTTGCAAACTGGTCAAGTTGCGCCTCGATCGTTTCACCTGTTTTAGGCACAAAATTTTCAAAAACAAAATCTTGCAGCTGCTCTATCACGCCTGAGAAAAGAGGTAATATCTGAATCAATGCCAGGGTGATCGCCATCATGGGGACCAGCGCTATTAAGGTCGATATAGTAAGACTAGAAGCACAGCGGCTGGTGCTTTCGTGCCAGAATTGCTGCCCCGCCCGCACGAAGATACGCCAGTCCATGGGCCGATAGTTTTGCTTAGATTTGGTCTTCATGATCACATTAGTATTTTATATAGTTTATATATTTATGTTAGCATATGGCATCGTCTATGTCTTGACGGAGAAGGACTCATGTCAGAAATTTTAGTGTTATTTTACTCTCGCAATGGTGCTGTGCGTGAGATGGCAGAAAAAATTGCCCAAGGTATCGAAAGTATCAGCGGTATGCAGGCACGCCTGCGCACTGTTCCACCGGTGTCACCCGCCACGGAGCAAACAGTCGATAAAGTACCCAATGATGGGCCCCCTTATGTTAGTCACCAAGATCTTGAGGCATGCGTTGGCCTTGCCTTAGGCAGCCCAACACGTTTTGGCAATATGGCGGCACCACTGAAATACTTTTTAGACACCACAGGCGCGCATTGGTTCACCGGCACCCTAGAAGGCAAGCCTGCGATGGTCTTTACATCTACCAGTAGCATGCACGGTGGCCAAGAATCTACTTTACTGAGCATGATGCTACCGCTGATGCACCACGGCATGCTTATTGTTGGCACACCGTTCACCGAAGAACGTCTAGTTCATACCGAAACGGGAGGCACGCCGTATGGTCCATCCCATGTGGCAGGCCCAGACAGCAACAAACCTTTGTCTGAAGATGAAATAATTTTATGCACGAACACCGGTAAACGTTTAGCAAAAATTTGTAAAAAGCTTACCTAGTTTCTATACTCTGTTCCAACGTCCTCAACACTCGAACACGGAGCTTAATATGAAAAAGAGTAAACTACTTTCTTTAGGCACAGGTTTAGCTGTAAGCTTACTAGCTGTAACCAATGCACATGCAAATCCTTTCCAAGCTGAAGCCCTTACTATGGGTTACGACAATAACGGCTATGAAATTCAAAAAACTGCTGGCGAAGACGGCAAATGCGGCGCTGGCAATTGTAGCGATGATAAAGGTAAAGCTAAAGATAAAGCTAAAGACAAAGAAGGTCATTGCGGCGGTGAGAAAAAAGATCGCGATGGTAAATGTGGCGAAGGCAAATGCGGCGCTGACAAGAAAAAGTAATTTCTTGTCATTAAAAAAGGCGGGGCAACCCGCCTTTTTTATGTTTGATATTTTTGTGCAAGCGCCTATAGTTAGTGCATGGTTACTACGTAAACGGATGAACGATCATGCAGACAGTTGAAGGGACAGGTTTAGGACTACGTCGCGAATTTATCGACGACCTGAAAAATGTTATACCGCACCCTATTGATTTTCTAGAAGTCGCCCCCGAAAACTGGATTCACGTTGGCGGTCGCCGCGGCAAAAAACTTATTCAATATGCTGAACATTACCCCATTGTTGCACATGGCTTGTCTTTATCACTAGGGGGGCCCGCTCCACTTGATGAAGAACTCATCGATAATATCAAAGCTTTTCTGAAACAATACAATGTGCCTATCTACAGCGAACATCTAAGTTACTGCAGCGATACCAAAGGCCAACTTTACGATTTATTACCGATACCTTTTACGCACGATGCCGCCAGTTATGTTGCAGGCCGAATCAAATACGTGCAGCAACGTTTAGAACGCCGCATTGCTGTTGAAAACGTTTCTTACTATGCAGCGCCGGGCCAAGAGATCGGTGAGCTTGAGTTTTTATTAACTGTATTAGCAGAAGCCGATTGCGATCTATTATTAGATGTGAACAATGTCTATGTTAATAGTATTAACCACGGCTATGATGCAAAAGCTTTTTTGCGCAGCATCCCCAAAAAACGTATCAGCTACATTCATGTTGCAGGCCACAAGCAAGTAAGCGATAACTTGATTATCGATAGCCATGGGGCTGACATCAGCGACCCTGTTTGGGAATTATTGGACTATACTTACAAATTATTTGGGCCCATTCCAACACTATTAGAGCGTGACAACGATGTGCCACCATTAACAACATTATTGCAGGAAACTAAAATTATCCAACAGTTACAGGCGAAAGTCATGGAGCCTTTATGCATGCTGAGCACTTAGATTTTTTAAATGTACAAAAGCAGTTTACAGCGCGCATACGAGAACCTGATCGCTATCCTGTACCTGAAGGTGTGGACGCAGAACGTATGCAAGTTTATCAAAATTTATTATTTAACAATATCGAAACGATATTGAGCAACGCTTTTCCGGTTATTCATCGCATCTATGAAGAAGATAGCTGGTTGCAACTGGTACGCGATTTTTTTGCTGAGCACAAATCGACTCGTCCGATTTTTCACCAAATTCCAGAAGAGTTCCTGCATTATATATCTGATTCGCGCGATCAAGAAAACGACCCTGCATGGCTTTTTGAGTTAGCACATTATGAGTGGCTGGAATTAGCCTTAGATTTGTCACAACTATCGCTAGACGATGCTCGTTGCAGCAATAATGGCCAAGTGTTGGATGGCATACCGTGTATGTCGCCTTTGGCATGGCCACAGTATTACCAATACCCTGTGCATACTATCGGCCCAGATAATTTACCCAGCGAACCACAAGAAACTTTTTTGATTGTTTATCGCAACCGTGACGAAAAAGTCAGTTTTATGCACATTAATGCTTTCACCCTACAACTTATAAATCTACTCAGCAATAATGATAAAAAGTTAACAGGTCGACAAGTGCTTGAACAAATGGCTATTACGACTAACCACCCTAATCCTGATATTGTGATTCAAGGTGGAAGCGCGGTACTTTCCACCCTATTAGAGCACGATATTATCCTTGGAACCTGTGCATAAAAAGAGGCCACTATGTTAAGAAAAGTTTGCTGCAGTATTGTTAAGATCCTTGATTGGTTCAAACATTTTGATTTTTTATCTTTACTGGCGGTTCGCTTGTACTTGGCGCCTGTTTTTTGGATGGCCGGCATGAATAAACTCAAAAATATAGATGATGTTATTATTTGGTTTAGAGACGGCCTAAATATGCCTATGCCAGAAGTAATGGCGTATCTTGCTACCTGCACTGAAATTATCGGCGCAATATGTTTGCTATTTGGCATTGCGGTTCGTCTTATCTCCATCCCTTTATTAGTTGTAATGGCAGTTGCGGCGCTATCTGTGCATTGGGTAAACGGCTGGTATGCTATTGCTCAAGGCAGCGGCGAAGGTTCTGCACGTTTATCAGGTCTTATGGAGTGGTTGCAAATTAACTATCCTGGGCGCCATGAATACGTTACGGAATTAGGCCAACCGGTGATGTTAAACAACGGCATAGAATTCGCCGCAACGTACTTTATCATGCTTGCCGTTCTGTTCTTCTACGGCGGGGGCCGTTACCTAAGTGTTGATTATTGGGTTTGCAAAAAGTGCTAAATCTTTAATATCTGCTTGATAAACGGTATGGTGATCTTACGCTGCTCGCTCAACGAGGCTTGATCAAGTTTATCAAGCGCAGCAAATAGATCGTTCATGTCGCGCGAATAGCGATTAAACAAAAATTGTGCGACATCAAGTGGAATGTTGATGCCTCGGTTGCCTGCCCTTAAATTTAAAGCAGCTACTTTTTCTTCATCTGTTAATGGCTTTAATTGGTAAGTTAAACCCCAGGCTAAGCGCGAACGTAAATCTGGTAATGTAATTGGGTTGTCTTGTAGGGCTGCTGTCGCAGCAAAAACAATATGCTTATTTGCGCTACGCACTCTATTAAACAAATGAAATAATGCTTCTTCCCAAACTTTCTGCCCCGCAA
The DNA here is from genome assembly GCA_021773275.1 of Gammaproteobacteria bacterium. Classification (GTDB taxonomy): domain Bacteria; phylum Pseudomonadota; class Gammaproteobacteria; order JABCZS01; family JABCZS01; genus JAJFKJ01. Next base: position 48,136 of record JAJFKJ010000005.1, read on the forward strand.
TGGCGTCAACATCATCGATACAAATAATATCCATGCTTTCTAGGCCTTCACACATTGCTGGGTCTAAAAATGCATGCTCGCTTAGTGGGAGATAACTTGCAACAAATGCGCCCGCTTGTGCTTCATGGCAAATAGCTTGCAATAGATGCGAGCGGCCGGTGCCTGTTTTACCCCAAAGGTAAATACTGCTTTCACCTTTTGCTTGGGCTAGCTCTTGCAAGGCCCGCACGGCAAATGCATTTTCTTGTGTAAAATAGTTGGAAAACGTGGCGTCGTCACGTAGGGAAACACTTAATGTAAGTTGTTCTGTGCTCATATTTTAAGGCATATAACGGTAAACGACCGCATTATTTTCAGCAAACACTGTCGGGTCCCCTGCCGGTAACAGCAAACCATCCAGCGATAAGTTACGTTCAAACGTGGCCAATCGGCCTGATAATCTAAGATTAAAGACGACATTGTCAGATGCAAACTCGACAAGCTGCACATCGTTAACCGTGTTGAGCTGTTTTAAATACGCATAAACCTGCGCATAGTCTTGCACTTCTTTAAGATCAGTTACAATCAATGTTGCTTCATCTATTTGTTCAAATGCTGTGGCATACATATTCGCAGAAATGTCAGCCATGCTATTAACAGGCTCTGATAATGCTGCACTTAACGGCATATTGTTGCGGTAGCCGCTGTTTTGCTCTCGCCCTAAAGCTGCGTTCCAATCAATTTGATAATTATCTTTCCCGCGCGCTGTCAGTTTTAGAATCATGATGCCATCGCTATCGTAACGCTGCGATGCTTTGCTAATGCGCGAATTAAAACCACCCCAGATATCACTGCTTGTTACTGCTTGTCGGTCTTTTAAATCACCCAAGGGGAAAATTAAGTTCATGCCTCGCATCGCGGCTTGTGCCTGCAGCTCCTCCCGGATTTCAATAACCCTTGGCTGTTCTTCGCTTTGCGTTAACATATGGCGACGACCATTAACATCAACAACGGCCCAAACAATATTAACTGGGCGAAAGCCATCCCATACAGAAAGATTGGCTTGCACTAATGCTAAATTTACAGCCTCTTCATCGAACGAAGCGGTAAGCAAAAGTTCGCCTGAAGATTCCTCATGGTAGCTGTATTGCGTGACGATATTGTTAACCTGTCGAAGAGCAGGATCAAGGTCAGCATTGCGAGCAGCTGTGCGCTCACCGGAAACTTTAACAAATACTTGGTTCAGCGCCACTTGCAGGGCACGTGTGCGCTCGGTAGAGGCGCGCGTTTCTACAGGCACTGTGGCGTTATACAAGTCTTCTGCCAAAACTGTTGTTGCACAAAACAACACCGCCAATAGCATTAAGTTCTTCAGCCAGCTTATTTTTACCATTCGCTTCTCCTCTATAAAGCGTAGTTTACCATACGTAGGAGCGGTAATTATAGTAATCATGCTATAATGGCTCTTCAGAATTTCTACGTAAAGGCAACAAAATGAGCAATAAACCAACGACATACGCTGATGCTGGGGTCGATATTGCCGCGGGCAATGCCCTGGTCGAAAATATCAAACCCTTTGTAAAAGCCACCCACCGCCCTGAAGTACTGACCGGTATTGGTGGTTTTGGCGCCCTATTTGAAATGCCTACAGGCTTCGAAAAGCCCGTTTTGGTCTCTTGTACCGATGGTGTTGGCACCAAGGTTAAACTTGCTGAGGAAATGGGTCGCTTTGATACCATCGGCATCGATTTGGTTGCCATGTGTGTGAACGATTTGATTGTCTGTGGCGCTGAGCCTCTGTTCTTCTTGGATTACTATGCCTGCGGCAAGCTTAACGTTTTGCAAGCCACGCAAGTTGTTAAAGGCATCGCCGAAGGTCTAAAACTCAGTGGTGCAGCCTTAGTCGGCGGCGAAACTGCAGAAATGCCGGGCGTATATCAAAACAATGATTTTGATGTGGCTGGCTTTTGCGTCGGTGTTGTAGAAAAAAGTAAAATCATCGATGGCAGCACTATTAAACCGGGTGATGTTTTAATTGGCTTGGCCTCAAGCGGCCCACACAGCAATGGTTATTCGCTCATACGTAAACTGGTTGCGATGAAAAAATCATTTTTACAATCAAACTTAGGCTCGGGTGAAACCCTGGGCGAATTACTAATGGAGCCAACACGCATTTATGTATCCAGCGTGCTCCCTTTAGCAAAAAAAGGTTTAATTAAAGGCATGGCGCATATCACTGGCGGTGGCTTAACAGAAAACATACCCCGCAGTTTGCCTAAAGGCTTACGCGCAGATATCGATTTGCACAGTTGGCAAATGCCTGATGTTTTCCATTGGTTACAAGCACAGGGTAAAATCGAACTAGATGAAATGCATCGCACCTTTAATTGTGGTGTTGGCATGGTACTCATCGTCGACGAAAAAGATGCCGATGCCGTTTTACAAGCAACGACAGCAGAATCATCTTGGATTATTGGTTCGGTTGTTAACGATGCTTAGTATTGTTGTGCTGATCTCTGGCAATGGCAGCAATCTGCAAGCCATCATTGATGCCATCGAAGACAACAAACTCCATGCAAAAATAAAAGCTGTTATCAGTGATAAAGAAGAGGCTTATGGTTTAGAGCGGGCCCGTAATGCCGGCATCGCTACCTTTGTGATTACTGCAACAAAAGGTGAACCACGTGAAGCCTATGATGAACGCCTACGCAGCCTGTTTATCGAACAAAACCCCGACCTTATCGTGCTAGCCGGTTTTATGCGCATTTTAAGCAATCAGTTCGTACGTTACTTTAGCGGTAAAATTATTAACATCCACCCTTCCTTGCTGCCCAAATACCGTGGCCTGCATACACATGAACAAGTAATTGCCAACAAAGATACTGAGCATGGTGTCAGTATTCATTTTGTGAGCGAAGAACTTGATGGCGGCGCGATCATTGCACAAACTAAAATCGATGTTAAAAAATCCGATACTGTTGCAACGCTGAAAAAACGAATCCACAGCAAGGAACATAAACTTTACCCGCAGGTAATTGATTGGTTTGCTCTTGGACGTGTGCACCTACACAATGAGACAGTTATGCTAGATGATATCAAGCTTCCAGAACAAGGATTGCAGGTCAAGTTTTGAAGAATCAATACCCTAAACAGTTTGATTTTATTGCGATCAATCGTAAACTCGATATCACTTATACAAAAACCGACCTTAAGCACGTAAAACTTTTACCCACCCCCAGCCAACTAGCCGTACTAGGTAACATTGATGACTGGGAAACCGTACGCAAAAAACTGATTCAATATTTAAAGCAAACGGCCATGCTACACTTCGAACCTTGGTTGTTTTCTTTAAGCAAGCAAATCAATCTACCGATTAAATCTTTGCGGGTACGCTATATGACATCCCGTTGGGGCAGCTGTGATCGCGAAGGCAACATCTGCTTGAACACCGAATTATTATTTTTACCGGCACCTTTAGCGCAACATATTATGCTGCATGAAATCTGCCACACTAAATATATGAGCCACGGCCCACGCTTTTGGGGCTTGCTCGCAAAAGTTGACCCAAATTGTGTGCGTAATAAAAGATGGTTGCGTGTGCTTGAGATAGAGGCGCACAAGAAATCTGTTGCCTAGTCTTGCGAATCTTCAACCACATAAAACACATGGGCGTGTTCAACATCATCAGCTTCAATATGGTGGTCTGTGAGTTCCGCAGGTGAAAGGAAAACAACCGCCCCCCCCTCTTCAGACGATGAGGCATAGAACTCTAAATCTTCGATTTCAATAAATCGGTTGGCATGATGGGTATTATGCACACCGGTTTCGTTATCAACATCTTGATAATCGTTACCGCCGACATACTCTTCCCACACTTCCTGGGCTTCATCTTCATCTTGAGCATAAACGTAACCCTTGAGCTCTTTGCCCAATAAGGCTTTAAAAACGCGCCAGTGGTATGGCATAGTCGGCTCCTACCAAGTAAGTAAGCGCCATTGTGATTCCGTTGTTGGCTGGTTTTCCTGCTGCACTAACTCACTCTCTTTATTTTCTGGAATGATTGCATAAGGTTCACCTGCCCTAGGTGTTACCACAACAGCTTGTTGCCCTGTTTCTGTATGGTAGCTCTGCAGCAAAGATGGCCGTTGCTCTTCAGGAATATGAAGCTCAACATCTGGCACCTCGTCGTCTACCCCTTCTGCTATAATCTCAGGTTCACCGGCCATAGCCAGACTACCTAGTATTAATAGCATTGATGCAAATACTGCTCGCATGGTCATCTCCTTCGTACTGCTCTTCTTTCTTATATCGGCATTCCGTTGCCATACTAAAATAATAGCACGTAGAGCGGTAAATTACAGGTATGTAACTTATTGATTTTTAAGCCACTGGCAGAGTCACGCCTGTCTGCCCTTGGTATTTGCCTGCTCTGTCGAGGTAGGAAACTTCGCACACTTCAGCAGCTTCCATGAACAGCATTTGAGCGACACCCTCATTGGCATAGATTTTAGCCGGTAGCGGTGTTGTATTTGAGAACTCAAGGGTCACATGCCCTTCCCATTCAGGCTCAAGAGGGGTTACATTCACGATAATACCGCAGCGGGCATAGGTAGACTTACCTAAACAAATAGTTAAAACATTGCGAGGAATACGAAAATATTCTGTGGTGCGCGCTAAGGCGAAAGAGTTTGGCGGAATAATACAAACATCCGATTTAACATCGACAAAACTTTCCGGGTCAAAATTTTTCGGGTCAACGACTGCAGAATTGATATTCGTGAACACTTTAAATTCATCGGCGCAACGAACATCATAGCCATAGCTAGACACCCCATATGAAATCACTTTTTTGCCCTCAACGTGGCGAACCTGTTCTTTTTCAAACGGCTCGATCATACCGAGCTTTGCCATCTTTTTTATCCAGCCATCCGATTTTATGCTCATGTGTGCTCCCTTGTGCTTATGTGATGTTTGCTGAATTATATCATAGTCCAAACCCAGTCATTTGAAGGGTTGTCTTGTTGCTGACCATTAGTTACCATACCTACTTTGTTGCTGTAAGGAGCTTTTATGCCTGATATAATGTACATCTCTGGAAATAGAGAGGTAACCATTAGCGAGGGAGAACTGCTCAGAAAATTCACTGCCCTCACATTTACTGCCATATCGAACAATTTCCTCATGCTGTGTGTTGCTGGTTTCCCCTCAGGAGATTGCCTAGGACTAACAAAGCAACAAATGACTTTGCCAGGCAGCGCCTTAGGCATTTTCGGAAGCAGTATCCCAAACGCCATTACTTTTACTGTATTTGTCGCTGCTATAGGACAAAGAGAATATTTTTCACTCTTAAACCTAGCTGTAGAAGCGCATGCCCCAAACATTAGAAAACTAGCCCATTTTATAAACCTGAGCAACGTACCAGTGGCCTTGCCCATCTTTATTTTTTATAGCTCACCCATTAGCGGCCCAGTACTTTCAGCATTCCTAGCATGGAAGCTCTATACAGGTAAACTACATGCAGCCGCTAGGATATTACGCGATGCACATGAGCCAAGCCCTCTGACACTTATATTAAACACAATCATTGAAGAGGACGAAGAAGCTGAAACTCACGGCGTGGCCGCAACAGCGTTTTTCTTCACCTTTCTCACGCTCAGTATTGCTATATCGAAAGGTATGTACACAATATTATATAATGCCCCCGAAGAGCGTTATGATGGCGATGGGCAAACTACAGACTATCTTGCCTCTCGCGTCGGTGCAACAGCAGCGATGGTCATCACCCCTGCTTTAGCGCTAGCTGCAAAACCCGTTGCGAATGCTGTGGTCTCTTGCACCCGCTCAGCTTGGACAGCCGCACGTGATATGACGACCAGATGCCTAGACAGTGCAATGACCAGCTCTAGAAGGTACACACTGCTAACAGATAATGATGATGGCGAAGCTGTTACAGTAATGGACTCGCGAACACCTGGAATGAATTAATCAGGAAGTCCAAACCCAGTCATTTGAAGGGTTGCCTTGTTGCCAAGTATTAGTTACCATACCTACTTTTATTGCTGTAAGGAGTTGTTATGCCTGGTTTAGAATGTACCCCTGGTGATTGTGAAATAGCGACAAGCTATTTTAAGATAGGTGGAAAATTAGTGGCAATGACACTTTTCTCCGTAACAAACAACTACCTTATGTTGTTCACCAGTGATGCTGCTTGGGGCACAAACATGGTTATATCAAAAGCTGATATGGCTTTGACAGGCGGTGCCGCAGGCAGTATTGCAGCTGCTATGAGCGCTACAGCAGTGCTTGGCGGTTTCGGGCAAAAGGCATACTTGAGCCTGCTAAACCAAACTGCAGAAGAACACCACCCACGCATAGAAAGCCTAGCGAAACTTATAAATGCGAGCAATATACCTATCGTTCTACCCAGTTTCATTTTTTACAGTTCACCATTGACCGGCATATTTTTCTCAGTCGCCACAGCAAGGCAGCTCTACACCGGAAAAATTCACGCAGCCGCTAGAATATTACGCGACACACCGGCAGATGGTAACCACGACCCTGTCAAACTTGCATTAAGTAAAGCCATTGAGCCAGACAAAGAAGAAGAAACCCATGCCTTCGCCGCAGTGGCTTTTTACCTTACTTTTCTCACGCTCAATGTTGCTGTATCAGAAGGTATGTATGCCGTATTAGATCAAGCGCCTGAAGGCCGTTACGATGGCGATGAACAAACCACACAACTCCTTTCCTCTGCTATCGGCGCAACAACAGCAATGATCATCACCCCTGCTTTAGCGCTAGCTGCAAAACCCGTTGCGAATGCTGTGGTCTCTTGCACCCGCTCAGCTTGGACAGCCGCACGTGATATGACGACCAGATGCCTAGACAGTGCAATGATCAGCTCTAGAAGGTATACACAACAGGCTGATGATATAGAGGCTGGTGCGGAATTAACGGTCCAAGGTCCTCAGATCAATTGATATTTGCTTATCAGAGCCCCGACCATAAGGAAGGGGTGATCATCCAGCACACCATCGCACCCATCGCTTACGCTCTGGGCTCTGATAACGAGACCTTTCGCTAAAATTCTTGAAGATTTTTTAAGCCACAACTATCGGCGGGAACTTGCTGCTGTGGTCGACTTTTTTAGCCGCGATGTTCGCTTGCACTTTAGTGGCAAGATCTAAAAAGATTTTTGTGACAGCACTGTCGGGTTCTGCGACAACAGTCGGTTTGCCGCTATCTGCATGTTCACGAATGTTTAATTGCAATGGCAGTTGTGCTAATAAAGGCAGGTCGTATTGTCTGGCAATGCGATCGCCGCCGCCACTGCCAAAAATAGCCTCACTATGCCCGCATTCACTGCAAGTATGCGTTGCCATGTTTTCAACAACACCGGCCATATCAATACCGACTTTACGGAACATATTGTACGCCTTGCGCACATCGAGCAAAGCAATATCTTGTGGGGTCGTAACAACCAATGCTGTCGTCACCGGAATTTTTTGTGCCATGGTGAGCTGGATATCACCTGTGCCTGGCGGTAAATCGACCAGTAGATAATCGAGCTTATCCCAGGCGGTATCTTTGAGCATTTGTTGCAAGGCACCACTGACCATCGGACCGCGCCATATCGTGGCAGTGTCCGCCTCGACCAAATAGCCAATCGACATCGTTTGAATGCCATGGCCTATGAGCGGTGCCATTTTCTTATCTTCTAAGGCTGTTGGGCGTTTATCGCCAACACCCAGCATCAGCGGCTGACTGGGCCCGTAGATGTCAGCATCAAGTACACCTACCCTCGCGCCTTGCGCTGCCAAGGCAAGCGCTAGATTGGCCGTAACGGTGGATTTACCCACGCCACCCTTGCCACTGGCCACAGCAATGATGTTCTTGATATTCGGCAGCGGCTTTAAGCCATTCTGCGCGACATGCGATTTGATGATTGATTCAGTCATAAGGCCTATTTTACCATAAACAAAGGTGTCACATTGTTCCCTTTTGTGGCACGCCATGCTATAATCAAGGTTAGAGGACAACACCATGCGTAAAGAACTTAAAAATGACTTTGTAAAGGCACGTATTGAGCCAGAACTAAAAGCAGATGTTCACGCGGTACTAGAAGAACTTGGCATTACACCATCGCAGGCAATTTATATGTTTTATAAAATGATACAACGTGAGCATGGCATCCCTTTTTCGCTTATGCTCCCTAATAAAGAGACTGAAAAAGCCATTGCTGAAGCACGCAAGGGTGAAGGTTTGACTACATGCAAGGATAGCGATGAGCTATTTAAGGATCTCGATATATAAATGCTACAACCCATCCACCTGTTTAGACCGTAGAGCTGTTCCTCGCACAAAACTCTCTTACATCCCCTTCATTTGGCTGGTTGTTTCAGCTACTTTTGTCCATTAAAATTGATTGGCTGTTTAATCAAAGAGGTAGTTAATGAGTATATTTACAGAGCAACTCGTACGTGCGCAGGCAGGCGATGTGTCTGCACAATACAATGTTGGCGTATTGTACCTTGAAGGCACACCTGAGGTAGACAAGGATCTTAACAAAGCGGTTAAATGGATCAAACAAGCTGCTGACCGCGGATTTACACCTGCCCAAAGTACATTCGGAGCACTGCTGTTGGGTGGCCATGGCATCGATGAAAATCTCGAACAAGCCATTATATACCTTACCCTAGCAATAAAGCAGAATGACACAGAAGCTTATTACAATATGGGTGTAGCTTATAGAGATGGTCTTGGCGCAAAACAAAATTACAACGAAGCAGCAAACCATTTTCGTATAGCTGCATACCGAGGCCTAGATGTCGCGCAGTGTGAATTCGGACGGTGCCTTGAGCATGGTTTAGGGTTAAAACAAAGCCTCTTAGAAGCAGTACAGTGGTACGGTTTTTCAGCAGCGCAAAACAATATGCACGCGCAATTCGCAATGAGTCGCATGCACCGGGTAGGTAAAGTCGTAACGAAAAGTACTGAGCTGGCAATGAAGTTTTTAAACAAATCTGCCGCCCAAGGCCTTGCCGAAGCCGAATATGACCTTGGAATAAAGTATCTTGAAGGAGATGGCATTGAACAAGATGATAAACAAGCCCTAGCTTATATAAAAAAAGCTGCCGAACGAGACAATGTATATGCCTTGATGCAACTGGGAAATATGTATCGCCGGGGTTGTGTTGTAGAAAGAGACGATAAAAAGGCATTTATTTGCTACAAAAAAGCAGCCGACCTAGGCTATGCAGATGCTCAAGCTGAAGTAGGGCTGTCATATTTCGCGGAAAATGGCGTAAAGGAAGACAACAAGCAAGGATTACATTACCTTAAAAAAGCAGCCGAACAAGATCATGCAGACGCTCTATACTGGTGTGGATATTTCAGTGACAAGGAGACAGGCATGACTCGAGAACCCAAACTGGCACTGGAATACTATACACGCGCTGCAGAGCTTGGCAGTCACCGTGCCGAATATAAGATCGGCACTATGTTTCAGGATGGCAGAGCAGGTGTTCAAGACATTGAACAAGCTGTCCATTGGTTTCAAAAATCAGGCGCGAAAGGAAACGAAAATGCCCGTCAAGCACTGTGGGCCCTGTCGGAAAAAGATAAGACTTGGTATGGCACTTTATCTGACCCGGACAGTGAGGCAGAAAAAACGCGTCAATTGGAGCAAAGACTTGAAGCCATGGAACTTAGGATAAGTGAGCTTGAAAAACAGAACGCACAACTATTAAAAAAATCTGAAAATAAGCCAGCGCTTACTGTTGTTCCGCCAACAGCTGGTTTTTTTGTGCAATGGGGTCATCATCAAGCTCCACGACAAGCTGGTTACCCAATGCTACTCGCACCACAAGCCAGCTATAGGCCATAGCCCTACAGCCAATCTCGCTTATATGCTAAAATAAGCTCTTTACACTGAGAGCCTATATGAGCACAGCCCGCAACATCGTCGTTACCTATGCCCTGCCCTATGCGAATGGTTCGATTCATATTGGTCATATGCTAGGCATGATTCAAACAGACGTTTGGGTACGCTTCCAGCGCATGCGTGGCCATACTGTACATTTTTTCAATGGTGACGATGCCCATGGCACGCCGATCATGCTCAGCGCCGAAAAAGCAGGCATTAGCCCTGAAGAACTGATCAGCCGTTACCATCAAGAACACAGCAAAGATCTGAACGATTTTGGCATCGAGTTTAATAATTTCTACAGCACACACAGCCCAGAGAATGAAAAACTAGCCAGCGCCATCTACCTCGAGCTAGAAAAAAACGGCCACATTGCCAAGCGTACCATCAAGCAGGCGTTTGACCCTGAAAAAAACATGTTTTTACCCGACCGTTACGTTAAAGGCGAATGCCCCAAATGTGGCGCCGATGATCAATACGGCGATAACTGCGAAGCCTGCGGTGCAACTTACAGCCCCACTGATTTAAAAAACCCGATATCCGCTTTATCGGGTGTGGCACCGATTGAAAAAGAGTCTGAACATTACTTTTTCAAGCTCGGTGATTTTGAAGCCATGCTCAAAGATTGGACCCAAAGCGGGCATCTGCAACCCGAAGTTGCCAACAAGCTCAAGGAATGGTTTGAATCTGGTTTACAAGATTGGGATATCTCACGCGATGCACCTTATTTTGGCATTCCGATTCCTAACACTAAAGACAAGTTTTTCTACGTTTGGTTGGATGCACCCATCGGCTATTTTTCGAGCATGTTGAACTATGCGGCAAAAAACAAAGATTTTGATTTTGAAGCTGTCGTTAAAAAAGACTCTGCCATCGAGCTGCTGCACTTTGTTGGCAAAGACATTATTTACTTTCACGCATTGTTCTGGCCAGCGGTATTAACCGGCAGCAATCATCGCACACCGGATGCCGTTTACGCACATGGTTTTGTCACGGTGAATGGGCAAAAGATGTCAAAATCGCGCGGCACGTTTATTAATGCGCGAACTTACCTCGACCACCTTAACCCTGAATACCTGCGCTACTATTTTTGCGCACGTTTAAACCACTCGCTTGATGACATCGATTTTACCGAGGATGATTTTACACAACGCGTTAACAGCGACCTAGTAGGTAAGTATGTGAACATCGCATCACGTTCAGCGAACTTTATTGTTAAAAACTTTGATGGCAAATTATCAGGTGAGCTCGATAAACCTGAGTTAATCGCAAAGATCTCTGGTGAAGCAGAAAATATTGCGCAACTTTATGAAAACCGCGAATACAGCAAAGCGGTACGCGAGATCATGGCGCTGGCAGACCTAGCCAATCAATACATCGCCGAAGCTGAGCCTTGGAAAAAAATCAAAGCCGATGAAACACGTGACGCCGTGCAAGGCATTTGCACCACGGCACTCAACGCCTTTCGCATACTCACAATTTATTTAAAACCGATATTACCAAAAATTGCATCTGAAGCTGAAAAGTTCTTAAACTTGCCGCCACAACAATGGCAGGATGCACAAAACACTTTATTGAACCATGCCATCAACCCTTATAAACCGTTATTGCAACGCATCGACCCCAAAGAGGTAGCCAAAATGACAGACGCCGAACAACAAGCAGCCACTGAAGCCGCAGCACCACAATTAAGCAACCCGTTGGCTGATGAAATTAACATCGATGATTTTTTGAAAGTCGATTTGCGTGTTGCCAAAATTATCGAGGCCAACCCTGTTGAGGGTGCCGATAAACTGATTCAATTAAAACTCGACCTGGGCGACGGTGTCACCAAACAAGTGTTTGCTGGCATTAAATCTGCATACAACCCAGAAGACCTCGCGGGTAAACTAACCATCATGGTTGCTAATTTAAAACCCCGCAAGATGCGTTTCGGCATGTCGGAAGGCATGGTGCTTGCCGCTAGCGGCGAAGGCCCGGGTATTTATATTTTAGAACCGCACGATGGCGCACAGCCCGGCATGCGAGTTAAGTAATGCTCACGCAGTTAGCTCTTGTCATTTTCTCAACTGCGCTGCTTAACAATTTCGTACTGGCCAAATTTTTAGGGCTTTGCCCGGTCATGGGCGTTTCTAAAAAGCTTAACTCGGCGCTGGGCATGTCTTTAGCGACGGCATTTGTACTAACCCTTACCGCCGGCTTGAGTTATCTCTTATTTAAATATGTTTTAGTGCCGTTTAAGCTTGAATATTTACAAATCATTGTGTTCATTGTGAGCATCGCTGCTACCGTACAGTTTTCTGAAATATTTATTCGTAAAGCCAGCCCGCTATTGCATGAACGCTTAGGCCTATATTTACCGCTGATCGCCAGTAATTGTGCCATTCTAGGCCTGGCATTACTCGTTACCCAAAGCCAAACATCGTTTGTGCACAGCTTGTTTTATGGCTTGGGTACCGCAATCGGTTTTGGTTTGGTGTTAATTTTATTTGCTGCGATACGCGAACGTTTAAACACAGCCGATATACCCAAGCCCTTTCAGGGTAGCGCTATTGCCATGATCACTGTTGGCATTATGGCCCTCGGGTTCATGGGCTTTCAGGGTATGATGTAAGATGTTAGAAGCTGTAGCAGTCATGGGTTTATTTTCAGCAGCCGTCGGTGGCGGCTTAAGCTTAGCCCATCGCTATATCAAAGCGAAAGAAAACCCACTACTCGACCAAGTCAATGCATTGCTGCCACAAACACAATGCGCACAATGCGGTTACCCCGGTTGCAAACCTTACGCACAAGCAATGCTCGAACAACACGAAGATATCAATCGTTGCCCCCCCGGCGGCGATGCCACCATCAAAGCCTTATCGAATTTGCTCGGGCGCGATATTAAACCTTTAAACCCGGAAACCGGCGAACACAAACCGACAACAGTTGCCAAAATAATCGAAGATCAATGCATCGGTTGCACGCTCTGCATTCAAGCGTGCCCAGTCGATGCCATTGTCGGTGGCCCAAGACAAATGCACAGCGTCATCGCTGATTTATGCACCGGCTGCGATCTGTGTTTACCACCCTGCCCGGTGGATTGCATTGAGATGCTGCCTATTGGCGAGCCTGAACCACCCGCAGTTGCAGCGCTCGAACAGCCCTGCATCCGTTGCGGTGATTGCATCGCTGAATGCCCTGCAGAACTATTACCACAAGAGCTGTATCGTCATATTCAAGCAGGCGAATATGAACAGGCAGAAAAACTAGATCTCAACAAATGCATCGAGTGCGATGCTTGCACCCAGGTCTGCCCTAGCAATATCCCCCTTACTGATTACTACGTAGAAGCCAAATGGCACCTGGGCCAAGACATCATCAAAGCAAAAAACCGTGATATCGCCAAAGAGCGCTATGAAAAGCGCGAAGACCGCGTCACCCGCAAACAGGCCTTACAGCAAGAAAAACGCGAAGCCAAGCTGCAAGAGAAATCGAAAACCGATAAACGCGCTGAGATTTTAGCCGCGGTGGAAAGGGCAAAGCGCAGGCGTGTAGATCAACTGTAGGGGTCGTACCCTGTGCGACCCGGCCTAGTGTTATTATTCGCCCCCTTCCCTGAAGGGGGCAGGCACATGAGCCTAACAGGCGAATGTGTCGGGGGATTTCAAAGCCTAAATGTATCGCAAAAATCCCCCGCTCGCGATGCTCACTGCCCCCTTCACAAAGGGGGCGAAGATACATCGCCCCTACAATAATATCGCCTTAATAATACCACCCAAACCTTGACAAAGTTGGTTCTACAGCTTTATAATGCCCTTTTGTAGTTATGAGGGTAAAAATAATGGCTGATATCACACTAGCTAAAATCATAAATGATGGCAATGTGGTGACTGTTGATGGCGCTAACCACCTAATACAACACCCCCAAGATTTTCTAAAACTCATCAAATCTGCCCCGGACTTGGCACTTAGCTACGCCAACTATTTTGATAACCAAGCTGTTAGTGCGCTGGTCACCAACGCGCACAAAAATGAATTCAAAATACTCTCAAAAATTGCCGCCATCCCCACTGTATTTGATAGCAATACGCAAGCCCCTATTCAAAGTGCTATAAGCGCGACTGACAAACTAAAACCCATTTCCAAGCTTACAGAGGCACCAGGCAGAACGTTTACACTTAAAGACCAAATCATACGCGACACTATGTCGGTTGAAATTACACTTAAATCGCATCGCTCAGAAGGCGAAGGCTGGAATATAACGGTCACTTTCAAGGGCAATCCTTCTTACTCATCTCGCGTCGCGGGGGTCCTGCGTGCAAACAACATGGGTTCCATGGTCCCTGTTCAGATCTATATTGAAAAGAAGTATTACCATTTGCTCCCAGAAGGTCGTTTTGACGCTATCAGTGATTTTTACAATAAATATCTGAAACTCGAGAGACATGCCGAACTGGCTGCGACTTCCATTGAAATTTTGAATTTGCTATTAGCCAAAATGGATAGGCCAGACCCAAGCGCTGAGCTCCAGATTAAACATACAGGCTTTTCTAGTTACTTTATCAGTGATGCTCCTAATATTTTTCAAAGCACTCTGGGCAATTATCAGCTTGCGAATTTACAGCTTTTAGTGCAGAAATCTGACCCTGTTGTTGTGCTAAACGAACTGCTCAAACGTGATAGCGAAGGAAAAAATATTTTTTCACAATTAGTGGATAAGCTCCCGAACCTTGAAAGCGCGCAGGTACTGCAAGCCTGTGCAAATAAACTTGCCGCTATTGATGAAGATAAAAATTTAGCAGACAAACGTGCCATTGTTGCCAGCATGTCTAATGAGGTATTAAAAACACTTGCAGAAAAAAACATTGGCCTTGCATGGCAGTTTTTGAATGCTGCTGGCAAACAAATGCAACATTTACACCCAGGCTTTTATGCTGATGTTTTCCACAAAAAGCCTACACCAACTGCACCACCGCCAGCTGATGCGGATAGCAAAATAGATGATGGAGCAGGTAGTTCTTCGAGTCATGCAGCCCAAGCTACTGCACCACCACCTGCTGATGAGGTGGTTGCAAAACCAGAGAATGAAGAAGAAGATGATAATCCCGCTGCAGCTCCTGCACCAGCTGTAGAACCAGAGGATGCCCAAAAAGCTCCTGCACTAGCTGCAGAACCAGAGGATGCCGAAAAAGCTGCTGAGCAAAGCAGTTCTATAGTGATGAATGGACTTTATGCTGTTGCAGAAATAGGCTATGAACTATTCAGAAGCATTACGTATCCATTAATGGAACCACCTGTAAAACAAGAACCACCCGCTTATGTGCCGCCTGCCACTAACCCTGCTGCCACTAACCCTGCTGCCACGGCACCACCAGCTGAAGAAGATGATGCTGATAACACGCCTAAGCCTCCAGCAATAGCGCCGGCACTAACAACAGCAACTGCGGCTCGTTATACAAACATGTACCCAGATTTAACTCAAGCGCCCTCGGGTTCTCCTAGCCAGGCTAAAGCAGCTGTTGCGACGGCTCAAGCAGCGACGGCTCAAGCAGCTACTGAATCTGAAGCGCAGAAAAATAAAAAAGAAAAGAAAAAGAAAGTCGCTGTTTTTGGATAACCCCATATCAGAGCCCAGAGCGTAAGCGATGGG
>JAJFKJ010000041.1 GCA_021773275.1 Gammaproteobacteria bacterium
TTACCGATGCAGTCGTGGTATCTGAATATTGCGGGTACAGCGGTAGCACCACAAGTTCATCAAAATCATTCTCGGCTATTTTTGTGAGCACTGATTGCATGCTGGGATTACCATAACGCATCGCAAAAAATACTTTTGTCGTTTCGGGTACCATCGCTTGCAGCTTTTTAGTTTTACGGTGCGTGATCACACGCATCGGCGAACCTTCATCCCACCAAATAGCTGCATACAATTTTGCAAGGCGTTTGCAGCGAGTCGGTAGAATAATAAAGTGTAATAAGGGGCACCAAAGCAGGCGTGATAATTTGATGACGCGGCGGTCATGCAAAAACTCCGACAAAAAACGTTTTACAGCTTTGGGAGTAGGGGCATCAGGTGTGCCTAAATTGACCAATAAAACTGCTTTTTTATTCGAGGTTTTCAATGATGTGCTCACGGATGTCATTCATCGATAAAGCTTTCGCTTCAGTGATTAAACGTTTAAGTTCGCCCGCAGTGATCACACCTGATTGCAGGTAAACCGCTACATTATGGCGTAAAATCATCACAGTGGGTACAGATCGCACATTGAAATCAGCTGCAAGCTCTGGTTCTTTACCAACATCAACTTGGCCGAATACGACATCTGAGAATGTTTTTGCTAAGCCTTCAACAACAGTATTAAACGATTGGCAAGGCTCACACCAATCAGCGGTAAAATCAACTACAACAATTTCTTTTGGGCCAACGATGTCATCAAAATTGTCTTTGTGTAGTGTTATTACTGTCATACTCTCGCCTCCTTGCGAAATAGTCCAAGTAACTCGTTTTCAATCTGGCTCACATCTGCTGCAGCATCGATGCTTACTAATGCTGGCGCATGCGCGCTGCCTTCGTTTTCCCAATCTTGGTAATAGGCAACCAAGGGTTCTGTTTGTTGATGATAGACCGTCAAGCGCTGCTTAACCACTTCTTCTTTATCGTCATCGCGTTGGATAAGCGGCTCGCTTGTTTTGTCATCGACGCCTTCTTGTTGTGGCGGGTTGTGCTCTACGTGGTAAACACGCCCAGAACCAGGATGTATGCGTCTACCTGAAAGCCGATTGATAATCGTCTCATCAGATATCGCAAATTGAATCACGTAGTCAATCACAACCCCAGCGTCACGCATCGCTTGCGCTTGCGCGATGGTACGCGGAAAGCCATCGAAAATAAAACCATTTGCGCAATCAGGCTGTGCAATACGTTCTTGCACAATCGGGATAATTACATCATCAGAAACCAAGCCGCCCGCATCCATGATGGCCTTGGCTTTAAGCCCTAATGCAGATTTTGCAGCCACCGCAGCGCGCAGCATATCGCCAGTCGCAATAATAGGAATATTGAGTTCTTTGACCAATAATTGGGCTTGGGTGCCCTTGCCAGCCCCGGGTGCGCCTAGCAGAATCATCCGCATCTGTGTTTCTCCATGCTAAAAAGCAATTTTATCATGAAATTACAGCTTGCGGCATCCCTTCTTAGGTCTCATGCATGCGAGAGGCACTGATGATATTGGGCAAGCTTTGTACCCGTTCAAGCACACGGGCTAAGGCATCGAGGTTCGGGACCTGTAAGGTTAAGCTGAATGTTACGGTGTTCTCTTGCTCGTCATTTTTTGACTCAATACCCGTTACATTTACCAGCTGCGCTGATAGTACAGCGGTAATATCCCGCAGTAGATATTTACGCTCATAAGCTTTTATTAATACTCTCACCGGGTATGTTTTGTCATCATTCAGGCCCCAGCTTACTTGCAAAATGCGCTCTGGTGACTCGCTTAATACATTAATGAAATTGCTACAATCTTGGCGATGGACCGACACACCACGCCCCTGCGTGACATAACCAATGATGTTTTCTCCGGGCACGGGGTTACAACAGTTCGCCATAATCGTTAACAAATTACCAACACCCTCAATAGTGATATCACCAGGACGGTGTTTATCTTTTGTTGCAGCTTGCAAAGGCAAAACGTCATCACGTACATCTTGTTTTTCAAAATGACCATAAGCTGCATGCAGTACCTGTGTAATACGCAAATCTCCACGCC
This sequence comes from Gammaproteobacteria bacterium, assembly GCA_021773275.1. Classification (GTDB taxonomy): domain Bacteria; phylum Pseudomonadota; class Gammaproteobacteria; order JABCZS01; family JABCZS01; genus JAJFKJ01. The sequence continues at coordinate 2,069 of JAJFKJ010000041.1, forward strand.
CAACCGCTGCAGGGATTTCATCGCCATCTTTAAAGTTGAACTTTTCAGCTATTTCATCATAATGAATATGCGCCAAGTCAAGGCGATCGCATTCTTTTTCGATCATGTCACGGCCATCTTTGATATTTTCATCGCGATGCTGCAAGCGAAACCAAGCGCGCACTTTGGCACGGCCCCGGGCAGTAAAGATGAAACCACTGTCGGTGTTTAGCCAGTCTCTACTAGGCTTGGCCTCTTTTTGCGTGAGAATTTCTACTTGGTCGCCTGTTTTCAATTGATAGGTCAACGGTACAATGCGGCCACTGATTTTTGCGCCACGCGTACGGTGCCCGACCTGGGTATGTACATGGTAGGCAAAATCAATCGCTGTCGCGCCATTAGGCAGATCAAAAACTTCGCCCTTGGGCGTAAACACATAAACGCGATCTTCCGTAACCGTATTTTGCAAGTCTGAAAAAACTTCGTCTGCTGTATTCACTTCTTCTTGCCAGTCAAGCAGGCTACGCAACCATTTAACTTTGCCTTCTAAGCCGGAACTTGTTTCACTGCCTTCTTTATAGGCCCAATGCGCACAAACACCCATTTCTGATTCGTCATGCATAGCTTGTGTGCGTATTTGCACCTCCAGGGCCTTGCCGGAAGGACCAACTACAGCAGTGTGCAAAGAACGATAACCATTGGCTTTGGGCTGCGCTCTATAATCATCAAACTCTTTAGGAATATGGTTCCATAAACGATGAACCGTGCCAAGTGCCGCATAACATTGCGCCACTTCGCTGACAATAATTCGCACCGCACGAGCATCATAGACTTCTTCGTACTGCACATTTTTACGCTGCATTTTACGCCAAATAGAATATATATGTTTTACACGTCCATGAACATCTGCTTTAACACCATCTTTTACAAGCTCACCTTGCAGTTGCATGACAACATTCTCAATTGCTTGCTGGCGTTCTTCTCGCTTTTCATCGATATATTTTGCAATTTGTTTGTATTGTTCTGGCTCCAGGTAACGAAACGCCCAATCCTCCAGCTGCCATTTTAAATAACCAACGCCTAGGCGGTTTGCTAAAGGTGCATATATTTCTCTTGCTTGCGTCGCAAGCATCGATTTTTCCGCATTATCAGCCTTTTTTGCGGCATGCATTAAATAAATATGCTCGGCCAGTTTAATGATAACCACACGAACATCTTCAACCATCGCAAGCAGCATTTTTCGGATATTGTTTAACTGCTGTTCGTACTGTTCGGGGCTCTCATATTCTGGCCGCATTGACTTTACTGCGTCCATTTTCTCCGTGCCCAACACTAGTTTGGCAAGCGCTGGCGTGAAGTCTTCCTGAAGTTTATCTTCATCGATATACTCACTACGTGCCGCAGGGTAAATTAATGTTGCGACCAGCGTATCAGCATCCAGCTTTAACTCAGATAATATTTCAACCATGGCAGCACCCTGCTGCAATAACTGCACGGGGACATTGTGTTTTTCTTGCCAGGTGACAAGTGTTTGGCAAGCATCCTGCAGTTGCTGACCTTGTTGCGCATTATAATGCTTTGCAACTTCGTTTGCCCAGACATTAATAGACTGTGCATCGTTATCTAAAAATAATTTACTGCTTCCAAGCTTTACCATGTCATTCCTTTACAAATAACGCCATTGCTTCCGTATGTTGTGTATGGGTGAACATATCCATAATGCCTATTTTTTGCAGTTGATAGCCTTGCTGCGCCAACAAGCCCGCATCCCTGGCTAGAGTTGCCGGATTACAAGAGACATAAACAATACGCGCAGGATTTAATTTTGCCAACAGCGGAACAACTGCCTCGGCACCGCTACGTGGCGGATCGATCAAGATTTTATCATAAGGTTGCTGGGCCCATGGTTGTGCGCTGCAGTCTTCCGCTAAGTTTGCACAATACGCAGTAACATTATCTAGCTTGTTTAGCTTAGCATTCTCTAGCACACGCTGTACCATTTCTTCATCACCTTCTACCCCCACAACAGCCTTGGTTTTTTGGGCTAATGGCAAGGTAAAATTACCCAGACCGCAGAATAAATCCAGCACGGTGTCTTCGCGCTTCAATTCGAGCAATTCAATCGCTTGGCTCACCATTTGTTGATTAATGCCGGCATTAACTTGCGTAAAATCATTGGGGTGAAACTGCAATGTCAAACCCTGCTCTTGCAAACTATATTGCAGCCGCTCGGGGCCTTCTACTGGCCATATGCGATGCACCGTTTTCGGACCTTTTGGCTGTAGATACAGCTGAATATTATATGTTTTTGCAAAGTCGATGCACAGCGCGATATCTTCATCGCTGAACGCAGCAAGATGACGCAGAACAAAGGCAATACCATCATCGCCTACGGCGACTTCCACCTGTGGAATTTCTTTAAAAATTGACAAGCTTGCAAATAATGCGCGCAAAGGCAGCCACAATTTGGCAACATCGGGATGGATGACTTCACAAGTATCGCAATCGGCAAGGTAGCGCCCATTTTGCTCACGAAAACCTAGTAATAATTTTTCTTTTTTATTGACATAGCGCACGCCTATTCTGGCTTTGCGACGGTACCCATAAGGCTCTGTCTTTAAGGGCGCCAACCACTGCTGTGGTTGCACCTGACCAAAATGTTCCAGCTGCTGCGCCAAAGCACTTTGCTTCAGTTCAATTTGCTGCATTTGTGTCATATGCTGCAGTTGACAGCCACCACAAACGCCAAAGTGTTGACACTTTCCTTTGATTCTATCCGGGCTTGGATCTAACACTTCCTTAAGGTTCGCCATCGCATAACGGCGCTTATTGGCATAAACATGGACGCGTACGCGCTCTTGTGGCAAAGTTTGCGGCACAAAGCAGCGCTTGCCCTCAATTGTGCCAAGTCCTTGGCCATCGTGAGACAGCGCATCAATGATTATTTCATACTCTTTATCAGCCATTTTGGCATTATAACATGGCTGTACCGCCCTGCATTTTATTGATATAATGCGGGGACATAGGAGAAAGAAGGCATGGATAGCCAAACTCACAAGCAGGGCTGGAAGCTGAAGCATCGCTTGTTACTACTCACACTAATCCCATCAATTTTGCTACCTACGCTGGTAGCTGTTTATTACACTTACGCGCAGTTTAATGGTTTAGAGAACATGCTCGCAAAGCAAAGCAAAGCGCATGCCTTGGAGCTCACGCTTGCAGCTGAATACCCCGTCATCATGGGTTATAAACAATTACTTAATACTGCAGTGACCGAGCTCAGCACTGAGCCCGATGTAAAAGCTGCCGCCATCTATGATAAAAACCGGAAACTACTGGCTTCAGCTGGAAACTTCAGCACAGGCAATAGCAAGCTATTAACGCAGATGCCGATTTATATGCGCGGTACTCATCAAGGCGTTGAAGGGCTAGCACCTATTGGTTGGGTAGCATTAGAAACCGATCGTTCAGCCATTATTCCTATGCGCTCAAGCATGATAATAACCTGCCTTGTCATTATATTTTTTGGAATAGGTTTGAGCTGTTTGCTCGCCGTTGGTGTTAGCCGCGATATTACTAAGCCACTGATGGCTATGGTCGATGTCATCGACCGTCTCCGGGAAGGAAAGCTAGGTGCCCGCGTTGAAGCACATGCCAAAGATGAACTTGCTTTTCTCAAAAGTGGCATTAACAATATGGCCGAAGAAATCGAACGGTCTCAAGAAAATTTACAATACAACGTTGAAAATGCAACCAGCGACTTGCGAAGTTCACTTGAAAAAATTGAAAACCAAAATAAAGAACTCACCCAGGCGCGTGGTGAAGCCTTAAAGGCCAGTCAAACAAAATCTGAATTTTTGGCAAACATGAGTCATGAAATCCGCACACCCATGAACGGCATTATTGGCTTTACCGACTTGGTTCTAAAAACAAAACTATCGCCTCTTCAAAAAGACTACATGACAACCATTCACAAGTCTTCAAGAAGCTTGCTACAAATATTGAATGATGTATTAGATTTCTCCAAGCTTGAAGCAGGCAAATTAACATACAGCCCTGAAGCTACTGCGTTAAAAGAAATCATTGAAGAATCCTTGAGTATACTCGCCCCTGTTGCCCATGAAAAACAATTAGAGCTTATTATGCTCTATGACGTGGGCACGCCTGAAAATGTATATGCAGACCCGCTACGCATTAAACAAGTCATTACCAACCTTATTTCAAATGCTGTGAAATTCACTAACCATGGTCATATCGTTATCCGTGTCACACTAGAATCCAAGCAAGAAAACGGCTACATCATTAAAGTCAGCGTAGCAGACACCGGAATAGGGATGGATGAACAAACCCAAAAGCGAATATTTAATGCATTCATGCAGGGTGATACGACCACTGCCCGACGCTATGGGGGGACCGGCCTTGGCTTAGTTATTTCACAAAAGATCGTTGCTCAGATGGGCGGGGAAATCACTTTGCAAAGCAGCCCAAAAACTGGCTCAACATTTTCATTTACATTTTTTACCCGTACTCTAGATTCATCTTCCAACCGGGCAACACCTCAGCTGGCACCACTCTACCAAAAACGTGCATTGCTTCTAGAGCAGCATCCACTGCAGAGCAAAGCCTTGCATAATATTTTATTAGATGCCCACATGGAAGTCACTATAGCCAATGATGCCGAGGCCTTGACACAACACCTGAAGTCTGAGATAAACTATGATATCGGCATCATCAGCAGCTCAAACTTATATGATCACCCAGAAATTGCAACGCTGACAGAGCAGCTTGCGAAAAGTCAAAGCGTTAACCACGTTATAACTTTGCTTAACACCACGGATACACACCAACAAACAAGCTTGCTAAAGCAAGGTGCAAATCTTTGCCTGGCAAAGCCCATTGAAGCTAAGCGCCTAGTGCAATATATCACGCAAACAATACTAGAGCTTTCTCTTGACTCCATGCCAGACTTACCAAAAAATAAAATATCTGTGCAGGTACTTGCCGTTGATGATAATCCAGCAAACTTGAAGCTTGTTACCGCTTTATTAGAAGCTATAGGCTGCGGTGTTGTTAGCGCTTCAAGTGGTATTGATGCTATTGAGTACTATAAAAAACAAAAATTTGATATCGTATTTATGGATATACATATGCCAGGCATGGATGGCATTGAAACAACTCGCCGCATTAAAGCTATTAATACATCCGTTCCTGTAGTAGCACTCACAGCGCACGCAACTGTGGATGAATTTTCGGACATTAATCTAGATGATTTTCAAGAGTTTTTAACGAAGCCTGTAAGTGAACATAGCTTGCGGAAAACAATTAATGCATTATCAATTCAAGAGGAGGCTAGCACCATGAGTAATAATAAAACTTTACCTGTACTGGACTGGGCACTTGCTGTAAAACGTGCCAACAATAATAGTGAGCTAGCTCTTGAGTTACATGAAATGCTGCTTGTAGATTTGGAGCAACAGCGCAAAGAGCTTGAGGCATTGGCCGAAAAAAGTGATTTAGAGGCCATGAAACTAGTCACGCATAAAATGAAAGGCGCTTGTTGTTATTGCGGTGTTCCTGAACTTCATGAAGCTGTTAAAGCACTGGAGTCTGCGATACACGAAAGCAAAGGTGATTGGCAACCTTTATTAGGGTCACTCGATAGCTGCATTGAGCGCGTCCTGCAAGCACCCATCCCTTCATCAAACTAGGTAAGAACCACAAACGCTATTGCTGTATGCCGCTCGTGGGCAATGCTTAAATGGCTTTGCTGCACGCCCAGCTTCTCAGCCATGCATTGAGCTTGACCACTAAACTCTAAGCACGGTTTCCCAAGCCCATCACTACACACCGTAATATCACGCATGTACAAACCATCACGGAAACCTGTTCCAAAAGCTTTTGCCACCGCTTCTTTCACCGCGAAGCGGCTTGCAAGAAACTGTGCAGGCAAATTGCTTTTTTTGTAAACTGCCAACTCTGCCTCAGATAATATTCTTTCTGCAAATTTATCACCATGATCTTCAAGACTTTTAACGATGCGATCGATATCAACGATATCAGTGCCTACCCCTTTAATCATTTTAGACCTCCATTGGTGTGTGCAATAAAAACTTTGATTGAATCGGCTTATGGCCGAGCAGGCGTCTTAATGCGGCCTGCAATATTATTTTTGCCTGAAAATTATGCTTTGCTTCTTTTAAATTATCGTTCGCTAGGGCTAGAAGTGTTTCGCCGGAAACAATTATTGACCCATTTGCAATTATGGCGCTGGTCATTTCAATAGCGCCTTGTTCTGGGAAAAATAGATATTCCTTATCTTTTTGAATGGGCTCACCATGCTTGTCTTGTTGCAGCATCAGCTCATAACCCAATACTTGCAATAGATTTTTTTCAAACAAACGTAAAGCTTGAGTATAATTATCTTCTGTTGCAGTAATGCTTAAAACTTCACCATAAAACAAAAACATTTCCGGAAACGCCATATGAGGATGCAGTAGCCGGCTCAATAATTCATTTATGTAAAATGCACATGCGAGCCGCTCACCAGATAAATTCAACAGTGAACCACTCAGCTCACAACTTGTCAGTGTTTTGAGCTCAGACCTTCCAACGTACGAAATTAAAAGCGGTAAAAAAGGGCGCAACAAACCTTTTTGCGGTGATTTTAATCTTCTTGCGCCCTTTGCGATTAAACTTATTTTTCCGTGATCGCGTGTAAAGCAATCAAGCAATAAACTGGTTTCACGATAATGTCTTGTGTGCAATACATATGCAGGCTCTAGCTCAACACGGGGCTTCACTTATCGTACCCGAATTTTTGTATTAGCTGATCTGTATCTGACCACTTGTCTTTCACCTTGACCCAAAGCCGCAACATAATTTTAGTGTTTAATGATTTCTCCAGGTCTTCTCTTGCACGGGTACCGATCGACTTTAAGCGTGCGCCTTTCTGCCCAATAATTATCGCTTTTTGACTATTACGCGCCACGAAAATGTTTGCATCAATATGTGTTATTTTTTCTTGTTTTTCCATGCGCTCAATCACCACATGGGTTTCATAGGGAAGCTCCTGACCCAATGCACGAATTAATTTTTCACGAATAAGTTCCGAAGCAATAAAGCGGGCATCACGATCTGTTTTTGCATCCGTCGGAAAGTAAAACTCTTCAACTTCGGGTAAATCTTGCGCAATCAGTGATTCTAGCTTGTCGACATTTTGGCCTGACATCGCAGAAACAGATATCACCTGCTTAAAACCATATTTTTCATTAAGCTTCGCAATATGTGGCAGCAAGGCATCCCTGTCCGTAACCTCATCTATTTTATTGATGACTAAAATTATTTTTGCTTCAGCTTTTTCCAGTTTTTGTGCAACCCAGGCATCGCCGTCATTAAAATGCAAACCATCGATAACAAATAATATCAGATCAACATCATGGATCGCTGAGATTGCTGCCTTATTCATATACTTGTTTATTTTGCGAGGTAATTTTTCATGCAAGCCGGGCGTATCAGCATAGATGTATTGAATATTATCTTTTGTTTTGATGCCAAGCACGCGATGACGCGTTGTTTGTGGCTTACGTGATGTGATGCTGAGTTTTTCACCCAAAATGCGATTGAGCAAGGTGGATTTTCCAACGTTCGGCCGCCCTACAACTGCTATATACCCTGATTTTTTCTTATTCATCTTCAAGGTTCTCCAGTGCTGATCGTGCTGCAGCTTGCTCTCCGCGACGCCTACTTGTGCCCTCACCTACAAATGGTTCTTCACGACCGGCCACCAGGCATTCGACTTTAAAGCTCTGCTCATGTGACTCGCCTTCGATGGCAACAACCGTATATGTAGGTAATGGCTTGTGTTGGGCTTGCAAAAACTCTTGCAACTGTGTCTTCGGGTCCTTTTGGGTCATTTCTAATGACATATCTTCCAAGCGTGTCTCATACCAATTTAATGAGCAGGATTTTATAGTTTCAAAATCGGAATCTAAATATATCGCGGCAATGATAGCTTCTAGTGTATCAGCCAGAATGGAGGGGCGATTTGCGCCGCCACTGCGCAACTCGCCGACACCCAACTTCAGATACTCGCCTATTTTAAATTCAGCAGCAATGCCTGCCAAGGTTTCACCCCTAACGCAAATGGCTCGCAAACGGGTTAACTGTCCTTCCGTGGCTTTTGGGAACTGCTTATAAAGTTGTTCTGCGATAATCATATTAATCAAAGAGTCACCTAAAAATTCGTAACGTTCATTATTATTTTTGCTTGCACTACAGTGTGTTAACGCCACCTCTAGCAAAGCTTGATCTTCAAATTTGTAAGAAATAGTTTTTTCAAGTAGATTGATGTTATTCAATTTTTGACCCCGTTCGTTTCATTCGAAGCTTAACGTTCTTCCCATCATAGCTCACCATAATACGCGCAGCTTTACCTTTGATGTAATGATCGGGTACAAACCCCCATACACGGCTGTCTTCACTATCACCACGATTATCACCCATTACAAAATAATGGCCTTCAGGGACTGTGCCGCTAAAGCCTATGATGGCACCCTCACGCTCGTAAATGAGGTGGTTGGCATCAGGTAACAAAAACTCTTCGTACATTCGCACTAAATAAGGTCTGCCGCGCGGTGAATCATTGTATGTGGTTTCTAGGTATTCTTTTGCCACCAAGGCGCCGTTAATAAATAGTTGCTTATTGTCGTAGGTAATATCATCTCCGGGCAAACCAATAATACGTTTTATATAGTTCACTTTTGGCTTAGGCGGATACCGGAAAACAATAACATCACCACGCGCCGGGTCTTCAAATGGATTTAGGCGATAGTCGATTATTGGGAACCACCAACCATACTTTGACTTATTGACCAGCACAAAGTCTCCTTCAACAAGCGTCGGCTTCATTGAACCCGATGGAATACGGTACGGCTCTGCTATGAATGTGCGAATAACAAATACGAATAAAAATACAGGGAATAACGAATACGCGGTTTCAATCAGCCAAGGGCGCTTTTCCCCATTGCGTTTTCTGTCAAAAAATAATTTATCCACCAGTGCTATTGAGCAGGTAAGCACCGTCATGAAAAATAATAAGCCCGCAAAATCCATGTACATTATTTATCCACCTTTAATACTGCAAGAAAAGCCTCTTGCGGAATTTCCACCCTACCAACCTGCTTCATGCGCTTCTTACCTTTCTTCTGTTTCTCTAGCAGTTTTTTCTTACGTGAAATATCGCCGCCGTAACATTTTGCAGTTACGTTTTTGCGAATAGCCTTAACATTTGTGCGGGCAATGATATTTGAGCCGATCGCGGCCTGTATCGCCACATCAAACATCTGCCTAGGAATTAACTCTTTCATTTTAGACGCTAAATCTCGGCCACGCGAGTCAGCAATCGCACGATGCACAATCAATGATAATGCATCGAGCTTCTCACCATTGATCAGAATATCGAGCTTAACTAAATCTGCAGCCTGGAAATGATCAAACTGGTAATCCAAGGAAGCAAACCCTCGAGAACAGGACTTTAAACGATCAAAAAAATCGAGCACAACTTCATTCATCGGGATCTCATATGTTAATTGCACTTGCCTACCTGCATAGTGCAAACGTTTTTGCACGCCGCGGCGTTCAACACACAACGTGATTACCGTTCCAACATAATCTTTTGGCACTAAAATATTCACTAGCGCAACGGGCTCTCGTAATTCTTCAATAAAATTTGGCTCAGGCAAATCCGCTGGATTTGACATGTGCATCATGTTACCTTTCTTGTCAACAACTTCATAAACCACTGTTGGCGGCGAAGTTATTAAGTCAAGATCGTATTCGCGTTCTAGGCGTTCTTGCACAATTTCCATGTGCAGCATACCCAAAAATCCACAACGAAAGCCAAAGCCTAAAGCCTGCGATACTTCAGGTTCGTATACTAATGCTGCATCATTTAGACAAAGTTTTTGCAGTGCCTCACGGAAATCTTCATAGTCACCAGAGTCGACCGGGAATACCCCGGCATAAACCTGCGGCTTTACTTTTTTGAAACCTGCTAATGGTTTTTCAGCACCTTTACTGGCGTGTGTTAAGGTATCGCCCACCGGTGCACCATGAATGTCTTTAACACCCGCTACTACAAAACCTACTTCGCCGGTATTCAAAGCTTTTTTCTCGACACGCTTAGGCGTGAACACCCCGATGCAATTTGCGTCGTAAGTTTTGCCCGTAGACATCACTTTAATTTTGTCGCCCTTATTCAGCACGCCATTTTTAATACGTACAAGCGAAACAACACCTAAATAGGCATCGAACCATGAATCAATAATCAACGCCTGCAAGGGTGCATCTGGATCGCCCTGAGGCGGTGGAATACGTTCAATAATACTTTCGAGGGCTTCATCAATACCTATCCCCTGCTTTGCAGAAACAACAACAGCCTGGCGGGCCTCGATACCAATAATATCTTCAATTTCAGCCTTAACACGATCGGGTTCAGCCTGGGGCAAATCAATTTTATTTAATACTGGCACGACCTCTAGATCTTGCTCGATGGCTGTATAGCAGTTAGCAACAGTTTGCGCTTCTACGCCCTGGCTGGCATCCACTACGAGCAAAGCACCCTCACAAGCTGCCAATGAGCGAGATACCTCATAGCTAAAATCTACGTGCCCGGGGGTATCAATAAAGTTAAGCTGGTAAGTCTCGCCGTCTTTGGCGGTGTAGTACAGTGAGACGCTTTGCGCCTTGATGGTGATGCCGCGCTCACGCTCTAAGTCCATGGAATCAAGGACTTGGCTCTCCATTTCACGCTCAGACAAGCCGCCACACACCTGAATAAATCGGTCTGCTATCGTAGACTTACCATGATCGATATGGGCAATGATCGAGAAATTTCGTATGTGCTTCATCTGAATACCAAAAACCGCTATTCTACCCTGAAAAAGGCCCGAGGTCGATGATAAGCTAGAAATTAGCTTGACACCTAGTTTATATACATTTTGTGACAAATCATATTCGCTGATGGCCTTTTATTTTATTACAATCATAGAATGACAATACCTGATTTTCACTTACTTGATATTGATGGCTGCTTGGCGCACAGCGCCTCTCATAATTGGCCATTCTCAGCCAACAGTTTAAAAGTGAAATCATACGATAATAAAACAGTTTTCGAAAACGCTCATCAAGCATTATTCAAGCGTATAAAACCTTCTGATGTTTTGCTGTGCGCTTCTACTCGCACATCTGCTTTCGATGATTATTGTATTGCACAAAAAAATAGAACCCTTTCACTGGCTGAGTATATGAAGGCTGCGCAGAAAGCCACGGGGGCCATGCTTGATACTTTTTTATTTGGTGATATTGCCAATATTAATGAGCGCAAACCTAACGCCATTATTCAAGATCACAATCAACCCGGCGACAGCTGGAAAGAAATAGAACGAGTAAATGCTGAGCCCCGAAAAAGACCCAAATTTAAACTGAGTTACCAAAATGATGAGCATAAACGCTTACTGCTGTATGCAATCGTGCAGTATATTGCTAATAAATACGACATCAATAAAAACAATCCAACGACAATCAATTTTTATGATGATAGGGCTCACGACATCATCCCAATGGCCGCTGAATTTTTTAAGCAGTATCCTAAGCTATTGCCAGAGGGCGTAACACTTAAGCTCTGGGGCTATACGCTTACCGAGAACTATAATAATTACAATCAAGATCTCAGCAAACCTCTACTACTGCAGACTATTGAAGGCGCTGGAACGGTTCACCCCAATTTTTATGGCGCTTTACACAACGTTGCTCAAACACAATTTAGCAGAACAAGACACTTGGGCACTTATAGTGACAGTATTACAGATACCGAAATACAGGCACTAGAGCACTTAGGGCCCCAGCAGCCAAGTCACACTATTGATTATCATCAATATGAATGCATACATGTGCAACCAGATTATACACATGAAGCAGCTGCCTATATTAACGTTTCGGCCAATACAAAAATATTTGCTTTGCTTGTTGCAGTTTTGCTAATCGAGGCTGGGCTATTTGCTTTGATTGGTCTTTCCGTCGAGGGTGAGCTAGGGCTAGCATTTAGTAAAAGCTCATCTGGATATCAAGCGGGTACCTTGGCACTGCTTACTGTTGCTGCCAATGGTGGGGCAGCCTACGCTGCCCACAAACATAAAGAAGAAATTAAAGATCATATTGTCAGCCTGTTGCCAAGCATATAAACTTATCTAATTAATCCGTAATCTTCAGCGCAATAAACCGCTGGCCACCACTTGGACGTTGCATAAGCACAGGCACTGTATCGCCTTCCTTAATTTTTGCAATCGCTTGTTTAAATTCGGTCACCGTGTCGATAGGCTTATTGTTCAATGTTAAGATAACATCCCCAGCACGCAAACCACTTCTTCCAGCCGGCGTATCACGGAACACTTTTGAAATGACGACACCTTTTTCGCCCATCTTCCGAGTCTCTTCCTCATTCATCTCGCGTACATCGAAGCCGATAATGTTTGACTCACCCTCTTCTTCTTGTACTTTGGCAGCAATAGGTTCGCCGCTTTCAAGTTCACCGATTTCAACGGTCAAGGTTTTCTTCTTACCGTTACGTATGACTTCGGTTTTAACCTTAGTACCAGGTTTTGTGAAGCCAACAAGGTGCGGCAAGTCTGATGCAGAATCTACTTTTTTGCCATCAAATTCAACAATGACATCGCCTGGTTTAAAGCCTGCTTTTTCTGCTGGCCCATCGGACATAATTTCAGCGACCAGTGCACCCTTAGGCTGTTTTAGCCCAAAGGAATCAGCGAGGTCTTTATCAACGTCTTGGAATGCAACACCCAAGTAACCGCGCTGCACTTTGCCGTCTTCGAGCAATTGCGCCACCACATCTTTAACAACATCAGATGGTATTGCAAATGACATGCCAAGATAGCCGCCACTACGTGAAATAATCTGTGCGTTTACACCCACAACTTGACCCTCGAGGTTTAACAATGGGCCACCCGAGCTGCCTGGGTTAATCGCCACGTCTGTTTGAATAAACGGAATGTATTTATCCGTATGCAAACCACGACCCTTCGCGCTAACAATACCTTGCGTGACACTGTAATCAAAACCAAAAGGCGAACCAATGGCCAATACCCAAGCGCCAACTTTTAAATCATCCGATGAACCAAACTCCAGAATTTCGTAATCTTTATTCGCTGCAACTTTTAATAAAGCTATATCGCTGGTTGGGTCAACCCCTAGAATTTCGGCTTCAAGTTCTGAGCCGTCCACCATGCCAATAACAACGGTGTCAGCCTCACGAATAACATGGTAGTTAGTGATGATGTAACCTTCTGTTGATATAAAAAACCCAGAACCTAGCGACTGTGCATTGTAGTCAGGCCCATCATAGTGTGGTTGCGGCCCAAAAAAACGTTCAAACATATCGTTAAACTGATCGGCACCTGGGCCTTGAAATTGTGGGCGAGCTTGTTGGCCACCTTTTACTACACGTGTAGAGTTTATGCTCACCACGGCATTGCTGTGCGCTTCTGCCAACTCTGAAAAGTCAGGTAATTGCGCGGCTTGCGCTGGCAAGCTAATAAATAATACAAGCGTAACAAAAATCTTAATCATGTTTTTCATTGGTAAACCCTATGCTGCTGGCAAATACGTATCTCATTAATAATATAGGTTTTTGTCATTATGACAAGTGTTTGCTAGCCTTAATTCGTATTAGAAAAAAGCCAGCTAACATGCCTATGCCAAATCCGATGATGCTTTGTATTTCGCCCCAATAGGCGCCAAACACGGCGCAGCTTAGGGTTGTTGCGAGCGGCAAACCATAAGCCCAAACAACTACGGCGCTTTGCAAGGGCTGATTTGCAATTGGGGCGCGGGCGGCGCCTACATTAAACAGCGAAAACAAACGACTGCAACCCTTACCTTGAGCACAGAGCGAGCAACTGATATCATTGTTATCAACCATGATGACACCTTATCAAACATTTTCGCGGCCACAATGGCGCGAACACCGACATGATACACCGCTCACCCTTACTGAGGAAGAGCTTGCCGAGCTGCGTGGCTTTAACGAGTCTGTATCAATTGCCGAAGTTGAAGATATCTACTTACCTCTATCTCGCCTGATCAGTATGTACGTGGCACAAAGCCAAAGCCTATACACCACGACTAATCATTTCTTAGGCCAAGAGCCCGTAAAAGTACCCTACATCATTGGCATCTCTGGTAGTGTTGCCGTAGGCAAAAGCACCACCAGCCGTATTTTGCAGTCCCTGCTATCACGCTGGAGCGAACACCACAAAGTTGCGCTGGTCACCACCGATGGTTTTTTATACCCAAATGCGGAACTCGAAAAACAAAACCTGATGAATAAAAAAGGCTTTCCGCAAAGTTATGATCGCGCAGCCTTGCTTAAGTTTCTAACAAGTATGAAATCAGGCGAAGCATCGCTAAGCATTCCGACATACTCGCATAGAATATATGACGTCACCGGCGAAACACAAGAAATACAACGCCCCGATATTTTATTGGTCGAAGGTTTAAATATTATGCAGATCGCAAAATCTAACGATCCGAACCAAGTTTATGTATCCGATTTTATTGATTTTAATATTTTTGTAGATGCCGCACCCGATACTATTGAAAACTGGTATATGGATCGATTTATGGCATTCCGAAGGCATGCACAAGATAAGTCGGAACTATATTTTTATCAGTTTACAAAAATGAGTGATGAACAAGCCTACGCCTACGGTAAAAATATCTGGGACACGATTAACGCGCCCAATCTTATACAAAACATCCTACCCTATAAATACCGTGCGGATTTGATATTAAGCAAGGATGCCGAGCATCAAATCCAAGAAGTAAAACTGCGGCGCTTATAAATTGTCTAGTCCATGAGTAGCGGTTTAACACCCTGGTCAATCACATCTCGGGCACGGGAAATGCGTGAGCGTACGGTGCCTACGGGGCATTTCATAAGCTCGGCTATTGCTTCATAAGACAAGCCTTCAATTTCACGCAAGGTTATAGCCTGTTGCAAGTCGCCAGGTAGGCCTTGAATCAAATCAAATATTTTCTTTTCAATCTCATCGCGTAACAACAGATGCTCTGGACTGGCAACTTCTTTAAAATCCCCTAAAGAAAATAATTCTGCGATTTCGCTATCGATGTCGGTGTCTGGTGGCCGACGGTCTTTTGCCTGCAAGTGATTTTTGGCTACATTGCTGGCGATGCGGAAAAGCCAGGTGAAAAAAGCGCTATCACCTCTGAAATCATCAAGGCCTTTGTAAGCACGCAGGAATGTTTCTTGGACAATATCAAGCGTCTCGTGACGATCTTGAATATATCGCCTAACGACAGATTCTACTTTTTTTTGATATTTTGAAACCAACAGGCCAAAAGCAAGGCTGTCGCCTTCTTGCGCACGACGGACCAATACTTGATCGGCCAATACACTACTTGCGGCTTCTTGTTCTTGATCTCGGCTTATATCATCTTCCATGACTACCCCAAACACTGTTTCTTCGCATTATTATCATAGTATAGGCAGGGATTAAGCGCTCTGTTATAATAATTTGTTATAATTGTTTAACAATTGATCATAAGTGGTTAAAATTCTTGAGTAAATTGAAGATTACAGATCCTGATGTATTGATTATTGGTACCGGCGCCGCCGGCCTAAGCCTTGCCTTGCAATTACCGCGCCATTTAAAGATCATCATGGTGTGCAAAAATACACCAAACGAAGGGGCTACCTACTATGCTCAAGGCGGCATAGCGGCGGTACAACAAGCACAAGACAGCATCGAATCGCATATTCAAGATACGCTTACTGCCGGCTGCGGCTTATCGAACCCAGAGGTTGTGAACTTTGTGGTCGAGCAAGCCCCTAAGTCTGTGCAATGGTTGATCGAACTTGGCGTAAAATTTACGCAAGAACAACAAGACGGTGAATTAAAATATCACCTAAACCAGGAAGGCGGACATTCACACCGACGCATCTTTCACGCTAAAGACGCTACAGGTAAAGCTGTGAGCAAAACTCTGATGCAGCATGTGTTAGAGCGTGACAATATCGAAATTCTTGAAAACACTATGGCAGTAGACGTGATCACTGATCAAACACGCTGCCTGGGTGCGTATCTGTACAATAACAAAACAGATACCGTGACTACGCTATCTGCACGCGCTGTTGTGCTTGCAACAGGTGGCGCAAGCCGCGTGTATTTATATTCAACAAACCCAGATGTTTCCAGTGGCGATGGTATCGCTATTGCAGCAAGAGCAGGCTGTAAAACCAACAACATGGAATTCAACCAGTTTCACCCGACTTGTTTATATCACCCGCAGGCACGCACGCTATTATTAACTGAAGCAATACGTGGCGAAGGTGGGAAGTTGTTACTGCCAAACGGTGAACCATTCATGCATCGCTACCATGAGCGTGCAGAACTCGCACCGCGCGATGTCGTTGCTCGCGCTATTGATGCTGAAATGAAGCGCTCAGGGCTTGAATGCGTCTACTTAGATATTTCGCATAAACCTTATCAGTTCATCAAAGAACATTTTCCAAACCTTTATGAACAATGTTTAACGTATGGTTTTGATATGGCAAAACAAGCTCTACCTATTGTGCCAGCGGCACATTATACCTGCGGTGGTGTACAAACGGATTTATATGGCCAAACTGACCTGCCAAGTTTATATGCTATCGGTGAAACAGCAAGCACAGGTTTGCACGGCGCAAACAGAATGGCGAGCAATTCCCTGCTCGAGTGTTTAGTCTTCGCACACAGTTGCGCTAAACATATCACTTCAACAATTGACCTAGACGCTCCTCTCGCACAACTTATACCCTGGGATGCCTCAAAAGTTATTAATTCTGATGAAGCCGTAGTCATTACCCACAACTGGAATGAGCTACGCCATTTTATGTGGGATTATGTAGGTATCGTACGCAGCAACAAGCGCTTGCAACGCGCCCAAGCTCGCATCAATCTACTGAAGCAGGAAGTGCAAGACTATTATTCACAATACCACATCACTCGTGATTTTCTCGAACTGCGAAACCTGGTGATTGTGGCTGATCTGATTATTCAACAAGCTATTAAACGCAAAGAAAACATCGGGCTTCACTACAATATTGACGCTATAGATGAAACCGTAGATAAACCTTTAAGCGCCTAAATGCATCTTCGTCCATGCTATCAGGCAAAATAATCAGTTTATGGCGCCTAAAATTTAATATGATCAGCTTCGAAAACACGCGTGAACTGGGTAGTAATTTTTGATTCTTAAATGTTGTTTTTTCGCTTTGCAGATCAAGCAAACCATTCGCGCGCCATAAAATGGCTTTAATACGTTTTTTAGAAAAATAGCGATAAAAATTAACAACAGAAATGATTACCACATACAGCCATAATAAAATTTTAAAGGGCAGATCAATATAGAACACGGCTAACGTCGTAGCACCCGAAAAAAATAAATAATAAAGAAATAAAATCCTAGATGGGTTTATCGTTACTTTGCTTTTGGTAATCACGAATTAATTGCACCATATTTTTTATTTTTATTTGCTCTGGTTCAAATTGCCCTACTAACCAGCGGAACAGGTCTTGATCTTCTTCTTTGAGCAGATCAACAAAATCACTCTTCTGCTCTTGGGTGAGCTCATCGTATTTGGCATCAAAAAAACCGCGCAGCATGATATCCAGCTCCAATAAGCCCCGTTTACATCCCCAGCGTATTCTTGATTTATTCATATGTGATATCATATCACATATGAATAAATTCTACGGTGTAATCAAATGCAGCGGCCCTGATGCCAAAACCTTTCTGCAAGGGCAGTTCTCCTGTGACATGGAAAAGATCAGCCCTGAGCACGGCGGTATGGGTGCCTATTGTAATCTCAAAGGCAGGGTTATTGCGCTTTTTAATATCATGCAAGTTGACCATGACTACTACCTGATTATGCCAAAAGATATCATCCCTACCCTGCTTGAAAAGCTGCAAAAGTTTGCTGCATTTTCAAAAGCTGAGCTTGTTGATGTTTCTGATGAATGGTTTGTGTATTGTTACATTGATTCGCCCCCTGTTGTAGGGGTCGCATTGCATGCGACCCGCATGCCCATAGGGCATGGCCTTATTGTTATTAGCACAGATCAAAGCCAGGAATTTCAAAACGAAGCCACCCTCCTCGATTGGCAAAAATACCTGATTGCAAACAAAATACCGACCATTGCACTTGAGCAATCTGAGAAGTTCTTACCCCACTACATCAACCTGATTGATCTAAAGGCTGTCAGCTTTGACAAAGGCTGCTTTGTCGGCCAAGAAGTTATCGCCCGCATGCACTATCGTGGCAAACTTAAAAAGCAGCTTGAAAGCCATGTTATTGAAGGTGAAATACCCAATGACATCGGCGAAGTTGTTAATCACGTACGCGACGCTGAAAAAGCTTATGTGCTTAGCATTATTTAACTACATCCTGTGGGTTGCCGTCTGAGTAGACCCTGTAGGTTCTGGAAGCTGCATCAAGCTATTTTCTGATGCTTTATCTATTAATGCTGTTTTTAATTGCATCGCGAGCTTGATGCCAACGACATCACCCTGCTGTACTCTGCCTCCCTGTTTATCACGTAACGAACTTTTTAAAGCATCATAAGCTTGTTTATGAGTTTGCGCCAGCTCAGGTTTTAATGGGTCTACTTGATAAGCGTGGTAGCTCACGATATATTCAACAAGTTGATCCTGAAGTTGATTTGGCAAACCGCTAGGTAGTTTTTCAGCTATAGCCGTAGCCATCTCTCCTATAGCTTCTGGCAATTGCGAAATACGATTCTGATTAGCTTCGGATAGAACAATCTTGTTGTTCGAATTATTGCAAACAACAAAAATTCTGTTTGCAACATCGCATGCAGCTATAGAAAAATCCATTAAACTTTTATCAATAGCACTCACATATTCCTGCACTTCAATATTTGGCACAACAGGGAGTTTTATATGACCCAGGGCGACGGCATATTTATCTTCAGCTTGCATAGTAACCCCTGTAAACTCTCTTATCCGGCTTTGCAGTTGCTTATGCGCGCTCCCTAGTTTTTGTGCTTGTGCGACCCATGCTGAACTTGAGTCACCATTGCGCTCTAGACTAATGAGCGTAGTGAATGCTTGTTTATAATCAAGTTCAGCGTCGCTTATTTGTTCCAAAAGTGCGCTGTAACTTTTATCTTGATTGGCTCCTGTATTTGCACCCTTTGCTTGATCGCTGATATAAGTATTTTTAATTTTCTGCATCTGAAAATATGCATTATAACAATTATAGATATAATCTTGCTGAGCTTCTCTTCCTTCAGGCATGCCTTCAGACTTTAAGATGAACTTTGTCATCATGTCAGCATCGGGCAGCCTATAGTCAAGGTCCAAAATGCGGTCGAAGCCCGTCTGACGTTCATGCAAAGCACCCAGCAGATCGGGTGTGTTGATAAATTTAAAGAAATTTTCTTGTGCATAATCATCCGCTTTAAAAATATTAAGCAGTGATGCATCCTCTCTTGGCGCCTCCATGGCTGCTTCTGAGCGCTGCACATGCGCAACATCATCATCGTCAAATACTAAAGCACTTGTATCCCCAATCTCAGGGCTGGGCTCATAACCGCATTCATCTAAGAATTTTTTTGTTGCGACAATGGTTTCTCTTAAAATGGGGGGCAGTTCACTGCTGCCGAATGAAAAACCTTCTGGCTTCTTTGGATGTGTGCCATTTAAATAAGCCTCAAGATCCAGTTGTTGAACATAGATTTCATCAAGCCTATCTTGCATCTGCTGCTCTGTTAATCTCATATCATCTTTAGGCGCAATAAGATCTAATGTGTTCACAACATCTTTACCCATTTCCCATTTATAATCTCTTTTTTTTGCATTTTTATCACTTATAGCTGTTACATCGATGTTGCTTGCTAATTTTTCAACTACACTGCCAAAACGACCTGTAGCCTGCGTTTGGCCAGCGCTCTCGTTTACCGATGATAGATGACGCTTGTTGTGGTAAGCCTCAGCCTTCTTCTTAAGTTCCGCATGGCCACCGCTTTTAATTTCATAAATCGTTTTCTCTTGATCACGACCACTAGCAGCCTCCTCCGGGTCAAGCAAAGATTGCATTACACTTACTCTCTCACCCATCCTGATGATAGGGGGCAGGCTCTCTCGTAAACCTGCCCTTCCTGGCGTATTAGCGTTAGCATTAGTATTGCTTCGTGGCTCTGGCGCAGCCACTGTATAACTTCTGCTAAATGTTCCAGATTTTTCTAACTGGGGTTTGTTTGTCCATTGGTATCGTTCTTCCCACTGCTGATAATTACGCTTAGGAATTTTTTCATCTTCAGGTTTTCTTATTAAAATTCTTCGACCAGTGGCAAGTAGCCCTGAAATTTGTCGTTTCGATTTCTCCATGTCTATATCGGAAAGTCCAACTGTTGTCATGTCTGATATCTGCTTTTGCTCCTCTTCTGACTTTTTGCCTTGGAATTGAATAACCTTTTTGCCATCCGTTGCTCTGTTTTCGAAAACATGATGATTAAATTCTGTAAATACGCGCTTGTATATGGTCTTAGCTTCATCAGCTCTATTCAGCGATGGATTTAGTTGCTTCTCAACAACCTTGGCTTTAAATGTGATCAGGGATTGTTCTAACGCTTTTTGACAGTCCGCAATATTAGGACTGTCATTTTCGACAGCGGCAATGTATGCCGTTATTAGCTGTTGATATTTTTCAAGAAAATTAGCCACCTCGGCATAAGCATTGCCAGGTGTTTTTTGTTTGGCCTGCTTGCTTTCTTCAGCACCTGAGCCGGGCTGTAGTTTAGGATGAACTGCGAGTATCCCAGAAAGCTTGGCATACATCTCAAGGTGTGAGCCTATGAACTCTGCCTGATTTGCTGTGAACTTGCCCATATACCACCTATACGACTAACATAGCTTATTTTAAGTATAACAGTCATAAAATCTGTGTATCAACTGGCGGTTGGTGATTGGTCAGAAAACAATATATTATTCTTTAATATCAATACCTTGTCAAAACCACAAGTCATTGAAAATATTAATAAAACAAAATATATGCTAGAATGCAGCGTGGGCCAACTCAAGCCAGACAGAGATTAAGCCAATGCCACTTGTAATTGATGATATTCTTGCACTAAAACCTGGGTTTAGAAAAACCCTAGCCGCATTATTACAGGAAACACAAGGAAAAGTTCATGAGCAAACACAACTGCTAGCGTCAATCGAACCCGTATTCAGCTCCAACGACCTGCCTCTGCTAAGTAAAGTATATTTATGCCTAGATATTCCTGAAAATATTCGCAGTGAAGCCATGGGTGAATTTCTAGAAAAAAACTTCAATGCAGTAGAGAAAGAAACACCTGAAATTGACCAATACAAACAAACCGATGAAGAACAACTTGCCGATATTATTTTATTGCTAGCAGAAAATTATGCTGACTTTGACACACAGGAACATGCTGATTATTTAATTTCTCTCATTAATACTGTTGTTGAGGGAAACCACAACGATCTTGCAAGGATTTTAGTGCAAACCGATCTTATCACAAGCGTAAATTTTATCGATACAAAACTTTCTGACATGATGCTAACTTCACCTGTGCGGGCCTGCGGCTACATTTCAACACGGCGTGAGCTTATTACTCAGCTCTGGCCAGAGCACATGGCCAAGCAAGAAACGCGCGTCCAATCAACTTTGTTTTTAAACTCTCCACAAATGGGCGCGGGGCACACCTCACTTTCTACGCATGTGGGGGAACAAGATAACGTCACGAATCGCAGGCGAGTCGGTTAATAGCATCACCAAGCGATCGATACCGATACCCACGCCGACTGCAGGTGGCATGCCGTACTCGAGCGCAGTAATAAAGTCTTCATCGTAAACCATGGCTTCATCATCGCCACTTTTACCGGCGGCCACTTGCGCTTTGAAGCGCTCGGCCTGATCTTCGGGGTCGTTAAGCTCAGAAAAGCCATTGGCGATTTCACGACCTGCAACAATCAACTCAAAACGATCGGTAATAAACGGGTTCTCGTCATTACGGCGTGCAAGTGGTGAAACCTCTGCCGGGTAATGGGTGATAAACGTTGGGTCTTTGAGATTGGGTTCTACCGTTTTTTCAAAAATTTCTAACTGCAATTTACCTAAGCCATGCTCTTTTTTATGTGGAATTTCTAAATGGTCGCATATCTTGCGAGCTTTAGCTTCATCATTTAAATCATCAGCCTTGATGTCTTTATTAAATTGCAAAATTGAATCAAATACAGTAATACGCGCAAAAGGTTTGCTCAAGTCGATATCTTGGCCTTGGTAATTAATTTGCAAAGTGCCTAAAGCTTGTTCTGATGCAGTACGGATCAATGCTTCGGTGGTTTCCATGCCTTCCTCAAATTCAGCATAGGCTTGATAGAACTCAAGCATGGTAAACTCAGGATTATGGCGCACTGATAGGCCTTCGTTGCGAAAATTACGGTTGATTTCGAACACACGCTCAAAACCACCTACCACTAAGCGCTTTAGATATAACTCGGGTGCGATGCGCAAATATAATTTCATATCTAGTGCATTATGGTGTGTAGAAAAAGGCTTTGCAGCAGCGCCACCTGGTAATACTTGCATCATTGGAGTTTCGACTTCTAAAAACCGTTGTGCAACCAAGTAGTCACGTATGGCGGTAATGCTTTTGGTGCGCGCTAAAAAAGTCTCACGTGATTGCGCGTTGGCAATTAAATCCAGATAACGTTGGCGGTATTTTGCTTCAACATCTGCCAAACCATGGTATTTATCTGGTAGTGGGCGCAATGATTTCGTCACCAACTGCACATCGGATGCATGCACCGATAGCTCATTCGTTTTTGTTTTAAACATTTTGCCTTGTACAGCAATGATATCGCCTAGGTCCCATTTTTTAAATGCTTCATATTGGCCTTCAGGAAGTTCAGATGCTTTGACGTAAATTTGTATTTGCCCAGTCATGTCTGAGATCGTGGTAAAACTGGCTTTACCCATTAAGCGCCGCAGCATAACGCGGCCAGCAACTTTGACTTCTGCATTTTTCTCGGCAAGTTGTTCTTTTTCTACTTCACCAAATTCTTCGTGCAAATCTGCTGCAAAAGCATCGCGCTTAAAATCATTACGAAACGCTTGCCCCTGCTCACGCAACTGCGCAAGCTTCGCTTTTCGTTCAGCGATTAAATCGTGATGATCTGTTTCTGACATTGCAAGTCTCCTAAACGCTAATAATAGCATAGTTGTCATTAAGCATGCCCTGCTACCAAGTTGCGAGCGCGTTGCGGTATACGAATATGCTTATTTGCGAACAGTTAACGAGCCTGCGAGGCGAGCAAAAAGCATATTTGTGAACCCAACAGCGAGCACAAAACAGGGCATTCCTTATACGCCTGCTTGTAAGCTGGCAATAATAAATTTATCCAAACTACCATCTAACACGGCTGTTGTATTGCTCATCTCAACACCTGTGCGTAAATCTTTAATCCGTGATTGGTCGAGCACGTAAGAGCGAATCTGGCTACCCCAACCAATATCTGATTTGCCTGCTTCAACAGTGGCCTGCTCTTCTTTTTGTTTTTGTTCTTCAAGCTCATATAGCTTTGCTTTAAGTTGCTTCATTGCGTTCGCTCTATTTTTGTGTTGCGAGCGATCGCTTTGGCATTGCACAACAGTATTAGTCGGCTCATGGGTGATTCGCACCGCTGAATCTGTTCTATTTACATGCTGCCCACCTGCGCCGCTGGCACGATAGGTATCGATGCGCAGATCGGCTGGGTTGATTTCAATTTCAATGTCATCGGCCACTTCGGGGGATGCAAACACAGAGGCAAACGATGTATGACGGCGATTACCTGAGTCAAACGGTGATTTACGCACCAAGCGATGCACCCCCGTTTCAGTCCGTAGCCATCCGAAAGCATATTCACCTTGAATATGAATCGTTGCACTTTTAATACCTGCGACTTCACCGGCTGATACTTCAATCAGTTCTGTTTTAAAACCCTTATCTTCAGCCCAGCGCAAATACATACGCAATAGCATCTCTGCCCAATCTTGTGCTTCGGTGCCACCTGAACCAGAGTTTATATCAAGAAATGCGCTGCAAGCATCCATCCTGCCGGAAAACATACGACGAAATTCAAGTTGCGCTAAAACGTTTTCATGCTCTGCCAGTTCATCAATCACGGCTTGCAGAGTATCCGGATCTTGTTCACTGTTCACCATCTCTAAGAGTTCGGTGCAATCAGTTAAACCCTGCGTCAGTGACACGATGCCACTGACAACTTCATCGAGTTGCGCACGCTCACGGCCTAATTTTTCCGCTTTTTCAGGGTCGTTCCAAACATTAGGCTGCTCTAGTTCGCGCGTGACCTCTTGCAATGCCTCGTTTTTTTGATCAAAGTCAAAGGTACCCCCGGATGGCATCCAGACGCTTGCTTAGATCAATAATTTTCTCTTTGACTAGGTTAGTTTCAAGCATTTACTTTAAATTCTCGTTTACAAAATCCCAGTTCACTAAACCCCAGAACTCTTCCAGGTATTTCGGGCGCGCATTACGGTAATCGATGTAATAAGCATGCTCCCAAACATCGCAAGTTAACAGTGCTGTGCGATTTTCCGTCATCGGTGTGCCGGCATTAGACGTTGAAACGATATCTAGCTTGCCTTCAGGTGTTTTCACTAACCATGCCCAACCCGAACCAAATGTTTTGATGGCCGTGTCAGTAAATTTTTCACGGAACACATCAAAGCTACCAAATGCTTCATTGATGGCATCAGCGACATCACCTGTAGGCTCACCACCACCATTAGGGCTTAGGCAGTTCCAATAGAATGTGTGGTTCCAAACCTGCGCAGCATTATTGAACACGCCGCCGGTTGCTTTACGAATGATATCTTCAAGTGACATGTCTTCATATTCAGTACCTGGCACGAGTTTGTTCAAGTTATCGACGTAAGTTTTATGGTGCTTACCATAATGATACTCGATGGTTTCAGCAGAAATACGGGGTGCCAATGCGTCTTTCGCATAGGGTAATGGGGGTAATTCAAATGCCATGATTCGCTCCTTGATGTGTTGCCGCTAGTGTATCAGCGGCACAGACAACGGTCAAATTGCTAAGCTAAGGCTGAATGCTCCCTGGACTCATGATCGGGCTGCCTTCAGGAAAGTTATCCACTTTATTATTTAAAGCCTCCACAACAGCCTTAATTTGGACGGGATCATGTTGAAGATCACGCCCCAATGCTCTTACTACATCACAAAATTCAAGCGCCGTTGATCCGTGTGTAATTTTTACATTGTACGACACATCGCGAGAACCGCTATTTGTAGTTTTAGTGGTATTAAGCGGCAGCTTTCCTTTTGAAACACCGTCCTCGCTCGCCATATTAGTTATTAACGCACACTCGATCTGCTTTGCAACACCCATAATACATTGTATGCTAGCTAGCATGACTAATGGCTCATTACCTTCACTTGTTTGCTTTACACTTGCTGAAAAACCTAAGATACCCATACGACTTCTTCCCCTATACTACCTAACTTAAGAAGCTCGACATCCTACCGGATTTCAGAATGGTGTACAATACCCCTTTTACTAGGAGGCATTATGAGCACCGAAACACTGATTAAACAACAAATTGCAGACAACCCGATTTTACTTTACATGAAAGGCACCCCTGATTTTCCGCAATGCGGTTTTTCCGGTCAAGCTGTGCAAATCCTACGTGCTTGCGGCATCGATGAGTTTACCCATGTGAACATACTTGAAAACCCTGAGATTCGCGCGACATTGCCGATTGTTGCCAATTGGCCGACTTTCCCACAGCTGTATATCGATGGCGAATTGATCGGTGGCTCGGACATCATGTTAGAGATGTATGAAAATGGTGAACTCAAAACTTTACTGGCTGAGAAAAACGCATGAGCTTGATGACTACATATAACCCCTTGCCTATCGCATTCACCCATGGCGAAGGGGTTTATCTATTTGATGAAACCGGCAAAAAGTATCTCGATGGCTTAGCCGGTATTGCAGTAAACTGCCTGGGTTACAATCACCCTGCCCTGACCGCGGCGGTGCAAGACCAAGCGGCGAAGATCATGCACTGCTCGAATGCGTTTACCATTCCTTTGCAAATTGAATGTGCTGAAAAAGTAGTTCAGCTGTCCGGCATGGACTCGGCTTTTTTCTGTTCTACAGGCGCTGAAGCCAATGAATGCATGATTAAAATTGCACGCCTGTATGGCCGTCAAAAAGAAATCGCCGAGCCCGTTGTTATTGTCATGGAAGATGCCTTTCACGGACGCACCATGGCGACCCTTTCTGCCAGCGGCTCACGCAAGGTACAAGCGGGCTTTGAGCCTTTAGTGCAAGGTTTTGCACGTGCACCCTACGACGATTTAGAGGCTATTCGTACCATTGCTAAAAATAACCCGAACGTCGTCGCTATTATGTGTGAACCATTACAAGGCGAAGGCGGCATGCGCGTGCCCGACAGCGACTATCTGCCAGGCCTGCGACAAATTTGTGACGAGCATGACTGGCTGTTGATGCTTGATGAAATTCAATCAGGTGTCGGTCGCACCGGTAAAATGTTTGCCTTTCAACACTACGACTTTACGCCCGATGTGATGTCATTAGCCAAAGCATTGGGTGGCGGCGTACCGATGGGTGCCTGTGTTGCTGCTGGCAAAGCTGCAAGCTTGATGCAGCCCGGCAACCATGGTTCTACCTTTGGTGGCAACCCACTTGCTTCACGCGCCGCATTGACGGTACTGGAAACTATTGAAAGGGATAACCTTCTAGCGAACGTGGAGCGCGTAGGCGGCTATTTCAAACAACAGCTGCAACAACACATTGCCCCGCTCGACGGCGTCGTAGACATCCGTGGGCAAGGCCTGTGGTTAGGTGTGGAAATGCAAGAGCTTGCTCGCCCATTACAACTTAAAGCAGTTGAAGCTGGCATCATATTTAACATCGCACGTGAAAAGATTCTTCGCTTCGCACCACCATTAATTTTACAAGAAGAGCACGTTGATCAAATTATCAAGGTACTACGTGAATTGATCTAAATCTTATCCACAATTTCTGTGGATAAGTCTGTGCATATATACAAATAAAATACCCCAACTGCCGTGACTATAAGTGATGACTTAAGCTGCTGTTTTTTTGAACACATATTTTTCTATATTTTTCAATGACTTACGAAAACTGCGCAAAGTCCGCACAAAGTTTATGGAGAATGTCTTAAAAACCATACAACTTACCTACATGTGTATAACTTTTTTGACACTAAGCTGAATTTTAAGTTTTATAACAAGCTGCATCGATTAATCATATGAAAATGTTACGAAAATTTTAAACTTTGTAAAACATTAATAGCTCATTACCTTACTACTACAAACACGCCGTTTTAAAAAAAAATCCCCCCATTTAAGGGGCTGACCTCACGCCAAGTGCCGGATTGTTTTATATTTTTTATTTTGATACACTTTTCCCACAATTTATCCACAATTTATTCACTAAATTTCTACTTGTCATTTTTAAAAATACACGCTATCTTGTATGAGGTAAGCAATATTCATCTACATATTGTGGTGTCAACATCTATACACTACATGTAGTAAAAGCTAAAACATCAACTAAATATTATATCAAATTTTTTTTGGGGTATCGGTATGAGCGAAAAACAAGTACATGAGACTAAACAGTCTATCAAACCACAAGTTAACACTGAACAAGAAACGCAAAACGAAGATGAACAGCACGTCGAAGCCACGGCACCTGGGCAGTTACGTGTTATTAAACGTAACGGAAAAGTGTCTAGTTTTGACAGAGAAAAGATTTCTGTTGCCATTACTAAAGCATTTCTTGCCGTTGAAGGCGGAAACGCTGCTGCGAGTACCCGTATTCATGAAACAGTAGCGCAACTTAGCGATGACATCCAAGAAATTTTTTGGCGTCGTATGCCCTCTGGTGGCACATTACATATCGAAGATATCCAAGATCAGGTTGAATTAGCACTCATGCGCACAGGCTCGCATAAAGTAGCCCGCGCTTATGTACTTTACCGTGAAGAGCGTAAACGTGAACGCGAACAAGAAAAAGCTGCCTCTACTAAACAAGACGCAGGCATTCACGTCACCATGCCTGATGGCCGCCTAGTGCCTATCGCCAGTCTAGAGCTTGAAACCCTAGTCACGCAGTGCTGCGGCTACGGATTGCAAGATGTTTCTGCACAAGTTATTCTGCAGGAGCTTAAGCGCAATTTATTCGATGGCATGGCCCTTGATGATGTTTACAAAGCCGCTATTATGAGCACCCGTACATTGATCGAGAAAGAGCCCGAATATTCTTCTGTAACAGCCCGCCTGTTACTGTCTGATTTGTACCGTGAAGCTTTAAGCTTTCTTGAAATCACACACGACGGCAAGCTTGACACCATTGCTGAAGTTTATCCTTTGGCACTTAATGCTTACATCAAACGCGCTGTTGAGCTTGAACTACTCGACCCTAAACTGCTTACCTTCGATATCGAGAAACTAGGCGCAGCAATGCTGCCTGAACGTGACCTACAGTTTAACTACCTCGGTATACAAACCCTTTATGACCGCTACTTTATTCATCACCGCGGCACGCGTTTTGAATTACCACAAGTCTTTTTCATGCGTGTTGCGATGGGCTTAGCCATCAATGAGGCAGAAAAAGAAGAGCGCGCAATAGAATTTTATCGTTTACTTTCAAGCTTTGATTTCATGAGCTCAACGCCTACCTTATTTAACTCGGGTTCACTGCGCCCACAACTGTCCAGCTGTTACCTTACTACTATTCCTGATGACTTAGCAGGCATCTATAATGCAATTCGTGATAATGCTTTATTATCAAAATACGCAGGTGGTTTAGGTAATGACTGGACGCCTGTGCGCGCCATGCGTGCGCATATCAAAGGCACTAATGGCCAATCACAGGGTGTTGTACCTTTCTTGAAAGTAGCTAACGATACGGCTGTAGCTGTTAACCAAGGTGGCAAACGCAAAGGTGCTGTTTGTGCTTACCTTGAAACCTGGCACTTGGACATCGAAGAGTTCTTAGATTTACGTAAAAACACCGGTGATGAACGTCGTCGTACCCATGACATGAACACCGCTAACTGGATTCCTGATTTATTCATGAAGCGTGTTATGGAAAACAAAGATTGGACATTGTTCTCCCCTGACGACACACTTGAACTGCACGATGCCTTTGGTGATGAGTTCGAGACTAAATATGTTGAATATGAGCGCCAAGCAGCAAGCGGCGAACTCGAGAACTTCAAAACTATTCCTGCACAAACCTTGTGGCGCAAAATGCTCGGTATGTTATTTGAAACAGGTCACCCTTGGGTTACCTTCAAAGACCCTTGTAACCTGCGTTCACCGCAACAGCATGTTGGCGTGGTACACAGCTCTAACTTATGTACAGAAATCACTTTGAACACGTCCGTTGATGAAATTGCTGTGTGTAATCTAGGCAGCATTAACCTTGCACAACACATTGATGAAAACGGCTTAAATGTAGAAAAACTTGAGCGTACCATCAATACTGCCATGCGCATGCTTGATAATGTTATCGATTATAACTTCTACTCTGTTATTCAGGCGCGTCGTTCTAACCTACGTCACCGTCCGGTTGGTATGGGCATCATGGGCTTCCAAGATGCGTTATACAAAATGAACACGCCTTATGGTTCAAAAGAAGCTGTTGAGCTTGCCGACAACACCATGGAACAAATCAGCTACTTTGCAATTAAAGCTTCCAGTGACTTAGCCGAAGAGCGCGGCCCTTATTCAACATTTGAAGGTTCACTGTGGAGTAAAGGTATTTTCCCTATTGATTCAATCGATTTGCTCGCGCAAACACGTGGCGAATATTTGGAACAAGATAGGTCGCAGCGTCTTGACTGGGAAAGCTTACGCAAACGTGTTATGACTGTTGGTATGCGTAACTCTAATACGATGGCCATCGCACCTACGGCAACGATTTCGAATATTTGCGGTGTTGCTCAATCTATCGAGCCTACCTACCAAAACTTATTCGTAAAATCAAATTTATCGGGTGAATTTACGGTTGTTAACCCGTTTCTTGTGAAGGAATTAAAAGCACTCAACCTTTGGGATGAAGTGATGGTGAATGATCTTAAATACTTTGACGGCAGTGTGCAGCAGATCGACCGCATTCCTGATGATATTAAAGCAAAATATGCGACAGCTTTTGAGTTAGACCCAACGTGGTTAGTTGAAGCTGCTTCACGTAGACAAAAGTGGATAGATCAAGGGCAATCATTGAACTTATACATGGCCCAACCTTCTGGTAAAAAATTGGATGCATTGTACAAGTTGGCTTGGCTTCGTGGCTTAAAAACCACATACTACCTACGTAGCTTAGGTGCCACCAATGCTGAAAAGTCCACCATTAGTGATGGCGCCCTAAATGCTGTTAAAATTACGACACCCGCAAGTGCAGCACCTCAAGCTTGCGCTATCGACGACCCTGAATGTGAAGCTTGCCAATAGATGTTGAAAGGAGAGAAAAATGACGGATTACAATGAAGCAACCAGTCTTGAAGAATCAACGGCACCATTAGCGGGCGCTACAGGGCTCGAAGAGTTGGAAATGGGCGCGGAAGCACCCAAAGTCGACGACAAAAAAATGATCAATAGTCGGGCTGACCTGAACCAGCTAGTGCCCTTCAAATACAAATGGGCTTGGCAAAAGTACCTAGATGGTTGTGCTAACCATTGGATGCCTAATGAAATCAACATGTCACTTGATGTCGCATTGTGGAAAGACCCTAATGGCCTAAGCGACGATGAGCGCATGATTTTTGAACGTGCCATGGGCTTTTTCTCTACAGCAGACTCATTGGTGGCCAACAACTTAGTCCTTGCGATTTACCGCCACATCACTAACCCTGAATGTCGACAGTACCTGCTTCGCCAAGCTTTTGAAGAAGCTTTACATACGCATTCTTATCAGTATATCGTTGAAAGCCTAGGGCTTGATGAAGCGCGCATCTTTAACATGTACCGTGAAGTCCCTGCTGTTTCGCATAAAGCCGCTTGGTCACTGAAGTATACTCAGAGCTTGAACGACCCTAATTTCAAAACCGGCACACCTGAAGCAGATCGCCGCTTGCTGCGCGACCTTATTGCTTTCTATGTTATTTTTGAAGGTATCTTCTTCTACGTAGGCTTCTCGCAAATTTTATCGATGGGCCGTCGCAACAAGTTAGTAGGCTCATCTGAGCAGCTGCAGTATATTTTGCGTGACGAATCTATGCATGTAAATTTTGGCGTAGATGTTATCAATCAAATTAAAATTGAAAACCCACACCTCTGGGATGATGCATTCCAGAAAGAAGCGATTGCTATGGTTAAAGAAGGCGTTGAACTTGAGTGCCGATACGCGACAGATACCATGCCACGCGGAATTCTAGGCCTAAATGCTGCCGTTTTCCAAGAATACGTGAAGTTTATTGCTAATCGCCGTTGCGTACAAATCGGCTTACCTGAGCAGTACCAAAACGTAAGCAACCCATTCCCTTGGATGAGCGAGCTTATGGACCTGAAAAAAGAAAAGAACTTTTTTGAAACCCGCGTCATCGAGTACCAAGCTGGCGGAACCTTAAACTGGGACGAGTAATAACAAAGTAACATTTTTGTAACATTCGTATGGGCACCATAAAAATTTTTTTTGCTTTCTTTTTGAAATCAAGATAAAATAGACCAACTGTAGTTAGTGCGAGTAGCTGTTTCTCTCGCTTTTTAGTTGGGCTTAAATTATGCGCATATTGCTTGTTGAAGATGATGAGTTGTTAGGTAAAGGTATCCGTTCAGGTTTGGCACAAGAAGGCGGTTATACCGTCGACTGGTTAAAAGATGGCCAATCTGCTGAGCACGCATTAGTAACTGAACACTTCGATCTTGTGATTCTAGATATTGGTTTGCCTAAACGTGATGGCTTTGAAGTCTTGCGTAACATCCGCAGCCAGGGTGTACAAACGCCTCTGATTATCTTATCCGCCCGTGAAAGCGTTTTAGATCGCGTAAAAGGCCTAGACACAGGGGCCGATGATTACCTTCCAAAACCCTTCGATCTAAGCGAACTCTTCGCAAGATTAAGAGCGCTACAACGTCGTTCTGCTGGCCGCGCTGAGACACTCATTCAATACGGTGATATAAAACTTGACCCTGCTTCGCAATCTGTCTACCAAGAAGAAGGCCGTATAAATATTTCACCACGTGAATTTGCGCTGTTACATAAATTACTCGAAAGTACTGGCAGAGTTTTATCACGCGAACAATTATCGCAATCATTGTATGGCTGGGATACTGAAATTGACAGCAATGCGGTTGAAGTGCACATCCATAATCTACGCAAAAAACTGGGCAGTAAGCTTATCCAAACAGTGCGTGGAATAGGTTACATGATCGACCGCGAGATTTGATGACGTCATTACGACGCATTTTTTTATGCTCTATTTTGTCAATAACGGCAATTACCCTGCTTATTGCCGCCCTGTTAAGTTATCACGTCGTTCGTCGGGACATCAATAAAATTTTTGATGCGCAACTATTCGAAATGTCGCACAATATGCAGCGTTTTAACGAACATTATGGTGTGGAAAAAATATCTAACGCTAATTATCTTAATGATACTATTTTGCTAGAATATCCACTAAGCATCGAGGAAACACGTCATCAGTACGAGTCAAAACGCGTCTACCAAATATGGAACACTGACGGCCACCTTGTTGTGCGCGATAATTTTTCGCCAGTGTTTCCAATCTCAAACATGCAAGCAGGCTTTGAAAAAACAAAAATGGGCAAGATTGACTGGTACACACATACACTTATAGATAACGATACGGGCTTAATATATGTTTCTGGCCAGCGTGGTGATGTACGCCAAGCACTCATTAAGCAACTTGCGCTGCATGACATGATACCTTTTTTATTACTTTTCCCGGTGCTGGGTATTTCTATTTGGATAATCATAGGCCATGGCATAAAGCGTGCAAAACTGGTAAGTGAACAATTAGATAATCGCGCATATGATAATTTAAACCCCCTGCCGCTAGATAATATCCCCGAAGAACATGTGCCAATTATCAAAGCCGTTAATGATTTATTTTACCGTTTAAATCAAGCCTATGAACGTGAACGACGCTTCACCGCTGATGCTGCGCACGAGCTACGCACTCCTTTGGCAGCAAGCAAAACGATGGTGCAGCTTGCAATGAATGCCAAAAGCGTAAAAGATTGTAAAACTATTCTTGAAGATGCTGAAAATGGTGTTAATCGTTGCACCCATGTTGTAAAACAGCTTGCTATATTGAGCAGTCTAAAACCGGAAATGATAGTAAACGTCAAAGAAAACATTAAACTTGGCGCTGCTACACAACAGATAGTTTCTGAGCTAAAAACAATGGCTACCGAGAACAATACGGCACTAATAATCAAGATACAAGAAAATCTCGAGCTGAACACTAACCTTGCTTGTGTGCAAATCTTATTACGCAATATCATTGACAATGCGATTCGTTACTCCCCTGCTTGCAGTGAAGTCTTAATCAATGCATCACAAGAAAATGATTATGTTCACTTGAAAATCATTGACAATGGGCCCGGTATTCCAAAAGAAATGCGTAAGCGAGTTTTTGAGCGTTTCTATCGCAGTATCGACTCCAAAGAAGAGGGGTCGGGCCTGGGTTTATCGATTGTTGCAGAAATTTGCACATTACTGCAAGCGCAAATATGCCTTTCAGAAGGCCCCGGCGATGTTGGCCTGTGCGTTTGCATTAAGTTTCCGATTACTTCTTAATAAAACGTTTCAAACCCCGTATGCCTTTTTTACTGCGCAAGAATAAAACCGGCCCCGATAAAGCATACAGTGCAAATGCCGTAAACAATACTTTGGGTGGATCAACCGAAATACCAATAAATACCAGCACAAGACACAGCAGTGCAACAAATGGTACCTTGCCTCGCAAGTCAATATCTTTAAAACTGTAATAGCGTATTGAGCTCACCATTAATATTGAAACCAGCACAGTAATAATGGCTGCCATAATGCTGTTACCACCGATGTAACCCAAATCATGGTGTATCCACACAAACCCTACAACCACCCCGGCGGCAGCGGGTGCCGGCAAACCCACAAAATAGCGTTTTTCTGCGGTTGCTACTTGCGAATTGAAACGTGCTAAACGCAAAGCCATTGCTGCTGTGTGCATAAATGCAACTAGCCAACCTAGCTTGCCTAATTCACTTAAGCCCCAGCTGTATATCACCAATGCTGGGGCAACACCAAAGGCAACGATGTCTGTCAGACTATCGTATTCAGCACCAAAAGCACTTTCTGTTTGGGTCATTCTAGCGACTCGTCCATCAAGCGTATCCATGATCATTGCCACAAAAATGGCGATCGACGCTATGGTAAAATCAGCATTCATCGCGGATACAATGGCGTAAAAACCAGCAAACAAGCCCGCTGTGGTAAATAGATTGGGCAACAAATAAATGCCGCGATTGATCACTTTGGTACGTTTTGTCATCTTAATTTCCTAATATGAAGCCGTGGCTATAAAAGTATTATATAATAGATAGATAAAGAAGGATGCCTATTGTGAAAAGTGATAAACCTGACTCTAAACTAGTGATCGAAGGCATTACCCAAGAGGGTAAAGCGTTCCGGCCTAGTGACTGGGCAGAGCGCGTTAGCGGGCGTCTCGCAACCTTCCATAACCACCGCATTATCTACTCTCCCCTACTGAAACCGGGCATTAAAGACGGTAATAAGTGCGTCTACGTGGATGAAAAGCTTAAAGAAACCAACCCTGAATTGTATAATCAATTATTAGAATTTGCCAAGCGCAATAAATTGAAAGTCGGCAGTTCTGAACCGCTAGATGAATAGATAACAAATTGTTTTTTAGCCTGGCTGTAGTAGTCGGGCACTGTCTGACTTTTCCGTAGCATCGCCATTAACAGCGCGTTCTCCACTTCCCCCATGCCGGTTGGCCGCATAAAATGGTTTTTCTACTGTACTATACCAATCATGCTTCTGTAATAGATAGCAAAATAGAGCAACAGCAAGTGCTAGCCCCACTACTAAAGCCATTCCCTCGTCAGTAACAACTACAGCACAATCGCTATTCGGGTCATAACCTGGATTATTAGATTTATCCTTTGACAAGGTTCCATCCGGGAAATACAAGAGTGGGAAAAAAATAACCGCACCAGCTATAACTCCTGAGCCGAAAGTGCTTACGGTAAGCGACAATTTGTTATCAGTCGTTTTACCTGCATTTATAAGCATCCCCTCTTTAGCAAGCCATGTTTTTATTATATAATCTTCCTGAGTATCATCTTTTTCGCGGCCTAAATTAGTCATAAGACCTTCATTTTGAAGACTCTTAATAAGATTTTCAACTGGCATACCGAGCAGCTCAACATAACTGCTATTGGAAGAAGCGTAATCTTTTGAAACAGTATGCGCTGCCCAGATGCAAGTAAGCATTCTTTCAAGTTTCTCTAAATCGCTTTCATGCTGACGCGTCTCAGGAAATGACCACCGGACACGCAGAGCCCGATAGGCAGACAACTCTTTTTCTTCGTCAGAAAGACTACCGAAAATTTTCTTTGATAGAGGAGCTGCCTCAGAATCACCATGGAGGTTATATAGCCCGCTATAGGCCGTGCTTACTTCGCTAAAGCACTTTTCTATCTTGCTCACTATTCGATCTTTACGAACTTTATTCATTTTTACCACCTTAAGAAATCTTCGATATCAGGGCATTTTAACAGCAAGCAGGATAACTTGTCAATGTTTTTGTCCTTCTATCACCTAGCCCTGATCGAAATCTACTATGAGCCCCGCGCGTGAGTAAGCGGGCCAATGCAAGGCGTGTAGGCATGATCTTGCAGCAATCTATGCGTAGGGGTCGCACCCTGTGCGACCCGGTCGAGCATAGCTCGACGTTCTTCAAGTGCTTCGCACTTGCGGGCAGCATACAATGCTGCCCCTACAACCGCTCTGTAACCTTATTGCATATATATTGTTTCTCGCAATAATTCTGCTATCAGAGCCCTGCGCGTGAGCAAGCGGGCCAATGCAAGGCGTGTAGGCATGATCTTGCAGCAATCTATGCGTAGGGGTCGCACCCTGTGCGACCCGGTCGAGCATAGCTCGACGTTCTTCAAGTGCTTCGCACTTGCGGGCAGCAT
>JAJFKJ010000042.1 GCA_021773275.1 Gammaproteobacteria bacterium
ATTTGTATGCGTCTTCACGTTGACCGATATTGTGCAAGAAACTTGCATAGTTGACCAATGATCCAGCATAGTCCGATTCATATCGATCTGGTTTGTTTTCTGCCAGGAGCTGATGAATCTCTAAAACCTTCCAGCCATATTTTTGCGCCTCTTCATATTGACCAACTTCACTCAAGAGGCTAGCATAGTTGCTTAATAATGCAGCATAACTTGGTTTATACTGTTTCAAGTTTTTTTCTAAAAAATACTCATGAGTTTCTATGGCCTCTTGAGTTAGAGAGAGCGCCTGATTATTATCTCCGATTCGATATAACATCAGGGAATGTTCATCTAATGCCTCCGTATATTGATACATTAATTGAGTGTTGTTAGGTTTCTTTGCTAATTTTTTCCGTGCTTTAGCCAATAATACCTCTGACACCGAGCTATAAAGTTTACCCAATTGCACTGATTCATCTTGTAGATATGATTCCAGTAAACCGGTAACCTGGCTTTTTGCACCGTGCGCCAATCTGGTAAAAGCGGCTTCTGCCAATGCGGGTAAATTATTCGATGTTTCTGTCGCGACAGCAACAATTTCACGACAACAATGGCTAAAGTGGCAGGCCAGTGCTTCCACTAGCGTTTCATACAAGTCATGATGCTGTTCAGACAATCGTGCGAGCACGGTTAAAGCGTAACGATGTATGGATTTATCGGCATTGCTGCCCAAAACTGCATCCAGTAAATCGGTCGCTGAGGAGCGTAACAGGGCTTGCGCTACTAAAGCTTCTCCAAGCAAGTCTGGCTTCACTGCTTGCAGCCCTTGTTTCCCTGGGTAAAGCGGTTCCAACGCGTGAAACAAGTGATTAAAATCTGCAGTGCCAATGGCTTGCCCGCTGGCTTTATTCCAGTAACTTTGTGCGTCCTTAGGTGTGGAAAAGCCGCCAACCAGGGTCGTCAGTGCCAATAATTGCTCAGCGTAACGCTCTGGTTCCTTGACGGTGGATTCCATGTCCATCAGCGTACCTCGCCAGTAGCGCCGCTCGTGATGCAACAACGCTTTGGTTAATCCTTGTGCGGTGGTTGGGCGTTCACCATGTAATGCAAGTAATGCTGCCATTTGTAAGTACAGTGGGCGACCAAAGTGATCTCCAGCCAATTCTGGGATCACTTCAGGTGCAGGTACTTGCAAAGTTTTAGAAAAAACATTTAAGGCTAATTGATAAGCTTGCTGACGATCCTGAATCTCAATATGCAACGCTGGTAAACGGTGCGGGCCTGAAGTAGCGTAACTATCAAGAAATGATTCGCAGCCTTTGTCCTTGCCTGGTAGGTTGTCCCACCATTCTCCGCCGTCTCGCGCCAACAACAATAATCGTACTGGGTGGTTACCCGGATCATTGAGCATGGATTTAATTAATGCAAGCAGTGTTTCCTGGCGGGTTTCAGCATAATCAATCACTATTAGCAAGGGTTGATTAAAATTCCGCAACATCAGCCAGGCAGCAGGTATGTCTTTGGCTTCAAGATCAGCATCCAGTAACCCCGCGTGCCAATTCGACAACAAACGTTGCTGGCATAATTCAAGCGCCAGTCGTGTTTTCCCCAACCCACCTGCCCCCGTAATCAAGCGTGCAGCCTGCGGATATTGGGTATTATCGAGCCAAACATTTAAATTATCGAGATCAGGTTGACGCGCAGGATCAAATGGAACTAGCGCTTCTTCGGCACGTAGCAATAGGCTGTCAGCGACCATGCCCCCGGCTTGCCAGTGCTTTGATGGTATGTGAAGCGGTGAAACAATGGTTGAATCAGCGGGTATTTCAGCGGTGTTTGGGGGGATTATTTTGGATGCAAGTTTGGTTTCAGGGATACTGCCTTTTTGTATTTCCCATTCAAAAATTTCCTTCGCCTTTTCCGCGCAGGCTGGCCAGGTATATTGACTAAGACGCTCTCGTAGGATACCAGCCTGTTTTTGGGCTGCATCTATTTTGTAGGCGATTTCTTTTAGTGTCTCTGCAACCTGTTGCAGGTCTTTCTCACTAAAAAATGGAGATTCAACCGAGCCATCCACATCAATTGGATATACGGCACCTGTGCCCGACCCAGAAAGCTCTTCATCCAACAATCGATATACGCCGCTATCTTTACTGACAATTAACGGCACGCCCGCTGCAATGGCCTCCCAGCCCGTCAGTCCAAAGCCTTCGTGCCAAGAAGGCATTAGTGCAACACTTGTCGCACTTAATTGGTCATAGAGTTCTTGTCGATTTTGGGTATATGGTAAAGCTTGTAAATTAATGACTCCTTGAGCATATTCCTCGGCAAACTTTTTGAGTTCAGACTCTGGGTTATTTCCCTGTGGTTGAGATAGTGCGTAGGTTGAGTCAAAATCAACGCCACGTAATACCAACTTAGGTTTTTGGCTCAAGCCGTCTGGCATTTTGTTTTCTCGCGCATTACGGTGGGCCTTAGCAAAAGCAGCAATGCCCAAATGCCCTTGTTTAATACGCGCAGCATCATCACTTAGGCGACCACTCAGAAAAGCAGTAAATGTTTTTGGCGCAGGCTTTACTTCAATTTCAGCAAGTCCTGGTATCAACATGTGAATTTTCGTGGATCCACTAATAAGATCATGTAAAGCATCACGTAGTAGTGGGCCGATGGCTAAGACAATATCAGCTTGCTGGAATAATGAGGATTGATCCTTTTCTTTTGCATATGCGGTTTCTGAATCTTCAGCATAAGATTCGTAGTGAGCATAGCTCATGTGATGAATCAATGCTGAGCGCCCGCCAGCAATTTTTGCCGCTTCAATTGCCGCAGCACCTGTAATACGGTCATGTCCCAGCCAAATGGTGTTTTCTGGGTCAAAGTTTATTTCAAGCTGTTTCAGCTCATTAATAGCCGCTTTTGCATGAGCGGCAGAGAATATTTTTTCTTGCGGTGCGTATGGCAATGGCACTAAAGTGACGTGTGCGTTGTGGGCTTCTTTAATTTCTTCTTCATTAGCACTTGCCACGATACAAATGACCTGAGCACCAAGATAATAGGCGATACCGAATGACGTTAAAAAATCAGTATTAAAACTGTTGATACCGCCGTGCTTACTTCCCCATTGTGTGGCAAATGATATTAGCGAATACATTTCCTTCCTATTATCTGTTCGTTAAGCTAATGTAGCATCAATATGGATGTTATGTGCGGATAGGCGGGTCACAGTGTCAAGATTTGATCTCTTTCAATGTCTTAATAGCAGAAAAATCAACGGTACTTTCCGCGATGACTACATCGTAATGGCTTTGTTTCTATGTGAACATAATCCGAATAAGGCATTGGTGATGGTTACATAACCGAAATACGTGTCATGAACGCACTAATGCAGGGTTTGCGCACCACAGCACTTTTTATATTTTTTGCCTGACCCACAAGAACAAGGATCATTGCGCCCCACTTTTGTTTGTTCACGACGAAAAGTTTTTTCTTGTTTTGCTAGCTGTGCTGATTTTTTTCGGTGAGGTTCGAAATGTTGATAAATATGCATTACACCAGCAGCTAAACCCGTCAATAATTGTTCATGCAACGCCTCACTAGCGGGATCTTTATAGGGGCGTAATTCTGGAACGATGTCATTTTCATCAACAAGCGCAAGGATGGTTACAAATGCACCATCCTTTTCTTCATTGTTCACTAAATTCACCCATTCAGCTCGACAGTATTTCGTGCCACGCATAAACCCTTTTGCCCAGTCATTGCCAGCAAGCGATTCATCTGGCTCGTTACG
>JAJFKJ010000043.1 GCA_021773275.1 Gammaproteobacteria bacterium
GATCACCCCTCCCTCACGGTCGGGGCTCTGATAGCAGATTTTGATTTGCCCCCTTTGTAATGTCGGGTGGCACAAGGTACGACCCCTGCGATAAAATTTTCCCATTTTGGGATCCCGCGATAATCAATTACGAGAGCCGCGAACGTTAGAGAGCGGTGAGGTAATGTGTAGGACGTATATGCTGGGGTCTTGAGAAAGTTTGCTGTCAGAGCGCGAACGGCAGTGAGCGATCAGTTGAGTCAGGTTTTCTACACCACTCGCTTCCGCTCATGCTCTGACACAAGATTATTTTACTTTCAGGGAGACCCTACATTAAGACAAGGTAAGCGTGTTACTTGTCATAAGCTCTTCAGCAGGCTCAAGCGACGTTTCTGCAGTATTTAGGCTGTCGTAGCCGCTGGTGAAAAGGTTGCTAGTTTTGTCTGTTCCATCATCGACTCCACTGTTTTCAAAAAACATTCCCAAATCTGCTTCAAGATCTGCTATTAAAATTGCTATAAAAATTATAAAAAGGGAGGCAACTACGCAGGCAACTTTGGACGCGTTACCGGTGTTTATATCTATGGACGCTCTGTCTTCAGAGCTTTTGCTAGGACCATGGTTAAAATTGTATTTCGCACTAATTTCAGTGCTAGCTTGATTTAAAATTTCCAAAATTTTAGGCTTGCCTTCCGCCAGCGCAAAAGCACTAGTCGAGCAATTATTAAGATAATATAATTCGTGATGCGCTATGTTTCCTGAGATACTGAGATTTTCCTCATTGCGTGACTTTATATTATCATCCGGGGTCCCTTTTAGTTTCTCGACCTCCGAACGCAAGTGCGCCAGATATTGATTTTTTGCATCGCGATTAGCGCCAGGATTGGAGTTGGATATTTCAAGGGTTTTTGATTCACCTGCATTTTTAAGAACGCTTACAAATTTTTCGACTAACTCATGATTTTCTAGCGCCACTACTTTATATAATGTTGATTTCCCTGAGAGATCCCTTGCGCTTACTATTGCTTGCAGTTCAGGACAGCCCTCTGGAAATATTTCTTCATCAAGAAGTAAATCAAAGTATTGATTTATAATTCCTATATTTTCTGTGTTAAGAACAAGGTGAAGTGGTGACTCGCCGCTCACATTTTTCTTGCTAAGAATATATTTCAAGCTTGAGTTGTGGGAAACTAATCTTGAATCTTCAGTAAGCTTAGATAAATCAATTTTTGAATCTTTTAAAATTATTAACGTATAAGCAATTAGCTCAGTGTTATTGGTAGCCAGGATGGCATTTAAAAGGGTCCTGCCATCATTAAAGCGCTGCCTGAATAATCTAAGTACGTTTCTGTTCTGGCGGCTCTCAATATCTTGCCGACGCGCTTTTACTAATTCAGCTTTTATAGCATCTATATTATCAGTTGCCTCGGACTCCGTTTGGTCCATTGGGGGCTCAGAAACAGGCGTAGGTTCAGGCGCAGGTCTAGCACTATAGCCAGCAATGCCGTTGGCAATGTCAGCTAATATTGGAACCGTATCTGCAAGAATTTTAAAAAGACCCATGACCCTACCTCATTTAACTACTGCTTTGAATAACAAGCATAAAATGTGATTATAAGTTAATTGACCTGATGAAGTCAACCCAAGCGAAGGGGGTGATTATTTTATATTTATATATTTCAATGAGTTGCGGGATGCTAGCTGGCCGGATAAAGGTGTAACAGTTTGTGAATCAATGACTTAGCTGAACTTAATGCTGCACGGTGTGGCCAGATGTGCCTCGAGATGGGCGAGTAGATACTCAGCATTGCCGCGTTCATAACCAAAGCTGCGCTTAATAAGGCAGGCATCGCGTTCTGCTGCGGTATCAAACTCGGGTAGTGTTTTGTTATAAGGTACGTGCACCCAAATTTTAGGGGAGTTTTCAATGCCTGATTGCTTGCGTGTTTGTGCCATGGCCAATTGTTCCAGGCACGAAAGACCGCTAGGGCGGATAACAGCCTGCTGGCTGCGCCACATTAGGTAAGCGATGGTGCTGGGGTCTTGCATCGGCAAAGGGATAAGCAAGTGGTTCGGCAGGTTTTGTTTTATATTTTTCTGCAGGATCTTTTGCTCTAGCTGTTCATAAAGTGTTGCATTTTTAGAGCAGGCTACAAAAAAGATATGCGGGGTATCAACATGTTTCTGTTTTGCCTGTTCGATATAGGCATCAACATAATCAGGAATAACGCATAAGCCTTGCGAGCCAAGCATCAAGGTGGTGACTTTGGCATTATCAGGAATATGCAGCTGGCCATTTTTATACTCAAGCTGGTAATGCTTAACAAGTGGCGCAAGAATATTCACAGCAATGTTATGGTTGTTTTTAGGGATTACCAGGTATTCAGCATTCACAGGGGTAGCAAAAGTGCTGCTAATTTGCTCGGTGTTTAGATTGCAGTGCTGCTGCCAAAAGTCTGCTGCAGATTGGCCGGCAGATTCCATCGGTGTTTGCGCATGTAGCTTGAACTCGACATTTTTTTTGTGCTGGATGCGTTTGATGTTCGGCAAAAAATGTTGGTTAAGACGCGTGGGTAAGTCGGTTAATATTTTATGGTAAGTACAATTTTTTCCAGCTTGCGTGCTTGCAAGCGTATTTAGCATCAAGTTTGTAAAAATTGGCTGGGCATCATAGATGGTCTGTATATTGTTTTCCTGCAATATCCCTGTAATTTTCTTTTTTAAATTATTTGCTAAAAATTTTTCATAGAAGGTTTCATAATGTGTCAGCACAAGCAGCTTGGGCAAAAAACTCATCAGGCGCGTACCATGGCGCATGTTAAAGTCCCAGAATGTATTTATTTTGCTGCCAAGTGGGGCGAGTATATAAGTCGAAACATCCAGGGTGATGATGTTCAAGTTGGGGTTTTCAGCAAGCAATCGCTTTTTGATATTTTCAGTTGCTATCGTGTGGCCGTGGCCAGCTGAGCAGGTGATCAATAAAACACTTTGTGACACAGGAATTCCTTATTTTAAGCAGCATTTTTTATATTTATTTCCACTGCCGCAAGGGCAGAGGTCATTTCGTGTAATTTTTACAGCATCAAAATAAAGCCATTTTCCATCGATGCGACGAAATTCGCTTTTTTCAAAAATGTTTTGTGCTTGT
Source organism: Gammaproteobacteria bacterium (assembly GCA_021773275.1). Lineage (GTDB taxonomy): Bacteria > Pseudomonadota > Gammaproteobacteria > JABCZS01 > JABCZS01 > JAJFKJ01. The sequence continues at coordinate 3,128 of JAJFKJ010000043.1, forward strand.
TCGTTGTTTTTAAAATTCGCTCTGAATGCAACAAAACCAATATCATTTTGTTGCTCACTATTGAAGACTTCCAAGCCTTGCCATTGTACTTGTTGCGCCCAGGTTTTGCTAGCGTTGGCATCAAAACTTTGCGCTGCCGGCCCTGTTTGGCTTGCTGCAATGTAATCAGCATTGGCCTTGGTGTAGGCGGTATAGCGGGATCGCATTAAGGCTTCTGGGCTAGGTGGAGTTGCTTCGCCCAAAATATAGGGGCCGCAACAGTGCTCATAGTTTTTTGATGTTCCGCAGGGGCAAGTTATCTTCATACATGATAGAATAGCTCAAAATATAGGAGATTGATATGCGAAAACTACTATTAGCTTTACTTTGTTTGCCTTTGTCGGCTCTCGCTTGCGCTTTACATGAAGTGCATGTGCATGACGCCTATGTGCGCGCCACACCGCCAGGGCAGTTAAATAGCGCCGCTTATATGCAAATCCACAACAGTGACAAGCATGATTACCGTTTGGTTGCCGTAGTATCAAAAGCTGCACGCTTAGTGCAAATGCACAATGTTGAAGAAAAAGATGGCGTTGCACGTATGGAGCAGGTCGATTTTATCGAGATTGCTGCTAACGAGAATACAGACCTCAAACCGGGTGGTTACCACATTATGCTAGTTGATTTGGTACAAGACCTAGAGCCAGGTGATGAATTGGATTTCACTTTGGTTTACAACGATGGCAGCCGTACAGAGCTTGTGGTGCCAGTGCGCGATATTCGTGATATGCCTGAAGACGGCGAGTTTCATGGCGGCCATGATCATCATTAATTATTGTAGGGGTCGCACCTTGTGCGACCCGCGGGCCGAATTACATTCGGCCCCTACAGCAAGATTAAGCAGCAGTTTTCTTAAAACGCTCAATGCTTGCTAGAATTTCTTGGCGAGCAGAATCAGCGTCTTCCCAGCGATCGATTTTAACCCATTTGCCCGGTTCCATTTTTTTGTAGTATTCAAAAAAGTGTTCGATTTGGGCGACGATGATTTCATCTAAATCATCTTTGCTTTGCACATGATTATAACGCTGTGATAGTTTTTCAACCGGTACAGTTAGAATTTTGCCATCGATGCCAGACTCATCTTCCATTTTTAAAATACCGATAGGGCGTACACGAATCACGGCGCCCGGCATAATAGGAAAAGGTGTTACGACTAAAGCATCAGCTGGGTCACCATCTTCAGATAGCGTGCCAGGAATGTAGCCGTAGTTGCAAGGGTAGCGCATGCCCGTTGCCACAAAGCGGTCAACAAACAAGGCGCCACTTTCTTTATCGACTTCGTATTTGATCGGGTCACTTTCAGCAGCGATTTCAATGATCACATTTAAATCGTTTGGTACGTCTTTGCCTGTGGCAATTTTATCTGGATGCATAGTTTGTTTCCTCTACAATTTTTTTACAAAGTTCATTTTTCAATTTCACGTAAGCCGGCAAGCCATTTATAAACGGTGGGTAAGCCTCGCCCTGAATCAGCGGTAACATATAGTCGCGGCAAGCCTGCGTGATGCCAAAACCATCTTCACTGATAAAATTTGCTGGCATCATTTTTTCTACATTCGCTAAATCAGCCAGCTTTGCTTCACCAATGTGCCATTTGTAGGGCGCATCTGATTCGCGCACAATTACCGGCATGACTGCATTTTTGCCTGCTATCGCGTATTCAACAGCGGCTTTACCTACGGCGTAGGCTTGGTCTACGTCGGTTTGCGATGCTAAATGGCGTGCAGAACGTTGCAAGTAATCAAGCACAGCCCAATGGTATTTTAAATCTAGTTCTTGTTTAATGAGTTGCGCAATCGTGGGGGCCACGCCACCCAGTTGTGCATGCCCGAAAGCATCGCGCACACCATTGTCGCTTAAAAACTTACCATCTTGGTCTTTAACGCCTTCAGAAACAACAATACTGCAAAAGCCGTATTGTTTTACAGCAGCAGATACTTTATTTAAAAACGCAGCTTTATCAAAAGCACGTTCGGGGAACAAAATAATATGCGGGCCATCGGCATCTTGCTCGCGGGCAAGACCACCGGCAGCAGCGAGCCAACCTGCATGACGGCCCATCACTTCCATCACAAATACTTTCGTAGAAGAGCTGGCCATGGCGGCAATATCGTAACTGGCTTCGCGAATGCTGGTGGCTACATATTTTGCAGCAGAACCAAAGCCTGGGCAGGTATCGGTGACTGGTAAATCATTATCGATAGTTTTAGGAATACCAATGCACTGCACTGGGTAGCCTAACTTTTCACCTACTTGAGAAATCTTGTGTGCGGTATCGGCTGAGTCGCCACCGCCGTTGTACATGAACACGCCGATGTCATGCGCGGCTAATACTTCGATCAGGCGTTCATATTCAGCTTTGTTTTCTTCAATGGATTTGAGTTTGTAGCGGCAAGAACCAAAAGCACCACCAGGAGTGTGCTTTAGGGCAGCAATCGCTGCATCGGATTCTAGGCTGGTGTCGATGAGCTCTTCTTTGAGAACGCCAATAATGCCATTTTTCGCGGCAAAGACTTTACCAATGTTATCGCTATTGGCGCGGGCTGTTTCAATCACCCCACAGGCTGAGGCATTGATGACGGCTGTAACCCCACCTGATTGTGCATAAAGTATGTTTTTCATGCGAGGGATTATATCATAGATGCCCATCTAATTTAACGAGTTCAGGTGAGCGCGTCGAGGTATACGCGGGTGTTTTTTGCATGCGGTTAACGAGCTTGCGAGGCATGCAAAAAATCAGCCGCGTGTACCCTACAGCGAGCCGACTTACCATGTGGTTAATGGTATAATCCCTCCATGCAAACGAATCCATGGACATTCTGCGTCGCCCCGATGATGGGCTGGACAGACCAACATTTCCGTTATTTATTTCGGCTGATGTCGCGTCACGCCCGTTTATATACCGTGATGATTACCAGCAATGCGCTGATTCACGCTGACCCGGCGCATTTCCTCGATTTCAGCAAAGAAGAACAACCTGTGGCCTTGCAGCTTGGCGGCAATAATCCAGCTGAGCTGGCGCACTGCGCCAAGATGGCCCAGGACTGGGGTTACGATGAGGTGAACCTCAATGTCGGCTGTCCCAGCGATAGGGTTAAATCCGGGCAATTTGGGGCTTGCTTGATGAAGGAGCCTGAGCGGGTCGGTGATTGCGTGCAGGCGATGCAGCAAGTGGTGGATATCCCGGTGACCGTGAAAATTCGTATTGGGGTCGATGAGCTCGATTCCGAAGAGTACTTCAATCAATTTGTGGATACTGTGGCAAGTGCCGGTTGCGAAGTCTTCTTAGTGCATGCTCGCAAAGCTTGGCTTGAGGGTTTGAGCCCGCGGCAAAACCGTACGGTACCGCCCCTTAAATACGATGTCGTGCACCGTTTAAAAGAGCGCCGCGATGACCTGACTGTGGTGATAAACGGCGGTATAAACGATTTAGAGGCTTCACAAGCACATTTACAACAGGTCGATGGCGTGATGATTGGCCGTGCTGCCTACGAAAACCCTTATGAATTTGCAAAGCTTGATCAACAGCTGTTTAGCGAGACAGCCGAACCGCTATCGCGCATTGAGCTCGTGCGTGCTTATTTACCTTATATCGAGCGCCAACTTGCAGCCGGCGTACCACTGAAAGTGATGAGCCGGCATTTATTGCATATCTTTAATAAACAAACCGGCGCAAAAGGGTGGCGCCGGTTTCTGAGCAATTATGCTCATAAACAAGGGGCAGGTCCGCAAGTGGTGGAACATGCCCTTAACCAGGTAGTTTAAGGTGTGTCTAGTTTTCTCTTCTTGGGTTCAGACCCTTGCCCACCTGGGTTATTACGTAATTGCACCGAGGTGAAAAGCCCTCTTTTGTGGAACGCCTGCCTTTCTTCAGGTGAGTACCTCTCACCTACAATTTTGGCCGTTTCTACGGCTTGCATCGCTTTTTTAAGCGGCGTGACCGTAGCGCTCGTAACAGCATTGAAGTCAAGCTTACCTTCTTCGTTTTGCAATTTTAAGCGGTGCTGCTGCATCTTGGTGAGGGGCGCTGTAGGGTGTGTCGTGCTTTGCGGTGATTCAGAGTGATTCTCCCTGTTTTCCGAGCTTGCTGCCGATACTGACATTGAATCTAAATCGGACGCATTGCTTGGAGAGCTTACCAGGCTTATCGAGCTTATCGAGCTTGCTTCCGACACTGACAGTGAAACTGAATCGGACGCGTCATCGTCATCGAGAGCAATCCCTTCAAGTTTTGCTATTACCGCATTAATGACCTCATCAATACCTTGTTCATGACATGTTAAATCTACATCTTTGCCCATTTGATGACCCTACTACTTTTTCAATTGATTTTGCGGTTTTGATACATCATTGTTACCAAGTGTTGTATCTGCGATCTGATGAAATTTTCGGCGGTTTGCTAAGCGACCACTGAACGTTAATTGCATGTCCGCCGCGTTAACAAGCGAGGTAAAATATGGTGGTTTTTTTTGAACAGGAGTCGGAGCAGGTGCAAGAAACGGAGCAGGAGCTTGTGCTTGCTTTGCTTGTTGTGCTTCCCTTCTTGCAGCTCGGGCAGCATATGGGTCCATAGCCAAAGCTAGAGATTTGGTTGCCTCGGTCTGCGTAGCCGTTGGCGTGCTATCCCCATCACTGTTATTGCGCGTATTTTCTATTTTTTCTTTTTTAGCGTCCTGCTTATTGTCAGCATCCTTGCCTATCGCTTCTTCTGGTCCGCGTTTAGGCATGATAAACCTCATCATTTGTATAATTCAGTCAAGCATCTTAACACTGCCTGCCTAAAAAGTAAACAGTTTTTGCATGATATACTGTGACAATGCTAAAACCTTACCTCAAAATCATTGCCTTACGCGGCTATGCCCATGATTTGCCCTATAACCCGCTAGCGATAGCCTTTTGGCTGGTGCTCGATTTTGCCCTAGTTGTGGTCGCGGTGAATGCGCTGAGCGAAAGGGTTGTAGCGAATCTATGGCTAGAGCTGTTTGATGTTGCTTTTACTGCGGCCGCCGTTTACTTGGTCTTGTGGCTGCACAAACACAAAGACCGCTTTGTACAAACTTATACGGCCATACTCGGTGTCAATGTTATCGTGTTTGCGCTACTGCTAGCCGTGGCATTGGTTTTTGGCCGAGAATTATTCGGCATTTTGGTGCAACCCTTGTACCTTTGGTTTTTAGTGGTAGTGGCGTTTATTTTTAAAGACGCATTGGAAGTCTCGTGGTTAAAAGCCATACTGTGGGTGATGGCGATGGAGATAACACGTCTTATTGTGGTGATGGAATTATTAAGAGGAGCAGGGTAATGCATATTCATGTAATGGGTGTTGCGGGTACATTTATGGCGGGTATCGCGCGCATGGCAAAAGCAATGGGTCATACCGTTACGGGTTCTGATAAAGGTGAAATTTACCCACCGATGAGCACGCAACTTGAGCAAGATGGCATCGATGTGTTTGCCGGTTACAATGCCTCCAACCTCGATAAAAAACCAGATTTAGTGATCGTTGGTAATGCAATTACCCGTGGCATGCCTGAAATAGAAGCCGTGCTGGAGCAACAAATCCCTTATGTGTCTGGACCACAATGGCTTTATGAAAATGTTTTATATAACCGTCATGTGATAGCCCTTGCTGGCACACATGGCAAAACCACGACGACAACGATGGTAACCACCATCTTGCGTGACAACGGTATCGATACCGGTTATTTAATCGGGGGTGTGCCTCTGAACTTGCCAGGCTCTGCAGAGCTAGGCAAAGATGCATTTTTTGTGATAGAAGCCGATGAATACGACAGTGCGTTTTTTGATAAACGTTCGAAGTTTGTGCATTATCGTCCGCGTACATTAGTGATCAACAACATTGAGTTTGATCATGCTGATATTTTTGATTCGATCAAAGATATTGAAAAACAATTTCATCACTGTGTGCGCGCCGTGCCAGGCAATGGCTTGATTGCACGTTTGCATAACGACCCCTTAATCGATGAAGTTTTAGAGATGGGCGCCTGGTCGCCAATTGAAACATTTGATATTAATGCGGGTGATTGGCAAGCCGTCGATGTTGCAGCTGATGGCAGCAGCTTTACCGTGATGCACAAAGGCAAGGAGCAGGGTAAAGTCGATTGGGCCTTAACCGGCGAACATAATGTTTGCAATGCCATGGCAGCGATTGTTGCTAGCAATAACGCGGGTATAAAACCTGAGCAAGCGATTAATAGTTTAAATAATTTTGTATCACCAAAACGCCGTATGGAAGTATTATTAGAGCGCAATGGCATTACCGTTTACGATGATTTTGCGCATCACCCTACAGCGTTTATTAAAACCTTAGGTGGTTTACGCGGTAAAGTCGGTGATGCACGTATTATCGTATTGCTTGAGATGCGCTCGTTCACGATGCGCAGCGGCGTGCACGGTGACAACGTGATGCAAGGTTTGAGCGATGCCAACGAAGTGATTTTATTAAAACCCGAAGAACTGCAAGATAAAGATATTGCTGCTTTAGAAAGCGCACACCCGCATTGCCAAGTATTACCCAGTGCCGATGCTATTTTAAGCGAAGTGCAAAAAACCGCCAAGCCCGGTGACCACATTGTGGTCATGAGCAATGGCGGCTTTCAGGGTCTGCAACAGAAGCTGGTGGAGGGGTTTTAACCTCCACACCCTGCACCAAAGCTTAATGGTGCGTTTTGTCGAGCTTGTTGTGCAGCAGCTTGTACCTGTGTTGTAAGCTGCGCATGATACTGTGTTACCCCGCTTATTTGTGTTTTGTAAGCCTCCGCAAAATCCTTAAAAACTGCAATGAGATTTTCTACATCTCCAGGCGTGATGCCAGGCAGGGGTGCGCCATTGTCATTAATCGTATTTTCTAGCATGCCAGCAGCAATCAATGTGTATCTATGCTTGTTTTGCATATCTTCAGGTATAGAACGGCCAGTGTTTAATACGTTATTTTTTGCTTGTTCAAATGCAGCCACGTCCAATCTAAGCTTTTCTATTGGGTGCTGTAGAAGACTAGCTGCTATTGTGATGTTTAGCTGGTGTGATTGAGCGTAGGCCTTGGTGTTGTTTTGAGCCAGTATTAGTGCCTCGCATGCCTCTATAGCCAATTCATAATTTTGCTGTAAGATACGATTTAAATCTACCAAATTCGGAACAGCATACAACACAGGTGCAGTGGTACCTACCATAAAACTACCTCTCAACTACTTAAAACTTCTACTACTTTCAAGTTTTGAGAGGCGACAGGATGACTTTGGGATAACAACCTAATACCCCTCATCCTTGAATACTACATCGGGCTTCATGCCCAATGGTTGTAATGCTAACATGGGGTTTTTAACTTGTCTAGGGCAGGGTTTTAAAAGGCTTTGTTGCATAAATGCGTTGAATCTAACGTAGGGGCGGCACCCTGTGCCGCCCGCTCAGGCGAAAGCCTGTGGAATAGCACCGCTACACGGTGCCGGGTCGCACAAGGTGCGACCCCTACCTAAGAACATTGCGAGACCCGGCCTATATGCTTTGCATGCCATACAACCGCTTGCTCACGCGTGCGGCTCTGAATCACGTTTAAACCAAGATATGCAATTTATGCAACAAAGCCCTTTTAAAAAGGACAAACCCTTTTCTTGCCTACAACTGTGGATAATGCTTCTTCTGCCCGATCAGCATCTTTGTTGTATTGTCTGCTAAGATCCTTTGTCATTTTATCCAGGGCACTGCATAGCTTCTCAAATGTTAGAGCGTCAAGCTGGTCTACAGACACTGCTTTTTGATTTTGATAATTTTCGATATATTGCAGCGCTAGTTTTTCGGTTTGCGTTCCTTTCTCGTACTTAGTTTTAAGCATGTTTAAAGCGTCGCTATACCGAATGCCGATGTGTAAATCCTGGGGTGCAGCTTCAAAGCGTGCATCTTGTATTTCTGACATCACACTTTGTATAAGGCTTAGTTTTGTGATTATTTGCTGGAACTGGTGATTTCTAACTTCTCTCAAATAGGAAACAACAGGGCGCTTAAGCATAACATCTACCTCTAGTACAACTTAAATAACGACTACTTTCAAGTGTAAGAGGTGATAGGACAAAAGGCTAAAACCTCTCATCCTTGAATACGAAAATGGGCATCATGCCCATAAGTTGCCATACTAACATGAACTTTACAGCTTGTCTAGCCTTAAACTAGCTCACCGGCAGCTTGTTTATCAGCATGATACGAAGAACGGACCAGAGGGCCGCTGGCAACATTGTCAAAGCCCATTTTTTCGCCTTCGACACGCAGGTAGTCGAATTCTGGTGGTGTGACATAACGTGCGACAGGCATATGGTATTTGCTGGGTTGTAGGTATTGGCCGATGGTCAGCATATCAACACCGTGGGCACGTAAGTCGCGCATCACTTCTAACACTTCGTCGATTTCTTCGCCTAGGCCTAGCATCACACCCGATTTTGTTGGCAGGTGAGGTAAGCGTTCTTTGAATTCTTTGAGCAGCATCAAAGACCAATTGTAATCGGAGCCGGGGCGTGCTTGCTTGTATAAACGTGGCACGGTTTCAACATTGTGATTAAACACATCCGGTGGCGCGGTTTCTAAAATATCAATGGCAATTTGGCGACGATTTTTACCACGAAAATCAGGCACAAGAATTTCAACTTTGATTTCAGGGCTGTATTCACGGGTTTTAATAATGCATTGTTTAAAGTGATCGGCGCCACCGTCGCGCAAGTCATCACGATCAACCGAGGTAATAACCACATACTTTAAACCCATGGTTTGAATGGTTTTAGCGATATTTTCAGGCTCATCTTGATCGAGTGGGTCAGGTCGGCCATGCGCAACATCACAAAAGCTGCAGCGACGGGTGCATTTGTCACCCATGATCATAAACGTTGCCGTGCCTTTGCTGAAGCATTCCGCTAGATTAGGGCAAGAGGCTTCTTCACAAACACTGTGCAAGCGGTTTTGGCGCAGCATGTCTTTTACTTTGGCAATTTTGTCATTGCTGGGTAGCTTGATGCGAATCCAATCGGGTTTTTTAAGCGCAGGACCCTGTTCGACTTTCACCGGGATTCTGGCAAGTTTTTGTTCGCCGCGTTGCTTAGTTTGTTTGTCTTGCATAATTTTTCCGTTTTAATCTGCTCGCTGTAGGGTACATGCGGATGGATTTTTTGCTCGCCTCGCAGGCTCGTTTACTGCTTGCAAAAAACATCCGTATATACCCGACGCGCTCGCTCACATTTACAGAAAACCCTGTAAGTGAGGAATTAACGAGGACTGCGCCTCGGCCACTGTTTTAGGCCCACCCAAATCAGCACATTGCGTCACCGCCATGCCTTCATACCCGCAGGGGTTAATCTGCTGGTAGGGCGCGAGGTCCATATTAACATTTAATGCCAAGCCATGGTAGCTGCAGCCCTTGCGTACCCGTAGGCCCAGGGCGCAGATTTTCGCATCGTTGACGTACACCCCAGGTGCGCCAGGCTTGCGGTGGGCATTAATATTGTATTCTGCCAGCATATCGATCACGGCTTGTTCAATGCCATTGACCAAGGGCTTGATTGTCAGGCCACGGCGCTTTAAATCGAGTAAAACGTAAATAATAAGTTGCCCAGGGCCATGATAGGTAACTTGGCCACCCCGATCGGTGCGCACCACAGGGATATCTCCGGCATCTAATATATGTTCAGCCTTACCCGCTTGCCCTTGGGTAAAGACAGGTTCGTGCTCTAAGCACCAGAGCGCATCAGGCGTGTTGCTGTCACGTATATCGGTAAAATCACGCATTTGTTGCCATATTGGCTTGTAGGGTTCGGTTTGAAACTGCTGTACTTCGATGATCATTTAGGTGTGTTTTGTTGGTATAAGTGCTGCATAGTTTGCCATAGTGGCCCGGGTTTTCCAAGGCCAACAGCTTTTCCGTTAAGATTTATGACAGGCGCAATTTCTTTGCTGCTGCTGCTGAGCCAGATTTCATCGGCATCAGCAAGCATTTGCTTTGAAATAGCTGCTTCTTTAGCCGTGATATTATTATCGCGCGCTAAATTTAAAATAAAATGTTTGGTGATGCCTGGCAAGATGTTTGGATTATCCGGTGGCGTTTGCACGATATCATTTTTGACGATAAAGACATTGCTGGCAGCTGCTTCAGTAACAAAGCCATCACGCAGCATAATCGCTTCATCGGCATCTTGTGCATGTGCTTTGCGCAGTTGCAAAACGTTCGGCAGTAAATTAATTGATTTGATATAACAATCATGCCAGCGGTTGTCGATGCTGGTGATGGCTGACAAACCACTGTGGTTCGGTTCACGAAAAGGCATGCTCATCGCAAAGATGGTGGGTTTAATCTGCGTCGCATCAAAACTATGCCCGCGCTGTGTTTGTATGCCGCGAGTCAATTGTAAATAGATGAGCTGTCGTGCGCCATTGGCAGCAATCATTTGTTGAAAAACTGCTTGCCACTGGTCATCGCTTAAAGGGTTTTTTAACGCAATACCATCACAACTTTGTTGTAATCGTTTTAGATGACCTGCATTGCCGAAACATTGTGCATTGTAAACGGGGATGACCTCATACACGCCATCCCCGAATAAAAAACCACGATCCAGTGGTGAAATTTTAACTTCTTCTAGTGGTAGAAAAACACCATCTAGGTAGGCTGTTTTCATTAGTTATTGTCTGCAAGTTGAATACGCTCTGTAATGGCTTTCGAGCTGGCAGAAAATATATTTTTAAAGAATAACTTGATGCTATCCATTAAGCGACGGAAAATCCCACCTTTTTCCACATTCTCTAAAGCAACCACAGGTTGTTCAAGAATGATTTCATTATCGAGAGTAACGCGCAGGGTACCGATTTGCTGACCCATGGTAATCGGTGCGCGCAAGTTGTTATCGATAGAAATTTCTGTGTCTAAGAAATTGATTTGACCTTGCGGCAAGGTTACAAAGACATCATCCAAAATACCGGCGGTAATAATGCTTTGCTTGCCTGAATATACACGCGCTTGTGTAAGTGCTTGCTCTGCTGACAATAACGATTTTGTTTGATAAAAACGAAAACCGTAGTTTAATAGACGTTGTGCCTGTTCGATACGAGCGCCATCGTTGGCAGCACCCATCACTACCGCATTCAAGCGCATGCCATCACGCTGTGCAGAAGCAACAAGGCAATAGCCCGCGTTGTCTGTGTGGCCCGTTTTAATACCATCAACAGATTTGTCGCGCCATAGCAGTAGGTTGCGATTGCTTTGTTTGATGTCGTTATGCGTGTAAGTTTTTTTAGAGTATAACTCGTAACTTTCAGGGTAATCGTTAATTAAAGCGTTCGCTAAGATTGCCATATCACTTGCAGTTGTGTAGTGATCAGGGCCTGGCAAGCCTGTGGCATTTGTAAAATGTGAGCTATTCATGCCTAGGCGTTGTGCATGGTGGTTCATTAGTTCTGCAAATGCTTCTTCGCTACCTGCAACATGCTCTGCTAAAGCAACACTGGCATCGTTACCGGATTGAATGATCACGCCTTTCAATAATTCTTTGATAGGCACATAAGTATTTACTTGCACGAACGTTCTTGAACCTTCGGTGCGCCATGCATTCTCTGATATATACACTTTATCGTTAGGGTTAAGACGACCGGCAGCGATTTCGCTGTCAATGGCGTAGACCGTCATCATTTTTGTTAGGCTTGCAGGCTCAACTCGCTCGTCGGCATTTTGTGAAACAATAATTTTGCCGCTGGTGTTGTCTTGCAGCACGTAAGAACTAGATTCCAGAATAGGGGCTGAAGGTGTCGGGATGTAACCACCTGTGCGCGCGAACAAAAGTGAGCTACTTAGCATAAGTAGCGCAGCGATAGAAATTTGAGTTAAACGTTTCATGAGACCCCTCGATAAGTTTTGTATCTGTATATTATGTATGTCTACGGCCCGCATATCAAGTCAATAGTGAGCTATTGACAGCTAGGGGCCTTTAAAGGAGAATGCTTGAGGTGAAATGGAGGGATGCCCGAGCGGCCAAAGGGAGCAGACTGTAAATCTGCCGGCTCTGCCTTCGAAGGTTCGAATCCTTCTCCCTCCAACTATTTGCCGTTTTCATTGAGCTAATGCGGGCGTAGTTCAACGGTAGAACCTCAGCCTTCCAAGCTGATGGTGTGGGTTCGATTCCCATCGCCCGCTTATGCCCACATAGCTCAGGGGTAGAGCACTTCCTTGGTAAGGAAGAGGCCACCGGTTCAATTCCGGTTGTGGGCTCCAGGTTAAATATGTATTTTTATATAGGGGAACAACATGTCTAAAGCGACTTTTGAGCGTAGCAAGCCACACGTGAATGTGGGTACTATTGGGCACGTAGATCATGGCAAGACGACGCTAACGGCGGCGATTACACGTGTGATGAGTGAGAAGATGGGTTCTGGCGAGTTCAAG
>JAJFKJ010000044.1 GCA_021773275.1 Gammaproteobacteria bacterium
TTTGCCTTCTGGCCGCGTTCCGCTTCTCGACCGATACGCGTATCGCTCTTCGAAGCGCGCCTTGCCAGAAGACAAAATAATCCCGGTCAAATGGTTCCGTATGACAAAGAAAGGCTCTGGCGCCACTGGTGAAAACGAATGACCCGGAGACGTACCGCGATCATCGGCCTGGGCATGGCGGTCAAGCCCCATGCCGAAAGCTATCAGGCCCTGGCCGACCGGGTCGAAGTCGCCCACGCCTTCAGCCCCACAAAAGCGCGCCGAGACGCCTTCGCTGGACAGTACGGATTCCCGATCACCGATTCTATCGACACCATTTTGGCCGACTCCAGCGTGGACTATGTCACCATCCTGACGCCGCCCAACACTCACCTGGAATTGACGCGGCGCTGCGCAGGGGCGGGCAAGCATATCCTGCTGGAAAAACCCTTGGAGGTCTCCACCGAGCGCTCCCGTGCGTTGGTGGCGGCCAGCCGCGACGCCGGCGTGCGCCTCGGCGTCGTGCTGCAGCACCGTTTCCGCCCAAGCGCGCGGCGGTTGCGCGAGATCATGGCGTCGGGAAAACTGGGCGCCATGGTCGGCGCCTCGGTCAGCGTCCTGAACTGGCGGCCGCAAAGCTACTATGACCAGCCGGGCCGGGGCGACAAAGACCGCGATGGCGGGGGCGTTCTGCTGACCCAGGGCATCCACACGCTCGATCTGTTCTTGTCCCTGGCGGGCATGCCGGCCGAAGTCATGGCCTACGCGGCCACGACACCGGTCCACTCCATGGAAACCGAGGACTTGGCCGGCGCGGTCCTGAAGTATGGCAGTGGCGCTATCGCGACCCTGACCGCGAGCACGGCGGCCTATCCCGGATTTCCGGAGACCATCACGCTTTTCTGCGAGAACGGCTCGGCAACCGTTACCGGGACGGCGCTGCAGGTTCACTATGCGGACGGAACCGAGGAGCGTCTGGGCGCTCACGGCGACGGCGCCGCGGGTGCAGGCGCAGACCCCATGGCTTTTCCGAGCGACTACCATCAGGCGCTCATCGAGGAATTCCTGCAGGCCCTGGATGAAGACCGGGACCCCGCCATACCGGGCGAAAGCGCCCTGGACGCGCACCGTCTCATCGACGCGGTGCTTCTGTCCTCGGATCGCGGAGCAGCCGCCCGATTGCGGTAGCGCTGAACCGATCGTTCCGAGGAACCGGCTCCCCGCGGCAAGCCGGGGCCACCGGTTACGATGCCAATCCGAAGCGACTGCCCTGGCTCAGCGCGGATCGCCCTTGCGCCGTTTCAAATAGCCGACGATGGGAAACGGCAAGTAGGCGATGAACATCAAGACGAGCGCGACAGGCAGGCCGTGCGGCGGTAGCTGGTCCATGGCGCCGCCGGCCACCGGCAGCCCTACCACGCTGCCGACTCCCCACATCGCGCTGAAGACGGCTGTGGCTCCGGCGAGTTCGGCGCTGCGGAACTGCTCCCCGAGAAGCACCAAGCCAAGTGTGTAGAAGCCGCCGAGAACGCCCCCTACGAAAAACATGAACACCCAGTTCCAGGGTGTCACCGCCGTGAGGACCGGCATCGCGACGCTCGCCATCGCAATTGCGGCGACGCTCGCGGCGAGCAGCAGGCGGCGCTCCATGTGGTCGGCCAGCCACCCGATGGGGACCTGGCAGGCAATTCCGCCCAGGCCCATGGCCGTGATGAGATAGAGGGCTCGGCTTTCCGTCAGCCCCAAATCGATACTGTAGAGCGGGAGAAAGGTGATCAACGCGCTGTCGGCCGCCGCGACGGTGAAATTGGCCAGCATCGCTGTCGGTGCAAGCCAGAGGAACGCAAGCAAGCGTACAGATGATCGCTCCGGTACTGCCGGCACCAAGGATTTGGCAAAGAGGAGCGGCGCACCAGACACCGCGATCATCGCCGCCGAAACAATGAACGGCAGCCAGCCCTCGCTGCCCGTTTGCGCCAACGCGAGAGGGCCAAGCGTGAAACCGGCAGCAAGCGCCGTACTGTAGAGGCCGACCACGCGACCGCGTGTGCGTTCCTTCGCCAGCGCGTTGATCCAGATTTCACCGGCGATCCACAAGAAAGCGTTAGCGGAACCGAGCAGGAAGCGGATAACGAACCATGCATAGACATTCGGGAAGACCGGCAACAGCAGGAACAATGCGAGGCTGCAGCCGACCGAGACCAGCATCAGGCGGGCCGGTCCGAGCCAGGTGATCAAGCGTGAGGCGATTGGTGCCACCGCAAAGACCGCGAAGCCCTGCACCGCCGTATTGAGGCCAATGAGCGTCTCGTCCACGCCCTGCCGCTCGAGCACCAGCGCCAGCAGCGGGTAACTGAATCCATAGATCAGGCTTGTCACCGCCATGGATGAAATTATGGCGGCGAGACTGCGCCTTTCGTGCGCACTCCACGCTGATCTGCTCATCGGTCGGTCAATCCCGGTGGACCGCGCCAAGGTCGCTGCGGCCGGCGGGCTAGAAATTGTCCAATCGGACGGCGCCGCTCGCGGTGTCCGCGGGGCGCCACCTCCCTAAAGCCCCAACCAGTCCCGCTGCCAGCGCGGCAGCGCGAAGGCGGCCTGGTGGACGTCCGTGTCGTAGTGCCGGCCATGGAAATCCACCACCGGATGGCGCAGGGAGACGCCGTCGCGGCTGTAGAGGAAAAA
>JAJFKJ010000045.1 GCA_021773275.1 Gammaproteobacteria bacterium
TACCATAACCAAATGCCGTATTCAGCATACCGGTAAATATAAAGCGTACAAAACGCCAATCGAAGAATAATGATTTAAGCATAGTGGGCATTGTACCATAGCTGATCAGCTCACCCCTTGTTTTCCCATCTAGTTCTGGCATAATACGAGCTTGCGCGCCCGTAGCTCAGCTGGATAGAGTACTCGGCTACGAACCGAGCGGTCGGAGGTTCGAATCCTTCCGGGCGCACCAGCTTTCCATTCAATCTTAACTTACTATTGGCACACATCCCTGTGGGGTGATGCTGGGTGGCCGTCCGTGGCCACCCGTTTGATGCTAGCGCATCAAACCCTTCCGGGCGCACCAGCTTTCCATTCAATTCTTATTAACTACAAGTAGGCATCCCTGCGGGCCTTTCCTGGGTGGCCGTCCATGGCTGTAGAGTGATCCTGAGTGCTTGAATTTTAAGCATAAACTTTATTTCTCCTACTCAATCCTAAGGGGGGTAAAAGCTGGACTTTGCCCCCCTATAAGCTATAGTTAGCTTAATAAAAACATGGTTATTTGAAGTAGAGCCTATAAATAATAATTATGAACACTATAAAAAATAATAAAACCCTCTTGTTTGTTACAGACAACCAAGAAGACCGTAAAAGCTACCATCAGATGTTGGCCGTAGAAAAAAGCCAACTGAGCCCTGAATATAGCTTTCATGTGCTTGAGGCTTGCTCATGCAGTGAAGCTGTCTCCCAGCTGGAAAACAACAACATTGATTGCATTTTGGTAAATGACAATTTACCAGAAATGACTGGCGTCGAATTCAGCAAACAGCTATACAAGCAGTCAGAGTATAAGGTTCCACCGATTATAATCGTAACAACTAAGCAAAGTGCTACAGTCGTTGCGGAGGCGATGCGAGCCGGCATATCAGACTTTTTAATCAAAGATGAAACAACTCCACATATGCTTTATAGCACTGTTAAGCATTGCATAGATGAAGTATGCTTGAAAAATAAAATCGGAGAAACGCGGGCCGAGGTTAAAGATCTTACCTATCATGACAGACTCACAGGATTGCCTAACCGCTTTTTCTTCAACAAAATTATAGAAAATGAAATAGCCAGAGCAAGCCGTGCCAAACAAACCGTCTCTTTACTCATGATAGACGTTGATGACTTTAAGCATATCAATGATACCTTAGGTCACCCTGCTGGCGATGAAGTCATAGCACAGTTTGCACTAAGAATAGAAAACATTATACGCTGCTCTGATATCGTAGCAAGAATCGATGGCGATGGTTTTGCGGTGATTGCACCAGAACAAAATGACCCATTAAATTCTGGACGCGTTGCTGAAAAAATCCATGATGCTATTAAAGAAGTATTTACAATTCAAAATGGACAAGAGGAAGTCTATCTTACCTGCAGCATAGGAATTTCTAACTACCCTGCCATAGCCGACAACACGGTTGATTTGCTCAGATCTGCTGATGCAGCCATGCATGAGTCAAAAGAACGTGGTAAAAATATAATAAGCTATTTTAGAAAAGATATTAACGAACAGTACATTAACTACATACAAACTGTGAAAAATCTCAAAAAAGCCATTGGTAACAATGAACTATTTTTAAATTACCAACCAAAATATAATGTTGCAACGCAAAAAATGACTGGTGCAGAAGCTTTGTTGCGCTGGAACCAAGGCAATGAAAAGCTAATCTCACCCGCTGAGTTTATTCCTATTGCTGAACGCTCTAGACTTATGCCGCAAATCGGCAGCTGGGTATTTGAAGAAGCAATAAAACAAGCGGCAACTTGGCAAAAAGAATACCCTAATACCAAAGATTTTTCATTGGCAATTAACCTTTCGCCATATCAATTAACGGGCAATAGTGATGAATTTTTAAACCTTCTAAAAAAACTTTTAAAAGAATACAAGGTTCCTGCCAAAATGATAGAGATTGAAATCACCGAAACTGCTTTGATGCAAAAAATCACCAATATTCAATCTTTTATTAAAGAACTGTCCAAGCTGGGCGTTAAAATAGCTATCGACGATTTTGGCACAGGGTTTTCTTCATTAGAAAGATTAAAAACACTGGATGTGAATACACTTAAAATTGACCAATCATTCATTCAAGGCATCGAAACCAACGATAAAGATGCCGTTATTGCGCGGGCAGCTATCAACCTTGGGCAAAACTTAGGTTTGCGCATCATTGCTGAAGGTGTCGAAACCAGCGGCCAACTCAAGTTTCTTAAAGACAACCACTGCGATGAGTTACAGGGTTTCATGTTGGCTAGACCCATGGCAGCCAGCGAACTTGAAAAATTGCTTGTTTAAGTCAAACTTTCTTTTTATTTATCATATAATATATGTAGTTAATCTCAATTATAAGGATCGTAGAGATGCAGCTGCTCAGTACGCTTGTTTCTTTTAAATTCATTATGCTTTATACGTTCATATTGAGCGCCTGTTATGTACAGCTTCGCGGGCAAATACGGCTGAGCTTCACACGACAACTTGTTAATCACTCCACCCTAATGGCGCCTCTGAACTGCCTTTTTTATTTCGCATCACGTGTTCCAAACCAGGCCTATATCGACAAACACTATTTTCCTGAATTAAAGGCACTGGAAGATAACTGGCAAACAATTCGTGATGAAGCCAGCAAATTACTAAACCAGCCCTGCCTACAACAGGCACACGCGCAAGATGACATTGGTTTTAACTCCTTTTTTAAGCGTGGCTGGCGCCGTTTTTACTTGAAATGGTATGGTGAACCGCAAGCTTCAGCGCTTGAACACTGCCCGAACACTTTGGCACTACTCAAAGATATTCCCAGCATTAAAGCTGCCATGTTCACGCTATTGCCTGCGGGCAGCAAAATAAAAAAACATCGCGACCCTTTTGCAGGCTCCTTGCGTTATCACCTAGGCTTAATAACACCCAATAGCGATGATTGCTATATCGATGTTGATGGCAAACGCCACGTTTGGCACGACGGAGAGGGCGTGGTTTTTGATGAAACCTTTATACACGAAGCACACAACAAAACAAATGTTGATCGTTTGATTTTCTTTTGTGATCTTGAACGCCCTTTAAAATACAGATTGATGGCCAGCATTAATCATTGGGTTTCTAAATATCTAATCGCGGCTGCCAGTTCACCTAATGATATAGACGATAAGACTGGTCTAATAAACCGCTTGTTTAAACACATTGCTTGCTTAAAAGAAGCTAATAAGGGGTTTAAACAAAGTATGCCTTTGCTTTATCGTGCAGTGCAAGTAGGTATTTTGATTGCTGTGGTAGCTTGGTTGCTGCTTTGACCTTTGGGCTATACCGCGGTACAATCTGACTTCCTGGAGAGATGGCCGAGTGGCTGAAGGCGCTCCCCTGCTAAGGGAGTATGGGGATAAAACCTCATCGAGGGTTCGAATCCCTCTCTCTCCGCCAGTTTTTCCAGCATAGATTGGTGTAGGGGCTAAAATAGGACAACCATGACAACACCCGAGCTTTACCTCAGCACCGATATCGAAACCGATGGCCCCTGCCCTGGTTTAAACTCCATGCTCAGCTTTGCTACCGCTGTCTACACGGCTGATAAACAACTGCTGGATACATTCTCTGCCAATTTAGTAACACTGCCTGAAGCCAAGCCCAATCCTGTGACAGAAGCCTGGTGGCAAACGCAGCCCGAAGCATGGAAAGCCTGCCGAAAAGATCTTGAAAAACCTGAAGACGTGATGCCACGCTATGTAAAATGGATAAAATCGCTTGATTGCAAACCGGTGTTTGTTGCTTACCCAGCTGGCTTTGATTTTACATTTGTGTATTATTACATGCATCGATTTGCGGGAGAATCACCTTTCAAGTGCGTCGCTATCGACATCAGAACCTATGCGATGGCCATAATGAAAAAAGAGTTTCGAGCAAGCACCCGAGATACCATGCCCAAAGCCTGGTTTGACCCCGATTTACCGCATACGCATGTCGCCCTGGACGATGCTATCGAGCAAGGTGCATTGTTCTGCAATATGCTGGAACTTGACTATTCTTCAGAGGGTTCACCCTGACTGCCCTGCTTTTTTTCGTCTTGGATGCGCTGATAGATCTCTTCACGATGCACAGCGATATGTTTAGGTGCGTTGACACCGATCCGTACTTGGTTGCCCTTGACCCCAAGCACAGTAATACTAACTTCATCACCAACCATAAGAGTTTCGCCAACGCGGCGGGTTAGAATAAGCATTGTAATCTCCTTGTCCCTACATTAGTAGCCTGTTAAAACAGGTCTATTTTCCTTGATAGCCTCATAATAATAATTCTTATAGCCTTATTATAGTCCATTCTTGAGAAAGTTAAGCCGTCTCTAGCATTTTTTCTTCTTCTGGAGGTTGGTCTAGCGCAAAATCGGCGTGTAATGCCCTTACGCCTAGTTCCAGGTACTTCTCTTCCACACCCACAGAAATCTTGATTTCAGAGGTTGTTACCATCAGAATATTAATATTCTCTCGCCCTAGCGTCGCAAACATTGTGCTGGCGATACCCGCATGCGAACGCATACCAACGCCAACAAGGGATATTTTCGCAATTTTTGGCAAACCAAGCACCTGTGCAGCACCTAGTTCAGCGGATTTCGCATTAAGAATCTCAAGAGCTTGCTTGTAGTCGTTGCGATGCACTGTAAAGGTGAAATCGGTTTTGCCATCTACCCCAGCATTTTGCACGATCATATCGACTTCGATATTTGCTGAGCTGATGGTGCCCAATATTTCAGCGGCGATACCCGGCTCATCAGGAATACCTTGTAAAGTGAGTTTTGCTTCATCTCGGCTAAACGCGATACCGGCTACAGTTGGATATTCCACTTTTTTGTCCTCGAGTGTGATTAAAGTTCCAGGGTGCTCTGGTACAAATGTCGAGCGCACGCGTAATGGTACTTTGTAACGCCCAGCAAACTCCACAGCACGGATTTGTAATACTTTAGCCCCTAATGACGCCATTTCTAGCATCTCTTCAAAGGTGATTTGCTGCATTAAACGTGCCTCAGGTACCAGGCGTGGGTCTGTTGTATAGACACCCTGAACATCGGTATAAATTTGACACTCATCGGCTGCAATTGCCGAAGCAATCGCCACTGCCGAAGTATCAGAGCCGCCTCTACCTAAGGTTGTTTTTCTGCCTTCATGGGTGATGCCCTGAAAGCCCGTGATGACTGCAATCTCGTTGTTGTCTAAAATCTGTTTAATTTTTTCGCCATCTATTTTTTCGATACGCGCTTTGCCATGTACCGCATTCGTGTGCATGGGAATTTGATCGGCTGTTAGAGACTGAGCATTAAAGCCACGCTTATGTAAAGCGATTGCAAGCAAGGCAGTAGATACTTGCTCACCTGTAGCTAATAGCTGATCAAGCTCACGTTTACTGGGTTGCTCAGTAATCTCATGCGCAAGTGCGAGCAAGCGGTCTGTTTCGTTGCCCATAGCAGATAAGACAACCGCGATTCTAGCTTCTGCCGCGGCACTCGCCACGATATCTGCAACGTTTTCAATACACGCAATCGTTGCAACTGATGAACCACCGAATTTTAAGACTAATGTTTTCATTTTCGTTTACCTTATCACATCGCTTCGCGATGTCGGGTCGCATACAATGCGACCCCTACATTAAATTTTTTCACTTATAAACTCTTCTACGTAACTCTCTATTTTTTCTCTCAATGGTTTTGAATTCAGGTTATCAATATTGCGCCCAGCGCCGCTTGCCATATTCTTCTTTCCACCACCTCTTCCATCAAACTTAGCCGTTAAAAACTTTATTAAATCGCCGGCAGAAACATTAAATTCAGGTGTCACGCCAACCACAAACGTCAATTTACCGCTCTGTTCATTGACTAGTATCAGCACATGATCAGATTTGGCTCGCTGCCAGAAGTTATCAATAACTGCTCGCAACGTGTCCTGGTGGTTTGTGTCGACAAATTCAACAGAAAACAAATCTGCACTTTCTGGATTTGAATGCTTCAGTTTTTCTAATTTTTCTTTAACAGCTTCGAGTTTTTTAATAATTTTCTCAAGAACTGCTTTAGAGATCATATTCTGCCTCAACTTCTCATTCTCTTTTTCCAGTTGCTTTTGTTTATCAAGTATATGCACAACTTTATCTTGAAGCTCAGTTGCCTGTGTTTTTAAAATGCCTGCTAATGCTTGCAAATCGTCTTCGTTGCCTTGCACGTATTCCAGGGCATCTTGACCCGTTAGTGCTTCGATGCGTCGTACACCTGCAGCAATACCTGTTTCACTGGTGATTTTGAAAAACCCAACTTGGCCAGCACGCTCAACATGCGTACCACCACATAATTCTTTTGAAAACCCATCGGCCATGTCTAATACGCGAACTTTTTCATCGTATTTTTCACCAAACAACGCCAGCGCGCCGCTTTTCATGGCTTGCTCAGTATCCATTTCTTGTACATGGCTTTGCGCATCTTCGCGGATTTTTTCGTTAACAAGGTTTTCAATGCTTTTTAATTCTTCGCGTGTTGTGGCTTGCGTATGGGCAAAGTCAAACCGCAGGCGATCAGGCGCAACCAAAGAGCCTTTTTGTACAACATGGCTGCCTAAAATATTGCGCAAGGCTGCGTGTAATAAATGTGTTGCCGAATGGTTAAGCACTGTTGCTGCGCGTGTAGCGGCATTAACCTTGGTCTCTAGTTTGCCGCCAATTTTTATCTCACCCTGCTCCACGCTACCATGGTGTAAATGGCTTTTGCCTTGCTTTGTGGTGTTTAAAACTTTAAAGCACACGCCTTTATTTTCAAGCATGCCGACATCGCCCACTTGGCCACCAGACTCTGCATAAAACGAAGTATTGTCTAACACAACAATGCCCTGCTCGCCTGCAGACAATTTTTCAACAAGTTTCCCTGCAATAAAAAGGGCGGTTACTTTGCCTTGGCTGTCTAGGGCTTCTCGATCGAACTGTGTATGGGTATCAACATCTAGGGCTTTGTTGTAATCCACTTTAAAACTATCGGCTGCTTGTGAACGCTCACGCTGTTGCTGCATACAAGCCTCAAAACCAGCAATATCTAGTGTTAAATCGCGTTCGCGTGCAATATCGTTGGTCAAGTCAACAGGGAAACCAAAGGTGTCGTAAAGTTTAAAAATAACTTCACCTGGAATCTCATGGCCTTTTAAGCCGCTGAGTTCTTGTTCCAGCACATCCATGCCTTGATCAAGGGTGCGGGCAAATTGCTCTTCTTCTTGCTGCAAAACAGTTTCAATAAGTTTTTGGTTTTCTTGCAACTGCGGGTAGGCATTACCCATCTCTTTTACCAAACTTGCAACAATCTTGTGAAAAAATACTTTTTGTTGGCCCAATTGGTGACCATGTCGAATCGCTCGGCGAATAATACGACGCAACACATAACCGCGCCCTTCATTTGATGGGCGCACACCATCGCAAATCAAGAAGCTGCAAGAACGGATATGATCGGCAATCACACGCAGTGATTTTGTATCCAGATCTTTAGTGCCAACTGCTTTTGCAGCGGCTTTTATCAGCGCTTGAAATAAATCGATTTCATAGTTGCTATGCACACCTTGTATTACCGCAGCAACACGCTCTAAACCCATGCCTGTATCAACCGAAGGTTTTGGTAGGGCTTTCAGCTCACCGTCACTACTGCGATTGTATTGCATGAATACCATGTTCCAGATTTCGATGTAACGGTCGGCGTCTTCATCGGGGGAACCAGGAGGGCCACCTGGAATCGCTGGACCATGGTCATAAAATATTTCTGAGCAAGGGCCGCATGGACCCGTATCACCCATTGCCCAAAAATTGTCTTTTTCACCACAGCGCGAAAACCGCTTCGGGTCAACTTTCATCTCTTTGAGCCAAATATCTTCAGCTTCTTGATCGTCTTCAAATACAGTAATCCAAAGTTTTTCCTCAGGTAAACCCAAAACCTTAGTTAGAAAGTTCCAGCTGTATTGAATGGCCTCTCGCTTGAAATAGTCGCCAAAACTGAAATTACCCAGCATCTCAAAAAAGGTATGATGGCGCGCCGTATAACCTACGTTTTCTAGGTCGTTATGCTTACCACCGGCGCGTACACAGCATTGTGAACTGGTAGCCCGTACATAAGGGCGTTTGTCTTGCCCTAAAAAGACGTCTTTGAATTGCACCATACCCGCGTTGACAAACAGCAAGGTTGGGTCATTGGCAGGGATTAATGAGCTGGATGGCACGCGTGTGTGGTCCTGCTCTTCAAAAAACTTAAGAAAAGCCTCACGAATATCACTTGTTGATTGTATTGTGCCCATTGTTCGACATTTTACCTTATTAGCGATGAATCCACTAGAGGAATGCGTGTTTTCGGCCCCTTAGTCACAGAAAGAGGGCCTACTGCAAGTACAAAAACCCCCGCCCGCCGATGGCGGCCTGACCCCTTCGCAAAGGGGGCGATTTTTAACTCATTAACGCTCATGTTCTGCTGTTAAGGCTAGGTTAATCTGCTGCATAGTAAAGCCGCGGTACTGTAAAAAACGTAGTTGCCGCGCCTTCTCGCTCTGCTCCAAGATGGGCTCCAAACCAAAGCGCTTAGCGCGAACTTGGGTTGCCAACTCACTCCAGTCTACATCGACTTGTTGTATTAGATTAGCAGGTAGATTGTGCTGCTGCAGCTCTTGCTCTAACCATCGCGGCCCTTTGCCTGCATTGATACGGCTTCGAATCAGGCTTTCTGCAAAACGCTGGTCACACTGCTTATTTTCAGCTTGCAGCTGTTCGATAGCGTCTCGAATCTCAGCTTCTTCAAAGCCTTTGCGACTGAGTTTTTGTGCCAGCTCCACCACGCTGTGCTCGCGTAAGGCGAGACAGCGGATGGCACTATTGTAAGAATCGCTAGCCAAGGCTTATTCCGCAGCTTCGACTGCAGAATCTTCTTTAGCTTTGGCATAGGTCTCAGGCTTAGCAATCAGCTTTTCACGAAGCTTACCTTCAATTTCAGCCGTCATGGCAGGATGTTCTTTCAGGTACTGACGCACGTTCTCTTTACCCTGGCCAATACGTTCGCCATTGTAGCTATACCAAGCACCGGCTTTATCTACAAAACCGTTATCAACACCCATGGTGATGATTTCGCTTTCACGCGAAGTACCTTCGCCATATAAAATATCAAATTCGGCTTGCTTGAAAGGAGGCGCCACTTTGTTCTTCACAACTTTTACGCGGGTCTCATTACCCACGACTTCGTCGCCGTTCTTAATCGCGCCAATACGGCGAATATCTAAGCGGACAGAAGCATAAAACTTCAGTGCGTTACCACCCGTGGTTGTTTCCGGGTTACCGAACATCACACCGATTTTCATGCGGATTTGGTTAATAAACACGACCAAAGTATTTGCGCGTTTAATGTTACCCGTCAGTTTGCGCAGTGCTTGTGACATCAAGCGGGCATGCAGGCCCATATGGCTATCGCCCATATCACCTTCAATTTCCGCTTTAGGCGTTAAGGCAGCTACGGAGTCAATAACAATCATATCAACTGCACCAGAACGCACAAGCATGTCGACAATTTCAAGTGCTTGCTCACCGGTATCAGGTTGTGAAATTAAAAGCTCTTCCATGTTAACGCCTAGTTTTTCAGCGTAAGCAGGATCAAGCGCATGCTCTGCATCAACAAAAGCAGCTGTGCCACCCATTTTTTGGCATTCTGCAATGGTTTGCAAGGTTAAAGTCGTTTTACCTGAAGACTCAGGCCCGTAAATTTCTGCAACACGTCCTTTAGGTAGACCACCACCTAAAGCAATATCCAAACCCAATGAACCGGTTGAAATGCGCTCGATATCAGGTATCACCGCACCATCACGCCCCTGCATAACAGAGCCTTTGCCAAACTGGCGTTCAATTTGATTTAAGGCCGCAGATAAGGCCTTTTCACGATTTGCATCACTAGACATGTTTGCCCCCATTAAAAAATTAGTTGTAATTATATGACTATCGAAACATTATTACATACGACATTATAGATGTATATATTCGATTGCGTTAATTACAGCCTGCTCACGAATCTGCGTGCGATCGCCTTGAAAACATTTTATTTCTGCATGCACCTCACCATTACGGTGCGCCCACGCAAACCAAACTGTGCCTACAGGTTTTTCAGTCGTGCCGCCACCTGGGCCAGCAATTCCGGTAATGGCAACAGCGATATCAGCATGGCAATGTTGCAACACGCCTTCAGCCATCAGTTCAGCAACGACTTTGCTCACTGCGCCCTCTTTTTCGATCACAGCCAGGGGGACATTCAGCAAACTTTCTTTCATTTCGTTGCTGTAACTCACCACACCGCCATCATACCAATTCGAACTGCCCGGCAACGACACTAAAGCACTGGCTAACATGCCACCGGTGCATGACTCTGCGGTGGCCAACTTTATTTTTTTATCCAAACAGTGTTTTGCTAGCTCAGCCACTAAACCCTCAATATTTTTTTCCATGTTTCATCTCGTTTAAAAACCTTAACCATATTATAATAGCTCATCGTACTCCACGCCTAAAGGCGTGCGGGTCGCACAGGGTGCGACCCCTACATAGGAAACGAACGTTGTCAAAAAACACAGCCCATACACCGATGATGCAGCAATACCTGCAAATTAAATCGCAATTCCCGCATATGCTGGTGTTTTACCGCATGGGTGACTTCTATGAAATGTTTTATGATGACGCCGAATACGCACACAAGCTGCTGGACATTACCTTAACAACACGCGGGCAATCAAATGGCAAGCCGATTCCTATGGCCGGCGTGCCACACCATGCTGCTGACAATTACTTATCGCGTTTATTGCGCATGGGTGAGTCTGTTGCCATTTGCGAACAAATAGGCGACCCCGCGACTAGTAAAGGTCCAGTAGCGCGTAAAGTAACCCGCGTTATGACGCCGGGCACACTCACCGAAGATAATCTTCTCGAGGCTAATCAAGATAATGCCTTGTGCGCTATGCACTATGCCGATGGCGTGTTTGGTTTAAGCATTATTGAACTAGCGGGTGGCGAAGTTTATCTATTTGAAACAGATCGCATAGAAACGCTGGCACACGAGCTCAAACGATTCAACCCAGCAGAAATTTTATTATCTGGGCACAAAGATTTAATTAATTTAACGCAAACCTATACCTCGAAGCTGATAAAGCCCAACGATTATTTTGTAGCGACGACAGACCAGCTATTAACGCAATGGCCGAATCAAACATTTAAACAAGGTAACAGCAGTATTGCGGCACTGAATTGCTGCTTAAAATACCTACAGGAAACACAGGCGCGCCAGCTGCCGCATTTGACACCTCCACAAACCATAGATGCCAATCAGTTTTTGCAAATTGATGCCGTATCCCTGCGCAACCTAGAACTGCTACAAAATCTACGCGGGGAGCGAAAACATACGGTTATTGAAGTACTTGATAAAACAGCAACCAGCATGGGCAGTCGTTTATTAAAACGTTGGCTAGTACGCCCTTTGCGCAAGCAAGAAATGATAAAGCAACGGCAACATGCCATTATAGCATTGCAAAAAAATCAACATTACTTTGCAAGCCGGCCCTTACTGAAACAAATAGGTGATGTCGAACGCATCTGCACACGTATTGCGCTGAGCAATGCGCGACCACGTGATTTAACGCAATTACGACAATCCCTTGCCCTGCTCCCGGCGCTACAACAGCAGTTAAGCAAAATAGACCCGCATTATTTGCAAGATGAGTTTGCACAGCTGCCAAGCTTTGAGGCTATGTATAACTTACTGCAAGCTGCCATCAAAGAGGAGCCCGCTGCCGTTATTCGTGAAGGCGGCGTGATTGCCGATGGCTATGATGCACAACTTGATGAACTGCGCGCCATGGGTGGCGACACTGCTGCATTTTTATTAAAATTAGAAGCCGCTGAACGCGAAGAAACCGGCATTCCAAATTTGAAAGTGGGTTATAACCGGGTGCATGGCTTTTTTATCGAGTTAACCCGTGCGCAATCAGATTTAGCTCCTACACACTATCATCGTCGACAAACCTTAAAAAATGCAGAGCGTTACATTACTGAAGAGCTCAAAGCGCATGAAGATAAAGTACTCAGCGCGCGCGACCGCTCCTTGCAACAAGAAAAACACTTGTACGAAGATTTATTAAAAGTGCTTGCACAAGATACCGTTGCGCTGCAAAAACTTGCACGCGTACTTGCGCAACTCGACGTTATAACTAATTTGGCTGAACGCGCCGATGCTCTGCAGCTTGCCTGCCCGGAGTTTTCGCAACAGCCGGGGTTAAGCATTGCTGGCGGCCGACACTTGGTTGTTGAGCAGCTTAGTCCTACGCCGTTTGTGCCTAATGATTTAAACTTTGATGAAAATACGCGTATGTTACTCATCACGGGCCCTAACATGGGAGGCAAATCGACTTACATGCGGCAAACTGCGTTGATTGTGGTGTTAGCACACATGGGATGTTTCGTGCCAGCCAAGCGTGCTGTTATTGGACCTTTTGATCGTATCTTCACACGCATTGGTAGCGCTGATGATCTCGCCAGCGGGCAGTCAACGTTTATGGTTGAAATGACTGAAATGGCCGCCATTCTACGTGATGCCACGCAACACAGTTTAGTATTGGTTGATGAAATTGGTCGTGGCACATCCACTTTCGATGGCATGTCACTTGCGCAAAGTATAGCGGCATACCTGGCCAACACTGTCCGTGCTTTTACTTTATTTGCAACACATTATTTTGAGCTAACGCGTCTGGATGAAAATCTAAAAACACTTAAAAATGTGCATTTTTCTGCTGCCGAACATGATGGGGAGCTCGTGTTTCTGCACACCGTAAAACCTGGCCCCGCTAACCGCAGCTACGGTATTGAAGTCGCACAAAAAGCAGGTTTGCCGAGTGAAGTGGTTGAAAGTGCGTCACGATTATTGGCTAAAATTGAGACCTGAAATTCCCCGTCGCAGCTGCGCTGCGCCTGCCCCCTTCACAAAGGGGGCGATAAAATTAAAACGCACAAACTAATAAGAGAGCGCGAACGGAAGTGAGCGATCAGTTGAGTCAACGATTTTATCGTTATTTTCTACAGGGTTGTTTGCTTCATTGATCGCTCGCTGCCGCTCACGCTCTGACTCAGGATTGTTGCAAGCATATATTAACAAGTTAAAAGCTTGAGCCTGGTTCTTTTAGAAATGCGATTTCTTCTGGCGTAGACTCACGGCCCAATGCTTTATTGCGGTGTGGATAACGGCCAAAACGATCGATAATGGCTTTATGTTTAATGGCAAATTCTAAATTACCTGGGCGGTTGAGCGTTTCATACAATGCGATACATTCTTCCTGCACGGCTTTATCTTCGCTGTGCATAAACGGCATGTATAGAAACTGATTTTGCTCTGCTGTTAACTGCGCATCCAACCCTAAGCTAATGGCTTTTTTGGCATACTGCAGTGCCAGTGCATCGCTGGCAAAAGCATCCGGGCTGTCGCGGAATAAGTTGCGTGGGAGCTGATCGAACAAGATCACAGCTGCTAGCATACCTACTGCTGTTTCAGACCACTCCACCCCTAGTTGGGATTTGCTCTCACGGTACAGTTCACCAAATTTGTCTTCAATTTCACGGTCAAATTTGTCACTACTTTTAAACCAATTGGCTTCGTTCTGTTCATTGAACCAAAAGTTGATAATGTCTTGTGGTGTAGTCATATTAAGTAAATAATGAGTCTTCAGACAAGCCCTGACGCTCGAGAATTTCGCGCAAGCGGCGTAGTGCTTCGACTTGAATTTGGCGAACACGTTCGCGGGTTAAGCCGATGGCATTGCCGACTTCTTCAAGCGTTGAGACTTCATGGCCACGCAAGCCAAAGCGGCGAATCACCACTTCACGTTGTTTTTCGCTAAGCTCAGAAAGCCATTCATCGATGCTTTCTCGCAGGTTTTCGTCTTGCAACATCTCAGCCGGGTCGGCATTTTGGTCATCAGCTAAAGTATCAAGTACAGTTTTATCAGAATCTGAGCCTAGAGGGTCTTCAACTGATGTCACCACAGTTTCGTTGAGGCCCAACATACGTTTAACATCTTCAATAGGTCTATCGAGTAAGTCTGCAATTTCTTCAGGGCTGGGTTCGTGATCTAGCGTTTGCGCAAGTTCACGCGCAGCGCGTAAATACACATTGAGTTCTTTCACAACATGAATCGGCAAACGGATAGTCCGCGTTTGGTTCATGATGGCACGCTCGATGGTTTGGCGAATCCACCATGTCGCATAAGTTGAAAAGCGGAAACCGCGTTCTGGGTCAAATTTTTCGACCGCGCGGATTAAGCCAAGATTACCTTCTTCAATTAAATCGAGTAAAGGCAGGCCACGATTAATATAGCGGCGTGCAATTTTCACTACTAAGCGCAAGTTACTTTCAATCATGCGTTTGCGGGAAGCATCGTCGCCTTTTAGGGCGCGGCGTGAATAATAGACTTCTTCTTCTGCTGAAAGCAGCGGTGAAAAGCCTATCTCACTTAAATACATTTGGGTAGCATCTGCAACTTTGCGTTGCGCACCACTGCGTTTGTTTGTTTTTTTAGCTTCGGCAAATGCCTGCTCTTCTTTTTCTACTGCATCTTCTGCGTCATCACTGTCAGCAGAATCTATGCCTTCCTCGTCATCGGATGCGGCATCATCTTCAAAATTCAACACTTCCTTCTCGGTATCTACAGATGTGGTTTCTATCTTCTCAGCCATGCTTACCTCGTTTGGCATCGTTTTTTCCGTCCCTAGTATAGCCTACACTACGATTTTTTTGGTAAAAACTGTAATGGATCGACTGGTTTACCTTGCTGTCGTATCTCAAAATGTAATCGTACACTATCTGTGTCTGTTTGTCCCATTTCGGCAATTTTTTGTAAAGCCTTAACTTTTTCACCTTCGCGGACTAGTAATCGACTGTTATGCGCATAAGCACTTAGGTAGCTATCATTGTGTTTAATAATGATGAGCTGCCCGTAACCTCGTAAACCATTACCACTATATACAACTTCCCCGTCTCCAGATGATAGAACAGCTTGTCCCATACGGCCTGCAATATCAATTCCTTTTTGCCCTTTTTGTTGTGAGAACGTACTTATAAGCTTGCCATCAGATGGCCAATGCCATTGTAAGTTTTTAGAGGGTGTATTTGTTTGGCTTGGCTTTGCTGTAACAAGCTGAGTAGGTTTTTGTGTTTGCTGCACATGCGCAGGCGGTGCTGACGCTAGTGATATTTGTTGGCCAACCCGTAAAGTATAAGGCGTTTGTAAATTATTTACTCGGGCTAATGCGGTGTAATCACGATTGTAACGCCAAGCGATAGCATAGAGTGTTTCACCCGATTTAACGGTATGGTAGCCAGACGTTTTTGGTGGTGCACGATTAATATCTTCAACCGGCGGTAAGGTTTTAGGCGCGCAGGCCACCGTAAAAACAAGCAGGCATGGCAAAATCCATTTCTTAAACATAGGTGTATTACCCGTATTTATTTAAAAGTATAGTAACCTACTAATATGGCGATAAATAAGCCTACCGACAACCAGCCAAAACGCAGTAAGTATCGGTGTATGGCTTGCTCTAATCGAGGCCCGCCCAAGGCCATCAAAAAAGAGACTAAATAGAAACGACCGCCACGACCAATAATCGATGCGATTAGAAACGGCAAAAATGCGATACCTACCAGGCCAGCTGTTACAGTGAACACTTTATAAGGAATGGGCGAAAAACTAGCAATAAAAATAATCCAGAAACCCCAGAGCATAAACCAGTTATGCACCATTTCAAACTGCGCCATGTAACCAAAATGCAGCAAGATAGGTTCCACTATCGTGGGGAAAGCCCACATCCCAATCAAATAACCAACGACACCACCCAACACCGAGAAAATTGTCGTGATGGTTGCTAAATACATTGCACGGTTAGGTTGTGCCAAAGCCATCGGTATCAACATCACATCGGTAGGGATGGGCCAGATTATCGATTCAAAAAAACTTATCGTAGCAAGAATGCGGTCTGCATATTTATGCCTTGCCCAATCCATTACCTTGCTATACATCTTTGCTAACATCAGCTTATTCCTTCTTGAAACGCTACAAAACGCACGGGGTCTAAATTAACTGTTTGAAAGTGATCGCCCATACGTGTAATGACTTGCAAAACCTGGGAATTTGCAGAGCCTACAGGTATGACCATGCGCCCACTATCTGCTAACTGCATAAGCAAGCCCTCTGGTACTTGTTCTACTGCTGCCGTTACAATGATGCCATCGAAAGGAGCTTGTTCAGCCCAGCCTTGCTCACCATCACCATAACGCACCTGAATATTACGCAAGCCAAGCTGCGGGAATAAATTTTTAGCCGATTTATACAAAGCTTCAATACGTTCAATGCTGTAAACCTGCTCAACCATTTGCGCTAACACAGCAGCTTGGTAACCGGAACCTGTACCAATCTCTAAAACCTTATGCAAAGGTCCACTTGCAAGTACTTCCGTCATTTTCGCTACAATGTAAGGCTGCGAAATGGTTTGACCATCGCCAATAGGCAGTGGGATATTATCATAGGCTCGATTTTGCAATGCTTCTTCGACAAACAAATGACGTGGCACCTCCGCCATGGCTTCCAATACAGCTTCATTGCGGATGCCTTCATCGCGTAGTTGTTGCACCAAACGCAAGCGTGTGCGTTTGGATGTCATGCCGATGCCCTGCTTATCTTTATCACGTATGATCAAATTGTTCCACCCACTCTTTTAATGTATCTAACCCATTATAACGCGTTAAATCCATCTGCAAGGGTGTAATTGACACAAAGTTGTTATTGATGGCGTGAAAGTCTGTACCCGGACCTGCATCTTCCTCAGCGCCTGCTGGCCCTACCCAGTAAATGGGACGGCCACGCGGGTCTGTGGTCGCAATCACGGGTTCAGCACGATGGCGGTTGCCTAGACGTGTCACCTGATAGCCTTTGAGCTTATCATAAGGAATATCTGGAACATTCACATTCAAAATTGTATCAGAAGGTAGTGGATGCTCTTCAATTTCTGCCAATAAATTAACTGCAATTTTGGCTGCTGTTTCAAAATGCTTCGCAGGCGTTTTATTAGTCGCTAAGGAAATAGCTATCGATGGCAAGCCTAAAAAGCGCCCTTCTGTTGCCGCTGCGACGGTACCTGAATACAACACATCGTCACCCACATTGGAACCATCATTAATACCGGAAATAACGATATCTGGCTCAAACTCTAGCAAACCTGTGATTGCGACGTGAACACAGTCTGTGGGTGTGCCGTTGACACTGTAATAACCCTTATGCGTTTTTGTGACCCGCAGGGGGCGGTCCAGCGTGAGCGAGTGACTGGCTCCACTTTTGTTGCGATCAGGTGCTACAACCGTAACGTCTCCCACCTTAGCGGTATATTCCGCCAAGGTAACCAAACCCGGCGCATAAACACCATCATCATTACTTAATAGAATTTTCATCGTTTCTCCGTTGTCCACAATTGTTGTGAGTCCTTTTGTGGATAAATCTCAATAAGCTTATGGATAAGCCAACTTTTTCCAATAAAAACATCATGTTATGTATGTTGCTCATTTTTTATACAATCCTTGTCAAGAGCACCACAGCATGCGCTGCTAACCCTTCTTTACGACCCAGATAACCTAAACCTTCAGTGGTGCTTGCCTTAATATTGACCGCCGATTTTTCTATTCCCAAGTCTTTGGCAATATTATCGCGCATCTGTTCGCGGTACGGCGCCATCTTGGGCGCCTGTGCCACAACAGTGACATCAAGGTTACCTACTTGATAGCCATGATTAAAAACAGTTTTATTCACATCGCGCAAAAAAAGCCGGCTGTCCATGTTTTTGAATTTATCATCGCTAGGTGGGTAGTAATGACCAATATCACCAAGCCCCGCTGCACCCAGCATAGCATCACAGATCGCATGCAAAATGACATCACCGTCAGAATGCGCTTCGATGCCGTGGCTGTGAGGAATTTCAACTCCACCTAATACAACAAAATCGCCTTCTTTAAAACGGTGTACATCAAAACCGTGGCCTATTCGCATAAGGCTTCCTCGGCTATTTTTAAGTCTTCTGGATAAGTAATTTTAATGTTATCACTGCGGCCCTGTATTATTTTGGGCTGCAAGCCTACCTGTTCCATACAGCTGGCCTCATCGGTGATAGAGCGCTTTGTTTGCATATTGATCTGCAGCGCTTGCAGTAATTTGCCAAAGCGGAATGCTTGCGGTGTTAATGCATGCCAAAGTTGTGTGCGGTCTACTGTACGCTCAATTTTATGTTGATTCACAAGTTTTAGGGTATCGCGAACGGGATAAGCTAAAATTCCGCCGACAGGATCGTTTGCAATTGCACGATGCAATTTAATAATATCTTCGCATGTGACGCATGGTCGCGCAGCATCATGTACAAATACAAAATCATCATTTTGTGCATATTTAGAAAGTAACTGCATCCCGCTGTAAACCGAATCGAAACGCAGTTCGCCCCCCAGGGCAAGCTGCACATTTGGAAACTGTTTTGCAATGCGTTCGCCATGCTCATCGTTTGCTGCCAATACTAAAACAATACGATCAAATAGTTTTGTATCACTTAATTTTTGCAGCACATGGTGCAACACAGGCTTATCCTGAAGCATTAAATATTGCTTTGGTTTTTCATGCTGCATACGAGAACCTACGCCTGCAGCTGGCACAATTGCCCAATTTTTAGGATTTTGCTTCGTCATCTTGCACCACTTGGTAAAAAACTTCGCCATCTTTGATCATGCCCATTTCGTTACGCGCACGTTCTTCGATTGCTTCATGCCCTTCCTTTAAATCGATTACATCACCGGTTAATGCCGCATTACGCTCAATCAAAGTTTGATTTTGATAAACCTGTGTTTGCAGATTTTTTTGTAAATTGAAAAAATCAGCTAAACTACCTCGCCCTGTCCACAACGTAAACTGCAACAAGAGCAACACAACAACACCCAGTATGACCCATTTTTTCATCTAGTTGTACCTTATAGGGCGATGTTAAAAGCCTCTTTTCCTGCATATTTAACTTTACCGAATAAATCTTCTTCAATGCGTAACAATTGATTATATTTAGCAATGCGATCAGAGCGGCATAACGACCCTGTTTTAATTTGTTTTGCAGCTGTTGCTACAGCCAGATCAGCAATAAAGCTGTCTTCTGTTTCGCCGGAGCGGTGTGAAATCACTGTGGTATAGTTGGCATCTTTTGCCATCTTGATCGCATCGATGGTCTCGGTTAAGGTGCCGATCTGGTTAAGCTTAATTAGAATTGAATTGGCAACGTGTTGGTCGATGCCTTTTTTTAGAATACGTGTGTTGGTCACAAATAAATCATCGCCCACCAGTTGAATTTTATCGCCAAGTGCCTCGGTGATTATCTTCCAACCTTCCCAGTCATCTTCAGCCATCGCATCTTCTATACTGATGATTGGGTATGCGTCTACCCACTTGCTTAATTTTTGAGTAAATTCTTCGGCGTTGAGCTTCAGCTTCTCAGAAGCAAGATTATATTTACCATTTTTATAAAATTCACTACTAGCAACATCTAGAGCTAAATAAATATCTTTGCCTGCGACAAAACCTGCGCTTTCTATTGCTTTTAGAATTATTTCAATGGCGGCATTATTTGCGGGCAGGTCAGGGGCAAAACCACCTTCATCACCTACTGCTGTATTTAATCCTTTTTTCTTGAGCAAGGCTTTCAAGGCATGAAAAATTTCTGTCCCCATGCGCAAAGCATCGTGGAAGTTTGCAGCACCAACTGGCATAATCATAAATTCTTGGATGTCGACATTATTATCCGCATGCGCACCACCATTAATAATGTTCATCATGGGCACAGGTAGATACAGCTGATCAGTTTCAATCAGAGTCGATAAATATGCATATAGGGTTTCATTGTTTGCAATAGCACAAGCACGAGCATAAGCGAGTGAAACTGCGAGCATAGCATTTGCACCTAGCTTGCTCTTATTTTCAGTACCGTCGATGTCTATTAATAATTCATCGAGTTGTCGTTGTGATAAGCAGCTACGGCCTTTTAATGCTTCGTTGATTATGTTTATGTTTTCTACTGCTTGTAAAACACCTTTACCCAAATAACGATTTTTATCGCCGTCGCGCAACTCTAATGCTTCTCGCGCACCTGTTGATGCACCGCTTGGTACAGAGGCACGACCTAAAACGCCTGACTCCAAAACCACATCGGCCTCAACAGTTGGATTACCACGCGAATCTAGAATTTCTCGTGCGTGGATGTTTTGTATTGTAATCATGCTTCGTCCTTAATATTTCTTAGATACTGCATCGAACTCGATAAGGCATTGTAATAATGTTTCAATTTCGCCTAGTGGCCAAGAGTTTGGCCCATCACTCAATGCTTTTTCAGGGTTAGGATGCGTTTCCATAAATATGCCGGCGACCCCTACAGCAATCGCTGCACGCGCTAACACAGGAACAAATTCGCGTTGCCCACCAGACACTGCACCTAAGCCACCTGGCTGTTGCACTGAATGGGTGGCATCAAATACCACCGGGCAGCCAAACGATTTCATGACGGCAAGTGAGCGCATATCTGATACTAAATTATTGTAGCCAAACGATGCGCCACGTTCGCAAGCCATGATATGTTCGTTGCCTGTGGCTTTGGCTTTATTGATAACATGCTCCATATCCCAGGGCGCTAAAAACTGCCCCTTTTTGATATTCACAGGAATACCTTGTTTTGCTACCTCTTGAATGTAATTCGTTTGACGACACAAAAATGCAGGTGTTTGCATCACATCAACAACGCTTGCAACTTCTGCTAATGGTGTATCTTCGTGAACATCGGTTAATACTGGCACGCCAATTTGTTGTTTTACTTTTTCTAACACAGCCAAGCCTTTCTCAATGCCTGGGCCTCGGTAGCTGCCGTGTGATGAACGGTTTGCTTTATCAAACGATGATTTGTAAATAAACGGAATATTTAATTTCGTTGTAATTTCTTTTAACTTGCCTGCAGTATCTAGCGCTAATTGCTCTGATTCAATTACACAGGGTCCAGCGATCAAAAACAACGGCTGCTGATTTCCAACTTCAAAACCACATAACTTCATGCATCTTGCTCCGATTTTTGCAGCTTAGATGCCTGGAATGTTTTTGCGGCTTGCACAAAGCCAGTAAACAATCGGTGGCCATCGCGCGGCGTTGATGTAAATTCAGGATGGAACTGGCAAGCCACAAACCACGGATGATCATCGTTTTCAATCATTTCAACCAAGTTCGTTCCCTGCGACACACCTGAGATCGTCAGGCCTGCATTCTTTAAAACGTCAACCCAATCATTGTTTACTTCATAACGATGACGATGACGTTCATGAATAACATCTTCCCCATAGATTTCACGCGCTTTTGTGCCCGCTACTAATTCGCAAGCCTGATCGCCTAAGCGCATTGTACCGCCCAAGTTATCTTGTTCGCTGCGCTGCTCTACTTCGCCTTGTTTGTTTACCCATTCGGTCACCAAGGCAATCACTGGGTGCTTAGTTTGCTTATCGAACTCTGTACTGTTTGCATCACTTAAGTTTGCTTTATTGCGTGCAAATTCAATAACAGCCGCCTGCATCCCCAAACAAATACCTAAATATGGCACTTTGTTTTCACGCGCAAACTGTGCTGCTTTAATTTTGCCTTCAATGCCGCGCTTACCAAAACCGCCGGGCACCAAAATTGCATTAAGCGTGGTTAATACAGCTGTACCTTCCTGTTCTATTCCTTCTGAATCGATATATTCTATTTGCACCTTGGTATTGGCTTGAATACCTGCGTGTAATAAAGATTCTATTAATGATTTATATGAATCAGCCAGGTCGACGTACTTGCCAACGATACCGATGGTTACTTTTGTTTGCGGCTCAGTGAGGCCTTTGACCACCGCGTGCCATTGTGATAAATCTGCTATGGGCGCTTCTATTCCAAATTTTTCAATAACAATATCATCAAGACCCTGTTTATGTAACACTTCTGGAATACGATAAATGGTATCAACGTTATAGCTTGAAATAACCGCGTGTTTCTCAACATTGGTAAACAAGGCGATTTTTTCGCGCGCTGACTCAGGCAAAGGCTCTTCCGCACGACAAACAATAACATCGGGTTGAATACCTATCGACCGCAGTTCTTTCACCGAATGCTGTGTGGGTTTGGTTTTGATCTCACCCGATGTGCCTAAATACGGCACTAAGGTTAAATGCATAAAGAAGGTGTTTTTACGGCCCAACTCCAAGCTGAGCTGGCGAATAGCCTCTAAAAATGGCAATGATTCGATATCGCCTACTGTACCGCCAATTTCTACAATGGCTATATCTGCGTCTTTGACCCCTTGTGCAATGCGAGATTTTATGGCATCAGTAATATGCGGAATTACCTGAATCGTTTTACCAAGGTAATCTCCACGCCGTTCTTTCTGCAGTACTTCCCAGTAAATCTGACCCGTAGTAAAGTTATTGCTTTTGGTCATTTTGGTGCGGATGAAGCGCTCGTAATGCCCTAAATCGAGGTCAGTCTCTGCGCCATCTTGGGTGACGAACACCTCGCCATGCTGCAGTGGGTTCATTGTGCCCGGATCTACGTTAATGTAGGGGTCCAGCTTCATCAGGGTGACTTTCAGCCCCCTGGCCTCAAGAATAGCGGCGAGTGATGATGCGGCAATCCCTTTGCCTAGGGACGACACCACCCCACCTGTAACAAATATATATCGGGCCATAGTTCATCCTTTAATTAATGGCTTACTATATCAAATATAGGGGTTTATCTCAATTAATACTACTAGGGGTAAGCGAACAGATGATAGAAGTTGGGAAAATAGCTTTTTGTGTAAAAGATAGGTTTCTTGGGGAGCTAATGCTTTGATACACTATGGCCTGCTTTTCCGCAGTATTTGGAGTAAAACCGTGACAAACAGTGACCGTCTAAAGAGTTTACTAAAAGCTACAAAAGCCTCATATCAAGACACTTTTTACTTTGACGCACCCCTTGATAGTGAGCTCATTCGTATATTACATGATGAGCTTCAAGCCCTCAGCCATATCACACAATTAGATTGCCAGTGGCGTAGGCCCACCTTGCAAGATATAGAGCTTAAAAAAAACATAGACCGCTGCCTGCAGAGAAATGCTCGACTTATAGCCAGCACAGAGATATTGGATCAATCGCTGCAACAGGCTGGTTCTTTTAACGAGTTGCCAAATTCTGAAAAAGTAGAATTCGCTGATGCGATTGCTGATTTGGTGTTATCGGCCATTAATTGTGACGTCACCTTAGAACAGCTTTACGAATTCTTCAAATCTGATGCGGGGGACAGCTCTAGTGACAGCGATGACTCTGAGGATGAATTAAATGTTAGGTCCGGAGTTGTTTCAGCATTTAAAAGTTTTGTTGCGGGTACTGGCCTTGATCAGTTTATCAATGCCACAGATAGCATGACAGAAGATGCAACACTTAAGCTTTCGGGCTTGCAATTAAATGATATGGTTATTCGCGTACTTGCTTTGATGCTGGAAAAGGGTGTTTACATACAAACATTAAACTTAACTTCCACTGGGCTGAACAACCAGAAGTTAGCGCAATTAACGCCTGGCATTAAACGCAATAAAAAAATACAAACACTTGTTTTGACAAATAATTGGCTGGATGATAGTGCTGGCGATTCATTATCTGAAATTATTGCGACGAAAACAAACATTTTAACTATTGACCTTCGTGGAAACACATTGGGGATAACAGCTTTAGCAAGGCTTGCCGCTGCGGTGCAAAATAACCCGGTATTGACGGCTTTGAAAATCGACGGCAGTAATGACAAAAACATGATAGCGCACAAAAGGCAGATAGAATATAGGCTTAACGTTAACAATTTACCAGCTATCTGCGCGGAGGTTTATAGAAGAATTAATGTGTTAAACGAAACGCGAGAAAAGTCGCTCCAGGAGCGCCTAATAGTGCCCTTAAATAAACTCATTATAAAATTATATATGGCTGCAACTGACCAGAAAATTGACATGAGAGAGTGGTATAAATGTTACACAAATCTAGAAAGCACTGCACATATTGATGCCTACCTTTATCGGGCAGGTTTACTTGATACAATAGTAACACTACAGAAGTGGGATAACCCTTGGCGTAATTTTGCTGATTTAATACTCAACCCTACTGCGCAACGCCTGATAGCCGAAGCGATAAGTATAGATAGCTCTGTTGTCGGCCTTAATTTTAACGGGTCCGTATTTGAAAGTGACCCAAGCTTTGCATTAGCAAATGCCTTGGAGGAAAATGTAGCGATAGATATGCTTGATTTTTGTAGTGCAGAAATTAACGATGAGATGTTTTCGGGGTTTTTATCTGCACTAGCCAAACGCAAGTCATCATTAAAAGGGCTTGATTTATCGGGTGCAGAATTCGAAGCAAATTCAGATACAGACAAATCTATTGTAGCTGTTTTAAGAAACAACCCTGAACTGCAATACCTTATTATATCGGATCTGCCATTATCGGCCACTTATTGCTTTTCTGAGTTATGCGCCGATTTAGCGAAAAACAAGCTCAAACTAAAATGGCTTGATCTAATCAACACAAGCTTAAACGATTCTGATGCCCCTGCTATTGTTAACATCCTCATAAAAAACCAATACCTTAAAGAAATCAACCTAGGTGAAAACGAATTTGCATCTTTTGGTGTCTTCCAAATTGCACATGCCATGTGCAGCAACAGGAATATTACAATGCTTGACTTGGGTGATCTTTCATCGGTGTTTGAAGATGAAACCTCTATAAAAAAAATAGATGCTCTTTTAGGGAAAAATAAACCTCAGCAGGAAAAAGCAGATAAAGACGCTGTAACTGCAGTATCAGGTAATGCGACGCTACTCCCAATAGCAAATGGTCTTTTAGGCGGCTCGCCTGAAAGTTAAGCTGTTATTCCAGACGCCGGCAGTAACGTTACACCATTCACGCTGTCATAAAGCAATGGCACGCGACCACGTTGCCAAGGCGGAATGCCGGCCTCTTGAAAAATATTTTTCAATGTTTTATTGGGTCGCCCTGAAATGCTAATTTTTTCACCACCTGAGCGGAAGCGAATGGTGACGGGGGCGGTGATATTTTCTAGGTAATAATGTCGAGCTGCGTTTCGTGCAAAATCTTCGCTGCGCTCGCAACCGCTCTGTGACCTTCGCGGCTCTCGTATCAAATTTTTTATAACACCAGCACCGTGTGGCAGAATCAAAGGC
>JAJFKJ010000046.1 GCA_021773275.1 Gammaproteobacteria bacterium
GATGAGCTAGAATGAGAGCGCGAACGGTAGTGAGCGATCAGCTGAGTCTAGCCCTCCTGATCGCTCGCTTCCGCTCACGCTCTCTTATCTGATTCGTCATCAAACACTATCATTTTGCGCCTACACCATTTGTCAACGCTGCTTAGAGATGTCCTAGGTGGGGTTGAGTAGAAATCTCCACCTTTACTTGGCCAGAACTAATTTTTCCTAAGGTTTGCTAGGTGAAAGTTTATTATCGCCAGGGTGCTTCTCTTGGGCGTACCTTTCATCTTCCAATGCAAGCGAGCGTTGTATCTGTTTCAGATGGTATGTTACATCGGGGGATGTCTTCTCTAATAGCTCGTGAAGTCCAGGGCTGTAGGGGGACCCTCGATCATATAGCGAATAGCGAGTAAGCGATAAAAGTCCGCTCAGCTGGCTTTTAGCAGCTTGTTTATCTACGTCATAATAATACTTGCCAGATTTATCGGCACTAATCATTAACGTCAAGACTTTTTCTGCCGCATCCAGCCCTTGTTTTAGAAACTCTCTCTCTTGCCTTTCTTCTGCTGATTTTAAAAGCGATACCTGCTGGCTAATAAGCTCAGTCTGTTGTGCCATAATCTTATTTTGAGTGTATAAGATTGCTCCTTGAAAGCCTGCTACGAGTGCACCGACGGCAGCGACAAATCCATTTTTCATAACCTCTCCTTTAACTTGGTAGCTATCTGCAAAAAAGTATAGCATTCATTTGCTGGTTAAGCTTGACGACCTTTTGTCTAGAAATCCTCGTCTGTGGCTGAAGCTACTTTAACGTCTAGGTACACTCTTACTGCTTTCGCAGTTTAGTGTTACCAGTCTACCCGGTTTGTACCTTTGCATGGCAAATGGGGCGGGGGTTTTCCTAGCTGGCACGATGAGTCCTAAAGATGTACTGGCTTGGCAAAAGTACTAGGGCAAAGTTTTACTTACGTAGTCGTGACAAGGAGCCAGGTTCATTTCTCTGGCCTTCCTGACCAGGCTGCTTAGCTATAGGTGGTTGCAGTGAAAATATCGTAGAACCTATTAAACTAAGATCCCGCACTCCCTGCCTTCGCTGCTGTCCACCACCGGCGGGTGAAGCAATGCAGTCATTTTTATCATCGTTCGGCTGTTCATCCCCAAAACGAACTTTTTTTGCCTCCACACTTGGCGGCGGCACAGGAGACGTTGCGCTGCCTCTAGCACGCTTGCCGGCAGTTATCAGCGGCCTGTTTGTGCGGGCAGAGCCGGTAGCTGTAGCAGCATCGCTGCTTTCAGTGGCAGAAGCAACGACTGTCTCGGTGTCAGCACCAGCAGACTTTATTGATGGAGACCCCTTGCCAGCATTATTGTTGCCAACGTCATTTTTACTATTCTTATCCTTTACACCATGCCCCTGTGGAAAAGAAATACTATACATAATAGCTACCCCCAAAACAGTAATTTTAAATCTTATACAATTCATAAGGCACTACAATGCTGCACCCCAAAAACTAGAATAACTGCTTTAGCAAGCATTATCAAGCCCCGTTTGTTTCCCATCAGCCGGGTTGTACAGCAAGTTTCGAGCGGGGGGTTCTTAGTTAGAAATTACTTTATATATCGTTTACAACACTTTTAGATGCTTTAGAGTATTACAGCATCTTGCGTAAACTGTCGTGTTCTGGGCTGTCGAAAAAGCGGTGTTTGATGACGGCAGCGACATGCAGTAAAACCATGATGCCGATGGTATAGGCTGAAATCACATGTACTGCAGTAAAGAACTGGGCTTGCACATCATTTTTAGGCAGCACATCGGGTAGCGCCAAACCAAAAAATGTAATGCCGGAGCTGGCGGTGTAAGTCGAGCTCATCAAATAGCCGCTAATTGGCACAATCAACATCAAAACATACAGTAAGGTATGCCCCCCGTGTGCGGCTTTGCGCTCAAGTGCAGGCATATCAATCGGCAGCTGTGGAATTTGTGCGCGATATTGCCAACGCAGACATAAACGCACAAAAATCAGTAATAAAGCAAGCACGCCAAAAGATTTGTGCCACCAATACATCTTGCCGGCATAGCTGGCATCCGCTAACCAATTTGCCATCAGCAGACCTAAGATCAGTAAGCCGATAATGATTAGCGACATGCTCCAATGCATGATGCGCATCGGTTTTGGGTATTTTGCTGTGTCCATGCTTTAATAATGAAGTAACTGGGCACGAAAAGCAAGAGCGTAAATGCCCGCTAAATTTTGTAAAACAGGTTCCTTTATCGTGCTTTCGATACGTGGGTGAGTGAAGCTACGAAACCAGGTGCCGAATATGCTGGCGCCTCTATTACACTCTCATTTGAAAAAACCGTTATCAAATTTAAAGAGAGGTGATTTTTCAGTTAACCATTTTCTGCTAGGACTCAATATATTGTAAATTAAGATACCTTTAACTAATATGTAATTAACGAGTACAATAGAGACAGCCTATGCAAGGAGATGCGCTTATGAGACTTACAGTAACAACAATTCCAAGCCTTGGTTA
Source organism: Gammaproteobacteria bacterium (assembly GCA_021773275.1). Lineage (GTDB taxonomy): Bacteria > Pseudomonadota > Gammaproteobacteria > JABCZS01 > JABCZS01 > JAJFKJ01. The sequence continues at coordinate 2,518 of JAJFKJ010000046.1, forward strand.
TGGTATGAAAATGCCATCTCTAAATTTAAATGACTTACTGTTGAAGCTAACAAAAATGTTAAGACCAGCAGATGTCACAAGCTCTCAAAACCCTCTTTATAAGAAGCTCATTGAAACCTCTCCAGTCGGCCATTATCAACTTGACACCAGTGGAAAATGCACTTTTATCAGCAATACTGTCGTAGCGATGGTGGGGGCACCGGAAGAAAAAATACTAGGTGGTGCTTGGCAAAACTATATTCATCCAGATGACAAGCAAAGTGTGCTTGCTGAAGTCCATCGTGCAATTGATAACAGGGAACCCTATGCGCTTGAAAACAGGCTGCTACGAGAAGATGGCAGCATCTGGTGGGTGCTGAGCAAAGGACAACCTTATTATGATGGACACAATCAATTCATGGGCTATCTGGGCACCCTAAGTGATATAACCCATGCTAAAGGCCTTGAGGAAAAGCTAAAAGAGCTCTCATGCTATGATGCGTTAACTTGCTTGCCAAATAGCATGCTTTTTGACCACACGCTGGATGAAAGCGTTTCAGCTGCAAACCGGTACGGCGAAAGGTTTGCTCTGCTGTATATTGATGTTGACGACTTTAATAAAATAAATACTGCAAAAGGACATACTTTTGGCGATCAGCTATTAATCCTGATTGGAGAGCGCCTTCAGGGTGTGTTACGTAAACATGATTTTGTTGCAAAAATGAGCGGGGACGCATTCGCAATTTTAATGAGAAAATTTAAAGCTGAAGGTGATGTCGCTGCGATGGCAAGCAGAATTCTTGAAAAAATCCAAGAGCCTTACATGCTTGATGATGAATCAATTCACTTGTCTGTAAGCATTGGTATCTCCCTATACCCAGGTAAAGACTCTGATGATGAAACGATGAAGAAGCGCGCAAATTCTGCGCTAGCCCGTGCAAAGTCAAAAGGCCGGAATAATTATCAATTCTACTCTCAAAAAATCCAAGAAAAGGTGCAGGCCCAGGTTAAAATTGAAAATTTATTACATACGGCCATCGATAATGATGAGCTTCACTTGGTTTACCAACCTCAAGTTGACTCAAAATCGCACCGAATTACTGCTTATGAGGTGCTATTACGTTGGGATAGCCCTATCCTTGGAAACGTAGGGCCAAGTGTTTTTATCCCAATAGCTGAAAACTCAAGGTTGGTAGATAGTATCGGGAAATGGGTAATGAAAACCGCTTTGCACCAGCACAAACTATGGCAAGATAAATTTGGGGCGCAAGGCTTTGATGATGTGTTGGTTTCTATTAATGTTTCTCCAGCCCAGATGCTGGGTAAAAACATGGCTCAAGATTTTCTTCAAATGATAAGTGAGTCGGGCGTCCCTCATGATAAAATCATGCTGGAGGTTACTGAAACCACCTATATACGTGACCCAGATGTGCTGCGCGAGACTCTTGAAATATTTAGAAGTCATGGCACCAATATTGGGATTGATGATTTTGGAACGGGCTACTCTTCACTAAATGTTATTGAACAACTGCCTATTCATTTTTTAAAAATCGATACAAGCTTTGTCAAAAATTTATTTGTAACTAAACACAACATAGCCATTATTAAAGCGGTCTGCTCTCTTTCAAAAAACCTAGGTTTTGATGTGGTTGCCGAGGGTGTTGAAAATGAAGAGCAGGCTAAAATTTTACAGCACACTGGCTGTGACACGCTGCAAGGTTACCTATTTAGCAAGCCATTACAAGCAGAGGACTTTGAAGCGTATTTTTTAGACAATTTGCAAACAAAACATTGACACCTTGTTACCCCCTCCAACTAAAATGAGCTTTCCTTTATCAAGCTTATGTCAACATGAAGAAATGCAACCGCTTGCTAACGCTGACAATGACGTTGATGACAGTGATGGCTATGTAATGGGCGGGCCTGGCTAGGCTTATCTTCTTGGCGCACTTTTACTTGTCTCACAAAGCCCTGAAAAACAATAATCATCCCTCAACCACTCGCCAATAAATCTAAGCCGCTCATCTTGTTCGCTCTTGCGCATGTCTTAAAACCCAGGCTTGAAATTCACTCAGAACTATTATAATGTGCTAGGGTGAGCGAAGATTGTAAGATTTAACGATATTAATCGAGGGATAGGATATGAAAAGCCGCAGTCAACAAAGAAGGGAAAAACTAGCAATGGAAAGTGGCAGCACCCCATGTGTCCCTGGAGAACGTGCACCTGCGCGAAAACCAATGACTTTGGCAGATTTTGCTATGGGGGGTGAGTTATACAATTTAAAAACTAAAGCAGAGGCAGGTGATGCTGAATCGCAATTCGAATTTGGATGGGCACATTATAAGGGTACAAGTAGTCGTAGTTTTCCTCAAGATTTTGCCAAAGCAGTTGAGTGGTGGAGGAAGGCAAGTGCTCAAGGGTATCTTGCTGCGCAACTCCAACTAGGGCTTGCTCAGCTGGAAGGCAATGCTCTTGAACAAGATGTTCAGACAGGGATTAAGGAAATTACACGATTAGCAGACCAAGGTTACCCCGAAGCCCAGGGCAAGCTGGGCGCAATATATTTCAATGGCCAAGAAGGTGTTGCAAAAGATTTTGATTCAGCTTTTCATTGGTTAGAGCTTGCGGCCAAAAATGGTCACGTAGGTTCGCAAGGTGATTTGGGTGTATGTTACTACATGGGGCGAGGCGTCGAAAAGGATGGTGTTAAAGGGGTGGAGTGCTTGACCAAAGCAGCGGATCAAGGTGACATACGAGCTATGTTAAATTTGATTGAGGTTTATAATAATGATTTCCCGTGGGAAGCAAATCCTGCAAAAGCTAGCGAGTGGCGAATAAAAGCAGCGAACGCTGGACATGCCCAAAGCCAGTTTGAATTAGGTAAGAAAAATCTTGATGAAGGAGATGGCGTCAGCGCCGCTGCTTGGTTAAAACAAGCCGCTGATCAAGGCCATGTTTTAGCAAAGCTTGAATTGGGACAATACTGCTTTGATTTAGGTAAGAAACATGATGAAGAGAGAGACTACATCAGCGCTGGTGCTTGGTTTAAAAAAGCCGCTGATCAAGGCCATGTTTTAGCTAAGCTTGAATTGGGACAATACTATGAAGCAGAAAAAGGTGGGCTAAAGGCCTTTAGAAGCGACATAAAGTTGTGTTATATACCTGCAGCACAGCAGGGTAATAGTTTTGCTAAGGCTCGTTTAGCCCATTTTGTAAAACTTGAGGAAGCGGAGCTTAGTGCACGCATAAGAGAACAGTGTCAAAAATTTGGACATGGACAACAATCAAGCTCTTCTTCCAGTTCCACTGTGACGAGGCAGTATGCGCCCCAAGGTGACTATTTACGAGATGGATATGGAATACCTCACGCTGCCAAAGATCCTCGCGCTCGTGGAAATAAACCACCTGGCTAGGCATGGTCGGTCTATAACAAGAAACCAATAGCCCCCTTTGTAAAAAGGGCTTTGTACATAAATGTGTGATGAGCTAGAATGAGAGCGCGAACGGTAGTGAGCGATCAGCTGAGTCTAGCCCTCCTGATCGCTCGCTTCCGCTCACGCTCTCTTATCTGATTCGTCATCAAACACTATCATTTTG
>JAJFKJ010000047.1 GCA_021773275.1 Gammaproteobacteria bacterium
CCAGCTGAGCTACGGGCGCGCAATCCTGTATTATGCCAGAACCATATGGGAACACAAGGGGTAGGCATGTTTCATAAGGTATATGTTGTTTTGCTAACAGCTCAGGGGGCATAGCTTGAGATTTTACTGCTATTAGCTTACAATGCCCGGGTAGCAGAGGGTCAAAGGTATTGAGGTGATAATGAAGGTCGTGATTTTAGCAGGAGGCTTAGGTACTCGCATTAGCGAAGAGACCGTTAGCAAGCCCAAACCTTTAGTAGAAATAGGCGGTAAGCCTATTTTGTGGCACATCATGAAGCAATATTCTGCTCACGGCTTAAATGACTTTGTTATTTGTTTAGGCTACAAGGGCTATCTGATAAAAGAATACTTCGCAAACTACTTTTTGCATATGTCTGATGTTACTTTTGATTTAAAAGATAATAAAATGAACGTACACCATAATAACGCTGAACCTTGGCAAGTCACATTAGTTGATACGGGTGAGGCGACGCAAACGGGTGGGCGACTTAAGCGGGTCGCAAAATATCTGGACTCTGATTTCTGTTTTACTTACGGTGATGGCGTTTCAAGCGTTAATATTACAGAGCTTGTCGATTTTCATAAAAAACATAAAAAACTAGCAACTATTACTGCCGTGCAACCCCCGGGCCGCTTCGGCGCGCTTAATATAGAAGGTGACGCTATAACGGCATTTCTTGAAAAGCCTAAAGGTGAAGGCGGTTGGATCAATGGTGGCTTTTTTGTATTATCACCAGAGGTTATTGACCTCATAGATGATGATGCATCAATTTGGGAGCATTACCCATTAGAAGCCCTGGCTAAAAAAGGCGAGCTCATGTCTTACAAGCATGGCGATTTTTGGCACCCGATGGATACTCTGCGTGACCGCACACAACTAGAAAACTTATGGAGCACAGGTAGTGCCCCCTGGAAAGCTTGGTAATGTTCGACGAAAAATTTTGGCAAGACCGCCGTGTGTTGATGACGGGGCATACAGGCTTTAAAGGTGCTTGGTTGAGTCTTTGGCTAAAAGAACTTAAAGCTAATGTAACAGGATATGCTTTAGACCCTGCGACATCACCTAGCCTATTTGAAGTTGCAGAGCTTCAAAGCTCTATGAGGGATGTCCGGGGTGATATTAGAGACATTCAGCTGCTGAGAAAAACACTACAAGAAACCCAGCCTGAAATTATTTTTCATTTAGCAGCACAATCTTTAGTGCGGCCATCTTATGAAAATCCAGTAGAAACTTATGAAAGCAACGTCATGGGCACCGTAAACCTTTTAGAGGCTGCTCGTGATACACCCAGCGTAAAAGCAATAGTGGTTATCACCAGCGATAAATGTTATGAGAATCGCGAATGGATTTATGGATACCGTGAAACAGAGGCGCTAGGTGGGCATGATCCTTACTCTAGCAGTAAAGCATGTGCGGAAATTGTAAGCTCAGCATATTATCGTTCGTTTTTTGCAAGCAAAGATGTTGGTCTTGCTACTGCACGGGCAGGCAATGTTATAGGCGGTGGGGATTGGGCTGCAGATAGACTCGTTCCAGATTTTTTTAGGGCAAGAGCCGAAAATAAAACTATAAAGCTCCGCAACCCTAACGCAAAACGACCTTGGCAACACGTATTGGAGCCCCTTTCAGGATATTTATTATTGGCGGAAAAGTTAACGGCATCCCCAGCATCGTATAGTGGCGCGTACAATTTTGGTCCACACGATGAAGACTGTTGTGACGTTCTTTCAGTAATGCAAAATTTGTCTGAACTTAGCTCGCAAAAAATTATCTGCGAATATGACCAGGCAATAAACCCACATGAGGCAACCCTATTAAAACTAGACGCTTCAAAAGCTCGGCAACAGCTGCATTGGCAACCTCGTTGGACTTTACCCCAAACTTTGAATCAGATTGTTGCATGGCATGATGCTTTTGAATCAGGCCAGGAGATGAAAACCTTTTGCCTCAATCAGATTAAAAACTATCTTAACTTTAACACCACAGGAGTAGAAAATGAGTCAATTCAAACTGATCATGCTGTCAGCAATGTATGAAAACGGTGGAAACACCACGCATCGCTTACTTGATGGCCACCCAGAGTTATACGTATATCCATTCGAATCACAAGTTGGCACAGGTGCCGGCTCAGATTCTTTATCATCGGTTGTGCCGCTAAGGTATCGCTGGCCTGAATTCCCAAGTGACGTAACACCTGAGCAAGCTTATGAAATGTTTTGGGATGAAGAGTTAAAAACACTACTACGTGTACCTGGTCGAAGCAAGTTTAAAGATTGCGGCTTAACCATGGATGAGAAAAAGCGCAAGGCCAGCTTTGTAAAACATTGCCAAGGTAAACCGCAAAACAGAGCTACTTTTGTAGAAGCATACTATCGCTCAACTTTTGACGCGTGGGAAAATTACAATCATACAGGCGAAGAAAAATATCATGTTGGATATAATCCAGCCCAAGGCCTAGATACAGATAAAATCTTTGCAGATTTCCCTGATGCTCATGTGATACATGTGGTTAGAAACCCGTACTCTGGTTACTCGGACACCAGCAAGCGCCCATTCCCATTATCAACTAAAAAATATGCTTGGTTGTGGAACTGGTGCCAACACTATGCATTAACGTACCAAAAGAAATATGCTGGAAACTTTCATATTGTCCGATTTGAAGATATTGTTAATGACACTAAAGGCACTATGGAAAAATTACTTAATGACATGGGTCTGCCATTTTCCGAAAATTGCTTGCATGCATCTTTCAATAAAACAAAATTGGAAGAAGTCTACCCATGGGGAACCATTCGCATTCCAACATCTGAGGTAAATATCTCAACAGCGAATGAGCTGAACACTGAACAGAAAAAAGAGATTCAGAGTGAAAGCTTCATTATGCAAAATGCCTTGGGTTACGAAGGGTTTTTGGAAAACCATTTAAGCTAAGAGGTAATATGGTGGTTGCAGTTAATCATACTGATGCACTTAATTGCTTTAATGCTATTAGAGCGCGTCAGTTTTACCCAAAAGCGGATTGCAGCATATCCAATGATGTGCTGCGATCACTTAAGCGGAATGAAGAGCCACGCAATGTTACCACCAAGAAAATTAACTTAATATTTGAACAAAATCTTCAACAGCAAGTCAGCAGCATTGAATTTTTGCCTGTAACGGGAACATTTCATGCGTTGTACAAAGTTAAGCTGACTGATGATTCATTATGGGTTTTTAGGGTCAATAAACTTCCTAATAACTTTCAAGACCTGGGTCTCGAGCTAGAACAGCAGGTAACAGACCTTGTCCAAGAGAAGCTGGGTGGAATTGCAGCCTATATCAAAGTAGCTGATTCATCTAGAACGGAGTTTGGCTTTGACTATCAGATTGTTGAATGGATATCAGGCAAAACAATTAAATCTTATGATGATCAAGAACCCATTATGACGGCTTTGTTAGAACAATATGCTGCGATTTTAGCAAAGGTGCATAGCATAAAGATGAAACATTATGGCTTGCTATCATCAAGCTTGCAGGGCACACGGTTAAGCTGGCGCGACTATATAACAAACAATCTGCATGAACACTTGCATTATTTATTTGAAAATAATTTGATTACGGTCACTGAGCATGAAAAATGTAATCGAATTTTCCAAAAATCAGAAAAACTTTTTAATGCCATAGACCCTTGTTTGCTGCATGGCGACCCAAGCAGCCACAATGCTTTTACAGATGGAAAATCTATTACAAAAATAATTGATTGGGAAGATTCACTAGCAGGCGACCCATTGTATGAACTGGCTTTTTTTGCGTCATTTCATCCGCAACGACGTTGGAAGCATGTTTTTTCTGCTTACAAAAATACCATGGGTGAAATTGAAGCTCGGGATGAACTTTTTTGGATTTATTATTTACGTATTGCCATTACAAAAGCGGTTATTCGCCATCGTTTTGCTTATCCAGATGTTCCTGGCCAGGAACCTGCATCTGGACGAATTAGACTTGCACTTGCTGCAGTTAGTGAGAAGAGATCACTGGAGGAAGTCGCGTGAAAATTTTTATTACGGGCGGAAATGGTTTTATTGGCTCACATGTGGTTCGCTACCTAAGCGCTGAGCACGAGGTTACTTTATTGCTTCGCCAGCAGTCAGATACTTCGCGAATTACTGATATTATTGATGATGTAACAGTTATGCGCGCCGAGTTATCCGAACACGAATTAGTTGCTGAAGCACTCAAAAAAACAAAACCTGAGGTGGTGATACATTTAGCATGGGCTGGGGTTCATAATAAATACCGTAATGATCAAGTGCAGACCAGCAACATACACAATTCAATTAAGTTGTTAGAAGCAGCTGCAGAGATTGGTGTAAAGGCATTTGTTGGCTTGGGAAGCCAGGCGGAGTATGGTCCCTGTGAAAATATTATAGATGAAACACAAGAAACAAAGCCCACCACATTGTATGGGGCAGCAAAACTCGCTACGTGTATCTACACAGAAAAATTGGCTGAAGAATTAGGTGTTCGTTTTGCATGGGCGCGAGTTTTTTCAACCTATGGGCCTAGCGACCATCCCGAGTGGATGATTCCGTACCTGATCCAAACATTAATGAAAGGCGAAAAACCTGCTTTGACAAAAGGAGAACAACTTTGGGATTACCTCTATGTTGGTGATGCAGCACGCGCCATAGCAGCGATTGCAACAAATGAACAAGCGCAAGGCGTGTTCAATCTGGGCTCGGGTAGTGCAGTTGCTTTGCGTGAAATAATAGAGCTGATCCGCAGTGAAATTGACCCCAGCTTGCCTTTGGGTTTTGGGGAGGTTCCTTATCGACCTGATCAAGTGATGCATCTGCAAGCCAATATTGATGGTTTAGAAAAATCAGTAGGGTGGAGGCCCCAGATGTCTTTAAGTGAAGGAATTGCTGAAACAATAAGCTGGTATAGGAGCAAGGCGTGACTACAGAGCTAGCAAAAAACATCAGAAAAAACATTTTAAACATGGTCTATAGGGCCAAGGCCTCCCACGCGGGTAGCAGCTTGTCAATCGCTGATATTTTAGCTGTCTTGTATGAAAATATTTTAAACGTCGATGCCAAAAATCCAGATTTTAAAGAAAGAGATCGGTTCATACTCAGTAAGGGCCATGCGGCAACAGCGCTTTATGCGGTATTGGCAGAAAAAGAATTTTTCCCTAAAGAGTGGTTAGATAAGTACTGCGAGAATGATCAGCTGCTTTCTGGTCACATATCACACTATGTTCCCGGGGTGGATTTTTCTACAGGTTCACTGGGGCATGGCTTGCCGATTGCTTGCGGTGTTGCACTTGCAAAAAGGACAGCAAGAAGCCCAGCCCGTGTCTTTGCTCTATTGAGTGATGGTGAGTGCGATGAAGGTTCAAACTGGGAGGCAATGTTATTTGCAGGGCATCACGGGCTTGATAATCTAGTACTTATTATTGATTACAATAAAATACAAAGTTTTGGTCGTGTAGAAGATGTTTTGGATTTAGAGCCTTTTGCAGACAAATTAAGAGCATTCAAATGGAATGTGCAAGAGCTTGATGGCCATAACCATGAAGCTTTGCAAAACTGTTTCGCAAATTTACCCGCAAAATCTGGCATGCCCACAGCGATCATTGCGCATACAGTCAAAGGCCAGGGTGTGAGCTTTATGGAAAACAAATTGCTGTGGCATTACAAATCGCCTACAGAAGAACAATTTCAGGAAGCCCTTGAAGAGCTGGAGGCTCAGCCATGAGAACAATGTTTATCAAAGAGCTGACAAAACTTGCCATAGAAGACCCTAGAATTTGGTTATTAACTGCTGACCTAGGCTATTCGGTATTGGAGCAATTTGAAGAAGCCGTTCCTGACCGCTACATGAATGTTGGCGTTGCAGAGCAGAACTTGGCGGGCATGGCTGCCGGCATTGCACATTGTGGCAATATTCCATTTATATACTCGATAGCAAATTTTCCAACCATGCGCTGCCTAGAGCAAATACGCAACGATATGTGTTATCACGGTTATCCAGTACGCATCGTGTCAGTGGGTGGTGGCTTTAGCTACGGTTCACAGGGTTATACACATCATGGTGTTGAAGATTTTGCAGTGATGCGTTCACTTTTAGGTATGACAGTTATTGCCCCATGTGACCCTGTTGAAACGAAAGCATTAATAGAGCAAAGCATGCATGTTGATACTCCAGTTTATTTTAGATTGGGCAAAGCGGGTGAGCCGCTAGTTCACCCAGAAGATGCACAGATCCAATTGGGTCGTGCTGCGGTAGTAAGAAATGGTACCGACCTAACGTTTATAGCAATCGGCGCCATAGTCAAGCACGCGCAAGATGTGGCCGAATATATGGCTGTGCATGATGGCATCAATATTCGTGTGTTGAGCATGCATACCCTAAAGCCTCTAGACAAAGAGGCCGTTTTGAAAGCAGCAAAAGAAACTCAGGGCATTGTGACAATAGAGGAACACTCAATAACAGGCGGGCTAGGCTCAGCTGTAGCTGAAGTGCTTGCCGAAGATTGTGAAGATAAAGTTTCATTTCAACGGTATGGTTTAGCAGATCAAAAATATTCACTGATTGGCGATCAGAAATTTTTACGTGAATGTTTATTAGGTGATCTTCGACAAAAGTCGCTGAAAATTATGAAAAATCCCATCGTATTTACTGAGGTGAAAATCAATGAGTAGAAAACTAATATCTATTATCACGCCTTGCTACAATGAAGAACTTAATATAGAGGCCTGTTATATAGCCGTAAAGGCAGTTTTCGAAAATCAGCTAAAGAATTATGATTATGAGCATGTGTTTTGCGACAATGCCTCAAGTGATTCCACGGTTGAAAAACTAGAAAAGCTAGCTAAAAATGATTCCAATGTAAAAGTTATCGTTAATGCCAGAAATTACGGACCATTCCGCTCAACATTCAATGCATTGCTGAGCACCAAAGGTGATGCAGTCGTTGTTATGTTGGCTGCTGATTTGCAAGACCCACCTGAAGTTGTAGTTGATTTTGTTAAAGAATGGGAGAATGGCAATAAAGTCGTATACGGCATACGCGCCAACCGTGAAGAATCATTCATTATGCGGAATATCAGAAAACTCTACTATCGGATTCTTTCTTCTTGGGCCAATATACAAATCCCTGTTGATGCCGGTGAGTTTCAACTAGTTGACCGTGTAGTTATTGATGCCTTGAAACAACATGACGACCACTACCCCTATATTCGCGGTATGATTGCCAACTGTGGTTTCAAAGCCAAAGGCGTGCCCTACACATGGAAAGCCAGAGAAAGAGGCTTTTCAAAAAATCGTTTATACCATCTTATAGACCAGGGTCTAAACGGGTTAATCTCATTTACAAATCTGCCTATGCGCTTATGCATGTTTTTTGGTTTTATTGTGGCGACGCTGTCCATTTTATACGCGATTACAGCGATGCTTATCAATTTTGTGTATTTTAGAGAGTTTTCGCAACCAGGGATAGCAACTTTGATTGTCGGTTTGTTCTTCTTTGGTGGTGTACAGCTTTTTGTACTGGGTGTTGTTGGCGAATATGTTTCCGCAATACATCAGCAAGTTAGAAAAAAACCTTTAGTAGTAGAACAAAAGCGGATCAATATTTAATTTTTTTTGTTAGGATTGATATATATGAAAGTTAGAGTTGATTGTAAACAATTAGGCATTTTTGCATGTTACTTTGTGCTCCTGATGATATTGGGTATTTTTGTTCGAGATGTGCCAGAGCATGGCGATCTTTTCAGCTTCACAATCCCGCAAATGATTGAAACAGTCCCCATGGGTGATTCGCGTAGTTTTGGCGAGGGCGCCCTCGATATTGTTAATCATGGCTGGCTCACTGAGGATAATATTTATATCTTTAAGGTTTGGCCACCAGGTTTTGTTTTTCTTGAGGTGGCGATTATCAAGATTTTTGGCGAAGACGCGCCTTTCATGTTGGTTTTACTGTGTTTGATATCTGTGCTGCTAGCATTTTTCATGCTTAAGCTCTATAGAACCTTGTCATTTTGGATACCTTCAAAGTTGGCATTTATTTTGCCAATGACACTGTTTGCATTCCCGTTGACAAGATATTTCTTTTTACAGTCTTACGGCCTGATGTTAGGCGAGAACTTTGCTATTGCATTTTTTATGTTAGGTGTTTTGTATTTGCTATCTGCGGTTCAAGAGCAGAAACAAAAAGATCTTATCTTCGCTGGCATTTTTATTGCTCTTGCGGCCTATTTTAGATCGCAATTTGAGCTTTTCCTTCAGGCTTTAATATGGTCCGGGTTGTTATATTGTTTGTTTTGCCATTTTTTCTATAAAAATAAGCCAACAACGCAAGAAAAACAAAAAGCAAAAGAGCTCATGCGAGGAATATTAACGTTTATTATAGTGAGTGTTATTGTTACTTTACCCTGGCGCGCGTATCGTTTAATAGAGCTTGGCAAAATGTCATGGGTGCATACAGGTAAGATTACTTATTACCTTGCTGTTACATCACCAGAGAAAGCAGGCGTCTTGAACCGTGATGGCATGGGGAATTTAACTTGTATTATCGATCCCAGTACATGTGACGACAACAAGAATGCAAAAATGAACACGATTAAAACTTATTTAACCAATATGCCCCAGTGGTACGCGTTAAAACTCAGTGTTATCGACAAATTTTGGTTTTCCCCCTTAGTCAACAGGGGAGGGATGAATGAACCCCCAACAGTTGCGGACTATGTCGCCAACTCGCTCTTCCTATTTGCGCTGATATTTTCCTTGGCAATGTGTTACGTGCTAAGAAAGTCAAAGTTCTTCCCTGTGTTAGTCGCGCTTAACTTTAGTATCATGTCAATGTATTTTGTGATTATTACATTAGTTCATTATGAGTTTCGTTATTTTTACTTTATTAAAATATATGCACTGATTATGGCTATTTTGTCAGCGACGATTTTTGTAAATGAACGCAAAGGTAATCGAATAGGAGCCGACCCTGATTAAAACACTATTTTTTGATTGGCGTTTCATCCGTTTTATCTTTACCGGGATGCTGAATACGGGTTTTGGTTACTGTGTATATGCTACAGGCGTATGGTTAGGTCTTGAGCCTGAGCTTGCTTTGCTGCTTGCCTATATTGTAGGCGTGGTGTTTAACTACCAGACCAATCGATTTTTAGTGTTTCAAGACAAGCAAGGTTCATTTCTCACTTTTGCGGGGATGTACATATTGCCGTATTTATTCAATGCAGGACTACTGTTGGTGATTAGCCGGGTTTTTATAAGCAATCCCTACATTGCACAGTTGATCTGTTTGCCGCCAACGGTTGTGTTAACGTATATTCTGCTAAAACATGTCGCTTTTAAAGCTAGAGCTGTGCCAGATGTTGAAAAAAGCTAGTAAAATAATTGGAAACAACCTCGTGTTCAGAGATGCCCGTGTTGATGATGCGGATTTCATATTGGCTCTGAGAACAAAAGGTAAAGCCGGAAAGTTCTTGTCCAGCACGGAAAACGATATTGAAAAACAAAAGCAGTGGCTGTTAAAGTATGCCAATGATGACACCCAAGCATATTTTATTATACAAAATAAACACGGTGAGAATGTCGGTACAGTTAGGCTTTATGATCAGGAGGGCGATTCATTTTGTTGGGGCTCTTGGATACTGCTGGATGGCATTCCAAGCACTTATAGCATAGAATCAGCGCTAATAATCTACAGTTATGCTGCGCTGCTGGGTTTTAAGCGCTCCCATTTTGACGTGAGAAAAGAAAATTTATCCGTTTGGAGGTTCCATGAAAAGTTTGGTGCTAAGCGAGTGAAAGAAACAACGCTCGATTATTTCTACACCATTTCTGAAAATGAAATTCAATTATCATTAAAAAAATACATAAAATTTTTGCCTCATGAACTTGATGTGGATTTTTAAGGGGGGTTTTTATGGCAAATATAATAATTACCAACAGAGCGGGCATATATAACAATGGAAAAATAGTGGTGCCATCATATTTTGAAGGGTTGCTGCAATCACTGATAGCGCAAGGAAATAATGTTTTACATTTTCTAACGAGTGATTTTTTAACGCGTGATTTTAATGGAACAAATGAACCCTATTCCAAAAGTCTTAAAGTTAAAATGCTTGATAAGGCTAAAAACTTTGACCCCGACCTTGTTATATCATTTAATAACTCGTCTATAAGCGGCATTGACAAAGTATTGGAATGCCCAATTATTTTATGGGAAGCTGATAGCGTTCAGTTTTTTAATGATAAATCCTACATAAAAGAAAATTCTGATCGTTACCATTATGTAGCTATTTCGTCTTCAAGCTACAAGGACTGTAAGGAATTACTTTCCGCCAAGAATGATAAAATTGCCAGGGTGATGCCGGCCACTGCAGTCAGAAAAAAAGATGAAGAAAAACGCTACAATGTTTCTTTTATCGGAAATCCATTTTATAACAACCCAAAACTTGAGCGGTTTTTGAAAAATTATCCTGAGTACAGGAGCTGCCGTATCGAGACCGTAAGAAGCATAATGGATTTCGATGAAAAATTTGGGAAAAAGTACGCTATCACAAAGCTAGATATTGCAAATAATCTTCCTTGCTATAATCGTGGCGAACTGGTTTTTAAACTGAAAGACTGCGGCGTTAAAGTTTTTGGTCCTCTGGAATGGGTAAAAAACCCGGTTTTTGGCAGCAAGCTTCGTGAGATTTATGATCCTAGATTGGTTTATTCACTGAAGCAGAATGAACTTATTTATAATAGAAGTAATGTTTCCCTGAATATTAATCATTCGCAGGCTAAAACAGGTTACAGTTGGAGGGTCGCAGATATTTTGGCAAGCTCGTCTACTTTGCTTACGAACTACAGCCCAGATTTAGAAGCCGACTTTGCTGGTATGAAATTACCAACTTTTCGCTCCAGCGATGAAGCATTTGAGTTGACGAAAAAACTATTAAAGAACCCTTCTTGGCGCGATGATCTTGTTGCGCAATGCAACGAGGAGATAGAGAGAAAGCATCGCTGGCATCATTGCTTTCCTGTTGTCGAAGACCTAACGGGCGTTAAGCTTAGCCAAAAACCTGAGCGAGGCAATTATGAGCGTTTTCAACATGATATTTTAGATGTCAGAACTTGTCGTGATAATCTGATGGTTGCTTGCCGCAAGGGTGGTAGAGTTCCCGCATCTTTGCTTTTAGCCAGACCTAAAACAAAACGGCATTCGCTGAAATATTCTGTTCGAAAAACAATGCTTGGTCTTAAATTCTTTTTAGCCAAAGCACAATGCCGGCTGTTGCAAAAAGAGCGCGAGCTATATGAGTAAATTATTACCAGTATTTTTTTTCAGAAAAAAACTAGTCTCTGAATTAACGAAAACCACTAAGCGGGCAATAAGATTATTATTGCAAACTTTTAAATTAAAATGGGTTGTCTTAACGAGTGTCGTTACAAAATTATTTTCACGTAAACGCAGGTTTTCTCTTCTTAGTCTTGACGAGTTACCCCGAGAAGTAGAAGGCTTAAAAATTTACCCCCTATTTAAAGCCAAGCCTGTAAGCACGCCGTTGCCTTCGGTATATCCATCTAATGATCAGTCATGCTTTCTACCTCCGCAGGTGGAGTATGTTTTTCCGCAGATCAAGGTCTTTTGCTTCTCAAAGGCATCCTTATTTGGAGGCTCCGACTTCATCTTTTGGAATAACAACGCTGTTTTTTCCAATTTGATGGATTTGAGGCGCGATTATTTCCGTGAGGAATATCAGCGTCGTGCTGTAATTAATTTGAAAATAAATAAAATAATATACATCCCCGTAGACTCCAGTCCGATGCATTTGTCAGAGGCCGCATGCTTTCTGTCCGCATGCGATATAAATTATGCACATTGGATTACCGAAATTCTGCCAAAAATTAGCATTTTTTGTGCTGACAAGCGCTTTCTAAATGCGCCGCTTATTATTAGTGATGGCTTGCATCCCAATATTATTGAGTCGCTTAAAAAAGTCATGGGAGCAAACCGAAGGATTATTTTTTTGAAGAAAGACAGAATGATTTGCCTTGAGAAAATGTATGTCGTTTCTTCAGTTGGATATACTCCCTATGAACAGCGAGATAACAGCAAACAAATCTACCAAGGCATGTTTTCTTCTGATGCCCTTAATAATATGCAAGAAGCTGTCTTGAAGAGTAGTGTGTTAAACCATGTAAATGCATTGCCGAAAAAAATCTATTTGGCTAGAACCTCGGCATTGCGCAACATTAAAAATGCTGATGAGATTGAGAATTTATTAAATGACAGGAATTATGTATCTATCGAGCTGGAAAAACTATCTTTTGGTGAGCAAGTAAATCTATTTAAAAATGCTGAGTCAATAATTTCTCCAACAGGGGCTGCTCTGGCAAACATGGTATTTTGCCAGCCAGGCACAAACATATGCATTTTATCTCGCAAATATTCAAAGGCAAGCTATTGGTATTGGCAAAATGTTGCTTGTGCTACAGGAAATGTTGTTACATACATTTTGGGAAGTAAGGTAAGATGGCGACACAGCGACTTTACAGTTACTCCAAAAGACTTGGAAGCCTATATCGATAAACTGGAAGGTAAAGATGAAGCTGCCTAAAATTGACTCTAACACCAAGTCGTTTGATAAGCCGTTAAAACGTGTTTATGATCTTGTAGATACGGTGATCACTAATCCTGCAAATACAGCCCGGATTTATAACTCATCTGAGCTTGACGAATATTGTCAAAAGATAGGCGAAATCAATCTTACCAGAATAAAGCCTGCTCAAAGATCACCAGCTGATTTTGTTTATATTGTCACTCGTCTGCAAAAATCAGGAGGCCACACGCGCGTGCTTCAAGATTTCATTCAAAGCAGACCAGGGGCAAAGCATGTTATTTTGTCAACACAAATATGTGGCCCATCAGATGTTGAGTATGTCAAAAAAACCTTTTGTGAAAAGCTCGATGCCCACTACGAAGTAGCGCCGCGGAAGAATTTTCACCACCGTCTACAATGGCTGCAAAACCGCATATTAGAGCTTAACCCCAAAAAAGTTTTTTTGTTTAATCACCACCAAGACAGTATTGCCATTGCTGCTGTGCAGCCGCAACTTGATTGTAAGTTTAGCTTTTACCATCATGGCGATCATCATTTATGTTTAGGTGCTAGTTTAAAAAATATTGAGCATATCGATTTTAACCAGTTTGGGTTTTATAACTGCCGCGAACAATTTGGTATTGATAATATTTATATTCCCTTAACCTCGGAAGATAGAGGGAATCGTCAAGCTGGGTCATTTTTGCAAAGAAGGGGTATATTAACTTGCACGGTTGCACGCAGCAACAAAATTGAAATTAAGTACCCCATCAGTTATTTTGAGGTCATTCCTGAGCTGCTTGCCAAGACTGGCGGGCAGCATATTCATATCGGGAAGCTAACGCCTTGGGGGTTATTTAAGCTGCGAAGAAATCTTAAGAAGCAAGGGGTTTCTGTCAGCCAATTCAAATACATCCCATGGGTGCCTAGTGTTTGGGAGGCAGTGCAACAGCATGGCGTTGACCTTTATATTGTTTCTTTTCCGTACAGTGGTGCTTTGACTTTGATTGAGGTAATGGGGGCTGGCATTCCAGTTGCAATGCATAGGCATCTTTATGCGCCGTCGTTAGATAGCATTGGCATGGCCTACGAAGGTGCTTTTACTTGGCAAAAACCAGAAGAGCTGATTAATTTTTGTACAAGCGTGAGCGCGGATGAACTGCTCCACCAGGGCATCAGTGCTCGTACACAGTATGAGCGGTATCACCGGCCAGGACTTATGTTGAGCAGAAAAGCTTCCCCGCACCGCCCAGAGAAGCAAGACCTAAGTAGGTCAAACAAGATAATAAAAAGAGAAAACCAGGTGCGCTCTTGGCTTATGCCCATTATTTTTCGCTTAGTAAGAAGGGCACGGGCACGATTTTATTGATGGCAAACCTTAGATAACAACAATGCAAAACCCGCTTGCCTAACATGTTTCCGGGTGAAATTTACTTCCAAGCTTGCCTGAAAGTTGTTCTTGCAATAGATAGATCAGCTTAGTTTTGTTAGAATGCCAGACCTATATGTAAGGATTTGATAAGCTCGCTGGCTATGCAAGTTGAGGGGCATCTGGTGTGCATGATCGTAGTGTTGCGATACTTAAAAAGCCCAGCGTGTTATACGCAGTTGTGTTGTTTTACAGTATTACGTATGTTAAGTATATTCCAGATGGCATTTAAGTTTTTTTTAAGGTTTAATATGGCAAAAATTATAATCACAAGTCGAGCAGGGTTTTATCATAATGGGGCGGAAGTCTTGCCTGCTTATTACAATGAGCCATATTCAAACTCACACAAAAAGAAAATGCTAAGTAAGGAAAAAAAATTCAACCCTGATCTGGTCATCTCTTTTAACAACTCATCTATATCAGGTCTAGATCTTAGCACAAAACAAAAACAAGCTCATAACCAAAAATCAACCTACTTAGGAATTCGAAAAATTTTATCGTTAGTTACAAAATTGCTATGGCCGTCTTCGCTTAGGAAGCAAAAGCTTAGCAATGCGGCGCAAAAACCAGATTATTTTTGTGCAAAGTGGCTTAGATTCATTACTGCTAAAGTTCGGGGTCAATTGTCCGAAAAGAAAGATGAACTATATGATTAATTTTTTGGTAGAAAAATTCCATAATTACTGTGTTGGGGTAAAATTAATAGTTAAAGTTAAAAATGAACTCAAAAAACATTTCAGAAAAGAATTTTTTGGCAAAAAAATCTTATCCGTTTCTAATTTGGAAAGTTTTCTTGGTGTTGGCGGGTTAGTAGAGGCTTATACCCACGCAAGCCCAAGTTATACCGAAACTCCGAGACCAGAGGTATACCCCAAGAAAGATACGGAATATTTGGAATCTCCACACTCAAAATACATTTTTCCAGAAATAAGGACATACTGCTTGTCAGGCGCGTCGTTATTTGGACGTTCGGATTTCATTTGTTGGAAAGGCGTGTTTGTACATGACGGCTTGTTCAACCCTCATCGTGAGTATGCGCAAGCAGAATATGCAGGTCGTGCAGCTTTAAATCACAAAAGAGACAAAATGGTATGGCTCCAGAAAGACCCTGAGCCTGTTTATTTATCAGTGGGTGCACATTTTTTGTCCGGATGTGATGCTAATTATGCCCACTGGTTGACCGAGGTCTTACCCAAAATCAGTGTTTTTTGCTCAGATAAAACATTTGCAGATGTTCCGCTTATTATTAGCGCAGGATTGCACCCAAATATTCAAGAATCGGTTCGTAAAGTTGCAGGCGAGGAAAGGAAAATTATTTTCTTGGAAAAAAACAAGATGTTATATGCTAAAAAACTTTATGTGACCTCATCTGCCGGTTACGTTCCTTTTGAGCCACGAAAGCAGGACAGGCAATTCTTCCAGGGTATATTCAGTTCTTATGCACTTGAAAAAATGCGCCAGCTACTCATGTCTGATGCAATACCTGACAATATAGATTTTCCCCCAAAGAAAATATATTTACGCAGAATTTCAACGATGCGCAATATAACAAATGTGCACGAAGTAGAAAAGCTATTGACTCGTAGAGGTTATGTGCCTGTCGAGCCTGAAAAATTGACTTTCAATGAGCAAGTAAGTTTGTTCGAAAATGCGCAGTCAATTATTTCAGCAACTGGGGCGGGGTTGGCAAATATTGTTTTCTGCCGCCCTGGCACTCAGATATGTGTTCTTTCACGCAAATATTCAACGGCGAGTTATTGGTACTGGCAAAACATAGCCTGTGCAACGGGCAACGTTATTACGTATGTGCTGGGGGGGCATGTCAAGAAGCGACATGAAGATTATGCTATCAATTTACGCGATCTAAATGATTATCTTGACACATTGAAAGATAAAGGTGTGGCTGTTTGAAGTCTTATAAACAGCTGTGAGCAGGGTTGTAACTAAAAATGCAGAAAAGGAAAATAGCAGGTTAAATTGCTTTCATTGGCAAATAGTTTTCGAACTAACCTGTTTGATGTAAACAGTAAGCTGTAAAATCACAGGTAATTATGTAAACAGGTCGCTACCATGATAGAAAAAACCGACGAATTTTGTTAAAATGGCAGGCTTAATATAGCAAGCAAGAGATGCCAAGCGTGACAGAAACAACAAAGACAACTAACAAAGGCGAGCCCAATCATGTAAGCGTATTACTGTGCACCTATAACGGCGAAGCGTTCATTGAACAACAGCTAGATTCTATCCAAAACCAAACGCATCAGCACATTTCCGTGTACGCAAGTGACGATGGCTCGACAGACGAAACACTTAACATTCTTAAGAAATATCAAGCACAGTGGCACAAGGGTGATTTTAAAATATACGACGGCCCTCGCAAAGGTTTTATGGCAAATTTTCTGTCTTTAGTTTGCAGCACGCAAATTCCTGATAGCTACTACACATTTGCTGACCAAGATGATATTTGGGCTTTGGATAAATTATCGCATGCGCTAACGCTCCTGCAGGCCGAGACACAGCAAGATCCTGTTGTCTATTGCTCGCGTACTGAACTCATCGATGCCGACGGCGTGAATATTGGCTACTCACCGATATTTACTCGAAAACCAAGTTTTGCGAATGCATTGGTGCAAAGTATTGGTGGCGGCAATACCATGGTACTTAACCCCACTGCAGTGCGCTTAATGCGTGAAGCTTCTATAGGGCAAACGATTATCAGCCACGATTGGTGGGCATACCTTGTGGTGACAGGGGCCGGCGGAAAAATTTTATATGATAAAAAACCGACAACGCTTTACCGGCAACACGGCGGCAATTTGGTCGGTACGAATATTGGTCTGCCTGCAAAGCTGCTGAGAGCAAAACAGCTGCTGAACGGGCATTTTTATGAGTGGAATAATGTCAACATAAAGGCTTTGCAAAGCGTAAAGCAATTATTGACCAAAGAAAATACAGAAATTTTTGAAACCTTTTGTGAGGCCAGACAAAAATCCTTGTTTCCACGTTTGGCGGGTATACGAAAAGCAGGTGTTTATCGCCAGAGCACAATGGATAACACGGGTTTATTTGTGGCAACCGTATTGAATAGGCTATAAGAAATGACGATACTCGTAACAGGTGGAGCAGGGTTTATCGGGGCAAATTTTGTCATCGATTGGCTTGCACACAGTGACGAAACCGTTATTAATCTTGACAAGCTTACTTACGCGGGGAGCTTAGAGAACCTTGCAAGCCTGAAGGACAATAAGCACCACCATTTTGTGCAGGGTGATATTTGTGATGCTGACCTTGTGGTACAGCTTATTGAAAAGCATCAGCCGCGAGCCATTGTTCACTTTGCAGCTGAGTCGCATGTTGACCGCTCGATTTCAGGCCCAGAGGCTTTTGTACAAACAAATATTGTGGGCACATTCCGCCTGCTAGAAGCTGCAAAAAATCATTGGCATTCTTTACAAGGCGAAGAAAAATCAGCTTTCCGATTTTTGCATGTTTCAACAGATGAGGTCTATGGCACTTTAGGCTTGGATGACCCAGCGTTTAGTGAAACCAACCCTCACGAGCCGAACAGTCCGTACAGCGCCAGCAAGGCTGCGAGCGACCATATGGTGCGCGCTTATTTCCATACCTATGGCTTGCCAGTGCTAACCAGTAACTGCTCAAATAATTATGGCCCGCTGCAATTCCCGGAAAAGCTTATTCCACTGGTGATGCAACGCGCTCTATCTGGGCAAGATATCCCGATTTACGGTGATGGCAAACAAATCAGAGATTGGTTATACGTGCTTGACCATTGTGAAGCGATTCGTACAGTTCTTGCGTCAGGCAAAATGGGTGAAACTTACAACATCGGTGGCAACAGTGAAAAAACCAATCTCGAAGTGGTTAATACGCTGTGTGAAAAGCTCGATCAAATTTCGCCTAAAACAGATGGCAGCTCATACAAGCAGCAAATTACCTTTGTGGCTGACCGCCCAGGCCATGATCGCCGCTATGCCATTAATGCGGAGAAAATACGTACGCAGTTGGGCTGGCAAGCGAAGCAGACTTTCGAAAAAGGCATAGAAAAGACCATTAATTGGTATTTGGATAACAGTGCTTGGTTGAGTAGCATCTTGAATCGCACAAATGAAAAAACGATTCTCCTCTTGGGTGCCAATGGGCAGCTGGGCAGGGCCTTAAAAACAAAGCTTGCAGCACTCGGCAAAGTGATCAGCTATGATCGCCAGCAAATGGACCTGCAAAACCATAATGCATTACGTGCCCTCATCCAAACAAGCAAGCCAAGTTATATCGTCAATGCAGCGGCCTATACAGCGGTTGATAAAGCCGAACAACAGCAAGATCTCGCCAAAGCCGTGAATGTTGATGCCGTTGCTGTGCTGGCCGAAGAAGCCAAAAATATAAACGCAATACTCGTGCATTATTCCACAGATTATGTATTTGATGGCAAAAAACCAGGGCCATATATTGAAAGCGATAAAGCTTCGCCAATGAATGTTTATGGCGCAACAAAGCTCGCTGGAGAGCGAGCTATCGAAGCAAGTGGCTGCAAACATCTAATTTTTAGAACAAGCTGGGTCTATAGCGAGAATGGACACAACTTTGTTAAAACAGTATTGCGCATCGCAGACGAGCACGAAGAATTAAAAATGGTTGCAGACCAAGTGGGCGCGCCTACCAGTGCTGATTTAATTGCTAGTGTGACATGCCAGGCCCTCAAAACTTTAATGTCATCAGGCAACCCAGGTGAATATCTTGGTAGTTATAACCTTGTAGCTGCTGGCAATACAAATTGGTGCGAGTTTGCAAAGTATATTTTGGAAGTTGCCGCTAAAGATAAATGCGTGCTGTCTGTTAGCAGTAGTGACTTTAAAAGCGCGGCAGCTAGGCCAAAAAACTCATGCCTAGACACTACAAAATTGAAAAATAAATTTGGCATAACACTGCCCGCTTGGCAAAGGGACGTGAAAACGATTGTACAAACATTAGTAAACGAGGTGGTCGATGCGTAAAGGAATAATTTTAGCGGGCGGCTCTGGCACACGTCTACACCCGGCAACGTTGGCAATAAGTAAACAGCTGATACCTGTGTTTGATAAGCCGATGGTCTATTACCCGCTGTCTGTGTTAATGCTTGCTGATATCCGTGAAATTTTAATTATAACTACCAAGCACGATTTACCAGCCTTCCAGGCGTTGCTAGGTGATGGCGAGAAGTGGGGCTTAAGTCTGAGCTATGCTGTGCAAGCCAAGCCAGAAGGTATTGCACAAGCACTCACGATAGGCGAAAGTTTTATTGGTGACGACCCTGTCGCTTTGATTTTGGGTGACAATATTTATTACGGGCATGATTTGGTATCATTGCTTGCATCTGCAAATAGCAAGCAAGAGGGTGCAACTGTATTTGCCTACCATGTGCACGACCCAGAGCGTTATGGTGTTGTAGAATTTGACGCAACTAAAAAAGCCGTTGGCATTGAAGAAAAACCAAGTGCACCAAAATCAAGCTTTGCTGTGACGGGCTTGTATTTCTATGATAAAAATGCCGTGGCTTATGCTAAATCATTAAAGCCCTCTGCCCGAGGTGAATTAGAAATTACAGATTTAAATCAAATATACCTAGACAAAGGTGCATTATCTGTTGAGCTTATGGGCCGTGGTTATGCCTGGCTTGATACGGGTACTTGTGAGAGCTTGGTGCAAGCACATCAATACGTGCAGGCAGTTGAGCAACGGCAAGGCCTTAAAATAGCTTGTTTAGAAGAAATTGCATTCAGAAAAAAGTGGATAAGCATTGAGCAGTTTGAAGATCTTGCGATGCAATTTGGTAAAAGCCAGTACGGGGTATATCTAAGACGTATACTTCATGAAGAGAAAGCCGCATGAAAATTGTAAATCAAGCACTGCCAGATGTATTATTAATTGAGCCAGAGCTGTTTAATGACGAACGTGGTTTCTTTTTTGAAAGTTTCAACCAACGAAAATTTAAATCTCTAACAGGCATTAAAAATAATTTTGTGCAAGACAATCATTCAAAGTCAAAAAAAGGTGTGTTGCGCGGGATGCATTATCAGCAAGAACCTAAGGCCCAAGGTAAACTAGTGAAAGTAATCTCAGGCGAGATATATGATGTTGTAGTTGATTTGCGAAAATGGTCTAAGACATTTGGGCAATATTGCGCAACAACCCTCTCGAGTGAAAGTAAATGCACTCTGTGGGTCCCTCCTGGTTTTGCCCACGGATTTTTAACTTTATCTGAAACGGCAGAAGTAGAATATAAGGTTGATGAGTACTATGACCCAAGCCATGAAGTTTGCATTATCTGGAATGATGAGACTTTAAATATAAAATGGCCCGATCAGGCTGAGCCAATAGTTTCCGATAAGGACCAGCGAGGCGTGCCTTTTCTTGAAGCCGCTCATTTTGAAGAGAAGGCAGCCGCAAAGCCAATAGTTGCAAAAGGGGCAGAGCTGGTATCACTGCCAACCCACGCGGGAACACAAGATATAGGGAAGTTGATTGCTGTTGAACGCTTAAGTCAGCAATTTCCATTTGATCTAAAACGTATTTATTATATTTTTGGAGCTGACAAGACAGTTCGTCGTGGGTTTCATGCGCACAGAAACTTAAAACAAATGTTAGTGTGTGTATCAGGTGAGTGCAAAATATCACTCGATGATGGTAAGGTTAGAGAAACAGTAATTTTAGATCGTGCCGATAAAGCTTTAGTTATCGACAAGCCACTATGGCGGGAAATTTTTGATTTTAGTGAAAATTCAGTATTAATGGTTCTTGCTAGCGAAACCTATAACACAGAAGATTATATTTGGGATTACAATGAGTTTTTATCTTATCTGGAAGTGGTGGCCTAGTGGGTAATTATAAACTCAGTGAAATGCTTGAAAAGCAACACATTGCCCAAGATGGAAGTTTTGCTCAAACACAGTTTTCAAATACTTTGATGCCAGCCAGCCTATGTTATGCCGCATCGAAGTTCTACCTACAGCAGGCAATGGAAAATGAAAATATAAGCTGCATTATTACCACACCTGAACTTTCTAGTATAAATAGCAGCAAGGGCTTTGTGCTTGTAGAGAATCCTGAAGAGATATTTTATAAACTACATAATCAAATTTTTCAAGAAGGCTTAATGCACCCGCAGATGAAGTTTGGCATAGATCCGTCAGCCAAAATACATGAAACAGCGGTGGTGTCTGACAAGGTATGGATAGGTAAAAATGTTGAGATATGCGCAAACACAATAATAGAGCCATTTTCGCACCTTGCAGATAATACTTTTATTGGCCCAGGAGCCATTATTGGTGCCTGTGGCCATTACTATAAGCGATTCGCTGATAAGCTTTTCAATGTACAGCATGCCGGTGGTGTGTGGCTAGAAAACGGCGTCCAGGTGCTTGCCGGGGCTATTATTTCAAAATCAATACATTGTGATTTCACCACCATCGGTGAGGAAAGTATAATAAGCGTTCATGCGCATGTTGGGCATGGTTCAAGTGTTGGGAAACGTTGTACAATTGCAGGTAACGTACAAATATCAGGCTATGCAAAGCTGGGTAATGATGTCTGGGTTGGACCTTCAGCTACCATAGGAAATTTGCGTGTAATTGGCAATGAGGCAAAAATTGAAACCGGCAGTGTGGTGGTAAAGGATGTAGCTGCTGGCGAGAGAGTGTCAGGCCACTTTGCTGTGCCTCATCATAAAAATTTACGTGATTTTGCAAGAAGAGTGAAAGATGATTAAACGAGAAGTTGAGTTTTCTTATAAGGGCGATCGTGATTACGTTCAAGGGCCTGATATTTTTAACTGCGTAGTTGCCGAAATTGCTGATGAGGGTATCGAAGATATGAAGCTCTCATTTCATGGTTTGGTAACACATAATGTTTGTAGTTTATTTGTATCTGATGATGAAGATGAGCTTTCATCTGTTCATGATGTAAAGGCAAAAGGTTATTTATTTGGTAAAGGGCAGCCAAAATATTTTGCACTGAGTGAAAGTGTAAGCATAGATAGAAAAAAAGTGGTAAGTAATTATGACGAGGAGCTTATTCGAAACAAAGCTAAATACTCAGACTCTAAAGTTTTATTTTCTTCCAGCAGTGAGTATAGTTATATGGAGGTTGTTGTTGCTTTAACAAAGCTCATGCACCAGAAGCAATTTCCTGAGGCAAAGGGAAAATGGATATTTACACGACTTGAATTACAAAAAAACATAAATAATTATTCAGCAATTGAAATTGATTTAAAACACAATTTTCAATACCGTCTTACAAAAAGCGAAATAGTGGTTGATGGCGAGCCTGTAGGCTTTATATACTTCTCTTTGGTGGGAAAATGATAGGCATAGAAGCGACGTCAATATATTTACCTGAGCAACGCGCTAACACACTGGCACGAGCAAGTGAGTTTAATGTTGATGAAAGCTTTATTATTGAGAAAACCGGCGTCACAGAAGCTGCAGTGAAGTCGCTAGATCAAGAAACTTCAGATTTATGCGTTGAAGCATACAAGGCGCTAAAAAAGAAAACGCCATTCGCCGATGATGAAGTAGGCTGCTTGATCGTATGCACGCAAAATCCTGACGGCTACGGCTTGCCACATACTTCTGCCATTGTGCATGGAAAACTTGGCTTGCCAACGTCATGCGCTGCGTTTGATATTTCTTTGGGCTGTTCAGGTTATGTGTACAGCCTTAATGTGATAAAAGCATTTATGGAAGCCAATGATATTAGAAAAGGTGTGCTGATTACGGCCGACCCCTACTCTAAAGTGCTCGATAACAATGATAAAAATACCAGCCTGTTATTCGGTGATGGTGCTTCGGCAACGCTGTTGAGTGAAAACCCAAGGTGGTCACTGGGTAAATCAGTGTTTGGCAGCGATGGCACACAGGCTGCCGGGATACAAGTTGACCCTGGAAGCCAAAAGCTTTCAATGAATGGCAGAGCAGTCTTCAATTTTACGGCAAAAGTTATCCCGCCTGTAATAAGAGAAACAGTTGAAAAAAACGATTTAACGATGGGCGAGGTGGACTTGTATGTGCTGCATCAAGGTAGCCGCTACATTGTTAATGCCATTGCCGATCGACTTGGGTTGCCGCAATCAAAAGTGCCATTTCATGCTGCGTGCTATGGTAACCTGGTTTCTTCGTCGATTCCTGCAATTCTTGCCAACGATATCGAAGATAAGCATAAATGTGTTTTAATAGCTGGTTTCGGGGTGGGCTTATCCTGGGCGGCAAGTGTTTTAACAAAAATTTAGAGGAGCAAAAATGAGCATAACTGCCGACAAAGTAAAAAACATAATCTTGAGTGCAAAGTTGTCTTTTGATCAATCCAAATTAGACAATGATACGACATTCTCAGATATGGGGATTGATTCACTAGATAGCTTTAATATTTTTTTAGCACTAGAAGAATCCTTGGGTATAAAAATACCAGACGAGGATGTTGATGCCTTGACAACCGTTAATGATTTGGTTTCCTATTTAAGTGAGCATAATGCAAAAACAACAGCGTAACATTCCATTTTTGGACTTGGCGGGTATTAATAAGCCACACAAACAGGCCTACTTAAAAGCATTTGAACAAGTGCTCGATGAGGGCTGGTATATCCAGGGGAAACAACTGTCGTCTTTTGAGGCAGCTTTTGCAACATACTGTGGCGCAAAACATTGTATTGGTGTTGGTACAGGTTTAGATGCATTGCAGCTTATTTTAAATGCTTTTGGTATTGCTGCCGGCGATGAAGTGATTGTGCCTGCGCATACTTTTATAGCCACATTTTTAGCTGTGTCGAATACGGGGGCAAGCCCTGTGCCTGTTGAGCCAGACGCTAATACCATGAATATTGATGTAAGCAAAGTTGAAGGTGCTATTACATCCCGCACTAAAGCCATCATTGCTGTGCATTTATATGGCCGCCCTTGTGATATGGGTGCACTGCGCAAAATTGCCGATAAACATGACTTAAAACTAATTGAAGATGCCGCTCAAGCACACGGGGCAAAGTATGGCAATAAATATGCCGGTTCTCTGGCTGATGCTGCTGCATTTAGTTTTTACCCTGCTAAAACATTGGGCGCCTTAGGCGATGGTGGGGCAGTTGTGACAAGTGATGATGCCCTGGCTAAAACAATACGCAGACTGGGTAATTATGGCTCTGAGCAAAAATATATTCATATAGAAAAAGGCACAAACAGTAGGTTGGATGAAATGCAGGCCGCTTTTCTGCTGATAAAATTACAGCATCTTGAAGCTGACAATCAACTCCGCAGGAAAATTGCTGCTGCTTACTTGCACGGCATTCAAAATAACGCTATTGTTCTGCCAGTATTTGATGATGTCCAATATCAGTCGGCGTGGCATCTATTTGTCGTAAGAACCGCTGAGCGTGATGCGCTGGCTCAGCATCTCAAGAATAAAGGTATTGATACAGCTATGCATTATCCTGTACCATTTCACAGGCAGGAAGCTTATGCAGCTGAATTTTCTAATATGGACATGCCTGTAATCCAAAAGCTAACAGGCACTATTTTAAGCTTGCCGCTGTCACCGACGCTTAGTGAGCAAGATGTTGATTATATAATTTCAGCAATAAATGAGTATAAAGATGAAAAGTAGTTATAAACATTATACAGCTAAAGCAGAAACCGGCCAGCTTAAAGGTTGCATAGAGCTTGTCAAAGAATTATATGATTATCGTGAGGTGATATATCGCCTGATAAAACAACAGATCACCCATGGCACACTTAACACGAGGTTAGGGTTAGTGTGGGTATTTCTTGTTCCCGTTGCAACAATCATTATCATGGCATTTCTATTTCCCTTAATTACGCGCAATCAGATGGAAAACTACGTTATTTACCTGTTCTCAGGCTTTATCGTGTTCACATTTATATTGAATGCTGTAATTGTTGGGTCTTCTTGCATACTGAGCCGAGAAGGGCTGCTTAAAAAAATATATGCACCTAATAGTATTTTCCCAATTTCCTACGTTAGCGCAGAAATGGTCAGTACTTTAATTGGATTCGCGGTATTTTATATAATTCTATTGTTTAAGTTTAACTATCCTTTGCCAAATTTATTTTATTTAACTCTTTCGATGCTGCTTGTATATATGTTTTGTATAGGGGCATCGATGGTGGTAAGCGTGCTTGTCGTTATGGTTAGGGATATACAAAAATTGCTAAATTTGTCTATGAGGGCATTTTTCTTTCTGACACCAATATTTTATCCTGTTACGATTCTGCCTCACAAGTATCAAGTCCTTATGGAGTTTAATCCGGTTTACCAATATGTCCGCCTGTTTCAGACGGTAATCTACTATGGTGAAGCACCGGCCTTGAGTATGATCTTGCCCGCGTTAGGCTTGGCGATCGGAATGTTAATGCTAGGTGTGATATTCCAGTATAGATTTTCTTCCCGTTTAATTTATTATATCTAGGTGGCAGTATGTCGTATATAGAAGTCAACAACTTAACCATTCGCTTTCTCGTGAACCAAAGATCAAGCTTAGGCTCTGTGCTTTTCAACAAGAAAATTAAACGCGCAGCTATTAAAAAACTGAGCTTAAGAATTGACGAGAATGAGCGTGTTGGTATATTGGGGCGCAATGGTTCTGGTAAGTCTACTTTATTGAAGGCGATTTCAGGAATATACGCGCCACATCAAGGTGAAATCAAAGTGAGCGGCTATCTGTTGCCGTTATTGGAGCTTGGAGCAGGCTTTGACAGGGACCGTACGGTAGTCGAAAACATATTTCTGAATGGGGCGATTTTAGGCTTGCCTTATAAACAAGTAAAAGCCTTGGTGGAACCAATCATTGATTTTGCAGAACTTGATGAGCATAGAGGTCAAGTGCTAAAAGACTTGTCATCAGGCATGAAGCGCAGATTAGGCTTTAGTATTGCTGCTAATTTAAAGCCTGAAATTCTAATACTGGATGAGGTTTTTGCTGCAGGAGACGTCGGCTTTATTGATAAGGCAAAGAAAAGAATCTTTGAAATGGCGGATGCTTGTAAAATTGTTGTTATAGTTTCTCATAGCGAAGAAATTATTCGTGAAATGTGTAACAGGGTAGTAGTCATAGACGGTGGGACGCTATTATTTGACGGTTCAGTAGAAGATGGCCTTCGTTATTACAATGGTCTTTTTGAACCAAGCGTGGAAACGGCGCTCAAGAAAGTTGCGAATGAAGGGTTTTAAGTATTGTGGTTGACAATTGACAGGGAGGTTAAGGATGGCTATCAAAACACCGTTTTTTCGTTTTGACGACAAGGTATCCCCGCATATTATACATAATGCCATTGACTCCGTGATCAAAAGTAACAGGTTTGTTCTAAGTGATCAAGTCAATGGCTTTGAAGAAGAGTTTGCCGCCTATTGTGGCGTCGATCACTGTGTAGGTTTAGGGAATGGAACAGACGCTTTATAGCTAGCTTTAAGAGCTGTAGGGGTAAAGTCTGGTGACAAGGTTATTCTAACCGCTAATGCTGGTTTTTATGGTTCAGCGGTCATACGTTTGATTGGTGCTATACCTGTTTATGTTGATATTGACTCATCATCGCTTACAATGTGCTGTGATTCTCTTTCTGCAGCTTTGAAGGAAAGGCCAAAAGCAATTATTGTTACACATTTATATGGTCGTCTAGCAGATGTTGAAAAGATTGTACCACTAGCAAGTGAGGCGGTGTTGCTGTTGTTGAGGATTGTGCACAGGCACACGGTGCAACCCTAAATGGCAAAACGGCAGGCTCATTTGGCAGCGTCGGCTGTTTTAGTTTTTACCCTACCAAAAACCTAGGTGCATTAGGTGATGGTCGTGCAGTAATAACCTCTAATAAACAAGTGGACAAACAGCTTCGCAGACTTCGCCAATATGGATGGGGAGATAAATATAAAGTCGAGGTTCCCGATGGCCGAAACAGCAGATTAGATGAGATACAGGCAGCAATTTTGCGGGAAAAGCTGCCTTACCTGGATAAGCAAAACGAGGAAAGGCGCGAGATAGCAAAGCTGTATGGCCAGGCATTTTTTGATTTGCCACGGCAGTGCCCAGTGGCAGATGGTGAAAATTACGTTGCTCATCTGTATGTTATACTGCATGAAGAGCGTTCTAAATTCCGTGAGTTTTTGGCGAAAAATAACGTGGCAACAGATGTACATTATCCTATTCCTGATCATAAGCAAGAAGCTGTTGGCAGCAATAAGCAGCAGACTGCTTTACCAGTAACAGAAAAGGCATGTGATAAAGTAGTGTCTTTACCGTGTTTTCCGGGTATGACAGCTATAGAGATTCAGCATGTGATAGACACAACGCGTGCTTATTTCAAGCAAGGCGGAATATAAGATGTTAAGTTTGATTATCCCAGTTTATAAAAATGAAGAGTCAATAGCGGAGCTATTGGGAGTTCTAGCAAAGCTTGCCCAGGAGGTAAATGATAAACTAGAGGTTGTTTTTGTGGTTGATTGCAGTCCTGATAATAGCTACATGCTTTTGCGAGAAGGTCTTCAGCATGCTCCGTATCGATCCAAGCTATTGTTACTATCAAAAAACTTTGGCTCATTTGCTGCTATTCGCGCTGGCTAGAGGTTGCTCAGGGTGATATGTATGCAGTAATGGCAGCAGATCTGCAAGAGCCTCCTGAGTTAATATTGCAAATGTCAAAAAGTTTGGCAGAAGAAGATATTGATGTGGTTGTTGGTGTTCGTGAGGGGCGAGCTGATCCGTTTTTAAGTCGATTGTCATCAATATATTTTGGGCCTTATATCGGCGATTTGTGGTGCCAGACATGCCGCCTGGTGGTATCGATATGTTTGCTTGTAATAAATCATTCAGAGATGCTTTGCTCAAGTTGGAGGAGCGCCATAGCTCGTTGGTTGCACAGATATTTTGGCTGGGTTTTCGGCGAAAATGGATTGGCTATCAAAGGAGATCGCGCAAGCATGGAAAATCTGCTTGGACATGGCGTAAAAAAATCAACTATTTGACAGACAGTATTTTTGCATTTACCGATATTCCTGTTCGCATGCTTACTTATACAGGTGGTTTGGTTGCCATGTTATCAGGTTTATTTGGTCTTTTCATTGTCTTTTCGCGTGTGTTTGGTATTGTAAGTGTGCCGGGTTACACAGCAACTATGGTAAGTATAATATTTTTTGGGTCACTTAACTTATTTTCTCTGGGCATAGTTGGTTCTTATGCTTGCCGAGCTTATGAAAATACGAAGCACAGACCCTTGCACATAGTTTTGCATAGTCACGAGTTCAATTATGAGGGTAGAGAAGGTGAAAAGCAGTTTTCTTCCGTGTCACGCTGAAAGGGCGGTGTGGTATGCGCCCCTGTCATTCTTACGTGAACATCAAGGATTTTTGGCTACTGCTTTCTTAAAAGAGTTGAGCTTGTCTTTGGCGGCGGGAGACATAGAGTGTGTTGAGGGTGATGTAAGGCTATGGGTGAAACATTTGCCATGGGACTGTTCAGCTTGTTTTTGCCTCTGACTACTATGACTTGAACGATTATATAAGTGATTATGATGAATTTTTAAAGCTTACTGCACGGGGTCAAGAGAAACCCACTCAAGCGCAAAACTAAGCCCTAACTTTTCATCTATAACTGAAGTAAAGGCAATATTGTTATAGCCTTCATTGAGCAGTTGGCTAGAAAACTCTGCTTGAAATGTATCATTAGAAACCCATACATAGTGTGCTAGGTGTCCATTGATATATATTTGCAGCTCATTTTTTGCTTCGGGGGTTATCCATGTCAATAATTTCCCACTTGCAAGATATGAGCCCGAAGTTGGTGACATGGAGAAGGAAAGGTTGCTATGATTTCCCTTTTGCCAACTGAATGAAGTTCGAGTAGGGCGTTTCATCACCCAGCACGTTCCGTTCCAACCTGCGCCTGGGATGGGCTCATCCATACTCCACCAACGGCTAAAATCAAATCTAAAGTTTTGCTTTAATGAGTTGTTACTTGGAAAAAGTTTTTTTGGCTGGTAGGGCCAAGAGCCAAAGATACTTTTATATCGCTTATACATTAAATCATCTTCTGAAGGTAGCGTA
>JAJFKJ010000048.1 GCA_021773275.1 Gammaproteobacteria bacterium
GGTGCACTTGCAACCTGAATACGCCGGGGCCTCGGGTTACTCCCGAGGCATGGTACGATGGAAGCATGGAATATGAACCACATTTGGCCAACATTGAAATTTGAAAGTCATGTCGTTGCGATCGAACGACAGCTTACGAAAACTCGTTGACCCCCTGCGGGATTAAAGCTAGCATTTAAATTGTAAAATACAACTCTATTGGCTTGAGGTTGGCATAGCGGCGAGTGAACCGGCCGACAACAAGACAGACATTTCGACGTTGCTTGAGTGGGAAAGACAAGAAGTCTTCGTCTTGATCCTCTGGGGTTCGACCCAGCGCTAGCCGGCAGCGAGCCTGTCAAATCGGGATCCATCCGACCCAACTCAAGATTTTGCGGCTAACTGCTGCATGGTTTGCAGATAGCCGCGCGAGAGTCTAGCAGAGGCAATGTGGATGGTTGGTCAAAATCGTAGGACACCCCGACTAACCGGACCACCAACTGGCCTATTGGAGAGGCCGTACCGATGGCAGCACTCTACTTCTACTACATCCGCACGCGCCTCTCCAAGGGTTGAAAACGGGCCTCTTTTGAAGGCCTAAATAGAGGAGGCTGCTGTCGAAACCACAACGAGTGGGCAGCGTCTGATGTTCCCTCAGGGTTCATCATCGCGGCAATGTGGTTTTGCAGGGTCTTCTCACACAAAGAGGAGAAGACCATGAAAAACAATCCTTCAATCCGGTCTTTGGCGGCAATGGCGACGATTGCGCTTGGTTTGGCGCTGGCGGTGCCAGGCGTTGCTGTCGCCGGGGAATACGAAGAGGCGCTTGCCGTAGTCGAATCCGTGGTCGGCCCGATCGGGGATACCAACGACGCCGAAGCCGGCGGGGTGGACTTCTCGATTATTGGCCTGGCGCTGGAAGCCAAGGACGCAAAGGCCGGCGGCGATGAGGCTCTGGCCTTAGCGATAATGCTGAAAGCGGAAGCCATGGCGGTATCCACTGAGTAGCCAAAGTCCGAATTGCGTGAAGCTCAATCAACGCGATCGTCCGAACTTCCAGACGACGAAAATGAACTAGGGAAGGGTATAGGCAATGAGAAAGTTATCGAAAGGTAGCGCAAATCAACTGATTGGACCGAAAGATCATCGCGGTCCACGAATTCGAGGCGCCGTCAATCGCACTCTCAAAGCGATTGCGGCCATGGTCCTGATCCCGGCCGCAGTCACCTTTGCGATGACGCAATCGAGTCTGGCCAGCAACTTTACCCACACCACGACCGAGTTTAATACCGACTTCGTATCCGCGGGCGTGGGTGGTCTACGCAACATCGGGAATGCGACCGGTACGGACATCACGGTCGCCGGTGTCGGCACTGGCGTGGTGAACAGGGCGATTCTATATTGGCACGGGCCGAGTAATTCAGCGCCATTGAACCCGGGAATCGCGTTTTTGAATGGTGTTCAGGTCAATGGAACCAATCTCGGCTTATCCGACGATAACTGCTGGGGTTTTTCTAACTCACAAGCCTTCAGAGCCGACGTGACGGCTATCGTGGCGGGTGATGGAGCCTACACCTTTGCAACCAATACCGCGGCCGGTAGCTCCTCTCCGATCAACCCGAACGGTGCGTCGATCCTGGTCTTCTTCGATGACGGGGACCCCAATAACAATAGAGACGTTGCGGTATTCGACGGCAACGACTCGAACATCAACAACGTGTTCGATGCGCCCGGCTGGAACTTTACCCTGACCCCGATCACCTTCACGGGTGGAACGGCCAACTTGCAAATGCACGTTGCCGATGGCCAGACGTTCCCCGACGCGACGGTCTTCGTGAACGGTGTCGCAAAGTTACCCGCGGGCGCGGTTTTCCAAGGCAACACAGTGCCTAATAGGGGCGGTGGCCCGTCCAATGGTGCGCTTTGGGATATCCGCAACGTGGATGTCACCCCGGATCTAGTGGCTGCCGGGGCGCCCCCGCAAAACCTGAACATCACAACGGGAGTAGCCAGCGACTGCCTGGCCGGCATCGTCATGGCGGTTGAACTTCCCGCCGGTGCGGCGCCACCACCGCCGGGCGGCAACAATCCGCCGGTGGCGGATGCGGGCGCCGATGCGACCGTGAAAGCGGGGGCTTCGACCGCGCTTGACGGGACTGCAAGCTTCGATCCCGACGCCGGTGACTCAATCGCGTCCTTTAGCTGGACCGAGACAACGGCAATCCCCATGGGTATTATCGGCGCCAATACCTCGACACCGACGGTCACGGCCCCGGTCGGGTCGGAAGGAATGACAGCGACCCTCGAGTTGGAAGTCGAGGATACCTTTGGCCTCACCGACACTGATTCGGTAGACGTCTCTATCGTCATGAACAGCCCGCCTGTTGCGGATGCTGGGTCGGATCAGACCAAGGACGAAGGGGTGCTCGTCACGCTTGACGGGACGGCAAGCTTCGATCCCGACATAGGCGACACGATCAGCTACAGTTGGGTGCAGACAGTCGGACCTATGGTCACTCTGAGCGATGCTGCATCGGCAACGCCAGACTTCCCGGCGCCACCGGTTGGCGGCCCCACCGCGCTCACCTTCGAACTGACTGTCACCGATGACGACTTTCCCTCGGGTGCCAATATCAAGTCGGATAAAGATACGGTGGTGATCAACGTCGCGAGCATCAACGATCCGCCGAACTGCAATTTGGCGTCCGCCGATCCAGATAGTCTCTGGCCGCCGAACCACAAGCTTGAGGCGGTTGCCATCGTTGGCGTGTCGGACCCGGACAGCATTTACAACATGGTCACGATAGAAGTCACGGGTATCACGCAGGACGAGCCCACCGACGACCTGGGCGATGGGGCCTTCAGCCCAGACGGCTTCATCATCGATGGCGATCCTGATGACAGTGTGGAAGTGCGTCGCGAACGCTCCGGTCTTGAAGACGGTCGCGTTTACGAGATCGCATTCTTCGCTTTCGACGGCTTCGAAGGCTGTAATGGATCTGTCACCGTCGGCATACCCCACGACAAGAGAGGAACGGGGCCCGTTGACAGCGGCCAGTCTTACGACTCGACGCTGCCATAACGGTCCGGATTGGAACTGAGATGCCGGCGGGAAGATCATCTTCCCGCCGGCTCTTTTCGTTAAGCAGATATGGCGACGGTGGAATTCCCGGAGTTCTGGGGACATGGCCGTAATCGCGTAGGGTCACTCTCCTCGCATGGCCTGTGATGGCAGTCCAAAAACCGCCTCATCCTAACCACGGAGAGTGACCCTACGCGATTACGGCCATGTGTTCCCCAAAACTCCGGGCATCCACCGTCATGCGGCATCACTGAGGGCACCATGGGCGCATTCTCTATTTGGCACTGGCTCATTATCGCTCTGGGGGTAGTGATTCCGGTCGTGACAATCGCCCTTGCCAATCGCGACAAGACCCTTACCCGAATTCACTACGTCGTGCGCACTGTTGTCGCAAATGCGGTGGTCGTGGTGTTGGTCTTCGTCATACCGAGTTTCTTGCAGTCAGCGGACCAGGCACTTGTCCTCAACATTGCTATCATGATCGTGTCGCTAATTGTGTTCATCCTCCTGACACTCTGGTCCGTGCACCGCCTAAGGGATATCAGGTGGTCACGTTGGATTGCGCTCATCATGGGCATCCCGCTTGGGAACCTGATCTTGATGATCCTGCTCTGCTGCTGGCCGGGTCGCGATCATTCAGCCGAGACTGCCGCCGTTTTCGATTGATGCCCACTGCCCTCGACATCTACCGAACCGCATCAGTGCTGGTCCGTGAGCACGGGGACGACGCTACAATCGAGGCTGCCAGGAGGGCCATCCTCAGGGGGCGTCCTGGGGACACGAACATCAATTATCTGAAGGAACACGACCTGTTGGTCCCAAAGGTCCGAGGCTGGACTAAAGGTTCACCTCGGCGGCGCTCCAACGCGGGCCAATAGCCATAGCCCCTGGGTAAAGTGCGGCCCCCAAAAAGCCGGGGTGCGGGCTGCGGCCCGGCACCCCTT
>JAJFKJ010000049.1 GCA_021773275.1 Gammaproteobacteria bacterium
TGAGCGGAAGCGAGCGAACAATGAAGCCAACAGACCCTGTAGCAAGTGACGATAAAATCACTGACTCAACTGATCGCTCACTGCCGTTCGCGCTCACCCAATAAATTTTTGCAAGCCATTTGTAGGGGCGGCACCCTGTGCTGCCCGCAAGTGTGAAACACTTGAATATTGTCGAGCTACGCTCGACCGGGTCGAACAGGGTCCGACCCCTACATTAGCGTACCGGCTCTGACTCGAAATTATTTTAATGTAGGGGTCGTACCCTGTGCTGCCCCTACACTTATTCTGACAAATCTATCCCCGCTCTTTTACAAACCTCACATAAAAGTTTGGTGCAAGCTTCATTAGCGTCGGCTAAATGTTCTGCAAGTGTTTCTCGATCAAGCTTAATTTCTTCATTGATTTCTGCTTGCAAGTCTTCGGCATTATGATGTGTTTGTTCTACATTCATGCGCGCTCTCCCATATTTAATCCTTCAGCAAAATCTGAGAATTTTTTCTCTTCGACTTCGTAGTGTGCTAACAGCTCTTCTTGCGTGGGCTCGAACTTACTGTTTTCCATTTCTAGCAAGCTTTCACGGCATTGAATATCCACCTGCGCAAAAGCTTCTGCTAGCTCGTTTTGATCATCATCTGACAGCTGGCTCATCAGGTCTTTTTCAATGGCAAATAGCTTATCGAAATAGCCTGTAATACGGGCCTTATAATCTTCTATAGATTCATTATCTGCCCTTGCAAAAGGCAACTGATGGTAGGTGAGCTCAGCTAGGCTCTCCAGTGAATGGGAGATCTGCTTGACCATGGTGGGCAGCTCAGCGCGCTGGCGTAGCCCTTTCTCATGTTTTCTTAGAGATGCCATAAACGCCTCCTTAGGTTTATTACTCTACTACCTATATTATACTACACAAGTAGGTACCTAGCTCAAGTGTTTTCTTCCATACTATCAATTGCTTATGGGTCAGGCTTTGGGGGGAGTTGACCAATTGCCTAGAATTCAGTAACATAGCGATACCACTCCCCAGTAGCTCAGTGGTAGAGCAGTTGACTGTTAATCAATTGGTCGGCAGTTCGAATCTGTCCTGGGGAGCCATTTTCCCCTAGAAGCGGTCCGCATTCATGACTTTTGTCCAAGCATTGATGAAGTCATCTACAAACTTTTTCTGGTTGTCATCCTGGGCATAAAGTTCTGCATAAGCACGCAAAATTGAGTTTGACCCAAACACCAAGTCAACACGCGTTGCTGTCCATTGCACAGCACTTGTTTTGCGGTTGCAGATTTCATAGTGGTTATTGCCAGCTGGCTTCCAGCTGTAATCCATGTTTGTGAGATTCACAAAGAAGTCATTGCTAAGCGCACCCTCACGCTCAGTGAGAACGCCGTGCTTTGCGCCATCGTAGTTGGCTCCTATGACCCGCATGCCACCTACAAGCACCGTCATTTCGGGTGCTGTTAAGCCTAATAGTTGGGTGTGATCTAACATGAGTTCTTCTGGGCTTACTGCATAGTCTTGCTTCAACCAGTTACGATAAGCATCCGCCAGGGGTTCAAACGGTGCAAAAGAATCCGCATCAGTCATTGCATCTGTGGCATCGCCACGTCCCGGCATGAAAGGAACACTTGCATCAAATCCAGCTGCTTTTGCCGCTTTTTCAATACCGACATTACCGGAAAGCACGATTGTATCAGCAACACTCGCGCCAGCTTCGGCTGCCATGGGTTCTAATACTGCTAAAACACGCTGCAGCCGTTTGGGCTCATTACCTTGCCAG
Source organism: Gammaproteobacteria bacterium (assembly GCA_021773275.1). Classification (GTDB taxonomy): domain Bacteria; phylum Pseudomonadota; class Gammaproteobacteria; order JABCZS01; family JABCZS01; genus JAJFKJ01. Next base: position 1,770 of record JAJFKJ010000049.1, read on the forward strand.
TCTTTTTGCGGCACCAATCGAATACGAGCACCATTCGCGCCACCACGCATGTCAGAACCTCGAAACGTGCGGGCGCTGTCCCATGCAGTTGCAACCATGTCGCCCACCGACAAATCAGATGCCGCAATTTTTGCTTTTAAAGCTGCAACATCGTAAGTTGCATTGCCTGCAGGAATAAGGTCTTGCCAAATCAAATCTTCTTTAGGTACATCTGGCCCGATATAACGATTTTTTGGACCCATATCACGGTGCGTCAGCTTAAACCAAGCTCGCGCGAAGACTTCTGCAAAATAATCTGGATCTTTATAAAAACGCTCTGAAATTTTACGGTAAGCGGGGTCTTTAATCATCGCCATATCGGCATCGGTCATCATTGGGCTAAGACGAACGGAAGGGTCTTCCACATCAACAGGTTTATCTTCCTCTTTGATATTAATTGGCTGCCATTGACATGCACCTGCCGGCGATTTTTTCTGCTCCCACTCGTAATTAAAGAGCATATAGAAATAGCCGTTATCCCATTTTGTAGGATGTGTTGTCCACGCCCCTTCAAGGCCACTGGAAACAGTATCGCGCCCAATGCCACGCGCGGTGTGATTGATCCAACCCAAACCTTGCTCCGTCACATCTGCTGCTTCTGGAGCGGGCCCAAGTAAATCGGCATTACCATTACCGTGACACTTTCCAACCGTATGACCACCCGCTGTTAAGGCCACGGTCTCTTCGTCATTCATTGCCATGCGTGCAAAGGTTTCGCGCACTTGTGCGGCTGTTTTGAGCGGATCCGGCTGGCCATTAACCCCCTCGGGGTTGACATAAATCAAGCCCATTTGCACAGCAGCCAGTGGATTTTCCATCGTGACAGGCTTGGCAAGGTTTTCATAACGGCTGTCGCTCGGTGCAAGCCATTCTTTTTCAGAACCCCAATAGGTATCGGTTTCAGGATGCCAAATATCTTCGCGACCAAAAGCAAATCCGAATGTTTTTAGCCCCATGCTTTCATAGGCAATTGTGCCAGCGAGAATAATTAAATCTGCCCAGCTGATTTTATTACCGTATTTTTTCTTGATTGGCCAAAGTAGGCGACGCGCTTTATCCAGGTTGACATTGTCCGGCCAGGAATTAAGTGGCGCAAAACGTTGGTTCCCCGTGCCACCGCCTCCACGTCCGTCAGCCATACGGTATGAACCGGCCGCATGCCATGACATGCGAATCATCAAGCCACCATAGTGACCCCAGTCAGCCGGCCACCAGGCCTGGGAGTCGGTCATTAATTCGTGTAGATCCTTTTTGAGCGCATCAAAATCGAGGGTTTTTACGGCCGCAGGGTAATCAAAGCCATCGCCCATTGGGTTAGTTTTGCTATCGTGCTGATGCAAAATATCAAGGTTAAGCGCATTAGGCCACCAATCCATGTTTGACGTGCCTACTGATGTCATTGCGCCATGTATAACGGGGCACTGCCCTGTGTCTTTACTCATTTGATCACCTCCATTTGCCGAAACAACGTGCTTCTTCCTTGCTCATGAGAACATTCTATCATTTTATTTATACAGGTGGGCTGGCGCAAAGGCCTCATATATTTTACAATGTGCGTAGCCACTGAGGGTACCTTTCATACCCTCGTGGTTAGTGGAGCTGAAGATTGCAACCTTCGGTTCCGCGCCTAATTTTATTTTCATGATTGGCGCCGGTCATGCAAACGCAGCATCGCTCTGCGATGCCGGGTCGCACAGGGTGCGACCCCTACATCTAGCGCCTGCCCCCTTAGCGCGCAGAGCGAATTCATTTCGCCCAGGCAATATATTAAGCTGCAACCGTAAGGGAGGGGTTTGCACCCCGCTTGAAACATGATAGATTAGTAGTGTTATGTTACTAATTTCATTTTTATTACCCATGTTCTCATTTTCTCTGGCGATGTCTATCTCCCCGGGGCCAGTGAATATGATTATTCTTTCTTCTGGTGTTAACTATGGCGTGAAGAAAACGGTCCCCTATGTATCAGGTGCAACGATTGGTTTCACCTTACTACTATTGTTTATAGGGCTTATTTTTGAGCAGTTTGTCAACGCCTACCCTGCGCTTCTGAAATACCTTGCCATTTTCGGCTCTTTGTATATCGTGTATATGGGTTACAGAATTGCCTGCGCAAAACCTGAAATAGTAATTAAAAAGCAAGTTATCCCTAAATTTCACCAAGGTTTTATTTTACAATGGTTAAACCCTAAAGCTTGGCTAGCCTGTGTTTCAGGAGCTTCAATATTTTCAAGTGTCGATAGTTACACACCATTTTTAACATTTGTCAGCATATACTTCCTTGTATGCTATCTCTCATTACTTGCCTGGGCTGTACTTGGCGATAAAATATCTTTTTTCTTGAGCAGTGATATCCGCTTGCGGATTTTTAATGTTTTAATGGGGCTGCTGCTTGTTCTAACCGCATTAATGCTAATTTATCAGCATGTTTAAGATTTACATCCGATTAAACCGCGGCTCTGACACGAGACTATTGCAAGTATAAAATCCCCCGCTCGCTGAGCTCGCTGCCCCCTTCACAAAGGGGGCGATCATGAAGCGCGGCTATGACAAACGTTTACGACAATTTTGACGTAGAGGTCGAGCATCGTTCGACCCGCGGGCCGTACTACGTGCGACCCCTACGGTAAGATTTTTACGAGACACACGCCTGCGTGTTTTACATGCAATGTAACCGCTTACTGGCGTGCGCGGCTCTGACACGAGACTATTGCAGATATAAAATCCCCCGCTCGCTGTGCTCGCTGCCCCCTTCACAAAGGGGGCGATCATGAAGCGCGGCTATGACACGAGACTATTGCAGATATAAAATCCCCCGCTCGCTGAGCTCGCTGCCCCCTTCGCAAAGGGGGCGATTATTTTGAGGGTTTAGTTCTTTCGCAAACCATTCCAGCGCGCTTCCATGTCTGAAACATTATTCTCATCATCAGAAGCTTTGTTGACACTTGATGTATTAGTTTGATGATGCGCAGCGACACCGCCTTTCATTTCAACGAGCTGAACGTCGCATTCTTGTTGCTTAAAATCAGTTTCTGTGATTATTTTATCGCCGTCTCTGATCTCAATACCACTCTCAATGTCATCATTTACAAAAGTGCTTTTTTCATTGCCAAGACCCATCTTAACATGGCCCCGAGCTATCCATTTAAGCTGCTTAGGACAAGCTTGCTTAGACTCAAGGTTCATACCAGGAGCATCTTTTTGCGCCGAATGTGAGGCATGCCACCATGGGTTTGAATTCAAGATAGGTCTTGCCACTGCAGGTCGGCTGCGCTCGACTTCTTGTGCCGCAGATGCAGTAGTGGTTGTGGCAACTGGTTTTGCTGGCGCTATAAAGCCAATGCTTGTACCGCCTCTACCTAGCTGCGCAACGGGCATATGCTCAGCTTGCCCCCCAAGACTCTCCATAGTGGGTTCATCATCACTGCTGTCATCATTGCCACCCTCAAAGAGATCTTTGACCCAATTTGCAAGGTACTCACCCGCATACATCATTGCACTGCCACCACTCATATCGGCATAATGCCAATCATGTGAAGCTGGCTCATAAGCAAACGAATAAGCGGCTTGACCCGTATGGGCAGGTAGGTCCCGTCTAACAGCTTGGGGTGGTGGTTTTATAATAGATGCTTTTTGCAGTGCACCAATAGCCGGATGGTCGTTGGCTAGAGAAAAAGCACTACAAAGTGTTTCTAAAAACTGTTTTGCTTCACGGGCATGTTCACCTGTTGAAAATTTTCCAGTAATTTTAGAAAATATTACGACATCAAATAGCGGTTGATAGTTTTTCAAGTAGGCTTTGACATCGTTATTTTTTATTAAATCACTTAATATCATGCGAAACTTTCTATTGAAATCAGCGGCATATAAAGCTGAAGCGGAGTTTTCAAGATTATACTGCCCGAGTTTCAATAGCATAAGCAATAAACGAGACTCTGGAATTTTGGCCGTCGGTTTGCCATTTTCAGAATAAGTATATGCAGCCAGGTCACGCACCAGTGTTTCAATATTGACCTGCGTAATCGAGCGGGGGTCACGGTCATTCGTTTTGGGTATTGCTTTAATGTCACGGTGCGCGGCAAGCATTAAATTTTTCGCACTATCGCTGTCTTTCAAAGGCATTTCATTGAATAAACTTGGCAGCAAGCTGATGACAGATGAACTCAATGCGCTATAGTGAAAACCGTAAAAAGGCAGTATGTGTTTAAGTAAAAACTTATTCCCCACGTCCTCCAAATTAAGGGCATACTCCTTTGCTACACCAGGCTCCCGATCTGGGTTTGAAATCATAAGCTTGGAATCACCCAGCAACGACCTAGCGCGCAGCTGCGGGAAAAGATCACCCATCGCAATCAGCTGGATAACAAATGCACGCAAATTAAAAATCCGCCCATCAGCGGCAAAAGTTTCTCCTAGTTGCCCAATTACCAAGGCATAAAAATTGTCCTTACCATTTTCTTTCAAACTAGAAACAATATAATCTAGCTGGCCTTTTTTAAGCTTACCATCAATAAGCTTGTGCAGATGGTCGAGTTTTGGGGCATTATACACCCCTTCGCTCATGGCATATTTAAAAAACTCTAAGAGTAGCTTATGCTCAACTATGAGTTTTGCATTTATTTGTTCGGGGTTAAGATCTACTACCACAACATCTTCATCATCTCCATCCTGGCTGCCTGCCTGTGAGGCTGAAGCATCACCTTCGATTACTTGTCCGTCATCGGTGGTAATAGGTTTCTTAATTAGCCCTACACGCCAATCTTTAACTGCTTTAGCAGCTTCGAGTAAACCTTCTGAACCGGGGCTCTCGCTAGTTAAATGCTTTGTGACATAACCATTTCGATTTGCTGTGTAGTCATCACAGCCTGCGACAATAGCATCGACAAATTTTTGATTCTTATCGGCTCTGTCTTTTTGGCGGACTGTTTCGCTTTGTTCAACATCAAAATGTTTATCCAGGTCATCAAGGGCAGAGAAGTCCAGGGTGCTCAGGTTTGTACCGCTAACTATGGCAGCATTTATCCATTCAATCTCAGCGGAAGAAAAGCCTAAAATTTTCAGATCTATCTTATTGGCAATGGCATCTTGTATCCCTTCAACTATCATCTTATTTTTTTGTCTATCGCGTTCTTTTTTTTGTTGCTTTTCATCTGCTATCTTAAGCTTTCCATCTGTGATATCGCGAAAGTCAGGGTATTCAGGGGCGTTTTGGTTTTCGATTTTTTTAACTGCTGCTTTGAATTTCTTGTATGTGTGTTTTTCTTTTGGTGTCTTGGAAAATATATCGGCGATCATTGCACCTGGCAAACCAAACGATTGACATATAAAACCCAGTTCAGCGAGTAATTTTATATTTATCTCTTGCTTGCGCAATCGTGAAATGGTTTTATACACAAGATGCGTGTCGATAATAGCAAAGGTGCGATCTGCCTCGTGCAGCACCAAGTTTTTAACACGAGTATAGTGATCAAATTTCTCCTGTGGACCCGCACTTGCCAGGTGCCCCAAGAGGCGCGCCAGCAACATACTATTATATATTCTCGGCGTAGTACGTTCGCCCAGGTCTGCAAGGCTACTCATCAGTGGGTGGTCTTTATTTGCGGCGCCTGTGACCAGAACATGAAGCTGCCCATCAAAAGTGTCCATCTGCGTCGTGGCATTACGCTCACATACTGCCTGAAGATGCGCGTATATTTCACTTACCTTTGCTTGCGTCGAGCTAGCTTTAGGCTTCGCGGCATTGTAGTAACGGACCAAATCTTGCGCAAGCAAGAGGTGGTTGCCCAAATCTTTGGTAGACGCTGTCAACACATCAATGCTTTGGGTGTCTTTTAAAAGTTGTTGTGCTTGCGCCTCTACATGGTCTGTTATATCCGATTCCCAGATTTCATTTGTTACTAAAATAGCGTATAGCTTGTTTTCTTCTGGGCTGTCACCTTTTTCTGCAACGTAGTCAAACAGCGCCCTGGCAATTGATCCAGCATCAGCGCCATCAGCTAAAACTGCTTTGGCAAAGGCAGTTGACGCTTTAGATTTTTTCACGTCTGCTGCAGTTATGGCCTCGAGATACCCCTCGACACTATCTTTAATTACTGTTATAAAGTTATTTTTCATCATACTACCTCTATTTTCTAAGCGTGTTTTTAAGTGGGCCGGTGTCTAGACCATTACCGTTACCCTGGTGTCGTTTACCCCTATGGTTGTCGTACCCAGCCGTCATTTCTGCACTTTTCACAGCCCCTGGTGCAGCCTGAAGATTACCCGCATCTAAACCGTGTGCATTTTCAAATTGTGCAACCCTGTTATCGCCAACCCCACCTCTTTGCTTAACCTGTTCAGATTTGTGAGCAGCAGCATCAAAATTACCTAATCTGCATGTTTTGGCCCAATCCGGAACATCGAGATTAGCGGGTACCACTCCGTTTTTATAGTCACCATTTAAAAACTCCAATATTTTATTAAGATTATTGCTGTAGCCAAACATGTTCACTATTGTTCTAGGTCTATGGTTAGGATTGTTGCCCGTACAAACAAATATTTTCTGGTAATAATGTTTTGGCTCAAAGTATGCGCCATCAATTAACTCCCTGCCTGAAGCAAATACAGCTCTCATGTCCGCAATGGTGCTCTGTAAAATTACATCGCCTCCTGTGTTGTAGACGGGAATAAAATAATTCTTATAAACCGGCTCTTGCAATGCACCCTGTAACTCAGGGTTGTTTTTTTGCAAATAACGTAGAATTTCGTTTTGCGGCGTGTTGGCACTCAAGCGGTACATAAAGCCCATAGACTCATCATGCAACTCACCTATTGCCTGCGATTTTGTAATGGCTGTATCAAACTCAGTATTGCATTTGGCTTGGCGAGCTTCCATAATTCTGACATACGCATTTTTGCTATGCATTCTTTGGATGGCGTCAGTATTTACCATAGCAGGCAAGCTGTCGCACAAACCTTGATTATCAGCAAATTTATCAGCTAATTCTTTAGCAGAAATAACCATACTGTACGAGCCTGTACTACCTTGCCTTTGCGTTCTTTTCATTTCTTGCTCTTGCTCACTCATGTTTTCGCACAAGCGGGTGGCGAGCACATGCAGGCCACCGGCCTTATCAAGGCCATCATTACGGCAAACGGCATCCATACCTCGTCTAAATGCGGCCGTTGCCAAAGTTATCCTGCCCGGCGTTGCAATGGCATTAACAATAGCGTCACGCGCAGTTGTACCAGTAGCCTCTGTTAGCGTAACAGCATTGGCCTTATATTCAGAAAACGCCGGGGACTCAAGAAAAGCTCTGATCTGAGCTTGGTTTTCAAAGAAGAGCAAGGCTGCACGCTTTTCACTTGCACCGTTTACCGGGCCGCCATTTACATGCACCGGCTTAAGCTTGCTTTCCATCTCCTTCACAATGGCTTGCGCATGATCCTCTTCGCTTACTACTTTAAAATCAGCTCCAGGGTTAAACTTTTGTGAATCAGCGCCCTTAGCCTCAGGGTAAGCAGAAGGAAGGTAAGTTGCGTTCGCAACACCATACGCGTCACGCAAATAGTCTTTTTGCTTTCTGGTTGTGGTCTCTAAGGTTCCAGAGACACCATTAACATGATCATACTGCAATAACTTGGCACGGGAGAAAATGCCATAATTGATGTTAAAGCCTATTTTTTCTTCCAGGTTTTGCGTTAAGAGTGTATTACCAGGTTCTTTATCATGCTCGGCGTAGTATGCGCAAAGGGTGTTATAACCATCTACTTTATCGTAATTATAGCTGCCACTGGATAAATATCCTACTTTTTGACTTGCATTATTAAAGTAGTATGTGTGCTTGGCTCTGTTTTGAATTGCGAGCACCATGTTTTTAACACCCGACAAGAACAAGGGCTCCCATCCAGTGTATTTAAGCATGCACGTTTTATATTCGTCCCATTCTTTAATCTCTTTTAATGAAATGCTTTCACTGTCAAAACCCTCTTTTTCACGCCACAAGCGATCAAGCAAAGGTTTTACGTGGCTTTTATCTTGAAAGATTCCTGATACGGTAAACGTCTCATTGATATATTCAGGGTCAAGCACCTTATCAAGCTCATCTAATAACAGGTGAAGCCTCTTTTCTAAATCAAATGGCTTGCTTCTCGGGAACTCCCCTTCCCTAATGTATGCAGCAAATACATTCCGAATATCACTTAATATTCTTGTACGCTTATCTGCCAGTTCATCGAGCGTGCCGTAATCAACATCGGGGTTATTCTCGTCCACCAGACCAAGCGCGACAAACATACTTTTGAAATCGCGGTAATCTCTGCCTGTTAAATAATCACTGTAGCAACCGGCATCTGCTTTATCGCCTAAGACAGCCATGACCGCTGCCTGTATGGCCTGCACTACTGATTTACCCTGACCAGACGGAACTTCCGCAACATGGTTTTCTTTTTTTGGCCCCGCCACTGTTGGAGCTACAGCATTGCTAGTATTCGTAGTGGCGCTGCTTGAGCCAGTCTCAATTTGGTAGTCAATTCCAGCTTTTTGAAGCATGGTGTTCATAACGCCACTTGCTGCTATTGCCGCCTTGCCTGCTACTGCTGTAGTGGCATCCACAAGCTGCTGAGCCTTTTCCTTTCTTTCAGCCCACACTCTTTCAGCGTCAATTTCAGCAGGAGATTTAACGTTCGGGAATAGGCTTTTTATAACATCATCATGTTGATCTAGCGAAAAAAGTCTAAATAAACCCAGTATTTGCGCAGGGTGTGGCTGCATCAGATAAAGTTCTAGCTCTTGCTTCGATTTACCACCATTACGCTGCTGCTCCTTGTAAAAGCTTGAATTATCGATTGTCCAATAGGCAAATAAATGCGCAAGCAAGCGACGCACTTTTTCTTTTCGCGTGCCATCACCTGTTGGAATTTGCTTTATTTTAGCAACCAAACCCAAGAGCGCATTTGCGGTGTGGTCCTGCGCTAAACCGGTGTGCACCAAGCTCCAGTATTCTTTGTGAAAGCTAGTATGCAGCGTTTTCAACACGGCTTTATTATCAGAGCTCGGGCCCCTAATGCCACCGAGGACCTGCTCAAAATCTACACGGCGCGTCGATGAATTGCGTATAAAGACTTCTTGGCCACGTAAGGCTTGGTTTTCAGCAATTAACATCCTTGCAAAAACACGTCGCTGAAGGTCCGGGTGATTCCACAAATAAGTAGACAGGCCCGATATGACTGCAGGAGCTTTCTGCTGGTATTCCTCTAGTTTTTTCGTAACATGATAGTTTATCGATTTCACCAGCGCTTCAATAGGCAAGGCGTTTGTTGCAATGCGCAGATCAATTAGGTGTTCTGCCAATGCGCTAGCCGCTACTTTTGTTTCCTGGTCTTTAGCAGGCTTAGGTGCCTTTTCGAAGACCTCATTAAAACTATTAATGATTTTTTCTTGCAAGCTAGCCAAGAAAGGATCTAGCAGCGTTTGCACCTCCCCTGTAGGGAATGCTTTACGGCAAGCATCAAGATTACCATACCAAACAGAAAGTGCCTCATAATCTTCTGCTGTGCGCTCGCCCATCGGTATCTCGCTTATGTGGTGCAGTCGATTCATGATAGGGAGCAAGTTTGGCATCAGCGCTTTCATGCAGCGTGCAGGGGCATTAGACAGCCCTTCAAGGCCTGAGACATGCGCTGACAAATGTTGCTCTGCGTTTTGTAATGACTGGTAAGCATTGTGCAAATGTACATAATGCGTGTCACGATAAATGCTTGCTTTTACGGCCAAATCCTCATTTTCGAACAAAGAATTTGAAAAGTCTGCTTGCCACTCGTCAAGCTTTTGCTTCACCAATGCGCAAGTATCCGAATATGTTCGAACACATTCAAATTTATTTTCGGTAGCTTCTTCGTCAGCTGTGTTAAGCGTTTTCAAATTTGATAAAGCGCCATCCATTTGCTTAACACTGCCTAGCAACTGCCCTAGCTCGGCAGTAACGGTTCTTTCACGCAGCAAGGCATCAATGCGCTCGTGTTTTTTCATAAAAATATTGTGCAGGCTGCCAACTGTACGTTCTAGCTCTGCGGGACTAAATGTTTTCACGCCATCAAAAAGTTCATTATATAAAGCTGGCTGGTCAGCATTGAATTGACGCAAGCCCATCAGTACTTGCAGGTCGACTTCTAGGTGTTGTGCATCGCTGTTTGCCGAAAGCTTCGAAAGCCTATCAAGCGAGCTTGACCATGAGTTAAAGAGCTCGCGCGTTAATGCATTTACCTCTTCGGATAGTTCATTTATATTAAAAACATGAGCATTATAAAATGAAAACATGTCGCCAAATCTACTCACGCTGCGAGAATCGCTAGCAATCACGCGAGACATGGTGCTTGATAACTCTACAATATTCTTTTTGTATGCTCGGTACTTACTAACAAGCTCGTGTACCGCTGCAAGTTTCTCGGTAATTTTTTCGCCATCATCTTTTATGCCAGCTAAGTTTTTGCGGAGGCCGTCAACATGGGTATGCAAGCCATCTTTGGCTTTAGCCGCCATTGCAAAGCTGAAACTTTCAAAGGCGCTATTGAATAGACCAAGCAGCGCATCAAATCCTTCAGATTTCGCATCGCTAAGCGCCTGAGTTTCGGCCTTACCTTTTGCTGCGATTGCTTGCTCGGCCTCATCAAATGCTTGCTCAAACGCATTTTGCTCGTTTTCTATTGCCGCAGCTCGAGCTTGGTTTCTTTCCACAAGTTTCTCAAGAAGTTTTTCTTTTATTGTATTTGCAAAGAAAAGGTGGCTATCTCGTAATGCCTTTCGAAACAATGTTTTTAGCGCTTCATAAGGATTTTTATGCTGGCCAGCTTGCATAAGCGCTGTCTGATGGGTGTCGCTTAACGCACGCACACCTGCATTGTCAATCGCTTCTCGCTCTGCATCTGCTTGCTGATAACCATCACCAGCAACCTTCCTTTCTAGCTCTGCATGTTGGGTCTCAGCAGCTTGGTATTCTCTGTTAAGCGTTTCAGCTTCTTGCCCTGAAAAGTCTGACTGCACATTGTTAAAGCTTGTTGGTAAGAAACTTCTTGCTGCTTTGACGTGAGCATATATTTCATTCGCCATCACGTATTCACAGCTTGTAAGCTGCTGCAAAAACAGGGGCATCTGTTCTTTAATGTGAGCTCTCAGCTCTTGCGCCTGCTCAGCACGTTTGCGAGGCCTATCACCTCTGCTTTTACTAAGCTCTTCTAGTTTTGCAATAAGATCATGAGGCGAATTTTCTACGAGATGCGCAATATCTAGGCTTACTTTTTGGTGCACATCTAGCGCTTGCCTGTCCATTGCCAAACTGAAATTTAAACCCTGCCGAACTTGTTTAAAATATATTTTTTCCGCGGCCATATTCAGAGGGGGGGGCATGTAAAAAGATTGCTTATCAGTATAAGCATCAATCATTTTACGTATCGCAAATTCCTGATTTGAAATCATCCCATCGATTTTTTCACTTGCTTTATTGTACTGTTGGCCGCTCTGCATGTAGGCATCAAAAGATGCAAGTATTACGGCAAGCTCCATGAAAAAGCGCAATGCTGGCAAGCTTTTGAATGGGTCCTCACTACATACACGCTCAGCCCTCTCGACTAATGCATCAGAAAAAGCACCCAAGCCTCGAAAATGCGTCTTAATGTGTGCTTTTCGCTCCTCAAACCCTAGCGCCTTGTTATTTTTAAACGCCAACAAGTCGGTTTTAAACTGAACAAATACTTCACTAACGTCGGCATCAATACCTAATGCATATAGATCTGTTTCTTTAATTAAGTTTTCAACTTGGCCCACAATCCCTTGAGTGTCTTCTGCAAGTCGATCAGCGATGGCACTTTGCAAGCCGGAAAGATGCTCGGGAATGCCCGCGCAATATTCAGACAACTTGTGCATCATTGCGAGCGCAAAACTGATGTCATTGCTTTTCTTTTTTTGTTTTGCATACCTGGCTTCTAGATGCGCTTCGGCATCCTCAGGAGCACCTGGATCTTTCACAGATATTCCAGACTCCTCGCTGAGAAGCTTAAGCCTTTCAGAAACCTGCTTGATCAAATCATCGAAAATGTTCGTGTCTATGCTTGTCGCATCCTTTAACATCTTTTCTATTCGCCCAAGACCACTCATAAGCTGCCCAAGCACTTCATAATTAGCGTCAATTCGACTCTCTTTATCATCGTTAATTTGGAACCACAAGCTCAGAGCATTGTTTTTCATATTACCAAGCGACTCAGCCAGCCTGTCAACCTGCAGCGCAACAATGCTGTTGTGAATGTCTTTTTGTATTTCAGGCACTTCACATAAGGCCACCATTTGCAGCAGGTAAGCTTCGATCGTATCTACGTGCTCATGAACGCTTAAATTACTTTCCAATAGATCGGGAATCTCTGCGCCCATCTTCTTGACGCGAATCGAAGCTGCCTGCAACAGGCCAGACTGCTGCCCAGCAATGGCATCTTCATCAAGACCACCTAAGTATTGGTAAATTTTTTCATCTGCTTCTTCAATGGCTTGTAACAGATTTATAGCAGGTGCAACGGTTTTGCCTTCGTTATGCAGTAAATTTTCATCTTGCAAATAAGCAAAGGCTTTAGCTGTTGCATCTAGCACCGTCTGCTTGGCCTCTTTCTGCGCGTCTTTAAGCTTTGCTTCCGCATCATGTTCTTCGAATATTTTACGAGCAGCTTTATTACGAGCAGCTTTATAAAGTGCTTCGGCTTTTTGCATCAGTTCAGCGTATTGTTCTATTTCACCTTGCTTTAATGCTTGCACAGCACCCGTTAAATAGTCATCAAATAAATCGAAGGCTGTTTCTGTGGCTCGACCAGCATTCCCGTTAAGTTTTTTGTAGCTAGTATACTCTTCGCCATACTTGTCTTTAAGACCGTCTAAGATGAAAACCCCTGAAAAAAGGGCAAGCGTTCTCGCTTTTACTAAATGAGCAACCACGTCATCAACACTCGCATCTTTAACATGCATCGCTTCTATCAGACGGTCTTGCTCAGCGGTGATTTTCTCGACACAAGATAAACCTTGCTTTTCATTGAGGTAAAGCAAAAAAGCCAAGCGCTCCAATACACCCGTACCTTTCTCGGTATAACTTAAAAACTCTTTGTTTTCACCCGTTAAATTTTGGTAGTCAAACTGAAATGCTGCGATGAGGTCACGACCTAGACTCTCTGCAAGTTTTTTGGCAAAATTATTTTTGATTTCAATGCACTCTTCATAAGCTTGCTTAACTTCCGGAAAGTGCTCACCTAGAACTCCATTAAGCTGCTGTAGTTCGCTCATCTTGTAATCAAATAAATCAGGGTCAACCCGTTCAAGCGCGTTTTTGATAATATGTTTTTGCTTTTCAATTTGCAGCTTTAATGCTTGCTCGGACTCTTCAGTCGTACCGTAATGAAAACCACCATCGGGCGCAACAATCGCATCAGCACTGTTTAAGCTTGAAATGAATTTTGTTCTTTTGTCAGCAAGTTGTTCTTCACCTACACTGTAGTCAAGCAAGAGAATGTTGTTGCTTAATAATTCCGCTGCACTAGCAGTTCTTTTTTTCATGTTGTCAATCATTGCAACAGCAGGCCCTTCAACCCAATCCTCACCTGCCAAGGAAAGCAAATCTGCATGCAAAGTCTTTAGCTCGCCTTCCTTGTATTTTGTAAACACATAAGCAATGCTACCTGGGTTACTTTCAATGCTTGGAATCAGCTTCGCAAAGTTGTTTAGCGTTTTAACAAGTTCACGGCCTCTGTCACCAATGTTATTCTTACTAATCACAAAAACAGGCTTGGTAGCTGAGCTATTAACAGCCATGGTGATGCCTGTTGTATTTGTTATATCCTGTTCAACACCTGCGGTATCATCAAAACCAGGTGAGTCCCAAATTTCTAGTTCTTGGATGTTAATCGAATTTAAGGTTCGTGTTTCAGAGTGCTTTTGTGCGCTGGTCTTGATAACCTCTAATTGTTTTTTTAAAGTCACATCTAAATCGCTAGCGTCTGTCTGAATATGTGGCACACCCTCGACATCACCCAAAACCATCTTAGCGCCCGCCAAAAAATGAATTGTCGTAGATTTGCCTGAGCCCGTATTACCCATCGCGAGCACTTTTTCACGGCTCGCCCTGGTGGTCACTGCCCTACTCTCGCCTAAAAGCTTCGTCAGCAATGGCAGGTTAACGGGGTTGGTTTGACGCAATGCAGATGCCAATTTTTTAGTCGTTAAATCCTTGAGTTCAGGCGGCTCTCCATCAGCTAACTTTTCTTCTTTAAAACGTAAAACAAAACGACCATACGTCGCTTGCAAGTCATATTCCCCTAAAAAGCCAGGCGCACCATCTCCACATAGTTGTTCCGCCTTAAAATGAATATACAAGGCAATCAGGTGCTTCTGCGCACAATCAGGCATGTTTTTCACATGGCTGAAATCATCAATTAATCGCTGGAGTTTTGCGGCATTTAGAGAAGTTGCATCGTATGGCATTAAATCACCTTTAAATTATAAATCTACGGCTAACACAAGTCTGCCATCTTACACAATCATGCGCAAAAAATCAAGCATGTTCTGCTAGAAGCAGGCCTAAAACAAGCTGAGAAACTTACTTTTTTGCAACGAAAATCAACAAGTTACGCCCGCTGCTCTTCACACATCATACCACTTCCGGTATATTTACCCCATGGATACAACAGACAACAAAATCCGCTGCTTTGGTAATGGCAAGCCACTGTATGCTGCGTATCACGACCATGAATGGGGCATCCCCGCACATGATGACCGCCACCTGTTCGAGATGCTGATTCTTGAGGGTGCCCAAGCTGGTCTGAGCTGGGAAACCATTCTAAACAAGCGTGAAGGCTATCGGCGCTGTTTTCATTGGTTTGATGTACATACTGTAGCTGCTATGACTGATGCAGAATTAGAAGCGCTACGAGAAGACCCAGCCATTGTACGCAACCGTTTAAAAATTTACAGCGCCCGCAAAAACGCGCTCGTTTTTATGCAAATCCAAGAAGCGTTTGGCTCTTTTAATGATTACCTTTGGGCTTTTGTTGACGGCAAGCCGATTGTTAACCACTGGGCCAATAGCAAGGAAGTGCCTGTAACAACGACGCAAAGTGATGCGCTTGCAAAAGATCTAAAAAAACGCGGCATGAGCTTTGTTGGCTCAACAATTATGTATGCCTACATGCAGGCTGTTGGCGTAGTCAATGACCATACCGCCAATTGTTGGCTTGCGCCATCATGCAAGTAGCTATGCTATAATTTCGCCATGATGAGTAAAGCGATTAAAACACTGTTTATTGTCTTTTGCGTTGTGCTGCTAGCCAGCTGCGGCGGCAATAGTAATAAAAGCTCCGGCGGGCGTTATAAGCAAGCGCAAGATACCGCGCCTAAAAAGAAAGTAAACCTAGCGAAAGTGCCTTGCGCAAAGCCTAAACACGAAAATTACAGTAGATACGGCAACCCACCTTCTTATGTTGTATTTGGCAAAACCTACCATGTGTGGGACACACACCTAGGTTACGAAGAAGAAGGCCTGGCCTCGTGGTATGGCACAAAGTTTCAGGGTTATTCAACCTCTAGCGGTGAACCCTACGATATGTACCAAATGACAGCAGCGCATAAACACCTGCCCGTACCCAGCTATGCAAAAGTGACGAATTTGAAAAACAAAAAATCGGTGATCGTGAAAGTCAACGATCGCGGGCCTTTTCATAGCGATCGCATCATCGACTTATCATACGTTGCTGCTGCAAAACTTGATATTTTAAGTACTGGCACAGGTCATGTACGTGTCGAGTCGATCGACGTTAAAGAATATAACAAGCGTGATAGAAAACGCGGTGAGCCCGAAGCGGTTCCAGAGGCAGCACCAGAACCCGTACCTTACACCCCCATTGGCGATGAAATCTATTTGCAAATTGCCGCCCTGGGCAGTTTTGATGGCGCGCACGATCTCGCCAACAAAGTGGAGCCTTTTAGCGATAAACAAGTGCATGTTTATGAACAAGGTGATTTATTCCGGGTGCAGATTGGCCCCTTCAATAATGAGTTTGATGCGAATAACTTTAAAGAAAGCACCTTGGCGCAGCTGAATTTAAACCAGGCATTTTTAGTACGTCGGTAGATTGTTGCAAGTAGAAAATCCCCCGATGCAGCTGCGCTGCATCTGCCCCCTTTACAAAGGGGGCGATTATATTGCAAGGTCATCGCAAGCTAATGTAGGGGTCGCACCCTGTGCGACCCGACATTGCGCAGCAATTGTAATTACCGCGAGCTTTCGCTCGCGCGGGCTGCATAGGATGCAGCCCCTACGTTAAATTTGCTTTAGAACGTTAGTTCAGAATCAATACTCTGTTTTTCATCTTCTGCATCAGGCTGTAGTGTCTCAACATTAGGTTTACCAATAAAACTACGGCCAAAATCACATAATTTCTCTGAAAATGTTTTTTCTTGTTGCTTAAAGTGGTTTGTCATACTTTGTGCTAAAGCCGGCGTGACAAAATACAAAATCAAAGCCATCATCACGAATGCGACGGGGATGCCAATATAAATCAGATCCGAATCGACTTCATGATCGACAATATCTGCGACGATGTGCAACACAAAAGTATATGATGTAATGATGATGGCAATAGCTGCACGTTGGCCTTTTATATTTTCTGCATCGGCATCAACAAAGTCATTGCGAAATTTTTGTCCGATGTACATGCCAGCATAAACGCCTATCCCAGCAAACACCGCGACCAGCATTGCGGCCACCCACATCTCTTCCATGGCGGCTAGCAAACCTTCTTCGGCGGCTGCGCCTGTTTTTTCGTCAGTATCATCCGTCTCGGGGTATATTTCTTCTAGAATCGCGGTAGCAAATGCTGTCATGAATAGCATGCATAAGCTTTTAGCCAACATAACCCTTGTTGCAGCATTAGCTTGGGCAAGTTTATTGTTGTAAAAGCCCGACGGGGTGTCTGGGGCAGCTTCTGCTTTTTCTTTTTCATGCTGGCGCATGATATACCAAAGATGCATGCGCAACCAAAAGTAATAAAACCCGGTAACCGCAAGGCTGATACTACCCGGATAGAGTATAAAATCGTAAAATCCTTCAGCGGTCGAATCATCACTTGCGCCTGTTATGTCTTCAGCTCTGACATGGAAATCGTGTTTGCTCTCGCCATGCAGGGTTTCATCGACCATCGCCACTGACATGCTCGTGCCAGCATTCCAGCGCCTGCTTTGCAGCGCTTCGTACTTGGGTGAAAACTGTACTATTTGTGTAGTAGGCATCTTACTAAGACTAGCATTAGTTAAGCTCATAGGTCAACATAAAATGGTTGATAAAGTAAGATTTCTGCAATTACAAAAACCCCCGCCCGCCGTTGGCGGCCTGCCCCCTTCAAAAAGGGGGCATATAGCAATGGGGGTTATAAAGGGGGAGAAGCGCAGCTCTCCCCCTTTAGCGCGAAGGGCGGATTTATTCCGTCCGAGCAAGTATATTAAGCTACGACCCACGCAAAAAGGCCGCGAATGCGGCCTTTTTTAGTGTTGCGTTTATGCTGAGAATCCGACACTCTTAGGAATATGGCTTAATGCCTGCTCAGCTTCATCATTTTGCACCTGCTGCTCTTTAGCCAAGGTCCCTGCAAAAGCACCCCCTACACCTGCAAATGTAAGCAGTGTACCCACAGCCGCCCCAGCACCAACAATAACACCCAGATCTGAGTCCATCAGCATTTCCGCCAAGCACCATGAAACCACAGCAGCGGTAACAGCAGCGCCTAATGCAAGATAAAAACGCGGGCTAGCAGCAAAGCCACCGTGTGCATTATAGTCTTGACGCGCTGCAACCAAGCAAACCGCTAATGCTGCAGAGATACCGATAAGAAACATTGCAACTTCCACAGGAACATCACCCGCGTATTCCGCTAGTAATATGTCGCTAAGCTGGAATGCAGTAACCGCAGCTGCCATTTTGTAGAACACATATAAACCTTGCTGGTTGCAAGCCACGTTAATGTGTTCTGGCAGTTCGCCGTTATTCTCTAAGCCTTTGTATTGTGCTTTTAATGACTGCGCATAAAGCACACCCGCCACAATCGCTAAAACTGCTGGGAATATAAACAACATGATTTCTGATTCCAGATTAAGCCCGTCAACACCGATAAAGCCTGTACCACTAATGTTTTCGCTTGCATCTTTGCTTTCACTGCCAAGTTCGGCCAGCAAATAGCAAGAAAGCTGCCAGATAGCATCGGCTGCAGCGATAGAAACACCCAGTGCTACGGCCCAGTGATATCGGGAGTTGCTAGTAAGGTTGCTGTAACTTTGCACTTTACTGTCAGCAATAGCTTGCGCTTCTTCAAGTCTACGTCTTTCTAGCATCGCAATAATATTCGCTGAGAAAGGTTTAGATGTACCGTAAGCGTCGAACACATGATAAAAATCGGCACGGCTTAAAACGATAGTCGCTGTAGGGACCACAATCTCTTCTAATTCGCCTAATTGCCCAGGTTTTAATAAATACCACTGCCCTTCAACTAAGTGCAAGGCTACACGTGTATCATTGTCCAGAGATTTATCTACGGTGTTCTTAAGATCAGGAATCCCCGCGTCTAAAGCACCTACCTCAGGTGTTGTTAGCTCAAGACGATCATGCTTTTGCCTTGTGTCTAGGGTTTTTGCAAGTGTTATCACCGCTTCATAATATGCTTGCGGGTTTTTTTCACGGTCTATGTTTGCAGTGCCTTCGTTAACGCCCTTGAGCAAGACATGCCTGAAATTAACATCTAAGGGCAAACCCTCTGTTTGAATCGTTCTCTTACCTGTGTATGCCATTGCTAGCCCTCCATTAAATAATCCAGTAAGCCACCTTAACACTCTCTTGGTGGTGGGTCAATAATTAGATTATAAAGAAGTTTTGGGGCAATGAAAAGCTGTAGTTGTAGCAAAATGTTGATATTTTACATCGTGTTACAAATGCTATCGGCGAGATGAGAAAAATTCTTTTAACATCAAGGCACTAGCCTCAAATAATACGCCGCCTTCGTATTCAAGGCGGTGGTTCCAGCTGGCAAGCGTTGGTAGCGCTAATAAACCGCCCAAAGCGCCTGTTTTTGGGTCTGGGGCGCCGTAAACGCAACGTTTAATGCGCGCGTGAATCATCGCACCCACGCACATGATGCAAGGCTCTAGGGTTACATAGAGCGTGGTATCCAGTAGGCGGTAGTTTTGTAGCTGCTGCCCTGCTGCGCGTAATACATTAATTTCAGCATGGGCTGAGGGGTCGTGATGGCTGATTGGCTGGTTATGGCCAGCCGCTACAATTTGCTGCTCATGCACCAATACCGCACCCACAGGCACCTCGCCCTGCTCGGCGGCGAGCTTTGCCTGCTCAAGCGCAGCTTGCATAAATTGTTCATCGTAGGCTTTCATGGGGGGGATTTTAGCATGGATTGACCTGGCATTATGCCGCATGCTAACATCAAGCGCAATAGTGTTCGTAAACAAACTGGTGCCTAATGTCTGGCGAAAATTTACTGTTTTACAAAGAAGCAAAAAAAACACAAGAAGCAGGCGCTAATACTGCTTACGGCCTAGGTATTGCTGTGGGTGGCGACGCGCTTTGGCAAGCTCTGGCATTGAAACCTGTTGTTGAAGACATCTGTTTGGATAAAGACATTATTGAATTCGGCCACAATTTTGGCACACTCACACCAGAAAGCTTTTTAAGCTTTGCAGGGTTCCCCATTATTTTCGCTGCCCTCTCAGGTGCTATCTACTATCTTTGGATGAAGCATAATGTTATCCCTGGCGTTGTAGACAAGCAAATTGAAACCGAAAAACTAGAAGGTTTGCAATGGTGGGAAGGGGTTAAGCATAGTAGTGATGACCAGATCCGGGCAGCGGAAACCGCTCGCCGTGCCGCACTTACTCAACGCCTCCTAGAACAAGAGTACACGAATGCTAAACACCTAGCGCGCAAAGTGGGGCTTTCCATTGCTGGCTACGTTTTGGTGGATTATCTGGTTTTAGATTTAATACTTGATTCATGGTGTGGCTGGGGTGCTCCTGATGAATTTGCCGGATTATTTCTGGGTCTCGGTGCTGCTGCCGGCGTTTGGCTTGCATTTAGAAGCATTAGCTCAAAAGACTACAGAAAAACAACAGAATATATTGCCGAACAGCAAGCATTATTTATTACTGTTACGATCTGTGGTGGCGCTTGGTATGGTTTTTATCAGCTTGCACACAAGTTTGGTAGCGCCTCACTAGAAAAAGAAGAAGCTGCTGGCTTAACAGAAATTTCTGCAGAAGTTGCTGCAGTAGTGGGTACCTTCATTGCAGTGATGGTTTTATTTAAATACTTGCTACCACATTTAACGGCTGGGTTTTTGAACGCCAGGGAAAACGTGAATGCAGATGGCAGTGGCACAAAAACCGCATGGCTTACAAACTTTGCTTCCGATAGCAAAGCCTTTGTGAATGGCGTTATAACTGGCCCAGAAATAAAAGATGATGAAGTCAATGGTCAAGGTCCACTGCGTTTGGATATTGTTTTTTAAGAGCCTTATTGCAAGTAGAAAATCCCCCGCCCCGCCGATGGCGGGCCTGCCCCCTTCACAAAGGGGGCGATCATATACATATAGCAATGGGGGTTTTTAAACGAATTGTAGGGGTCGCACAAGGTGCGACCCCTACAGCAAAATCATTGCGAGATTAACAACATACGGCTCCTACGACCGGGATTGCTTGGCGTTTTCTAAAGATTGTTTTAAAGCTGGGTATTGCTGTGCGATGGTCAGGATGTCATCGCGGGTGATGCGTAATAATGTTGTCGGCAAGATAGCAACGACATTTGCTAAGCGCACAGCATCACCTAACAAGGCCATCTCACCCACAAATTCACCCGAATATAAATCAGCGAGCACCTTATTCTGCTTGCTGATGCGCAAGCCGCCTTTGGCAATAATGTAGAGTGAATCACCTTTACTGCCTTGCTTGATCACGGTGTCGCCAGGTAAAAACTTTACCGCTTTAGCGGCGTTTGCAATGGCATCTAAGGCTTCTTGAGGTAAATCGCTGTATAGCGGCACTAATTTTATTAAAGCTTTCGTGTCTAGATCTTCTACGGGCTCCGTAATTTTAGGCAGATCTGCAAGGTGTTCTTCGATGCTTTGCTCCACGGCATTGTAAGGTTTTGCGCCCACGATGCCGTGCTTAAATGCTTTTTCTGCGCTGCGCAAGGCTACCGCAGCAGCTGAGCGGTAAGCAAAGTTACGCATGAAGCGACGGTAAAATTCCGGATAAGCTTCGCGGGTATTGCCTAGAACATTGCGGTAATATGCAATGTCATTTTCTAAGCTTTGCATTTTTTCTTGCTCTGTAGCTTGCGGAATGTCTTCTGCTTGCTTCAAAAAATGTTTTGCCGAAATCGTCATTTGCAATAATACACAAATGCGCACAAGGTGGTCAGCATGACGCAAATTCTGGTACCACGACAAATACCCTGTTGCCCAATCTTTTTCACGTAGATGGGCAATCACAAAACTTTCCAGGCGCTCAAAAAAGCTGGGGAGCTTTTCAAGGTCGGCACTCGAAACCTCTCGTCCCTTTAGTATGCTTTCGCGACGCAGTTGCAGCTCATCACCTATCTCTAGGTATGTGTATTGACGAATAGTGCCTGCTTCAAAAATGGCTTTTAGGGTTTTGTTTTCCTGTTGCAATAGCGTAAGCGCCAAATTAATACGCTCGTCATCTGTACTTTCATGCTTGTGGCCATGCTTAAAGGTGCCGATAATTTTTTTATCGGTAACAGCAAACCCTGCTTTGGTGATAATTCCGATATCACATAGCTCTGCCAAGGTATGCTGCGCTTTGTGTTCGGCATATAGTTGTGTGTGCGCAATCTCCACGCACTCGTATTCTGTTGGTTTATTCAAACCCAGTTTTTGCATTAATGGTTTAATTGTTGGCGCATTGATCACCAGAGTTGCTAGCACTACGCCCAAGGTTAAATCGAGTAGCAAGGCCTGGCCAGGCACAGATTCAGGGATTGAGAGCACCATTGCGATCGCTAAACCGCCTCGCAAGCCACCCCACCACAGTACATGCCTGTCGCCTAAACTGAATACCGGCAAACGGAACAACTTTGATACTAGCGGTAATAGACCATAAATTGACAAGGCCCGGGCAATCAGTACCAGCGCGAATGCAAGCATAATTGTTAAACCACTTTGCCACAAACTTGCCACATTAATAGACAAGCCCATTAATAAAAATAGCAAGGTGTTACAAATAAGCGATAGGAATTCCCAAGTTTGTTTTACGGTTTCGCTGTTGTCTAAGCTTAGACGTGGCATCACAAATATCGCCACCACTAAAGCACAAGTCACCACCGCCATTACACCTGAGTAGTGCAGATAATGGTCGGCCAATACAAATGAAAAATAGGCTAACATTAATGTCAGCACTAAAATTTCACTTAAGTTTGATTGCAATAAACGAATCAGCCAAGCGATAATGATGCCGGCAAGCAGCCCAATAACAGCACCGCCAATAAAAACTTCTAAAAATTCGAATACGGCTTCTATTGTCATGGCTGGCGTTAATGCTTGGCCGGCCAGCAACATCGTTAAAAACACGGTAAAGATGACAATGGCAGTTGCATCGTTAAATAAAGATTCACCTTCAATCAATGTTGTCAGCCGTTGGGGTGCACCCAGTGATTTGAATAATCCGACTACAGCAACAGGGTCGGTTGCAGAAATCAAAGCACCGAATACCATTGCCACCATAAACGGCATGTTTAAAATGTAATACATGGCCACAGCAATCAATACGGTTGAGAGCAGAACACCTAGCACGGCCAGCGCTAAAACCGGCACCATGTTTTTTAAGAGCTGCCTTGCATTGAGCGTTAAAGCGGACTCAAAAATCAAGATGGGCAAGAAGATAAATAATACGAGCTCAGGGTCAATGCGGAACGCGGCTACCGGGGCCAAAACAGGTGTGTAGCTGGCTATGGTTTTAAGGCCTATCCCTATCAGTACTAACATTACGGTATAGGGGATGGGCAGGCGGCGGAAGGCCCCTGCGACAAATACCCCCAATGCTAGTAGCCCTAGGGTCGTAATGACTAGGTCGGTAATATGCATATAAGGCATATCGGCAGTTTAGTCTTAAACTGCAGGGGTTTCGGGCTATTTTTTCAACTTTGATGCGTTTGAAGCACGCACAATAGTGCCGGGAGCAGCCTCCTGATTTTTAGCATCCGCTGTTTGTTGCTGCATTTGCCGTTTCAGAGCATCTGCTGGCTTGCGAACCTCACCTACTTCTAGGGCGCCGGGCTGTCTTTTAGGTGCTTCTGCCTGTTTAGCATTCTTCACGGCGCCTTCCATTTTCATCAACGCTGACTTCAATGCTTCATCAACCGTGAGGCCTTTGTAGGCGTTGTTCGTGAAAGTCGCTTGTACCTTATCTAAGCCATTCAGTATGGTTTCATCATCATTGCCTTCTTTATTTTTTACTGGCTTGCCGTCTTCGTCTATTTTTAGTTTTTTAAATACCAGCCTCTTTTCATCGCTATTACCAGATGAGCGCTCTTCAATAACAATGCGGTATTTGTCCTTACCCAATTTAAATTCAAGGTCGGCAAAAGGGTTTTCAGCCATTAAGCCTTCACCCAAATCAATTTCTTTGTTGCGTGTTTGGCTGGCAAAGGCAGAAATCTGCTCTTGCGACACATCAATATTGCTCACCCTAAATACTTTTCCGCTAGTTGTTTCTCTTGTTTCCACAAAGGCGCTACCGCCCTGCGCGTTTGTATAGCTGCCTTTTTCAATGATGGCCTGTGTATACTGGTTTTTTTCACCCATGGCTATTTTGTTGTGGCGATCCATCCAAACGAATAAATTTTCATAATCGGGGCCTACATACACTCGCTTTTGCTTTGCTTCAGCGCGAACTTTCTGTTCTCTTTCGTCAATTCTTTTTTGCTGTGCGTCTTCTATTCTTAGTTTTAACTCTGCGTGATTTTTAGGCAGTGTTTTTTTATTGAGCGCATCGTCGTTATATATATCTTGCAAAATACCTGCAATAATTTTTCGTTCTGCGTATTTTTCGCCCTGATCATTGCTGCCTTTTGCATCTTTGTAATGGCCATTAGCAGCAGCATATAATCGTATAAGGCCGGCTGTTGGCTCCATGTCATTGCCGCTGTTGTCATGAAAAATACCGTAAAATTCTTGCTCGTTCGCTATAAACAAACCGTTGTCACGTAAAAGCTTTATTGCTGCATCAGGCTCATTCTTGCCAAAATGTTCGTCCGCATCTTTAATAACTTTTGTTAAATCTTTGTGGCGTTTTTCATCGACCAACAAGCCTTCAATTGTGCCCATGATATTTGTAGCAATACGCACGCGTTGCTCAGCCGTTCTGTTCTCAAAAACTTCAAGGGGGACAAGTTCAGCCGCCTTTCTTGGGGCAGCATTTGTGCCGATTGCTAAGCCTGGCGTACCAGCGTTGGGATCAGGAGTTACCATTTTTCACCTATGATTTATGCTTGCTAACTATATACTATCATTATAGCGAGCTGGGTTTTCGAAGTAAACAGTTTAAGTGCTTGATTTTTAAGACATCATGGTTGTAGGTCAACTGAAAAGCACACCTAATACCGCCACAACCACCCCAAACGTCGCAACTGCTGCTGGGCGCACAACACCACCCAATTGCATCTTAAGGGCCATAATTGCCGGCAATACATAAGCCATAATGGCAAAGAACACCCCACCAAAAGCTAGCAACTGAATAAACCCGGCTGGAATGGTAATGGCAAACACGAAAGGCACAACAAATGCCAGCACGGCTATGCCTAAGCGCTTCGGCATATGATCTGCGGCAACATTAAAGCTATCGCGCAGAAAATCAAATAAACCTAGCGTCACGCCTAAAAAGGACGTGATCACTGCAAAGTTTGCAAAGCCGTTGACTATCCAGAGCATGCTTGGGCGCTGTAAGGCTTCGCTAAGACTGTAGATAAAATCACCGACATCTTGCTCTAACATGGCGCGCGGCATAATACCCAAAGACATCACCACCCATAATAAATATATGATCAGCGGGATTAAACTACCAATCAATAAAATGCGCTTCAAAAGCTTTACATTAAAATCCGTATACTGCGCCAATGTCGGCACAATATGGTGGAAACCAAACGATACGAATATCACTGGCGCTGCAATCAAAAAGTATTTTTGATTATTGCCAGCCTCAAAAAGCAAACGCACATCGATAAATGGCAAGCTAAAGGCTAACATAAGCACTAATAGAACAGCTTTAAACATAAACAAAAAGCGATTGCACATGTCTGTTGCACGGGTACTGATGGTAACAATACCACCCAATATCAGCGTGAACACGGCTGCGTAAATCCATTGCGGTAACATAATACCTTGATGTTCAAACAATGCTGAAATAATTGAACTGCCGCCTGAAATATAAGCGATGGTTAAAGAGTACAATAAACCCAGCACGCAGATCCACATCACTCCCTGGCCTACCCTACCCAGTACCTCTTTTGCCATGCGGTTAAGATGCGTTTGTTTGTTAGGTGATAGCTTGCAGGTTATATCTAAAATCAAAAGCGAGGCGATGTAGCTGAAAAACCAAATGGTGATCAGTAATAAAGCCGTGTTGATAAAACCTAACTGCGCAACAACCAAGGGGATGGCTAGCATGCCTGCACCAATAGACGTGCCTGTTACCAATAAGGCACAGCCCAGTGTTTTTGAAAAATGCATAGCGAAGTCCTTTTTAACCGGCCCAAACAGGGAGTTTTTGCATGATGCGAGAAACTTCAACGACAATAAATACTAAACCAATTAGCACGATGGCGATAATAAGTGGCGTACCACCCCAGGTGTGATACGGCGTGGTCAAATGCGGCGAGGTGCGTACACGGTATGCCATTAAGGCGGGTAAAATAATTAAGATTACTGCAACGAAGATCGAAGCATAGCTTAATAATTGCACGAAACCATTCGGGTAGAAAATAGCGATTAGCACAGGTGGCAAAAAGGTAAATAGAGCCGTGCGCGCACGATGCGGTACAACTTCGTGCTCTTTGTCGCGTAAGAAATCAAACAGGCTAAGTGAAACGCCCAAGAAAGATGTGATCACCGCAATATTCGCAAAAATGTTCAGCACGGCAGTTAGCCATGGCTTTTGTATTTCATGGTTAATTGCAAGCATCAAGTCGCCTACAGAGCCGCCCGTTTTAGCGATGGTTGAAAAACTGTACTCGCCTGCGTATGGCAGCGTACCCAACAGTGAAGCCAACCAGATGAGGTAAAGCACCAATGGTAAGACACTGCCCCAAAATAATACGGTGCGCAGACGCTTTGGCTCTGGGCCTAAGTACTGCGCTAAAGAAGGAATAACAATATGAAAACCAAATGCCGTAAGAATAACCGGTGCTGCCGCCCACATATAAGTTGGCTGCGGGTTATTAAGTAGGGCTACATAATCAACTTGTGGCACAAATAATGCAAAAATAATGATCAGCAGGATAAGTTTTACAGAAAATAATCCGCGATTACACAGGTCAACCGCACGTGTACTCCAAGCAACAACTGCCCCTAAAATAACGGTGAACAATAATACATTGGCATAGGCAGGCAATGCTGTATCAAATAGTAAGGTTGTTGCCGCCTGCAAGAGTGATGCGCCACCGGTGACATAGGCGCTGGTTAATGCATAAAGCAATAAAATATAAGCAATGTAAGTAACGTATTTACCCGGTTTGCCTAAAGTGGCATGGGCCATGGTGGCGTAGTGATTACGCGGCGCCTGGAAGGCCAGGTTGACCTCAAGGGTTAGCAATGCAGATTGAAACATCACCGCCCACACAAACAAAAATAGTAAGGCGCTCACAGCAAAACCCATACCGGCGCTGACTAAAGGTAGCGCAAGCATCCCGCCGCCGATAGCGGTTCCTGCTGCAACAAATATTGAGCCAATGGTTTTGTTCATGAGGATATTATATCAGAAAAATTCAGGATGCGAGGGGCGAAAGTTTTCAAGAGCGCAAGCGCTAGCGCGCGAGCAGATGGACTGAAAAAATTGCAGCTAATGTGCTTAAATCATCAACTCAGCTGATCGCTCGCTTCCGCTCACGCTCTGACTCAGAATTGTTGCAAGCGAATTAACACATTTGTTTTATATGCTAATCAACCGCTCTGTAACCTTCGCGGCTCTCGTAATAGTTTTCTTGCAAGAGTCCTGATTAGGTTCGAGGCAATTTAGAGCTTTTTGTACATAGCTAGAAAGTCGGCCAGCAAACCATCAGGCAATGGTAATGAGAGAGGTTCGCCTGCAATGAAACCCTTCTGTTCATAAAATGGCACGCCGGGTAATGTCGACATGAGTTCTAGAGCAGTAAAGCCAGCAAGCATAGCCTGTTCCTCGCAGCGGCGCATCAAAACCGACCCCAAACCTTGCCTGGCAAAATCAGGGTGAATGAAAAATGCACGAATTTTGGCTGCTTCCCTCGAAGGGTCTAAGAAGCCAGGGGTGCGTGTGCTAGCTTGATCACCCCCAAACAAGGTACGCCTTTTACTCCAACCACCGCAAGCGGCAATCATGCCATTGGCCTCTATCACATAATATGTTTGATCAGCAACAAGTTCGCTATCTACGCTGAATACATATTTGATAAGACATTCCGTTTGTGGTTTTGTATAAAACCCTACGCTGAGGTTTCCTGCAGATTTTGCAATCAATGCATTTAACTCAGGAATTTCGCTTTCCTGTGCGCAACGTATAACTAAATCTAGATGCATATTTATACCCCATGACTTTTACAACAAAATACCATCTTTTAGTTTTTATTAACTAGGGGAGGATACCCCTACTAAGCCTCTAATAACAGCTTGCACAACTAGTTCGCTGCGCGTTTCACAATTTAGTTTTTGTTTTGTGGCCTCTAAGTAATGTTCTACTGTGCGTGGCGATAAGCCAAGTTTTTTAGCAATGCTTTTATTACTGCCACCTAGAGCTAGCTCCTGTATGCACGCTGTCTGCTGCTTTGAGAGCGGTATTAAAATGCGGGGGTCTACCGATATAGAAACACCACTTAGGCCAATAATTTTTCCGGTAAGGCCATAAATAGGTGATTTAAAGCATCGGCGTATATATCTTTGATTTTTGAACTGCGCTTTTTCTATGAAAATCTTGCTTGTTCTTGTTTTGATCACTTCTTGATCATTGCGCATGATCTGCTTACTACTACGCGCCCAAGGAAGCGCTCTATCATCAACTCCAATAATTTCATTGAGATTTTTATTTGTTGCAAAACGCTGAAACTCATCATTCACAGAAAGATAATTGCCGTTTGTGTCCTTATTATAAATGCTGAAATTCATAGAAATATTGTACCAGATTTAGATAGAAAATCCCCCGCGCAGGCAAAAATCTGTGGGGTAGCACCGCTACACGGTGCCGGGTCGCACAGGGTGCGACCCCTACATTAGCTCATCATGTATTTATGCAACAAAGGCTTTAAAAAAGGGGGCGACAATCAATGAAAGGTAGTTGCGCCATAGCTATTCCGCCTGCTACCTTTTAACAAAAGCGCAGCATCTTCATCTTCATCGTCACCTAAGTCTACATCACCATTTATACTCATAGTGTAGATGGAGCTAGCTGTATTTGTCCTGCTCAAGGAAACTTCACTTGGTATGCCAGCAGTGCTTGTAAGTTTTTGCATATTTTCATCTTTAGCTAGAAAATCACAGGCTCGCTCCAGCTTATCTGAATCACTAAATAATGCAGTTCGATATTGACGCTCACCCACTAAGCGATCATAGTGTTTTTCAAGTACAACTTGGTACACCGTGATCACAAAATATGCCAAAAATGAAAGCGGTGCGGCAATTGCCATAAACTCATAAACTGGCGCATGCAGAATGGTTAAAGCTAGCGAGGCAGCAGTTAAAAAAGCGGGTAAATAACGTCGCAATGTTGGCTTAACTGCAGGACTTTCTTCAGCGGCGATCATAGCCGCAGCTGTTAGTGGTACATTTGCAAAAAACACAGCTGCTGCACCCCAAAAAAATGATGCTAATTCGATGCTTAATACTGTGACAATCGCGGCTGTAAAAAAAGTGCTTGCAAGTAAAACCCCGTTAACAATCATTAAAATGTGCGAGTGCTTATACATCCATTTAACAATGCGATTGGTCTGTTGTGCCTTGGGATCATGCTCAGCAGTATTAGGTAAGTTTCCAACAGCATTGGAGATTTTTTTAAGATGATTGTTCAAAAACTGCAACTCTAGATAAACCTTCGGGTTTGAGCTGCTGTAACTACTTAGTGGTGTTATTATTTTAGTTTTAATATCAGCAAATGCTGCTGTCAGGGTATCACGTGCGGCTACCAGATTATTACAGCTTTTCGCTACTTGGACAGTACCTTCAAAACCATTTTTCAATTTGCGTTTTAGCAGTTTATCTTGAAATTCATGAATAGCCTTTTTTACAAGATTCACTTGATTAAGTATTTCAGAAAACGAATGCTGCTGGTCTTCAATCATAATGTGGGTATTATACAGGATTATGCATCAAAAAACCCGCGCGGGCAAAAGGCTGTGAAATGGCACCGCTACACGGTGCCGGGTCGCACAGGGTGCGCCCCCTACATTAACTGATCATGTATTTATACAACAGCGTCTTTGTTGCATAAAGCCAAATGCTTGCACTTAATGTGCTTAAATCATCAGCTCAGCTGATCGTTCGCTGGCGCTCACGCTCGCCCATAAGTTCATCACATTTATGCAATAAAGCCTTTAAGAAAGGGGGCAATTCATTCAGAAAGGTTTAGGGCGAGTGGACCTGTTTATATGCTTTGCGCTGTCATCGCTATCATTGTCGTTGTCGTTATCTGCGTCTATATGAGTGTCCTGCAATACTCTTGCTACCTGACTGACATCCTTCTGATCGCGTTCATAAGCCCTCATCGCGATTAATTGTTCGTGCATCTCTTCGCGCGTCATATTATTCATAGGATCATCCGCGTTATCTGCGCCTATATGAGTGCCCCGCAATACTCTCGCTACATGACTGACATTCTCCTGTTCTCGCTCATAATCCCTCATCGCGATTATTTGTTCGTGCATCTGTTCGGGCGTCATATTATTCATAAGATCTTTGGATGCTTCCATTACTGCAGCTAGTTGAGCTTCTTCTTCAATATTCTCATCAAGCGCGTCACTGTATAAGCATTCATTTGCAACAAAAATAACACGTAACTGATGCTCAAGACCGGCAGCGAGCGCCGGTAAGGCATGTAGCGGGAAAGAGGAGCTGGGTGCTGCCCCTGCGATTATGGCTTGTTTAACATCTTCCGAGTTTTCAGCATTAATAACGGGAAATGCTTCAAGAATATTACTTAATATAGCCAATTCTTGAGCACCTATGGGGTGACGCTGGTTTTGGCTACTACTGAGATGTGTTTTGTGTTCGCTTATATAATGGTCCAATGCTTGCGGCGCTTCATGATATTTAAAAATATCATCAAAGCGTTGTGCGATTGTTCCATTTTTATTCGGGTTATACTGACATACTTTAAACTTCATGTAGCCTCCTAAATCTTGTTGTATCGTAACAGACTAAGAATGTGTTAGCAAGTTGGTTTTCAGAGCAATATATATTTAAGCATAAAAAAAACCCCTGTAAGTTTCCCTACAGGGGCTTTTGGAATAAATGCCTGGCAGTGTCCTACTTTCACATGGAATAACTCCACACTATCATCGGCGCAAAGCAGTTTCACTTCTGAGTTCGGGATGGGATCAGGTGGTACCTACTCGCTATTGCCGCCAGGCAGACCGGTTTGTATTTACGACCTTTTGGTCGCACGGTTCGAACATAGTCCAAACCCTACAAATTAGGTTAGCTTATAAAATATCTAATTTACTAAAGCAAAGCTGTTATGTGACTTTTACATCATCAAGTTAATTTAAGCGTTATATGGTCAAATCACTCGGCCAATTAGTACAGGTTAGCTCAACACTTTACAGTGCTTACACACCCTGCCTATCAACGTTGTAGTCTACAACAGGCCTTCTAGTGACATAGTCAAGGGATATCTCATCTCGAGTAAGGCTTCCCGCTTAGATGCTTTCAGCGGTTATCCTCTCCGCACGTAGCTACTGGGCAATGCGACTGGCGTCACAACCCAAACACCAGAGGTGCGTCCACTCCGGTCCTCTCGTACTAGGAGCAGCTTCTCTCAAATATCCAACGCCTACGGCAGATAGGGACCGAACTGTCTCACGACGTTCTGAACCCAGCTCGCGTACCACTTTAAATGGCGAACAGCCATACCCTTGGGACCGGCTACAGCCCCAGGATGTGATGAGCCGACATCGAGGTGCCAAACACCGCCGTCGATATGAACTCTTGGGCGGTATCAGCCTGTTATCCC
>JAJFKJ010000050.1 GCA_021773275.1 Gammaproteobacteria bacterium
CAACGCCACGCGACCACCCAAAGGCTTCTCGCTAATTGAACTACTGGTCGTAATTGCATTGTCCGGCATGCTATTTATCATGGGGGCTTTTTCGTATCAATACTGGGTTACGCAACAGCGCGTGCAATTTGATGCACAGACGATCTACAATGTGCTGAATACCGCACGGGAAATAGCGATGCTGCGCGGACATGCGGTAAGCGTTTGTGGCGATGAAAGTTGTAAACAAAATTGGCAGGAGCAGATACTGCTACTGGGCGATTCGCCCGAACAAAATTATAAGCTCACAGATAACAACAGCATTATCATTCGTGCTTTCCCGCAAACTGCACAGCAAATATTTACTTTTTACACAAATGGCTACACGGCATCACAAAATGCCAGTATTTATATCTGCCCACGGCAACATCAACAATTTGCGCAAAAGGTGGTTATCAATCAGGCTGGAAGAATTTATATCAGCAATGAAAACGTGGAGGAATATTGTAAAAATGAAATTTAATTGTTCATCAAGCCAGCGCCTAGTTCACTTAGCGCTTGTAAGATTTCATCAAGGATATCTTCGTTTAAAGTTTCATGGTGCATGTTTTCTTCGTCGGCTACTTCAAGCTCTTTGGCATCGTAGGCCCAACGACGTAAAATTTCAATTTTTTGCTCACGTGAAAGCTCCGGATGCGACAGCACATCTTTCGGGTGCCCAAACACCGCAGTTGGGTCAAGTAAGGCTTTTTCGATATCAACCATGCTGTGGATTTTCCCTATTGGAGATGTTGATTATTGTAGCCTTGATTAGCATACTTGTACAGATGGCGGTGCCTAATTACAAAGATCGCATGATCAAAGCGCATCGCCTGGGCGCCAAAACCACCCTGATGCAGGCACAAATTAGTTTGGAAGATTGCTATTTATTTGAAATGAATTACCAAGCATGCTCTCTCGAGCCTAGCTCCGATGACTACAAGCTCACCCTGCTCCCACAAAAACACAAATTTACCCTGCAACTACAAGCAAAACGAACAGCCCTGTCAGCACAAGATACGCAGTGTTATCGTTGGGAAGTTAACGAAAAAAATAATTGGCGCGTGTTTGCTAAAGACGGCAGTGATCAATCTTTATTGTGTGTTTCGTAACAGCGTGAGGATTATTCAACAACCACGGGGATTTCGCGCAGAGATTTGGGCAGCGCGAAAGTGATGTCTTCGAATGGGCCGTCCATGTTGCTTGCAACACCTGCGCCCCATTGTTGCAAACGTGCAATTACTTGCTGCACTAGCGCTTCAGGTGCGGATGCACCTGCAGTAATACCAATAATCTTCGCATCCGTGAACCAAGATTGTTCGAGCATATCAGGGCTGTCGAGCAGATAAGCAGGGATATCGTAAGTTTCCGCCAGTTCACGTAAACGGTTTGAGTTCGAACTGTTCACAGAGCCTACCACTAATAAAACATCAACGTCTGGTGCTAATTGGCGCACAGCATCTTGTCGATTTTGCGTTGCATAACAAATATCATCTCGCTTGGGCGCAACGATATGTGGAAAGCGTTCGGTTAAAACAGCAATAATTGATTTTGTCTCGTCTACAGACAATGTTGTTTGTGTCACAAATGTTAAATTATCTGGGTCATTTACTTGCAGCTGGCGTGCATCATCTTCTGACTCAACCAAATATATTTGTGCTTTAGTACTGTGGTACTGGCCCATCGTTCCAATCACTTCTGGGTGGCCTTTATGGCCGATCAAAACGCACTCGTGGTCGCTTTTGCTGGCACGTGCAACTTCCATGTGTACTTTTGTAACCAAAGGGCAAGTAGCATCAAAAACAGTAAGATCACGGCGCTTGCCTTCGTCTTGCACTGATTGCGCAACACCGTGCGCAGAATAAACAACAACAGAACCGTCTGGCACCTTATCGAGCTCGGGCACAAAAACCACACCTTTTGCTTTGAGGCCGTCAACCACATAGCGATTGTGAACAATCTCATGACGCACATAAATAGGGGCGCCAAACAAAGCCAGTGCGCGTTCGACAATCTCGATGGCACGGTCAACTCCGGCGCAAAAGCCGCGCGGGTTAGCTAAGACGATTTCGGTGTTTTTGAGGTCCATAATGACAGTAATATTATCATAATCCCGAGGCAAATAGCAGAATCTGCGATATTAAAGGCCGGCCAGTGGTAAGCACCAACATGAACATCTATAAAATCAACAACATAAGCAAAGCGCAGGCGATCGATGACATTACCCAGAGCGCCACCGATAATCAGTGCTATCGCAAAACGCTGCCATTTTTCGGTGCTTTGCAAGCGATTTGCCCATTTGTAAAAAAAGACGATGGCTATCAAGGCAACCGCGCTTAAAAACCAGCGCTGCCAGCCAGCATGGGATGCTAAAAAGCTAAATGCCGCACCTGAATTATAAACAAGCGTCCAATTTAACCAGGGATATACCACTTGCGGCTCAGCATAAGGCAATGTCTCTACAGCAATTTGTTTCGTCACCCAGTCAAAGGTTAAAACCATAAACGACCACATAAAAATGCGGTTTCGGCGCCAAAGCATTTTAAGCGAACTCACGTACTTCTCCTTCGCCCGCAACATTCACAACACAACGGCTGCAAATTTCAGGGTGATCATTATCGCTGCCAACATCATCACGACGCTGCCAACAGCGTGCACATTTTTGCGCTTCTGAGACTACTACTTCAACCTTAAGCTCCTCAGCACTGCTGTCTTCTTCGACAACGGCACCAGAGGTAATCAATACAAAACGCAATTCATCACCCAAGGCTTGTAGCTGTTGCAGCAATTCACCCTTTGCATGCAGCTTGATGTTTGCATCAAGGCCTGAACCAATTTTCCCATCATTACGAGCAGCTTCTAAAGACTTATTAACATCGTCACGTACTTGCATCATGTTTTGCCAGAATGCATCGTCAAACTTATGTTTCCCCTGCCCTTGTGGGAAACCCTCGTACCATGTGCTGGTGAAAATAGTGGCGTCACGCTTGCCAGGCATGTGCTCCCAAATTTCTTCACTGGTAAATGGCAAAATAGGCGCCAACCAACGCACCAATGCCTCCAAAATATGATACATCGCCGTTTGCCCACTCAGATAAGCAGCTGTGCCCGCTTTTGCCGTATATTGGCGATCTTTAATAACATCTAAGTAAAAGCTACCTAATTCGACCGTGCAAAAGTTATGTAATTTTTGATAGATTAAATGGAACTGAAAATTCTCATACAACTCAATAATTTCTTTTTGCAAAGCCTCCGCACGTTTCATAATGTGATAATCAAGCGCAACCATCTCATCGGCCGGCAGCAAATCTTTATCATCGAATTCATTTAAATTCGAAAGCAAAAAGCGCGCGGTGTTGCGAATACGGCGATACGTATCTGCATGTCGATTTAAAATTTCATCGGAAAGCGTCATATCACGTTGATAGTCAGCAGCTGCAACCCAAAGGCGCATCACATCAACGCCAAGCTTGTTAATCACTTCTTTTGGTGCAACAACATTACCTAAAGATTTAGACATTTTATGGCCTTTTTTATCGACCACAAAGCCGTGCGTCAATACTTGCTTGTAAGGCGCATGTCCATACATCGCAACACTGCTTAACAGCGATGAATGGAACCAACCACGATGCTGATCAGAACCTTCAAGGTATAAATCAGCAGGCATCTGCAGTTCTTCGCGTGCAGCAAGCACGCAAGTATGGCTAACGCCTGAATCAAACCAAACATCCAGACCATCGCTTATTTTATGGTATTCGTCGGTATCATCACCGATCAGGTCTTTATCATCAAAATTGTACCAAGCTTCCATGCCTTCTGTTTCAACACGTTGCGCAACTTTTTGCATGATTTCTTGCGTTTTTGGGTGCAAGTCACCCGTGTCTTTATGAATATAACTAGTGATAGGCATTGTCCAAACGCGTTGCCGTGAAATACACCAATCAGGACGTGTTGCAACCATATTACTAATACGTGTTTCACCCCACTGCGGCACCCAATCTGTTTTTTTGATCTCACTCAGTGCTTGTTTGCGCAGACCCGCTTGGTCCATGCTGATAAACCACTGCGGCGTTGCCCGGAAAATAATAGGCGATTTGTGTCGCCAACAATGCGGATAACTATGTTCGAGCTTACTTACCTGCAGCATTCTACCGTTTTCTTGCAAGGTCGCAACAATCACATCATTAGCTTTGTTGATGTGCATGCCTGCAACTACAGGTACATCGCCAACGAAGCAACCACGGTTGTCAACTTTGTGCTCGACTGGCAAATTGTATTTCGCACCTAAATTAAAATCTTCTTCACCGTGACTGGGCGCTGTATGCACGCAGCCTGTACCAGCATCAAGTGTGACATGTTCGCCCAAAAGAATAGGTACTTCTTGCTCAACCCAGGGATGTTGTACCTTCAGGTTTTCTAAAACGTGACCGGCGACTGTCGCCACCACCTGGTATTCTTCAATGCCGTAACGTTCTAAACAACTTTTGAGTAAGTCTTCAGCAACAACGATACATTCGGTGCCGTGACCCAAATTAATCGCTACAAAAACATAGTTTAGATCGGGGTGGAAGGCTACGGCTGCATTTGATGGCAGCGTCCAAGGTGTTGTTGTCCAAATCACAACTGACACTTGTTTAAACTGGTGGGAAGAAAGTGCCGGTACTTTTTCGGCAAGCGCAGCTGCATCAATAAATGGGAATTTCACATCAATCGATGGCGAGACTTTATCTTTGTACTCGACCTCGGCTTCGGCTAGTGCAGATTTACAATCCATACACCAATGCACAGGTTTATAACCTTGATGCATATGCCCGTTCTCAATCATTTTTGCTAATGCGCGAATGATATTACTTTCAAATTCCGGGCTCATGGTTTTATAAGGGTTATCCCAATCACCAAATACCGCTAAACGTTTAAAGTCACTGCGTTGCTTGTCAATTTGTTTATCCGCATATTCGCGGCAAGCTTTACGAAAATCTTCAGCAGATATTTTATCGCCAGCACGGCCTACTTTTTTCTCGACATTAATTTCAATCGGCAGACCATGGCAATCCCAGCCTGGAACATACGGTGCATCAAAGCCGCTCATTGTTTTATGTTTTAGAACAAAATCTTTGATGATTTTGTTAACGCAATGGCCAATATGAATATCGCCATTAGCGTACGGAGGGCCATCGTGCAAGATATATTTAGGCTGCCCTGCGCGTGACTCACGAATAACTTCGTAAACATTCATTTCTTGCCACTGCTTTAAGCGTTCTGGTTCACGCTGTGCCAAATTCGCCTTCATACTAAATTTAGTTTTAGGCAGGTTTAATGTTTCTTTGTAGTTCGTCATATTACACCGTTAAGCTGTTTTTTACAGTAATTTCATCTTGTGCTATCTGCGTCTTTAATTCATCGAGAGAATCAAAACGTTTTTCATCTCGAATCTTTTGCAAAAACACCACTTCGATTTCTTGCCCATAGATATCCTGATTAAAATCAAAAATATTCACTTCCAACAAGGTACGCATGCCATCTACTGTTGGTCGCGTTCCTAGGTTTGCCATACCTTGGTAAACTTTGTCTAAGCCACGCACTTCTACCGCAAAAACACCGCGCATAGGCAAGACCTTGCGCGCTGGGTCAATATTTGACGTTGGGTAGCCTAGCTCGCGCCCACGCTTATCACCCTGTATTACTTCACCTATCATACTATATTGCCGCCCTAATAACACAGCGGCAGGATCTAGCCTGCCTTGCTGCAGCTCTGTGCGGATTTGGGTTGAGCTGACTTTTTCGTTGCTATGCGTGATAGTGTACATGGGGTGCACCTCAAAACCATGCTCTAAACCTGCTGCCTCGAGCGTGCTGAAATCACCACGACGCTGAAAGCCGAAACGAAAGTCTTCGCCCACCATCAAATAGGATATCGCGAGTTTATCGACCAAAGTATCTTGAATAAAGTCTTCTGCCTTTATTTGTGCAAAGGCCTCATCAAAATTCAGGCACCAGACCTCATCGACCCCAAGGCTGCGAATTAACTTCTGCTTCTCAGTAAAAGTAGTCAAGCGAGCCGGCGGGGTCTCACTGAAAAATTCTAGGGGTTGTGGCTCAAAGCAGATCACCAGGCTGGGTTTATTGTGGCTTTTGGCGTAGCTGACGACCTTTTTGATCATTTCTTGATGGCCAAGATGAACCCCATCGAAGTTGCCGATGGTCACCGCTGCTTGCTGAAGTTTGTTGAATTCCACGCCTGCACCTTATAAGGAAGTATAAGCCCTTGATTATACCCGATTAGAGCGGCAAGGGGTCAGGTCGTTTAAATTCGCAAATTTTTTAAAGAAAAGAGTGAAGAAAACCAACGACCCCAATAACAACGACAAAACCAGCCGAAACCAAACGAAGGGAAG
>JAJFKJ010000006.1 GCA_021773275.1 Gammaproteobacteria bacterium
CACCTGGGGCGGCGACATCATCGCCGCCGCCTGTGCCCATATGGGCGCCACCGTCCAGCCGCGGCGTCTCACCGGTGTCTGGATCGCCCAGCCCTACATCGACGGCCACTACGACCCGGAAAACGGCATCGCGGTCGAGGGCGGCCACATCGCCCTGCCGGCCGGCCCCGGCCTCGGCATAACACCCGACGAGGACCTGTTCGGCGCGCCGATTCACTCCTATGGCTAGGTGAACTGGCGCAGTAGGTCAGGCTCGTGCAGGTGTATATTTTTGAAAGTGAGCTTGAGTTCGAGAGCCGACGATATGGCCGGCTGGCCTCGATTGTTGAACCTTCAACTTCAGACGTGGATCGGTGAAGCCTGCGACGGCGATAGTTGACCCAAAGCAGTCTTCCCTGCGCTGGCCGAAAATATCGCCATCGCTTGATAAACCCAGTTCACGGATCGGAGGCACCAGTTGTCCCGCGACTGCTGCACAGCAAGCTGGACCCGAGCCGCTCCCACGCTGAAATTGCCATTTGCCATGGCGGAAAAAACTGTTCAGGTAGGTGGAATCTTACCAGTACGGCTGGCCCGAAACCTGGATAGCAACTGATATGGATAAGAAATCGCCTTTACCCTATGCCGATCAAACGATGGTCACCTTGCTGGGAAGAGACCCGGCGCGCCATTCCGGCTCCGTTAGCCCGCCCGTGGAACGCACTTCGACAAGGGTGTTCTCCACCCTGGACGATCTAGAAGCGGCGCACTCGACCGGAAAGCTGAGTGATTTTCTTGGCTCCGCCACACCGGATTGGTTGGAGGATGCGGTTGCTCAGTTGGAAGGGCCAGGCTCTCACGTTCTTGCTTGCGGTACCGGCATGGGCGCGCTTGCCATTGTATTTTTGTCGGTCTTGGGAAGCGGCGACCATCTGTTGATGCCGGATTCGGTGTTCTGGCCGACCCGGAAAGTCGGTGACGGCCTTTTGCGGCGTCTCGGCATTGACGTGAGTTACTACGATCCGATGATTGGTGCGGAAATAGCTGAGCAAATTCGTCCCGAAACCAGACTTATTTTGACGGAATCGCCCGGATCCAACACTTTCGAAGTCCAAGACATCCCAGCGATCACCAAGGCTGCTCACGCTGCGGGGGTGTTGGTCGCGCTTGACAACAGTTGGGCGACGCCACTTTATTTTCGGGCTTTGGATCACGGTGTCGATTTTTCGATTAGTGCGGTGACCAAGTACCTTATTGGGCATTCCGGTGCTTTGATGGGGACCGTCGCGACCAGTGGGGAACACATTGCCCGGCTCCGCGACACCGCCAATCAAATGGGCAGTGGTTGCGCACCGGATGAGGTCTTTCTGGCGTTACGTGGCCTGCGAACCTTGGCAATCAGATTGCGGCATCATGGTGAAGCGGGGCTACGGATAGCCACTTGGCTACAACAACGCCCTGAAGTTCTGACGGTGTTGCATCCCGCACTGCCGTCGTGTCCAGGACACGAAATATGGCAGCGGGATTTTACCGGTTGTACCGGCCTGTTCTCGATCACAATGAGCCGACTTAGTCGTGCCGAATTGGTGTGCTTTCTAGAGAGTTTGAAACTGTTCAAGCTGGGTTACAGCTGGGGTGGCTTTGAAAGCTTGATCCTGCCGGTTTATCCAGAGAATGAGCGAACCGTTACGCCTTGGACGCAAGACGGAACGGTAGTCCGTATTAATGTCGGCCTTGAGGACCCAGGCGATCTTGTAGCGGACTTAGAATCCGCGTTCAGACAACTAGCTAAATTCGGCCAGATTTCCAAATCCTAGAATTCTACCCCCCTACAACGTAGGACCGGCGATCAAAGCGCGAAACGTCGAGCTGTTGTTTCGACCCATTGAATCCGGTTATGGCTAGAACTTGCCCTGTAGGCTAGGCCCCCGCCACGGTCGGGAAATCTTCATCTGCGGAAGTCGGTCGCCGAGTTTCGAATTCTTGGTGATTTTCGA
Organism: Gammaproteobacteria bacterium; assembly: GCA_021773275.1. GTDB lineage: Bacteria > Pseudomonadota > Gammaproteobacteria > JABCZS01 > JABCZS01 > JAJFKJ01. The sequence goes on from JAJFKJ010000006.1 coordinate 1,977, forward strand.
TGCTGCATTCGGTACCGGGACGCGGGTTTGGGCAGGACGGTGAAGGGGAAAGCTGACCCGATGGAGGCTTATGTGTTTTCGGTACCTAGAACGCGGCGTAACCGCGGATTCTGGGCAAGGTCTTCAATTCTATCGAAAACATGAGCATCCCACCCGGCCTTGCGCGCCGTTGCGACGACCTCATCCGTGTCGTCGAAAAAGAGCGGCCGTTCGGAGCTTGCGATTTCGAGCTGGGCATTAATTCTAGCAAAAAAATCTGTGTTGTCCTTCAACGCACCCAAGCGCGCGCTGTAGAAGATGTCGTCGAATAGGTTTTTCAAACCAAGATCATTCCACAGATAGGCCGCCCGATGATGCTCCTGGCTGGTCGCGAGGTAGAGTTCGACATCCTCGCACTGCCCGAGGCTTTTCACGATATCCAGGACGTCTTGGTTGAGGTTGGAGTCTTTCCGAAACCAATAGCCGACGAATGCATCGATAGATCCGGCGTAACCCAGATCCGGCAACAGCACGGCCAGGGTGTCCTTTAAATCGGTTTCGCCCCTGGCGCATGCGCTGATGCGTGGTTCGGCGCCAGGCTTCGGCGGCGAGAAGAGCGCGAGCCGCAGGCCCTCCCGACTGATGCCAAGGTCCTGCTCAAGTGTCGTGTCCCACGGCTTTCGACGCTCTGGCTTGGCGTGCCACCCCTCGATGATCACGCCATCAACGTCGAAGAAGATCTTCAAGGCGCACCCCCGAGGCCGTGGATGTTCTCACTGTGCCAAAGCCTACTCCTTGAGCAGGAGTAACGCGACACCAGCAATGACATGTTCTAGCCAGCCTGCGCGCCGGGTTGCCGCATAGTCCCATGTTCCCCGGCTCACC
>JAJFKJ010000051.1 GCA_021773275.1 Gammaproteobacteria bacterium
GTCGGGTCGCATACAATATGGTCGCCCCCTTTGTGAAGTGGGCAGGCCCGCCATCGGCGGGGCGGGGGATTTTCTACTTGCAATGATCTTGAGTCAGAGCGTGAGCGGAAGCGAGCGATCAATGAAGCAAACAACCCTGTAGAAAACAGCGATAAAATCGTTGGCGCAACGGCTCGCTCACTGCCGTTCGCGCTCGCTTAGCCACTTCTCAAAAAGCTATCAAGAAGTAAAAATACCCACCCAATATTCAGATAACACAATAAGTTGCGTTACGTCTCCAGTTCCTTTATCATATCGCGGTCACTTGAAAATAATGTTCTGGAGAACGAGTAGAAATGAGCAAAAAAAGCGTAGATATGGGGAGAAGACGCTTCTTGACGGCATCAACTTCCGTCGTTGGCGCAGTGGGTGTAGCCGTTGCTGCAGTACCCTTTGTAGGTTCTTGGCAGCCTAGCGCAAGAGCACAAGCTGCAGGCGCACCTGTTGAAGTCGATGTCAGCAAAATGGAAATGGGGCAGCAAATAACCGTAGAATGGCGCCAAAAACCTGTGTGGATTGTGCGTCGCAGTGAAGAGATGGTTGATGATTTACCACAATTAAAAAGCCGCCTACGTGATCCAGACTCAAACGTTGATGCGCAACCTGAATACGCTAAAAATATTTATCGCTCAATTAAACCAGAATATTTTGTTGCCGTTGCTTTATGCACGCATCTTGGTTGCATTCCAAGCTATCGCCCGGAGGCCGGTACGCTATCTGTAGATTGGCCGGGCGGTTTTTATTGCCCTTGTCACGGTTCTGCTTTTGATTTAGCAGGGCGCGTTTTTAAAGGCGTTCCAGCACCTGAAAATTTAGTCGTTCCGCCATACAAATATTTAAGCGATACCGTTTTAATGATTGGTGAAGATGAAGAGGGAGGTATTGCATGAGCAAGCCGCAAAATAAATTTATCGAATGGATTGATACCCGTCTTCCCATTATAGAACCTTTTCGCAAACATATGTCGGAATACCCGGCACCCAAAAACTTTAACTTTTGGTACTACTTTGGCTCTTTAGCGCTACTCGTACTGGTTATACAAATTATCTCTGGCATCTGGTTAGCCATGAATTATGTGCCAACAGAAGCAGCAGCTTTTGCTTCGGTGGAATATATTATGCGCGATGTGCCATTTGGCGACCTTTTGCGCTACATGCACACGACAGGTGCGTCGGCATTTTTTGTGGTGGTGTATTTGCATATGATGCGCGGACTACTCTATGGCTCGTATCAAAAACCACGTGAACTCGTATGGATTTTGGGCGTCGCTATTTTCTTATGCCTCATGATTGAAGCATTCTTCGGCTATTTACTCCCTTGGGGGCAAATGTCTTTCTGGGGTGCGCAAGTTATTACTTCATTGTTTGGCGCAGTGCCAAGCTACGGCGAAGAGTTGATGTTGTTTGTCCGCGGTGATTACAATATCTCTGGGGCAACCTTGAATCGCTTCTATGCTTTGCATGTTGTAGCATTGCCGTTGGTGATTATCGCTTTAGTCTTTATCCATATTGTTGCTTTGCATGAAGTGGGTTCCAATAACCCTGACGGCATTGAGATCAAGAAACATAAAGATGAAAAAGGCGTGCCACTTGATAGCATACCTTTCCACCCTTATTACACGGTAAAAGACCTTGTAGGCGTGGGCGTGTTCTTAATCGCTTTTTGTGCGGTGATGTTCTTCATGCCAGAAATGGGTGGTTACTTTATAGAGTATCCGAACTATCAACCAGCCGATCAGTTAGCAACACCTGAGCATATTGCGCCTGTGTGGTACATGACGCCATTCTATTCAATATTGCGTGCGATTCCGCACAAGCTTTCGGGTGTGATTGCAATGGGTGGCTCCTTGGCTATCTTGTTTGTATTGCCATGGTTAGATCGTAGTAAAGTGAAATCTATTCGTTACCGTGGCAACTTATACAAAGTTTGCTTAGCTGCTTTCGTGGTATCTTTTATTGGTTTAGGTTATTTAGGTGGTCTTGACCCAACACCGATAAGAACATTGTTTGCGAGAATATTCACTTTTGGGTATTTCGCATTCTTCTTGTTGATGCCTGTTTATACGACACTGGACAAAACCAAAACTGTGCCATTGAGGATTACCAAATGAAAGGAATAAAAAAACTTTGTTTAGTAACATTATTATTGGCTTTCACAAGCAGTGTATTTGCTGCGGCTGCAAAAGTTGATTTTATCTATGATATGCCAAAAGTTGACTTGCGCGACCAAGCTTCACTACAGCGTGGCGCAAAATACTTCATGAACTACTGTAGTGGTTGCCACGGCATGCAATACATGCGTTATTCACAAATGGCTGAAGGGATTGGCATGACAGATGCAGATGGCCAAGTGGCTGAGGCTATCGTGCTTGCGAACTTAGTATTCAGCGGTGAAAGAGTGGGTGACCAGATCAAAGCTGCAATGACAAAAGAACAAGGCAAGCAGTATTTTGGCATAAACATTCCTGATTTAACCTTGGGTGCAAAGGTGCGCAAGCCTGAGTGGATATATAATTACCTTCTTGGCTTTTACCCAGACGACACTCGCCAATGGGGCACAAACAATGCCGTGTTTCATGATGTTGCGATGCCAAATGTATTTTCAGACCTGCAAGGTTTGCAAGTGCCTGTAACACGCATTCTTTACTATGATGACGACAACCGCCCTGTAGAAGAAATTATAGGTTTTGAGTTGGTACGTGAGGGCACGCACACACCAGAAGAGTTTCAGCAAGCAATGTACGATTTGGTAAATTTCATGAGTTTTGCTTCTGATCCAAAAAAACTAAAGCGCCAACGGATTGGTGTAATTGTAATTTTATTCTTGATAGTGTTCACGATGCTTGCATATTTGTTGAAGCGTGAATACTGGAAAAACATTAAAAAGTAGAGAGCTATGAGCAACACATTACATAATCATAATACCTTGTACCATGATACTTTAGACATCAAGAGCCATTGCTGCCGGATGGTAATTGCTTATAAGGGAATTCAGGCTGACCTGATTCCAGTTTATGAGCAATTACCTGAAGATTTATTAAGCATCAACCCTTATGCATCGACGCCTACCTGGGTCGACCGTGAGATTGCTCTCTATGATTGGCGCATCATTCTAGAATATCTCGAAGAACGTTATCCAGCACCTAGCTTGCTACCCGCTGTGCCAGGCCAGCGCGCACAGATTCGTATGTTATTTACACGTATGGAAAAAGATTGGTTAACGCGTATTACACAGCTTAATTTGCGTGAAGTAGCAGAACGCCGCCCAATTCTTCAAGCATTAGGAGATGGTTTAGCGAGCTTATCAACATCATTTGAAAAAACGCAATACGTCATGAGTGAAACGCTCACTTATGCAGATTGTTTGTTGCTTGCAATACTATGGCGTTTACCTGTTTTACAGGTGAACTTGCCACAAGCAGCATTGCCGCTTGCTAAATATGCGCAGCGGATGTTCCAACAACCGTTCTTTCAAAAAAGTTTAACTACGGAAGAAAGGGGCTTATACAAAAGCCCGGCTGAGGAGAAAAGCGCGTGAAGCCTAGTCGCCCCTATCTAATCAGAGCACTGTATGAATGGATAGTGGATAATAAATCTACGCCTTATTTGCTTGTCGATGCAACTTTTCCCAATGCAACAGTGCCAAGAGAGCACGTGCAAAACGGCAATATTGTGCTTAATATCACCCCAACAGCGGTACAAGATTTGAAATTAACTAACGATCATGTATCGTTTAGTGCACGCTTTGCAAGAGGGCATTTTGAATGTTTTGTCCCGATCACTGCTGTGCTGGCCATCTATGCCAGTGAAAATGGCAAAGGTATGTTTTTCAATGAAGAAGACTTAGGTGATGAAAGCATTATTGCACTTGCATCTTCTACCGATAAAGTTGCAGAGACTGAATCTTCAGATGGCTGCTCTGCCAAGGGTAAACCACATCTAACACTCGTAAAGTCTTAAAAAAGGACATTTTCCTGTCTATAATTAGATGGGGGAAGCAATATGCAAAATCGTGATGACTATTTAAAATCCATCGGCATTCAACAATGGCAACGCCGCAGTGTTGCAGCGCAAAAGCAGCCGGCATGGCATTGCCAGGGTCCAGATAACGCAGCCTTTGCCTTTATTTGGCAACAGCAAAACCATCTTGCTTTAGACTGGGAGCTCCCAGAATTAAAATTATTACAAAAAATCATGCAGGCCGTTGGCATCAGCTCGGAACAAGCATTATTGCTCTGGCCTTTGCAAGAGGATGCTTCAGCAGCACCGCAACTACCACAATCTTGTTGTTGCGTGGTGTTTGGTGATGCATTGGGGCAGCAAGTAAAACACACCAAAAAAATAGCAACAGTTACACTGCCGGAGCTAACGCAAAACACCGAAGCCAAACGTGCATTATGGCAAGCCTTAAAAACAGCAAAAAACCATGGATAAAATGAGTTTGCGCACAATGACGCCCGAAGATGTTTCTGCTGTCTACAGTATTGAACGTACGGTTACCCCTAATCCCTGGACAAAGTTTATCTTTCGTAATTGTCTAGAGCGCTATGGTTGTTGGGTGATGACCTTGGAAGAAAAGGTGATTGCCTTCGGCATACTGATGATAGCTGATGTTGAAGCACATATATTAAATATAGCGGTAGCATCACAATACCAGCACCAAGGCTACGGCCGGAAAATGCTGGAACACCTATTTAAAGAAGCGCGTATTGCAAAAGCTGACAGCATATTCTTAGAAGTACGTACCGGCAACGAACACGCACTACAACTGTATAAAGCAGTTGGCTTTAAACCCGTTGGCCTGCGCAAAGATTACTATCAAACAGATACTGGCCGCGAAGATGCTAGCGTCCTCCACAAAGAGTTATAAGTGGTTTTAATATAACGCTCTGCGCGTTAAATATGATCGCCCCCTTTTGTAAAGGGGGCAGACCCGCCATCGGCGGGGCGGGGGTTTTTCTACTTGCAATGATCTCGCCGTAGGGGCGGCACCCTGTGCCGCCCGCGCGGGCAAAGCCCGCGGAGAAGCATTGCTTTGCAATGCCGGGTCGCACAGGGTGCGACCCCTACAGGTTGAATGCTCGCAAATAGCATTCTCATATACCACAACGCGCTCGTGTATTTTGTAACAGGATATGCTTTATATTCGCTTTCGATAATCTACTACGAGAGCCGCGAAGGTAACAGAGCGGTTGCAATGATGTTATCTTGCAACAATTATGATCGCCCCCTTTGTGAAGGCAGTAATACTATCTAAACCACTATTTAAGATTGCCCAAACCAAGTTAGTCTACTATACTTACACTGATGTATTAAAAACACGAGCAGTATCATGGTGTTATCTCAAATCGACGAACAAAAACTACGGGCAGCCCTAAGCCGTACGGCTTTGATTTACCTGGAAAAACATCCACTAGATAGCACGGATGCAAAACACAGCGTATTGCACGATTGGGCGCATAAGATCAGTGATTTATTCGAATTCAATAATATCGCGCTAGTGATGTGCCGAATCAATAAGATGGCTCAAGACCCATCCGTTGATAAACGTGCTTTATCTGTTGCCGCGACGATATTGTTTCAGCATTACCGCACGGATCATGAAGTGACTTTCCCGCTGCTGCATGAGTTTTTGGAGCATAATCCGTTTGAGAATAATCTGCTAGAAATTGCAGCGAAGATTTATTTACAACAAGAGCACTTAGCCTCTCGCCATAAGTTTCATGTTTACGACCCGGATGTTCCTAGTGTAAACCACTACTATTATGCCTTTTTAGGCCTGTTTACCGTGGCTGCTGAAGAAAACAGCCAGGCTTACGATGCGGCTGTCATTGAGTATTTACGCTCAAGCAACATCGAAAGTAAACTACAGCTGCCTCATTAATACCCCTGCAGTAAGCGCAAAATACTAGCATTTGCTGGGTATTTGTTCATGTTCAATTCAAATGCAATAAAACCTATATAAAACAATAAATTAATTACAATTATGTAATAACATATGAAAAATCAAGTTACACTGCGTATAGATGCAGATGTACTAGCTTGGTTCAAGGGCCAGCCTGGCAAGTATCAAACACTGACCAACCAGGCATTACGTGACTATACTCGCAAGCATTCTTGAGAATATGCTAAAATGGGCTTCTTAAATAAGGGGCTATATGTCTTTGCAAGCAGAAATCGATAAGCGCAGGACCTTTGCGATTATCTCCCACCCAGATGCGGGTAAAACCACGATCACTGAAAAGCTCTTGCTTTACGGCGGTGCGATATCGTTGGCGGGCACAGTAAAGGGGCGTAAAGCTTCACGGATGGCAACTTCAGACTGGCTGAAAATGGAGCAAGAACGCGGCATCTCAGTGGCCACCTCAGTAATGCAGTTCCCCTACAGCAATTGTTTGTTTAACCTGTTGGACACCCCAGGCCATGAAGACTTTTCAGAAGATACCTACCGTACCTTAACCGCTGTCGATGCTGCATTGATGGTGATCGATGTTGCAAAAGGTGTCGAGACGCGTACCATCAAGCTAATGGAAGTTTGCCGTCTGCGCACCACGCCGATCATTACGTTTATCAATAAGCTTGATCGCGAGGGCAGAGACCCCGTAGATTTGCTTGATGAAGTTGAAAACGTATTAAACATTCAATGTGCCCCAGTGACTTGGCCAATAGGCATGGGCTCGCGTTTAAAAGGCATTTACCACTTGTATGAAGATCAGATTTATTTATACGAGCCGGGCAAGGGTAGTGAAATTAAAAAACTTGAAATCATTAAAGGCATCGATAACCCTGAGCTTGATAATAAGATTGGTGATATGGCACAAGAGTTGCGCGATGAAGTTGAATTGGTTAAAGGTGCCTCGCATCGATTTGATCAAGCCTTATTTGATGCCGGCAAACTTACCCCCGTATTTTTTGGCAGTGCTTTAAATAATTTTGGTGTTGAACCTCTGCTCGATGGTTTTGTGCAATATGCACCAAAACCTTTACCAAGAGATACCAAAGAACGTAGCGTTGTCGCAGACGAAGATAAATTCTCGGGTTTTGTGTTTAAAATTCAAGCCAACATGGACCCAAAACACCGCGATCGTATTGCGTTTTTGCGGGTATGTTCAGGGCGTTACCATTCCGGCATGAAGATGCGCCATGTGCGAATCGATCGCGATGTCAACATCAGCCACGCACTAACCTTCATGGCACGTGAGCGCGAACATGTAGAGGAAGCCTTCCCAGGTGATATTATCGGTTTGCATAATCACGGCACGATTCAGATCGGCGACACCTTTACCGAAGGCGAAAAATTAAAGTTTACCGGAATTCCGCACTTTGCCCCTGAGTTATTTAAGCGTGTGCAACTGAAAGACCCGCTTAAATCTAAATCATTGCAAAAAGGTTTAATTCAATTGTCTGAAGAAGGCGCCGTGCAAGTGTTCCGCCCATTGCGCAATAACGATTTAATTGTCGGTGCTGTTGGTACACTACAATTTGATGTTGTAGCGCATCGCTTAAAAGCAGAATATAACGTGGAGTGTAGCTACGAACAAGTAAATGTAGCAACGGCCCGCTGGGTTGATAGCAGCGATAATAAAGCGCTAGAAGCCTTTAAAACAAGGGCCAATGACTACCTCGCTTTGGACGGCGCGGATCAGCTTACCTATCTCGCGCCTACGCGCGTTAACCTTGAGCTCGCACAGGAACGCTTCCCTGAAATCGAATTTGTGGCCACATGCGAAAAGTAGCTAGGGCCTAAGCTCTTGAAATACCTTAAAACTGTTTTAATGGAATCCTGCTATAATTGTATATATTAGTAGTACAGTTTGAGGAGTAGTACCATGCCAAATGATTATAAGGTTGAGCTGAGCTCTATTAACCCTTTGCCACAGTCTTTGCGAGTGGTCGCCGATAGTAAAGAAAAGCTTGATGCAATGCACTGGGCTTTTTCTAACATGGGAAAAGGCGATTTAGCAGGTTCAGATCGCATTAAATCGCGAACTCAGGCAGATGCAGGATTCATCTCTCGCATCTTTAGCCCGCTCCAAGAACACTATATCGAATTAAACTTAACAAAGCCGGATGATTTTAAAGCGGCTCAAAGTTTTTTTAAAGAAAATCAGAGTTATATTGATGTAAAAATTGCGAGTAATCCTGATGTTCAGCCTGCAAAAGAACTTGTTGAGAAACTTAGTGGTGTGCGTTATATCGTTAGTAAAAGCGGTGATAATTTCGTTATCGAATTAGCGAAAAACGATGAAACTTTTCCATCACAAAATTGGTTAAAATCTATCAAAATTAAGGATGGCAAAGGAACAATCAACAAAAGTGATATGTCGGTATTTCATAGGGAATGTGGTGACAGGCAGATCCACATGAGCGAGGATGCAAAGCAAGCATTGCAAAGCAGCACCCTTAAACCGTAATAATTGAGACCCAACACATTCGAGCTCAAGTAAAAGCTATTTTACTTGAGCACGGATGTGTAACAATTTGTAAAAATAATCTAACTACATGATAAGTCGCGCTATTTTATTAGTGTTGCATCGCTGTGCAAACACCTAACTAGCAAGCTCTGTGATAGACTTAAAGTGTAAGGCACGGTTGTATCACAGAGATTTATATGGCAGTAGCACCAGTTCAAGTTCAAGTCGCATTCACGCAGTTTGTAGCGAGGCATGCGCGAGCACAGGCCCAAGCAAACCCAGCCGGTGTACGCTATGGCCTGAACACGATGCATGCCACAGTGCCCGTCACGGCCGATTTACTCAGCCAGTTCATCAATGATTATAATAACAAGCAAGCCAAAGATGGCAGCGCATATATATTGCCCGCACTGGGCTCAAATGAAAATTCTGATGTATTACTATTAGCCCAAAATTTGGGATTGCTGGGTGAAACTGCCGCAGCAAAAGATGGCACAATAGAATGCTCAATCGTCTACCCCGATTATAATGCAGATCAAGCAACAACAGCTAACACCGCAAGTGTTTACGGTTTGCAAGCAGAAATGGAAAGTCATATAGGCCTGTTGTTTAATTGTGTGGAAAAAGGTATTCTGGCGGCGAATTTAACAAAAAAAGGTTCTTTATTAAGTGCTGCACAACAACAAAACATTCATCATAATATAAGCAAAGTTAAAATAGACGTGCAACAAGTAGTGAGCCATGAGGTGTTGCTGTTACAAGCGCAATGGCTTGCAGAAAAAACAGGCAGCTCAGATGTGGTTAGAATGACGGCAACAAATGCCGAGCTTGCTGCTGTCGCTAACGGCTTGTTCAGAGCTTACATAGTGCAAGCCGATAATAAAGATAAAGCCTATCAAGAGCTCAATAGCTTCTTGGCGAAAAGCAGAGAAAAAGTTGCTGAAAGCGTGCGTAATCAAGCGTTTCAAAGCTTGCAAGCAAAAGGTTTGCTAGCTTTAGGTCAAGAAGAAAAAATAATTTTACAGCTAAAGAGCACACCTGCAACTTATGCGGACACTATTGTGCAAAATAGCGCTACAGGCAAACTAACGCATATTACAGCATCAGAGCATACAGCTCACAAGAAAAAATTTGGTGCGGACAAAATTGCCTTGGTGCGTATTTTACAAGAAGATGGTTCCGTGCTCTGGCGAGTGCCTTCAATTGCACCTACAGGTGAAAAACGGAAAACGCATGCCGCCTATATTAAAGACACAAAAGAAAAAATAGCTTACATGGTTAAAACCATTAAAGAGCAAGCTGGTGACCCCGGCCAGCTTGTTAATTATAATTTATTGACCAGCTATGATTCAGAACGCACGACTGATAACCATCAAAGTTGGAGCACGGAAATTATTATCGAAGCGGCGCACCAGTTTAACAAAGAACAAATCGCCAAAAACCCCGATACAACGGATTTAATGATTATCAACAATATTTCGGTTAACCAATGGGGGATTACAAGGTTAGACCAGCCTGTCGAGCGCAACAAACAAGGCATCGCTGACGAAATATTTACATTGGCAGAATTATCATTATTGCAATCATTAAAAACCCAGCTTTGCAGTCCTGGTTCGCGCCTAAGTCAGAGCGAGCAAACACAGCTCAGTGCTGCCGCGGATATTTCATTAGAAAAATATAAAAATTACTTAAGCGATCCCAGAAAACCAGAATACTACACGCAGTCGCTGCAGGCTGATAAGCAAAGAGAAGTCATAGCTGATTTAAAACTTGGCGATCTTGAGAGCCGCGCAAGCAATGATGCAGAAACACCTGCCCAGAAAGCAGCAAGCGTCTTATTAGTGTTGTTAACAAATGGCATGATCGGCGAGCGAGAGCACGGTATGCTGATACAAGCACTTAACCTGATGGTGGAAACCAATAAAGTTTCTGGCTGTAAAAGTGCTAATGAGCGCTTTGGTGCCACTGCCGATCTATCAGTAGCTGCCAAGGAAGCACAGTGCTTAGCGGCAATGGATAATTTTCTAAATAGCCACTACGCAGATGACGGTGTGTTTAATTTACATAGTGTGGCCAAATTAACGCAGACAGTTTTAACTGTTTTTAATGAAAATCATCTTACAGAAGATGCAGGCATGCGTGTAAGCCTCAATGATCAAGGTGCGGTATCAAAAGCCGAGCACTACGATCCTGCAATGGTAAACGTAACCCATGTTACGCACGATTATGACATGGTTGATTCAGATGATGATGAATTGGCCTACTCGAGTGGAGATGCAGGGCGCAACCGCACAGATAGTAGTTCTTCACAGGGAGTGGGGCACACAGGACGTGACAGAGCAGGTAGTGTCAGGGCAAGCGTGTCAATAAGAAGAGAAACAATGTCACATATCAGAAAGACGGACATTACAGAGGGCGGCAATATTGTAAACACGAATGCATTCTTGTCAGAACTTGTCACCCGCTGGCAAAAAGGGGGTTCTGCATTGCAAGCCCATGTTTTTGAAGCAGGCAAATGGTGGAAAAAAGGTAGCGGCGGTGGTCTTAGTAATACGTTTGCAGCAGTGCGCGAAACACAAGATTTTAAAAGCGCGGTTGATCAGCTAATGGGTAATTTGAACAATGTACAAGGAATTTACGCCAAAGGGCCAGGTGCTTGGAAAACAGTTAAACGAACGTTCACAAAAGGTGAGACCGTTGACGCCGACTGCAGCATTAGGGCAGGTATTGCACAAACGGTGCGAGACCAACTAGGGTTAATAGCAAAGAGCTTGGATCCCCTTAATGGCCCACAAGATACCGCTGTCTTGAAGGCGCAGGTATCGGCCTTGCAAGAATCAGTTACAGATACAATGGAAACACAATTTGCCCATAATGATAGCGAAAAAGGTGAGAAGTTAAATCCAGATTCAAGCTTGTACAAGTCGCTTGACATGGTAAAGCATTTTTGTAATGAGTTTGGCATAGCATTGGACGCTGAGCAACGCACAAGAGCGAACTATACGGGTGTTGTGGATGAGAAGCAGGAAGCTGCAGCTACACAGGCAAATACAAATGCAAGCTTGAAAACGTAGCTATTTTTCAGCGTTTAACCAATCAGCAACAATACTAATATATTCTTCAATCATTAGATTCGGCGTATGACCCACGCCAGGCAGGGTAATAACATCGGTGTTTTGTTTGCGCTGCACCATTTCACTGCAAATATCTTGTGTTAAAACTTTCGATTCCGCGCCATGCAATACGAGGGTGGGGCATTTTATCGTATCCCAGTAGGGCCACATATCAATATCACCACCCATATTTTGGCTCATGGCTGTAAAAATATTGGGGTCGTAAGCGCGGCGGATGCTGCCGTCATCTTGCACATGGTGATCATATTGTGCCATATGCTCCCATTGGTAGTCTTGTAGTTCCCCGGTACCCTGATAGGCTTGGCGCAGGAAATGTTCCAGCTCTTGTAGGGTTTTAAAATGTGGTGTTGCGGCTAAGTTTTGCGCCAGCATCGCAACGACCTCTTTTCTGATAAGAGGGCCAATATCATTCAAGATTAAACGTTTAATAGGGCTGTTTTCGCTTGCGGCTATGCCCATGCCAATAATGCCGCCTAGTGAGGTGCCAAGCCAGTCAACCTGTGGCACCTGCAGGTCTTGTAGCAAGATCTGCATGTCTTTGAGGTACTGTTCGACTGAATATTGGTTTGCTTCAGGGAGCCAGTCGCTCTGTCCACGGCCAACGATATCGGGGGCTATTACTCGGTAGTCTTCACACAGGTGGGAGGCTAGAAAATCAAAATCATGGCTGTTTCGGGTCAAGCCGTGTACGCAAATCAGCACATTGGGGTTGGACTCGTCCCCCCAATCTTGGTAGGCAATTTGATGCTGCCCAGCGTGGTTTGAACTTAGAATATGCTTGGTTTTCATGAGAATCAGTATAGCAGACTAGGCAGCTAGGTGATACAATGGGGACCTGAAATATTGGGAGTTTAGCATGTTAGAATTTTCTTTTGAGCGTGACCAAAAAACCCGCGAAGAGTGGGTTAATACGACTTTATCTGGCAAACTATTGCTTAACACACCATTGCTCAATAAAGGTACAGCCTTCTCTGAAGAAGAGCGCGAAAAGTTTGGCTTATTGGGCAAACTACCGATGCATGTCGAAAGCTTGGAAGAGCAAGCGGCTAGAACTTACGAACAGTATCGCCGTTATAACACCGATTTAAACCGTCATATTTTTTTATACGCCTTGCATGAACGCAACGAGGTATTATTTTACAAGCTGGTCAGCGATCATCTTGAAGAAATGATGCCGATTATTTACACCCCGGTTGTAGGTGAAGCGGTAAAACAATTTTCACGCGAATTTCGTTCGCCGCGTGGTCTTTATATTTCGTATCCGCATATGGATGAAATGACAGATATTATTAATAACCGCACACATCCAAACATCGATTTGATCGTGGTGAGCGATGGTAGTGGTGTCTTAGGTATTGGTGACCAAGGTGTTGGTGGCATGGATATCCCTGTCGCAAAACTCATGGTTTATACCCTGTGTGGCGGCATTAACCCAGGTCGCACTCTGCCAGTTATGCTGGACGTAGGTACCGATAACAATATCTTACTTAACGATCCAATGTATTTGGGTTGGAAAAACGAGCGAATTAAAGGCCCGGATTATGACGCATTTATTCAGCGTTTTGTCGATACTATATTTGAACGCTTTCCAAATGCCTTTGTACATTGGGAAGATTTTGGCCGTGACCCAGCGCACGAAATTCTAGAACGTTACAAGCATTTGTGTACATTTAACGACGATATTCAAGGCACAGGTGCGGTAGCACTTGCTGCCATTTTATCCGCATTAAAAACCAGCAAACAATCATTAGCAGAACAGCGTTTTGTGATTTATGGTGCCGGTGCTGCCGGTGTCGGTATTGCCGACCAGATCACAGCCGCTTTAGTGCGTGATGGCATGCCACATGAAAAAGCCTGCCGCATGTTCTGGCTATTAAACAGTCGTGGTTTGATCACGCAAGAAAATTGCACGCGTGATTTCCAAGCGCCTTATGCTCGTCCTGATGCAGAGCTTAAAGATTGGCATTTAGAGATGAGTAATCAAATTGGTTTGCGTGAAACCGTGCATAATGCAAAACCAACGGTTTTGATTGGTGCATCAGCGCAAGCAAAAGCATTTAATGAAGACATCGTACGTGATATGGCGCGCAATACCAAGCACCCAATCATTATGCCATTGTCTAACCCTACAGAGCGCGCCGAAGCGCACCCAACAGATTTATTGGAATGGACCGATGGTAATGCTTTAATTGCAACGGGTAGCCCATTCGCAGATGTAACCTACAAAGGTAAAGCCCGGCATATTGCGCAAAGCAATAATGCACTGATCTTTCCGGGCTTAGGTTTAGGTGTGATGGCATCTAAGGCAAAACAAGTAACCAATAAAATGTTATGGGCTGCTTGCGAAGCACTATCGGAGCTGTCGCCAGTATTGCAAGACCCACTTGAACCTATTTTGCCACGTGTTATTGATGCGCGTGCGGCTTCGTATAAAATTGCCATTGCAGTGGTTGAAGCCACAATAGAAGAAGGTTTAGCGCAAGTTGAATTGGCCCAGGACGAGCAGGTAAGTGATTTGGTTGATCGTATGTTGTGGTACCCGCGTTATTTGCCGTTGCATCGCATGGATAATATCTGATAAACTGGTTTGATTAAAGTTTACACAGCAGTGTGAAATCAATCATTTTAGTTGTAAGGATGTATCCATGAAAAAAATCAGTCTATTAATTTTTCTATTATTTATTATTTCACCTGTACTTTGGGCAGCTGATAAGCATTACACACCGCAATACAATCAATCAGCAGCGACCAACTATGACTCTTCTGAACCTGCTACGAAAGCATTTAACGAGCATACGGGTTATTATATCGAAGCCAATGCCGGTACCAACTTTGCTTATTTGTTATTTATTTCATCAGGTAGTAATGAACAGCTTAATTCAGCTTGTGGTTTTGCGATGGGTGTCGCATTCGGTAAAATGCTTAAACCAACATTTGGTCTGGAAGGCGGCTTCTTGTATAGTCATATAGCTGTTGATGAAAATGATGAGGTTGAAGCACTTTATATTCCCTATTTTACAACACGTTTTACTAAACCTTTAGGTGAACGTTTTAGCATTTATGCAAAAGTAGGTTTGATGGCGCCAGTTTGGACTGAAAATGAAACGTCAGGCGACGATGAATCGTACATGATTATATTACCGTTCACAGGTATCGGTGCAAATTACGCGATTACTGAAAACCTAGACTTTACTCTGCAATACCAAGGTGCTTTTTACCTTATAGCGGGTATTGGGCAAGCTACCGGTGGTTTCCAATACAAATTTTAGAGTCTATGACAACTCTACTGTCTTGGCTTGATTAAACTAACCGTAGGCTGCGACGGCTTCAATTAACTGCTGCGCTGGTAGGTAACCCGGAACGACACGTCCGTTAGCAAAGATAATAACGGGCGTAACGTTTAAGCCTAATTCGCGAACTATTTCAACATGCGCATCAATGGGGTGGTCGCACTTAAGTGGTGTTGGCTTGTTTCCTTTTTTCGCATCAGAAAGCGCCCATTTTTTATCAGGGCTGCACCACACCGAAATCATTTTGTCATAAGACTCGGTACCCGGTGGTGTGCGCGGGAAAGCCATATAACGCACAGTGATACCTGCCGCGTTTAATTGCGGCACTTCTTTGTGCAGGGCTCTGCAGTACGTGCAATCAATATCAGTGATGACTGTTACGTAAGTCTTTTCATTTTCTGCGGGGTAAATAATCATGGTTGCGGGGTCGACGTTGTCGATAATTTTTTTCGTGGCCACTTGGCGTTGCGCATCGGTGATATTAGTGAGCTGATTATTTTCAATGGCATATAAATCACCTTGGATAACATACTTTGCGTCGGCGGTAATATAGATCACATTGCTACCACTGGCTACTTGGTATAAACCTGGAATAGGGGTCGCTTCAATTGAGTCGATACTCACCTCGGGCATCAGTGAGTTCATTTGTGCCCGAATATTTTTCTCAGCATCAGCCAAGGCACTTATCGTGAACAAGGAAAGTGAGATAATTAATAATCTACGTAACATAGTAAACACCCAAAATAATGAAATATACTGTACATTTTAGCATAATATACGGGTCGAAAAGGAATGCCCTTTTAAAGGGGGCAGTGAGCGTAGCGAGCGGGAGAATTTTATACTTACAATAATCTACTTACCCCCTCGGGTGATGCTCAGCATGTAATTGTTTCAGGCGCTCTTTGGCAATATGAGTGTATATTTGTGTGGTTGAAAGGCTGCTGTGCCCCAGTAACATCTGTACCACGCGTAAATCGGCACCATTGTTGAGCAGGTGTGTAGCAAAAGCGTGGCGCAGGGTATGTGGGGATAAATGGGATTTGATGCCTGCAATTTGCGCATAATGTTTGATGCGATACCAAAATGCTTGCCGGCTAAGTACTTTGCCATTACGACCTGGGAACAGGCAATCATGCTGATTGCCAGCAAAACTTGTTTGCGCATCTTTAATATAACGTTGCACCCAGTTTGAAGCATGTTCACCCATCGGGACTAAACGTTCTTTTTGGCCTTTCCCTAAAATGCGAATAACGCCTTGTTTTAAATTAATTTGATTCAGTTCTAAACTAATCAATTCACTGATGCGCAAACCGCAGGCGTACAGCAGCTCGATCATGGTGCGATCACGCAGGCCTATGAGCGTGCTAATATCAGGCGCTTTTAATAGGGTATTGACTTCGTGTTCGCTTAAAGCGTGCGGCAAAGGCTTGCCCAATGTGGGGCTGGCGATATCTTGCGTTGGGTCATTGTTGCGGTGATTTCCCCGTAATAAAAATTGGAAATATTTTCGTAGCGATGACAAGCTGCGGGCAATACTGCGTGAGCTGATGCCTTGTTGCAAGCGTGATGCCAAATAACTTTGCAAATCGGTTTGCTGGCAATTTAGAGTGGTTATGTTTTTACTGTGTAGCCAGGCAGCAGTTTGTTTAATATCACGTTGATACGCTTGGCGTGTATGTTCGCTTTTGCCTTCTTCTAACCAAAGGCGATTGAGAAATTCATCAAGCTGGGGAATATCCTTCATGCTGCAATAAGCCTAATTTTATATTAAATAATTTGCCCCAGGTTTTTCCTGCAAAACCACCCAGGTCGTTCATGGCCACAACACGATGGCAGGGCACAACGATAGGAAAAGGGTTTGCCTTGCATGCCTGGCCAATGGCCCTTGGATGCGAGCCCAGTTTTTCAGCCAGATGCTTGTAGGTAACAGCTTTGCCTAAAGGAATTTTCCGCAGCTCGCGCCAAACGCGTTGCTGAAAATCCGTGCCTTGTTTATATAAGGGTAGTTCAAAAACAAAGCTTGAGTCAGCAAAATAGGCATCGAGTTGTTTTTGAATTGGTTTCGGCGCAGCTGAAGCTTGCTGTTTTTTATAATTGCCTGGCAGCTGAATGCGGTGAATCACACTTTCTTGCATGCTGATTTGCAGCGGTCCAAAAGGTGTATTGTGGGTATAGATATCCATGGGGTCAACCAATGCTCGCCCCCTTTGCAAAGGGGGCAGTTATGCATGTAGGGGTCGAACCCTGTTCGACCCAGCGCAGCGTAGCTGCAACATTATCGGGGATTTTGTTCCCCGCTTATAGATTTCTTAATCTTCTTTCTTATCTTTAGCTTTAGCTTTTGTTTCAGCTTTAACTTCAGGAGCAGCTTCGACTGCTTCAACAGCTTCTTCAGTGACCACGTCTTCAAGTTCTAGCTTTTTTGGCTCTTCCATATTAACGGCTTCTTCAAGACCTGATTTGCGAATAAGCTTTTCTTTAATACGTGCCGCTTTACCCGTAAGCTCACGAATATGGTAAATCTTCGAGCGACGAACGTCACCCAGGCGATCTACCGTTACACTTTTGATCATGGGGCTGTGTGTTTGAAAAACACGTTCAACACCTTCACCGTGTGAAATTTTACGTACAGTGAACGCAGAGTTTAAGCCGCGGTTGCGTACAGCAATCACAACGCCTTTAAACGCCTGCAAGCGTTCGCTTGTGCCTTCAATGATGCGTACTTGCACAGTCACGGTATCGCCCGCTGAAAACTGCGGAATATCGGTGCGCAATTGTGCTTTTTCAATTGACTCGATGATGTTCATATTCTCTCTCCTAATTTAAATCTTTCTTCAATCTTTTAGTAAATCGGGGCGGAGCTTTTGTGTTTGTTCGACACGTTGTGCTTTACGCCATTTTTCTACTTCTGCATGGTTGCCGTTTAATAAAACGTCCGGCACCCGCTGCCCATCAATCTCTTCTGGCCGCGTGTAATGCGGATGGTCTAATAGGCCTTGCTGAAAAGACTCAACTTCAGCAGACTTTGCATCACCCAATACACCTGGCAACAAACGCATCACTGCGTCCATCAGTGTCATCGCGGGCAACTCGCCACCCGACAACACATAATCACCGATCGAAATGCATTCATCTACGTCTCGGTCAATGATGCGCTGGTCGATACCTTCGTAACGCCCAGCTAATAAAATCATTGCTGGCAGTTCACTTAACTCGGCTGCTTTGGCCTGGGTTAAGGGCTTACCCTGTGGTGATAAATAAATCACCGGGGCATCTGCCGTTTCTTGCTTTGCAGCTTTAATAGCTGCGCGCAAAGGGGCCACTTGCATTACCATGCCTGGGCCACCACCGTAGGGTTTGTCATCGACGTTGTTATGCTTATTGTCTGCATAATCACGTGGATTGTGAAAAACCACTTCGGCCTGACCCGCTGTTATTGCGCGGCCAGTAATACCAAACTCAGTCAGTGCGGCAAACATTTTCGGAAAGAGTGTGATAATGCTAAATTTCATCATCCCAATCCACCGTCATGGTGCCTTTTTCTAAATCAATCGCAGTAATGACTTCGCCGAAACGATAGGGCAGCGCAAATTCATGCTGACCCTTCACCACCACCACATCGTGAACCCCGGTTTCCAACATTGAGATGACTGTGCCCAATGTTCTACCCTGCGTGCTCACTACTTGCAAACCTATCAGGTCTGACCAGTAAAATTCATTTTCAAGCTTAGGCAAGGCGTCTTTTACAACGCTTATCTGCTGCCCAACGTAGGTTTTTGCTACGTCGCGGTCGTCCAGACCTTCAAGCTTAACCAATAAGCCTTTGCCGTTCACCCGATGCTGCTTCACTGTTACCGTTTGCCCAGCAATGTGCCAGGGCTGGTAGCCAGCAGCAGCTTCAGGCTTTTCGGTGTAAGGCATGACCTTCAGCCAGCCCTGCACCCCATGCACGCCCGTGACCTTGCCAATCACAACATCACGTGCTGCCATCAGAGTCTACTCAGCTTCAGCAGCAGGCTTAGCTTCAGCTTTTGCCTTAGCAGCAGGTTTAGCTTTAGCAGCAGGCTTTCCACCATTGCTATGTTCTTTGATTAAAGTCTGTACACGCTCAGATGCCTGGGCGCCAGTACCTAACCAATATTCAACACGTTCGATGTTTAGGCGTAAACGCTCAGCTTGGCCTTTGGCCACTGGGTTGAAAAAGCCTAAACGCTCAATATAACGGCCATCACGAGCACGACGCTCATCAGCAGCAACTATATGATAAAACGGCGTTTTTTTCTTGCCCCCGCGGGCTAATCTAATTTTTACCATGGATATCTCCTTTAGAACCCGCTATTTTACACAATTTTTAGCTTAATGTCTAAGGTATTGGGGGGCAATATTATCACGAATGAATACGGGTTGCATTCTTTGCATTGGATGTTGGTATATCATCAAAACTGTCAGAACGCTCAGGTTTAGCTTTATTTTGATAAGCTGTATAAAGCGTTGCACCCGTGCCTGCAGCAGTAGCTGTGCCAGTTACAACCGCACCCGCTATAAAGCAATTTTCGTCTGCGCTTCTTAGGCTTCCTGTGCAATCATCATCAAAGGGAGGTTCCATGTTATCGGCTTCACCAAGCTCGTCGCAGCCATCAGGCAACTCTAAATCGACTAACCAGTCTGTTAAGAACAGGTCTAAATCATCAAGAAGCACATGCAGGCAAGTGATAAATATTAGACCGCTTAGCAGGGTGAGACCAAGTATAACCCTAGGAGATGGCATGCCCCATGATTTCCTCGGCGCACTGAAGCGGACTGTATCACTGAGGAAGCTCTTATTAAAGCGTTGGGTTTCGTACTCGAATCCAACTTCCCGATTATAGGTTTGCGTTATAGTATTCTGGACTTCTTGAGTATTGTGCGTAATTTTGCTCTGAGAAGTCGTTATTGCCAAAAGTTTTTTTACAGCACTTTCATCGTTGTAAAAAATCGTTGTTTCCAGCTTGCTTTTGGGACTGTAAATGCAATGTATATACCCGACAAGTTGAGTATCGTCTTTGGGGTGCTGGATAGGGATGATCGCAACACCAAAATTAAATTCTGCCTTGCTTTCCTTGTTGGCCTCAGCGAGACGGACACTCAGTAGGGTTTGTATGCGGTGGTTTGCTAAAAACTTTGCATTAAAAAGCTTGTTCACGATGTCATCAGCTTTTAATGGTTTAGTTAAGATGACTAGGTTATCGCGGCTTTCAATACCCCGGTGTTGGATATAAGATAATTCGTTATCGCCCGTACCTGCGCTATAGGTATGAGCTTCTATTTCCACTGTTACCTGCGAAATGTCAACACTGGCAGGCCTGTCTTCGTCGAGTCCGCTGGGAGTATCATCAACATCAACAACAACAAGTTGTTGCACAGCCGAGAGCTCACCAGAGTCTACTAGCCCATCAAACCAATCGCTAACTTTTGTTGTATTACCGCCCATTTATTTGCCCTAATGACTTGCCCAAGATATTACTATAACAGGTGAGGCGCGTAACTACAACCCTTCAAATGGCGGGGATTTTCATATAAATCATAAGCTTAGCTTAAGGTTGACTAATCTATTATAATTCAAGCACATAGGCGCAGCGTTCGCTGGCGTTGCGCTTGCTATCCAGCTGTGTTTTAACCTTCTCTAAACGCGTCAGCAGCCCCTGCTGATTGGCAATCTGGATGGCCAGGCCAGGGCGGGCGTTCAATTCTAGCATCAGAGGGCCTTTATGCTCATCGAGCACCACATCGACACCTAGGTAGCCTAGCTCTGTCAGGTCATAGCAGCTAGCACAAAAGCGCAGCAAGTTATCCCAGTTCGGTATCTGCACGCCAGCAATGGGGTTGGCGGTATCAGGGTGAATATGCACGATTTCATCGTGCTGTACGCCCGTGTGCGTGATGCCTGTTTTCAGATCAATGCCAACACCGACAGCACCTTGGTGCAAGTTCGCTTTACCTTGTGATTGCCGGGTCGGCAGGCGCGCCATGGCCATCACCGGGTAACCTTGGAATACAATCACGCGAATATCAGGTACACCTTGGTAGCTGATATCTTTAAAAATAGGGTCAAATTCAACGCGGTATTCAAACATCGCATGATCGGGGTGGCCGCCAAGACTGTACATGCCGCTTAGAATATTCGAGACATGAAAATTAAGTTCCGACTGCGTTAAAATAGTGCCATCTGCGCGCAAGTAATGTTCACCACGCCGGCCAACAATCACGATGATACCGTCGCCACCGCAACCTTGTGCAGGTTTTACCACAAAGCTGTCGTAGTTGTTTAAAATTTTGCGCAGCTTGGGTACTTGATGTTCGATTTCAACAGTATGGTAAAGTTCAGGTACTGCAATATCGGCAGCAATCGCTAATCGTTTGCTGATCAATTTATTGTCCACACGTTGATAAAACTTACGCGGATTGTACATTTGAATAAACTCAGCATTACGCTGGTTCATACCCAGTACGCCAAATTCGCGCAGTTGCTTCGCTATTTTAAAAGGATTGATCAACATATTATTTATCTTTTATCAAATCTTTGAAACGGTACAGTTCTGTTAAACGATAACCATGGTAATGCCCTAGCCATAACATAATCGATACCAAAACAAAAATAAGTTCTGGGAACACAAACAACATATGTTCAGCATAAGTGTTGCTCATCACTAGGTAAGCAATGACTGCAGCGACCATACTACCGATGGCTTGTTGAATGGCTTCCCATGCGCTGCGTTCTTCCCAAACGATCGACATCCGCTCAATGGTCATGGTGATAATCACCATCGGGAATAATGCAATCGATAAACCGTGCGAGAACCCTAAATGATAGCTGAAAATACTGATTAAGATCATGATCACTACCACGCTGGAGAGCACGGCAGATAGACGTGGTATCATCAGCAGTTTTAGTTTGTCGAGGTAAAAACGTACGCTTAGACCTAAGCAAACGATCACAGTGAACATCACTAAGCCGGCTAATAAATTAGTTTCGCGGAACGATAGGGCTATCAATACCGGCATAAATGTTCCGAAAGTTTTTAAACCGATAAAGCTGCGCAGTAACAAAATTACCAAAGCACCTAAAGGAATCATGATTAAAATTTGGTAGACAATTTGTGTTGGCAGCGGCAAGTTAAACAGTGAGTAGGTCATCAACGGTGATTTCTTTTGAATGGCGGCTTCTTGAGCAATATCTAAAGTGTTTTGTAAGCGTTGCGTAAATGAGAAAGTAATATTGGCATTGTTGCCACCTTCAACAGAAAGTAGCGGTCGGTCACCGTATTGCCAGATAAGAAAATCTTGGGGTAGGCCTTGCGTAGCAGTTTCCGGGTTGAGGTAGTTCCAGGTGTTATTGGAAGAGTCGCGAATGGCTAAATAAATGCTGAGCGGAATATTGCGACGCGATTGAACATCGTCGGTTAGCTGAAAACCATAAACCAGGCGCGCAGTGATATTGGGGCCAAACGCCTTGTTGGGTCCTAGTAATAAATTTACAGCTGTTTTTGCAATATTCTCTGTTGAGTAGTTGCGATCAAGCAATACGGCAGCGTTGCCGTCGTTGGTATCTAGCAGTGTTTTAATAATTTCTATCGCGAAAGTCAGGCTGTCGGCAGAGCTTTCACGTACATTGCTGATTAAAGTCTCTGCAGCAGTAAGTTTTGCGCCTTCGTAATCGGCGCGGTTGGTGTTGATTTGCGTAGATAAGCTTGGCGCTAGATGCTCTGGGTCTACGTAAAGTTGTGCACGATAGTACAGTGATTGAATATCGCTAGCACGACGGATCGTCATGGTTGCAACGCGGTTGTCGCCGCTACTAGCAACACTGGAGCCATAGTTGCGTGACACGAAATCTTGATTAATGCGTGCAAAACCAGCTTGATTCGGTGGAATGGAAAAAGAAGCTTTTACCGGTTGCCCGTCAGCAATAAAGTTTACCCGCGCTTCGACTGTCCATACGGTGCTGCTGCCGAAGGGAAAAAGGGGCAGGCTTAAAAACATCACTTTGTATATAAACATCCAGAGCGCGATGCCGGTTAAGATAAATGTTAAAATGGCCAGGTGCGTTTTGTAGTGCATTATTATTATTCCGTCACAGTATCGCATTTAGGCTTGGTGGTATACACAAGCGTGGGGTCGATCAGCACGCCAAACTGTTCCATCGCTGTGCGGCCTAGTAGCATGGGGTAGCTAAAGCTTGAGCGATCAGCCAGGGTAACTTCAATAAGCTTGGTTTGGCTGCCTAAGCAAACTTCAAGCTCAACAACAGGCCGGGATTCAAAAAGATGGCAGTCATCAGCAGATTCTTCCGGTTCACAAATGACATCTGCAGAACGTTTACGAATACGTGCTGTACGTTTTAAAGGGCGCTCAAGTTGGTGAATCTTGCCGTCAGTGCGTGCGGGCTCGATGATAAAGCGTACCCATGATTGTGCGCCCTTATTAAATACTTCAATATCGTGCGCGCTGAGGCTTGCTGTTTGTGCACCGGTATCCATGCGTACTTTCAGCTCAACCTGCTGATCAGTAACGATGCCCATTTCAGTGCGGCCAAAGATTTTATGGTCGTAAAGTGGGCTGGAGAGCTTGTCGCCCAAATAACCGGTCAGGCCAGCAACGACGATGACGATCAATAATGCAAAAATATTTTTACTTTTCATGAGGTTCCCAAAGTGAAGACAGCTTATATACAGAAATTATAGCAGCAAACTGGGTTATAATGCTTAAATGAGAAAAACACTTTCCCCAGGCCCAATAACTTTGTTTGTTGTATTAATAATAACGATTGGCCAAATTACAACGGATATCTATTTACCATCATTACCAGATATGACGCTGCTATTTGGCTCTAGCGGCAATATCATGCAGCTAAGTTTGACTGTGTACCTCGCAACCTTTGGGATTTCACAGCTTTTCTATGGGCCTTTGTCCGATCATTTTGGTCGCCGCACCTTGCTGTTGGTCGGTATGAGCATCTATATTGTCGCTACCATTTTTTGCGCAATGGCTGGGGATGTTGTGACCTTGTTATTAGCGCGAGCCATGCAAGGTGTTGGGATTGGTTGCGGTGCAGTCGTTGCCAGAGCCATTACCCGCGATATGTTCACGGGTGTAAAGCTTGCTAAAGCGACAGCCTATATTAGCTTGGCGATGGCTTTGTCACCTGCGATAGCCCCGGCGATAGGCGGGTATATGCATGTGCTATTTGGTTGGGAATCAAATTTTATTTTATTGCTGGGGTATACGAGTGTTTTGTTTCTGGTTTTTTATATTTTTCTACCCGAGACATTGTTAGAGCGAAATAAAAAACAGCATTTTATAAAACAAACCCTCAAGGACTATAAATACATTCTGACGTACCCTTTGTTTATATCACACGGCGCTGGCATTATGATTAACTTCGGCAGTTTCATGGCCTACCAAACCGTCGCACCATTTTTGTTGCAAAACCACTTGGGTTTAAACCCCGCACAAAGTGGGCAAATGGTTTTGTTTGTAGCGCTGGGCTATGCGGCAGGCACTTTCTTGAGTAACCGCTTGGTTGAGCGGATAGGCATTAATATATTAATGTTGCTAGGTTTATTGCTATCATTGTTATCAGCACTTATTATGTTTTTAATAGCTTTATCGGGGCATATCTCGGTGCTTACGATTGTTGCACCGATGGCCTTTTTCACCATGGGCTCAGGTTTATTTAACCCAGGCGCCATGGCAAATATGCTCACCCCATTCCCACGCGTGGCTGCAACAGCCAGTGCTTGTATGGGTGCCGTTATAGCGGTGGGTGCGGGCATACTGACATTCATTGTAGCGATGTTACCCGATGACAACCAAATACCCTTGAGCAGTTTACTGCTGGTTGTTGCAAGCATAAATATTATTGTACTGGTGACGTACATTTTGCCAAACTTACGCGCTCCAGGCAATCATCCCGCCGCTTAAATTTTTACAATGGTAACCTTCTGCACGTAAAAACTCGACAGCGCGCCCACTGCGGCCACCACTGCGGCAATACACAATGTAATATTCATCTTTATTTATTTTATCAAGACTTTCAGGCAGCGTGTTTAGCGGAATATTAATCGCTTCACCAATTTGGCCCGTTTCAAGCAGCTCAAAAGGTTCACGCACATCAATTATATTGAGTTTCGGATTGTTCGCAAGGCTCGTACGCAGCGTTGCAACGTCGATATTATGTTCGGAAAGTGTGTTCTCACAATTTTGCATTATTTCCTCCAGTATTGTGATGGTGGGGTTATCGCCGCACAAATTACACAGCGGATTTTTACGGGTGATTAGAGTTTTAAAAGCCATGTTCAATGTGTTAACCGTGAGCATACGATTAATTAACGGTTCACCGCAGCCAACAATTAGTTTTAATGCCTCTGTTGCTTGCATCACGCCGAGCAAACCTGGCAACACACCAAGTACACCACCTTCGGCACAGCTGGGCATTGCATCAGCGCTTGGTATTTCTGGGAATAAACAACGGTAGCAAGGGCCATCGCTAGCAGCAAAAACACTCAATTGGCCTTCGAAGCGGTAAATGCTGGCTTGAATGTTTGGTTTGCCTGCAAAAAAACAGGCATCGTTAATGAGATAACGGCTGCTGAAGTTATCGGTACCATCGATAATGATGTCGTAGTAAGGGATAATATTCAGCGCATTGTCAGCAGTTAAGCGCTGCTGATAAGTGGTGATATTTACATTCGGATTATTTGCTTTCACCCAGCGTGCTGCAGACAATACTTTTGCTTGGCCAATTGCAGCATGGTTATGTATTGTTTGCCGTTGTAAATTCGATGTTTCGACAACATCGTTGTCGATAATACCCAGCTCGCCGATGCCAGCCGCTGTTAAATAGGTAATCGCCGGAGAGCCTAAACCACCAGCACCGATGCATAACACTTTGGCTTGTTTGATTTTTTCTTGGCCAGCAAGACCAACCTCAGGCAGGTTTAAGTGCCGTGCATAACGTTGCAGTTCTGAGGTGGAGAGTGTCATAATAAAATGATATTACCGTATAACTTAGGCTTAATCAAATTGTGTGATGTGTATGGTTCCCTCAGGAAACCGGGCAAAGATCTCGAGGTCTCCGCCTATTGCACTAATATATTCGCGTAGCGTAGATATATGCATATCTTCACGCCTTTCAATGCGGGAAATGTTGGCCTGTTTTGTATCCATCATTTTAGCAACAATTTCTTGATTCAATTCTCGTGCTTGTCGTAATTCAGATAAGTTCATATTGGCAAGAATGCTTTCGGCGCCAATTTCTGCGAGGTTCTGTGCCTCTTTTGGCATTTTTCCCCTTAATTTTTCAAACTTATTGTGTTTCATTTAGTGCTCCTTCGAGTGTTAATGCCGCAAGGTGATCGTCATAGAGTTTTTCTGCAATGGCTATATGTTTGTTATACCACGTTTTACTTCCAGATTTATTACCACCAATCAGCAAGATAGCAGTTCTTAATGGGTCAAATGCATATAGCACTCTGTATGGTTTTCCTTTAATAGGAATTCGCAGTTCACGTATATGTGAGTGCCTTGAACCATTGATGCCAGAAGAATAAGGGTGGTGTAAACCCGGCCCCAATTTTTCTAGTAGCCTTACATATACATCTACTTTAATTTGCTCAATTTGCGTTAAAGTGTTCCACCATTCGCCAAACTCATCGGTGTATTCAACCTCCCACATCTGCTGCTCCTTTTTATTATTACATAAAAGTAATATTACGTCAAGGTAATATATAGAGCTTTAATTTTACGCATTTCAACGTCTAACGATACCCAGCAAAGTCTAGTATTTGTTAAATTTTTGTAAGTTTTAGCAATCGTAAGTATGGGTCGATAATAGCAGCTTGGCAGGTAAGTCTGTTTTGTCGATAGTGACGATCACATAAGGTTGGGCTATCATGCCCAGGCTCATGCAGCCCGTGCCTGGTTGTTCGCGTGTTGCATAAACCCAAAGTTCATTGTTTTGTTTTTCGATGCGTTCCAGGCGGATATAGTAACCACTATTAGGTTGGTCGCTATCCACGATGGCGAATACTTGTTGATCTTGAAAGTCTACAGCAGGTGCAGCGGGTGCCGGCACTACTGCCATGTGTTTTTTCCAAAAAATTTCCCAGTTTTCTTGGTCAGTAAATGTGTGCAACATGGCGGTGTCTTGTTTTGCACCACTAACCGTACCGTTGTCGATGATATTAAATTCGATCAAGTTGGAGTCTGTTGCGTTGGGAGCAGGTGTAGGCGTAGCTACAGGTGCGTCTATGCTTACAGGTGAATCCTCGTTGTTGATGATCGTGTTTTCAATAGGTGCATGTGCTTGCACATTACTTGCCTCAGCAAGGACAAGTGGTTCAAAGGCAAAAGCCGTGCTGCTGATAAAGGAAAGTATAAAAATATTACGTATAAGTTTTAGCATGTTGATCATCCTTGTGGAAATCCTGGTGGTAATTGCCCTTGCATCTGTCGCATCATTTTTTGCATGTTGCCTTTTTTTGAAAACTTTTTCATCATTTTCTGCATTTGTGTAAACTGCTTTAACAGGCGGTTCACTTCGGGAACTTCATTCCCTGAGCCGGCTGCAATGCGGCGCTTTCTAGAGCCTTTAATAATATCCGGATAGCGGCGTTCTTGCGGCGTCATCGAGTTAATTATAGCCTCATATTTTGTAAACATCGTATCATCCATGCCACCCATTGGCATTTGCCCTGCACCGGGCAGTTTGCTCATGATGCCTTGCAGGCCGCCGAGCTTGTTCATTTGTTGAATTTGGTCGCGGAAGTCAGACAGGTCGAATTTACCTTTCTGCATTTTCTTCGCTGCTTTCTCAGCTTTTGTTTTATCAAGCTTACTTTCAGCGTCCTCGATGAGAGTAAGTACATCGCCCATACCGAGAATGCGTGAAGCAACACGGTCAGGGTGGAAGGCTTCCAGGGCATCGACTTTTTCACCGATACCCATAAATTTGATCGGTTTACTCGTGACTTTGCGAATGGAAAGCGCGGCACCACCACGGCTGTCGCCGTCTGTTTTGGTGAGGATAATACCGGTAACAGGGATCAGTTCGCTAAACGATTTTGCCACATTGACGGCATCTTGGCCGGTCATGCTATCTACCACAAGCAATGATTCGATAGGCTCGGCAGCATTATGTACGGCTTGCAGTTCATGCATCATTTCATCATCGACATGCAAACGACCTGCGGTATCGAGGATAACGACATCTTGCCCTTGGCGTTTTGCGGCATCGATGGCAGCCTTGGCGATAGCCAACGGTTTCTCGCTGCCTTCACTCGGGAACCATTGCGCATCGATCTGTCCCGATAGGGTTTTCAGCTGTTCGATAGCAGCGGGGCGATAAACATCCAGCGATGCTAGCATGACCTTTTTGTTCTGCTCATGCATCAGTTTGCGAGCCAGTTTTGCAGTGGTGGTGGTTTTACCCGAACCTTGCAAGCCCAGCATTAAAATCACCGCCGGTGGTTGGCAGCTAAGATTGAGGGCATCGTTATGCTCCCCCATCATTTGAGTGAGTTCATCGTTAACGATTTTAATCAGTGCTTGGCCAGGGGATAAACTCTTTTGTACTGCTTCACCCAGGGCCTGTTCGCGTACATGCTCGATAAATTCTTTAACTACGGGTAAGGCAACATCAGCCTCGAGCAGTGCCATGCGCACTTCCCGTAAGCTGTCTTTGATATTATCTTCGCTAAGTGCAGCCTGGCCAGAGAGCTTTTTGACCGTTTGGTTTAGACGCTCCGAGAGCTGTTTGAACATTGACGACCTCTTTTTCAAATGTAATTCCGGTAGTTCCACCGCTGCGGTCCCAGTATACCGTTTTTAGCGGTCTTTGACGAGGGTTGGCAGCCGAGCCATCCCAGCCTTTTGGCACCCAGCTAGGGCTCAAAGGTGCTCGGTTAGCGAGATCGCCGTCCTGCTCCTCTAGGCTTTTGGCAAGCCCATCTTTACTCCATTGCTTCAGTACCATGTTTTTAGACACAAACATCGTTTTTACCTAATTACTCAAAAATACAACTCTACAACTTTGCCATTAAGGTTCCAAGCTAATTAAATCTTAAGTTTTTAGATTCTGTGTTAAACTCAAAAAATGGCACTGATTATTTGCATCATTTTATACACCCTCGCGTTTGCTGCGCAACTGCAATACCTGCGCACGCCCAGCGCAAAATTACGCCATACTAGCTTAATCTTCACCCTGGTCGCTGCCTTGCTGCAAATGTGGCAGCTGCACATCTGGATTGATACCACTGCCGGGCAGAACCTCGATGTCTTCAACCTGATTAATTTTATCACTTGGCTGTGGGTGATCCTGACCTTGATGTCTTGTTTGCGTACCCGCATGGAAAACAGCCTACTTATTGTTATTCCCATCAATTTGATCTCGATAGCCTTGCTCAAGTTTTATGGTGGCCAAACGGTGATACCGCTGGTTGATTCACCGACAGAACTTTGGCATATCGTCTTTGCTTTATTGGCCTATGCAACCTTTGGTGTGGCTAGTTTACAAGCCTGCGTTGTCGCGCTGCAGTTGCAATGTTTAAGCAAAAACCCCGGTCAGCAATGGCTCGATGCTATGCCGCCATTAGAAGCGATGCAACAACTGATGTTCCGCACCTTGTTGTTAGGCTTTAGCGTGTTCACCGTTGCGGTGGGCCTAGGATTTATTTTTGTAGAGCAGGGCGGCCAACTATACTTAAGTAAAAGTGGCTTGAGTATTTTTGCTTGGGGTATTTATTTAGCGCTGATTATCGCGCACTATAAATTTGGCTTAAAATTACGCTTAGGCGTGCTCTGGACTATTTTGGCCTGGGTGGGTCTGAGCTTGGCATATTTTGGAACCCGCATACTATGACCGCCGAAGTTTCTTTGACAGTGCTGTTTACTATTTTGGTATTGTTGATTGTAGCCTCAGCCTGCTTCTCAGGTTCCGAAACAGCGATGATGGCAGTCAATCGCTATCGTTTGCGCCACCAAGCTAAAGAAGGCAGCAGAAGTGCCCGAATGACTGAAAAACTATTAAAACACCCCGATAAATTACTGGGCACGATTTTAATTGGTAATACCTTTGCGAATATCATAGCGTCCAGTTTGGCAACAATTATCGCTTTGCGGTTGTGGGGCGAAGTTGGCTTAATTATTGCACCTGTTTTATTAACCTTGGTTATTTTGATTTTTGGTGAAGCAGCACCGAAAACCATTGCTGCCATTAAAGCAAATCGCATTGCCCCGATAATTTCCTGGCCCTTGTATGGTTTATTAATTATTTTGTACCCAATCGTTTTGTTGGTTAACAGCGTTTCAAATCTTTTACTTAAACTATTGCGCATTAAAAAACCCACCAGCACCACAGATCATTTTACTTCTGATGAATTGCGCACCGTTGTAGCAGAGGCGAGCGGTCGTATTCCTTCTCGGCATAAACGCATGTTGCTGCGCATTTTAGACCTGAAAGAAATGACCGTTAATGACATCATGGTGCCACGTAATGAAATTTGCGGTATTGATATTAGTGAAGACTGGGATGATATTTTAGAACAATTGCGACACGCACAACATACGCGTTTGCCAGTTTACAGCGAAGCCATTGAAAATATTATTGGTATTATTCATGTGCGCGATGTGGTTAACTTTTTAAGTGACGATATCATGAATGACGAAGCTGCTTGTAAAGCGATGCTGCGTGAACATGCCAATGAAGTTTATTTTGTACCCGAAGAAACACCGCTCACCACACAGCTGCTCAATTTTCAAAATAAAAAAGTGCGTATAGGCATGGTGGTGGATGAATATGGCGATATTCAAGGCCTAGCAACTTTAGAAGATATACTTGAAGAGATTGTCGGTGAGTTTACAACCGACATGGCAGCCACCATTCCGGATGTACACCCGCAAGAAGATGGCACCTTTCTTGTTGATGGCGGTGCCAATATCCGTGAACTCAATCGCAGCATGCATTGGGATTTGCCTACCGATGGTCCAAAAACCTTAAGCGGGCTGATCATCGAAACGCTCGAATTTATGCCGACCACAGAGGTCGGCTTAAAAATCAACGGCTACCCGATGGAAGTGATCGCTATGAAAGCGCAAAAAATCAAAACCGTGAAGCTGTTCCCGCGTTAAATTCGCCCTCTTTGTAAGGCATTGTTGCATAAAGCCAAATGCTTGAGATGATCTGGACTTCAGAGCCGCGACCGTAAGGGAGCGGGCCTATCGTAAAGTCTTGCAATGGCCCGCTTGCTCACGCGCGCGGCTCTGACACGAGATGATTTTACGGTAGGGGGGGCACCCTGTGCCGCCCGCCCGGGCCGAGCCCGAGAATCAGCCTCGCGTTGCGATGCCGGGTCGCACCGGGTGC